>NZ_CAURLD010000001.1:0-235951 GCF_963525625.1 uncultured Streptococcus sp.
AGGCAAGGGACTTTGACTCCCTCATGCGTTGGTTCGAATCCAGCTACCCCAGTTAAAAACTTGAGCCGGCGTGGCGGAATTGGCAGACGCGCTGGACTCAAAATCCAGTGTCCTCACGGACGTGCCGGTTCGACCCCGGCCGCCGGTATAGCTTAAGTTTAGCGAAGCATTTTAGCTTCGTTTTTTTGTCTTTTCTGTAGTATTTACTTGCAAGCTAATGCGGAAGATTGAATCATGATTTTACTTGTAAATCCACACTCAACTAATGTAATGGACTCACCATCAAATTGTTTATAGAATCTAGAATGCTAATATGAGTCAGCTCGGTTTGTTGCTTTTCATTCTCTGATTGAGTTTTATTTAGGGCTTAAGAATCTAATTGTATGATTAAATATTTTTTGTGAAAAGCATCTTACTTTTACTGAAAATTCTTGACTCTTTTCTTTTTTGTGGTATAATTAACCAGTAAAGCTTTAACTGGTTAAGAGAAGGAGGAGGAAATGACTCATTTAGCGCAGAAGATCGATCAATTTTTAAATGAAGTTATTTTGAAAGCAGAAAATCAGCATGAGATTCTGATTGGTTCTTGCACGAGTGATGTGCCTTTAACCAATACGCAAGAGCATATTTTGATGCTTTTGTCTGAGGAATCCTTGACAAATTCTGATTTGGCAAAAAAACTGAATGTGAGTCAAGCTGCGGTGACCAAGGCTGTGAAATCTTTGGCTCGGCAAGAGATGCTGCAAGCCTTTAAAGATAAAAGAGATGCACGGGTTACCTTTTACCGTTTGACTGACTTAGCGCAGCCGATTGCAAAGGAACACCAGCATCATCACGCGCATACTTTGGAGACTTATCAAAAATTGGCTGAGCAGTTTTCTGCTAGTGAACAGGCGACAATTGCGAAGTTTTTGGAAGCCTTAGTGGGAGAGATCGGCAAATGAGATATATCACAGTTGATAATCTTTCCTTTTACTATGACAAGGAGCCTGTGCTAGAGCATATTCATTATTTTCTAGACAGTGGTGAGTTTGTAACTTTGACGGGGGAAAATGGAGCTGCTAAGACGACGCTTATCAAGGCTAGTTTGGGTATTTTGCAGCCCAAGCATGGGGAAGTGAAGATTTCCAAGACCAATGTGCGAGGCAAGAAACTGCGGATTGCGTATCTACCTCAGCAGATTGCCAGTTTTAATGCTGGTTTTCCTAGTACGGTATATGAGTTTGTCAAGTCGGGACGTTATCCGCGTAAAGGCTGGTTTCGTCGCTTGAATGAGCATGATGAAGAGCATATAAAGGTAAGTCTTAAATCTGTAGGTATGTGGGAACATCGGGATAAGCGAATTGGTTCTCTCTCTGGAGGGCAAAAGCAGAGGGCTGTAATTGCTCGGATGTTTGCTTCGGATCCGGATATTTTTGTCCTAGATGAGCCGACAACAGGGATGGATGCAGGCAGCAAGGATGAATTTTACAAGCTCATGCACCATAGTGCTCATCAGCATGGGAAGGCTGTCTTGATGATTACACACGATCCGGAAGAAGTTCGTAAATATGCTGACCGCAACATTCACCTGGTCCGTAATCAGGACTCACCTTGGCGCTGTTTCAATGTTCATGAAAGTGACGGCCGACAGGAGGTGAGCCATGCTTAATCTATTTTCCTATGATTTTATGCAGCGAGCCTTCTTGGCAGTTATTGCCATGAGCCTCTTCTCACCGATTCTGGGGACATTCCTGATTTTACGTCGGCAGAGCCTTATGAGTGATACGCTCAGTCACGTTTCGCTGGCAGGTGTAGCTTTTGGATTGGTTCTTGGACTATCTCCCACTCTCACAACGGTGCTTGTCGTCATTGTTGCAGCAGTCTTTTTGGAGTATCTGCGGACTATCTATAAGAATTTCATGGAAATCGGAACGGCCATTCTCATGTCAACTGGCTTAGCTATTTCCTTGATTGTTATGAGTAAGGGTAAGAGTTCTAGCTCGATGAGTCTGGATCAGTATCTGTTTGGCTCCATTGTGACTATCAGTATGGAGCAGGTGATTTCTCTCTTTGTTATTGCTGCTGTGGTGCTTGTCTTGACCTTCCTCTTTATTCGCCCCATGTACATCTTGACCTTTGATGAGGATACGGCCTTTGTGGATGGGCTGCCTGTGCGTACCATGTCCATTCTCTTTAATATCGTGACGGGTGTTGCGATTGCCCTCATGATTCCAGCTGCGGGAGCCTTGCTGGTTTCGACCATTATGGTCTTGCCGGCCAGTATAGCTCTGCGGATTGGGAAAAATTTCAAGTCGGTTATTTTGCTGGCAAATGCCATCGGCTTCTTTGGTATGATTGCCGGACTTTATATTTCTTACTATGCAGAGACGCCAGCTAGTGCCAGCATTACGATTATTTTCGTCAGCTTGTTCTTGCTGGTCAATCTGGTCAAAAAATTTATGAAATAGGAGCAGAAAATGAAAAAAATTAGCTTACTATTAGCAGGTTTACTGAGTATTTTCTTAGTAGCTTGTTCCAATCAAAAAAATGCAGATGGCAAGCTCAATATTGTCACGACTTTTTATCCTGTTTATGAGTTTACCAAGCAGGTGGCTGGAGATGAGGCCAATGTTGAACTTCTAATCGGGGCAGGTACAGAGCCGCATGATTATGAGCCTTCAGCTAAGGCAGTTGCGACGATTCAGGATGCAGATGCCTTTGTCTATGAAAATGAAAACATGGAGACTTGGGTTCCTGATCTGTTAAAAACTTTGAAAAATAAGGAAGAAACAGTTATCAAGGCGACTGGAAATATGCTCTTGCTGCCTGGTGGTGAAGAGGAAGAAGGCCATGACCATGGTGAAGAGGGACATCATCATGCCTATGATCCCCATGTCTGGCTGTCACCGAAGCGAGCTATTAAAATGGTGGAGAACATCCGTGATAGCTTGAGCAAGTCTTATCCTGACAAGAAAGCTGCTTTTGAGAAAAATGCAGCGGCTTATATCAAGAAACTAGAAGCCTTGGACAAGGAATATGAAGATGGATTGGCCAACGCCAAGCAAAAGAGCTTTGTCACTCAGCACGCAGCCTTTAACTATCTGGCATTGGACTATGGTTTGAAGCAGGTGCCAATTTCTGGACTTTCACCAGACAGTGAGCCATCCGCTTCACGCTTGGCTGAATTGACCGAGTATATCAAGAAAAATAAAATCAAGTATATTTACTTTGAAGAGAATGCCTCTCAGGCTCTGGCTTCTACTCTGGCTAAGGAAACAGGGGTAGAGCTTGATGTCCTGAATCCGCTGGAAAGCTTGACCGAGGAGCAGACCAAGGATGGGGCAGACTATGTTTCTATCATGCAGGCCAATCTAAAGGCTCTCAAGAAGACAACTGACCAAGAGGGAGCGGAGATTGCAGCCGAGAAAGAAGAAGACGATAAGACAGTGCAAAACGGCTACTTTGAAGACAGTGCCGTCAAGGATCGGACCTTGTCTGATTATGCTGGCGAGTGGCAGTCTGTTTACCCTTATCTGAAAGACGGGACCTTGGACCAAGTCTTTGACTACAAGGCTAAGCTGACTGGAAAAATGACAGCAGCTGAATACAAGGACTACTATGACAAAGGCTACAAGACAGATGTTTCCAATATCAATATCACAGACAAGACTATGGAATTTGTGGTAGATGGAAAATCCAAGAAATATACGTATAAATACGTTGGCAAGCACACTTTGACTTACTCTAAGGGAAATCGTGGAGTTCGCTTCATGTTTGAAGCGACAGACGAGGATGCTGGGGAGTACAAGTATGTTCAGTTTAGCGACCACAACATTGCACCGACCAAGGCGGCTCACTTCCATATCTTCTATGGTGGCGAAAGCCAGGAAGCACTCTTTGATGAACTGGAAAACTGGCCAACCTATTATCCAAGTAAATTGACCGGTCAAGAAATTGCCCAAGAGATGTTGGCGCATTAATATAAATAAAGTAAGAAGACGGGACTATCCCGCCTTCTTTTTTTGTATATCAGGAAATATGACGATAAAAATACTTGACAAATTACGATTACAAATGTAAACTAATAAAGAGTTAGATTACAAATGTAAATGATAAGGGAGTGTTAAACAATGGAACAGCAAAATATTAGCCAAGCAGAATGGCAAGTGATGCGTGTGCTATGGGCCTATCCACACAGTCGCAGTACAGAGATTATAGCGCGTTTGGAAGCTGATTTTTCCTGGAAGCCGGCAACCATCAAGACCCTTTTGAATCGTCTGAAGACCAAAGAATTTATCGCTATGGAAAAAATCGAGGGCAAGTTTTACTACGATGCTCGGATTTTAGAAGCGGATCATCTGGAAAGTACTTGGCAGGCTCTTTTTGACAATATCTGTAATACTAAACATGGAGATCTTTTGATTTCAATGATTGAGGGCAATCAGTTTAGTCAGGGGGATTTGGAGCGGCTCAGTCAGGTTATAGACAAAAAAAGAGCTTCG
This sequence comes from uncultured Streptococcus sp., assembly GCF_963525625.1. Lineage (GTDB taxonomy): Bacteria > Bacillota > Bacilli > Lactobacillales > Streptococcaceae > Streptococcus. Next base: position 4,485 of record NZ_CAURLD010000001.1, read on the forward strand.
GCTCCGCTGGAAATCAAATGCCACTGTCCGCAAGGTCAGTGTCGTTGCGGGCACGGAAAGGAGGCGCATTGATGAGCGAGAAGAAAGAATACAAACTCTCTGGTATGACCTGCGCTGCCTGTGCTATGACGGTGGAGATGGCGGTCAAGGACTTGGAAACGGTCGAGGATGTCAGTGTCAATCTGGCGACAGAACGTCTCAGTTTGCTTCCTAAGGCGGGATTTGATAGCCAGCAAGTGCTGGATGCTGTAGCTGAGGCTGGTTATCAGGCAGAAGAAAAAGGAAAAGACCGACCGTCTGATGTAAGCGAAGAAGCTGAGATTAAAGCTCAGAAATTGCAAAAAAAGAAACAAGAGTTGCTGATTCTTTTGATTACGGCTCTGCCCTTGCTTTATATCTCGATGGGCAGTATGGTCGGTCTTCCTCTGCCTAGCTTCTTGGACCATATGGCGCACCCTTTGGTCTTCGTTCTGTCACAACTACTTTTGACTCTGCCTGCTGTGTGGATTGGTCGTGGTTTCTATCAGAGGGGATTTCGCAATCTTATCAAGAGGCATCCTAATATGGATAGTTTGATTGCGGTGGGGACCAGCGCAGCATTTTTCTACAGCCTCTACTCGGTCAGTCAGGTTTTTCTTGGTCATCATCCCTTTGTTCATCAGCTTTATTTTGAGTCTGTTGCAGTGATTATTGCCTTGGTTCTTCTGGGTAAATATCTGGAAAGTTCAGCCAAGGGGAGAACGTCTCAGGCGATTCAGTCTCTGCTTGAGCTAGTGCCTAGTCAGGCGACAGTGATTCGTTATGGTGAGGCTGTGACCATTGATACGGAGGAAATCCGAGTTGGAGATATTATCCGTATCAAGCCAGGAGAGCGTATGCCGGTAGATGGCCTTGTGACGGAGGGGCAGACCTTTGTGGATGAGTCCATGATGACTGGTGAAAGTGTCCCGATTGAAAAGAAGGTCGGCGATACCATTACCAGTGCCACAATCAATCAAAATGGTAGTATTGATTACCAAGCAACTAGGGTGGGTTCGGATACGACCTTAGCTCAGATTGTCAGATTGGTGGAGGAAGCGCAAGGGTCTAAGGCACCGATAGCGGCTTTGGCCGATAAGATTTCGCTCTATTTTGTCCCGATTGTGCTAAGCTTGGCTACTTTGTCCGCGCTTGGCTGGTATTTTCTAGCTGGTGAGAGTCTTAGCTTTTCCCTGTCAATCTTTATCGCAGTTCTGGTCATTGCCTGCCCTTGTGCGCTGGGATTAGCCACTCCGACAGCCATCATGGTTGGGACTGGTAAAGGGGCTGAAAATGGAATTCTGATTAAGTCTGGTCAAGCTTTGGAAGCTGCTTATCAGCTGGATACTATTGTTCTTGATAAGACTGGGACGATTACGGTTGGTAAGCCTAGTCTGACAAATCTGTTAGCCTTGAGTGATTTTAATCGGTCCGACTTGTTGCGGTTAATAGCCAGTGCTGAGCAGCATTCCGAGCACCCTTTGGCTCAGGCTATTTTGGCAGCTGCTGAAGAGGAGGGGCTTGACTTAGTGTCTGTCAGTCATTTTGAGGCCGTAATTGGACGAGGCTTATCAGCTCAGGTTGAGGGCAGACAGCTTCTGGTGGGAAATGAAAGCTTGATGAAAGAAAAGAGCATTGACAGCAGTGTCTTTCAAGAACAGTTATTGGAGCTTTCCCAAGAAGGGAAGACAGCCATGTTTGTCGCAATAGATGGACAGCTAGAAGGTATTTTAGCGGTAGCAGATGAGATGAAGTCCAGCAGTCTGTCGGCTGTGCAGGAGCTCCAGTCTATGGGGCTGGAAGTTATCATGCTGACAGGAGATCGTGAAGAAACCGCGACAGCTATTGCCCAGAAAGCTGGAATTCAAAAAGTCATCGCAGGTGTATTGCCAGATGGGAAGGCCGCTGCTATCAAGAACTTACAGGAAGCTGGGAAAAAACTGGCTATGGTCGGAGACGGTATCAATGATGCTCCAGCTCTGGTCCAAGCAGATGTTGGAATAGCCATCGGCTCAGGCGCAGATGTAGCTATTGAGTCGGCAGATGTAGTGCTCATGCATAGTGATTTGCAGGATGTGGTCAAGGCTATCAAGCTCAGTCAGGCGAGCATCCGCAATATCAAGGAAAATCTTTTCTGGGCCTTTGCTTATAATACCCTGGGCATCCCGATTGCTATGGGGCTATTGCATCTTTTCGGCGGTCCCTTGCTCAATCCTATGTTGGCTGGTCTGGCCATGAGCTTAAGCTCAGTATCGGTTGTCGTCAATGCTCTGCGTCTAGGACGCTTTAAAATGAAGAAATATACGGAGGAATGAATCTATGAAACAAATAGTCCAATTAGAAAACTTATCTTGTCAAAACTGTGTCAAACACGTCACCCAGCACTTCCTGTCTATGGAGGGAGTGTCAGATGTGGCGGTAGACCTAGAACAGCAGACAGCCCACGTCACGACTGATAAGCCTTACGGTGCATCTGATTATGAAGCAGCTCTGGCAAAAACAATCTACAGGGTTCTGGATGTGGCAGAAGCTGAATGAATAAAGTCAGTAGCTTTGCGCCCGCCCAGTTGCTAGAATCCTTCTTGTAAAAAGCGATAAAATAATCTATAATGTTACTAATCACATGATTTATCTTACCGTGAGAAAGAGGAGAAAAATGAAGAAAAAAGCTTTACCTTTTTTACTAGCAGGAGCTGCTTTATTAGCTATGACAGCTTGCTCAAACGGCAGTGCTACGAATCAATCAGAGACACCTACTAGCAGTACTGGCTCGGTAACAAGTTCTGTGGAGCAGGCATCCAGTCAATCAACTGCAGCAGCATCTTCAGCGGCTAGCAGCGCTAGCTCAGAGAGTGCGAGCACAGAAAAAAACAAGGAAAAGAAGGAGGCGATGGACATTTCAGCACTTGCAAATGGTAATTATGCCAGCGTTAAAGGAACCTGGCAGGATGCTTCTGGCAACCAGCTTGTTTTTGATGACAAGGGCTTGGTTTCAAGTGTTTATGAATTGTATGGAGCTTCTCTGACAGACTATGGGACTGCTGCTGGCGGTGTCTACGGCGGAGAAAGCGGAGGTTTTCTGATTGAGTTTCTTCCTAAGGGAGTTAAGGTCGCAGACAAGGAAAACTTTACAGATAATTCAGATGTTGGTCAAGACAGAATCTGGACAGGAGTTGGCCTGAATAGCTTTGACGAACAAGGCAGCTTCTATTATCGAGTAGATTAAACGAAGCTTGGTGCTTAATTTTATAGCTTATATGTTGACGAGAGCAGAAGACTATCTGCTCTCTTTTCTTTGGGAGAGTAAGAAATTTTACAGACAAAAAAAGCCTGCCTAAATTAGGCGGGCTTCATAATTTTGAGTTGAATTAGGCTTCACTATGAGGTGTTATAAACTGATCCATAGGGGTTGAAATCACATTCAAGAAGAGCTTGGCGAAATCCTCTGCAGGCATAGGTTCTTCTTTGATAATCCAAATTTCAATGAGGGAATTAATCCATCTAACAACAATTTCCGTAGCCATTTCTTTTGGAATTCCCAATTTTTTAGAGTCAATTTCTAAATTTTGCACGACCCACTGAGTGAAGAAGGTAGATAGATAGTCACTCCAGAAAGGATCGATAGCTGTAGTGTAGAGCACCTTCATCCATTTCCTATGTTCATAAAGGGTAGGAATCATATGTTGGGCAAAGAAACAGAACGGATTTTCTCCATTTCCTTCTTCGTAGCTTTCATACAGGGGCAAAAACGGAGTCATAATTGTCTGGCGGATGTATTGGATAATGTCTTCAACATTACTAAAATGCTTTTTATAGATAGCCTGGCGCGATAGACCAGCTTGTTTTGCAATCTCTGAAAAAGTAAAATAAGACTTTTCAGGATTTTGCTCTGCCAGCTCAATTAAGGCATTAACGACTTTGTCTCGAGTATCTTGGGGCATAAGTACCTTCCTTCTTTTTTATTAAGTTCTTGCTGGTTTGTCTAAAAATAGCGCAAATTCCAACAAAATAGTTTACCGCTTGTCAACTAAAATGATAACACTTTATAGAGGAAATGTCCAATTATTTTTAAAATTTAATATAAAAATATTAAAAAACCAGTCTTCCCTTACAAGGACCGGTTCTGTCATTTCTCTGTTTTTCTTCTAGTTGGTTATGCGATAACAATTTTATTTGAAGGACCAGCTGGACTATCATAGGCAGCAAAGCTGGTTAGGGGTGAAGATACAAGGTTGAGAAATGTCTTAGAGAACTGCTTGCAAGGAACGGGGTCATCCTGAGTGATCCAATTCTCAATAAGAGAACTAATCCAGCCAGCCAGCAGTTGATTGGCCAGGTCTTCAGGAATACCTAATTTTTGGTGGTCAAGATTTAAATTCTGCTCGATCCAGTCCTTGTAACTGGCAGTAATAAAATCGCTCCACAAGGGATCGACAGAACTAGTATATAATATTTTAATGCGTTGGCGTTGCTCATAAATAGCGGGAAGAATCGTTTGAGCCAAAAAAGTGAAAGGATCTAAGTCCGCTTCAGCATTGTTGCTATTCCAGTTGGGGGCAAAGGCTTGCTTTACCATATCTTGGCGAATGTATTCGATAATTTCAGTAGTGTTATTAAAGTGTCGTTTGTAAATAGCTTGTCTTGACAAACCGGCTTCTTTAGCGATTTCTGTAAAGGTAAAACGCGACCTGTCTGGCTGTTTATCTGCTAATTCAAAAAATGCATCTAAAATCCTATCTCGTGTATTAAGAGCCATAATTTTATCCCTCCTATACCATTTTACTTTTTCTGTCTGAAATAAGCTAGAAAATAGCCCGGAATTTTTACTAAAAAAGTTTACACATTGTTAAATGGAAAAATTTTTAGTTTAATTTCTGGACATCATGTCTGTTTAAAAACTGGACGATTTCACAAAAATGTACATAAATCAAGCCAATAATTCTTTTGTTTTAATAAGTTAATATGATAAAATAATAAAAAGTCTTATCAGAAGTCAAATAGAAAGTGTAGTTTAAAGATTACCTAATCTGAAAGATTTATGGGAGGTTTGACTGGACTTTTTATTAAGGGTTACTGATCGGGATAATAAACTATGTTCAGGGGAGAAAAAGATGAAAAGAACAGAAAAAGTTTTGCGATATTCTATTCGGAAGTCAGTTTTAGGTGTTGGTTCAGTCCTTATTTGTGCTCTGTTTTTGGGTCACAGTTTGGTGGCGGCGGATGAGGAACAGCCAGTTGCAAATGCAGTAGAGAACCCAGTTGCTGCATCGCCAGTAAATCAGGATTTGACAACGGTTAGGGAGGCTGCTAACAAGGAAGTAGGCACATTTCTGGCTGAGAAAGTGACAGATCTTGGGAATAATCCAAATTTGTCAGATGAGGAGCTTGCAGCAGCTAAGGACGAAGTCAATCAAACAGCTGCAAAGGCTCAGAATGAAATTGCCGCAGCTGAAGATAAAGAAAGGATTGATCAAGCTAAAGAAGATGGATTGGCAGACATCAACTCTATCAATCCAGTCGGCAAAGATTTACTTCTAGATGAAATCCAAAATGGGAAAGCAGAGTTTGACAAACTTGTAGATAGTAGCGATTTATTGCCTGAGGAGCAAAAGAAAAGTTTCCAAGAGTCTGTAAGGAAGAAGGCTGCAGAAGCAGAAGATGCAATTCAGAAATTAGATGTTAATGCAGCAACAGCAGAGCAGGCAGAAGTGATTCAAGAGCAAGCAGTAACCGAGGAAGATAAGTTTTTCAAATTTATAGCAAGTTCAACCGTAGATTTCACTCTGGCTTCCAAGTTAGCTGACTTGGAAGCAAATCCTAATCTTTCAGAAGCAGAAAAGAAAGCAGTTAGAGGCGAGATAGAGCAGGTTGTGGAAGCGGCCAAGAAGGTTATTGAAGGAGCAGATTCTCAGGAAGTCTATGATCAGGCAAAAGAAACAGCCATAGCCCACTTAGCCAAGATTCACCCTATTGGCAAAGAGCAGTTTTTAAAAGAAATTCAGGAAGAAAGAACAGCCGCTATTGAGGCTGTTGAGAAGAGCCAAAGTATTTCTGCTGAAGAAAAAACGGCAGCTGAAAAGAAAATTGAAGATGTAGCAGACATAGCTAAAAAAGCAATTGCAGCTCATAATGCTTGGGTTGAAAGTCCTGATGATGCTGAAAAAATTCAAGAACAAGTAGCTGCAGAGAAGCAAAGTTTGCTAAAAGTTACGACTGGACTGAAACTAGATCTTGCTCTGTCTGATAAGCTAGCCGACTTGCGGAGCAACCCGAATCTGTCAGAGGCAGAACAGGCTACGGCAAAAGCTGAAGCGGAAGCAACTCTAGCAGATGCGAAAAGAGCGCTTGAAAAGGCTGATACCGAAGAGGAACTGGAGAGAATTGAGGCAGCTGGCATTGCTAGCTTGGACACGATTCATCCAGTTGGCAAAGATTTGGTTTTAGATGAGCTTGAAGAAGAAGTCGACAAGCAAATTGAAGCAATTGAACATCACCAAACACTTTCAGAGCTCGATAAAAAGCAAGCTAAAGAAAAGATTCGAGCAGCATTAAAGGCGGTGACAGATGCGATTGCACAGCTAGATGATAGTGTAGACAGTGCAGAAAAAGCAGAAAAGCTGCAGGAACAGATTGCTGCTGAGCAGACAAAAGCTCTTGAAAATCTAGAAGCGATTGTCAAGAATGCTACTAAAGCTGTGATGACTTCTTCTATTCCAGGTGATTCACCACAAGAAACTAGGAAAGAATTTAGTGGAGGAGTTAGCGACTCTGAGCCAGAAACGGCGACGGCGTCGGAATATGATTTGTTTAGCCATGAAGTTGGAATTCATCCTGATACAGCTCCGCAGTCTTCAGTACAACCAGAATTCAGTGGCAATGTTAATGATTCAGAAGCGGCAACCGTAACACGGCCTGAATTTACAGGAGGCGTCAGCGATTCTGAGCCGATAACAGCTGCAGAGTCAGAGTATGATTTATCTAGCCATGGGGTTGGAACTCATCCCGATACAGCTCCACAGGTGTCTGCACAACCAGAATTCAGTGGCAATGTCAGTGATTCAGAAGTTGCAACAGTAACACGGCCTGAATTTAGTGGAGGAGTCAATGATTCTGATCCAACTATTACAGAAAATAACACCTATGATGCTGGCGTTCAGCCATCAGTTAGGAGTGCGCATCCAGACAGCGCTCCTCAAATATCGGCTCTTCCAGAATTTGCCGGCGGTGTCAATGCCACTGACGCGGCAGTAGCTGATGCTTTACCTTCTTACCAAGTAACTAGTGGTATTTTGTCAGCAGTTGATGGGGCCAAATCAGTACAAGAGCAGTCTTCATTAGCTAAGGTCACTCAGCTTGCTCAGCTTAAAAACAAGGAAAGTAAGAGTGGTGCATCAGTCTTGCCACATACGGGTCAAGCTTCTAATGCTCTTCTTACAGTTGCAGGAGTTATCAGTGCTTTAGGCGCAGCTGGATTGTCATTCCGTAGTAGAAAAAAAGAAGAATAAGTTTTAAAGAGGCCCAGTGGCCTCTTTTTTGATGGAGAAATTTTTCAAAAATTATGCAAACGTTTTACTAAAAGTGCTTGAAAAAGTCAAAAAAAAACGATATAATGGACAATGTGAAAGCGCTTTGCAAACGAGAGCTTGAAAGAAAATATTTTTATTCAAAAGAAGGGGCTTATTATGGTCGAATTAAATCTGAAAAATATCTATAAAAAATATCCCAACAGCGACCACTACTCAGTGGAAGACTTCAATCTTGATATTAAGGACAAGGAATTTATCGTCTTTGTCGGTCCATCTGGTTGCGGGAAATCAACTACTCTACGTATGATTGCGGGTCTTGAGGACATCACAGAAGGAACTGCCTCTATTGATGGTACGGTGGTCAATGATGTAGCTCCAAAAGACCGCGACATCGCTATGGTCTTCCAGAACTATGCCCTTTATCCGCACATGACTGTCTACGACAACATGGCCTTTGGTCTCAAGCTGCGCAAGTACAGCAAGGAAGATATTGACAAACGGGTCAACGAAGCAGCAGAAATCCTAGGCTTGAAGGAATTCTTACAGCGTAAGCCAGCTGATTTGTCTGGTGGTCAGCGTCAGCGGGTAGCAATGGGACGCGCTATCGTTCGTGATGCAAAGGTTTTCCTTATGGATGAGCCTCTGTCTAACTTGGATGCTAAGCTGCGTGTTTCTATGCGGGCGGAGATTGCCAAGATTCACCGCCGTATCGGGGCAACTACTATTTATGTTACCCACGACCAGACTGAAGCTATGACCTTGGCGGATCGTATCGTTATCATGTCAGCGACCAAGAATCCTGCTGGAACTGGAACGATTGGACGAGTGGAGCAGATTGGTACGCCGCAGGAAGTCTATAACAACCCAGTTAATAAGTTCGTTGCCGGCTTCATTGGTAGCCCAGCTATGAACTTCATTCCAGTTAAGCTTGAAGGGAATGAGATTGTCGCAGAAGGGCTGCGCTTGACTGTGCCAGAAGGAGCTCTCAAGGTTCTGCGGGAGAAAGGTTACGAGGGCAAGGAGCTGATCTTCGGTATTCGTCCGGAAGATATCAATGCGGAAGCTGCTTTCTTGGAAACTTTCCCGAATTCAGTTGTGCATGCCAAGATTTCTGTTTCAGAATTGCTGGGAGCAGAGTCTCACCTCTACTGCCAAGTGGGTTCTAGTGAGTTTGTAGCGCGTGTGGATTCACGGGATTACCTAGAAACTGGTGCAGGTATTGACCTAGGATTTGACCTCAATAAAGCACACTTCTTTGATCCAGAGACAGAGAAGACAGTCTATTAATCAGTTGATAAACAAAGAACGCAGACAGGCTTGTCTGCGTTTTTAAAAGGGCTGCTATAACATCATTTTTGACTGAAAGCTGCTCAACTTTTTTCTTGTTTTAGTTTTCCGATAAGAATCTCAGCTGAAATGGTGGCATGTGTAAGCTGCTCCCAATTGATTAGATTTTTTTCAACATGAAAGAGTAAAGGAGTCATCTGCAGCAGGGCAGTTTTCTCCTCAGAATGCAGTTCATGGGTTGATTCTATGGTCTTTCTAGATAGGATGGTAAAGTGTTTCTGGAAATGCTGGATGATATGTTGATTAGAATAATCTTTCTTGTCCAGATACTGAGCAGCTTTTTGTCTAATTTCTTTCAGATGATTTTCTGTTGGGATGACTTTAATGATAAGCCCCTCTTTTTTCAATACTCGCTGAAATTCATGGTAATTAGCTGGTGAGAAGATGTCCAGCAAGACATCCATGCTTTGTTCCTGAACGGGCAAGTGTGCCAAATCACCTACGAACCATTTTACAGCCAGGCTCTGATCACTTTTTGCAGCTAACTGGATGGAATCTTTGGATAAATCAAAAGCGTAAATTTCTTTGTTGGGGAATTCTTCCTGAATTTTTCGAGCATAGTAGCCCTCTCCGCAAGCGACGTCTAGAATGGTCTGTTCTTCAGGCAGGGTCTGCAGCAGATCCTGCAACTCATCTAGGATATGCTGATAAAAGCCGGCTTCCAAGATGACTTTTCTATTTTGAAAGCTCGTTTTGTCATAGTCTCTAGCTTGTTTGACCTGGGGAGCTAGATTGACATAACCGAATTTGGCGATGTCGTAGGAATGGCGATTAAGACACTTGAGGCTGTTTTCTTCCATAGCCAAGCTTTGCTGGCAGAGTGGGCATGCCAGAGCTGGAGCTTGGGCAAAGCGGGCAAGTTTTGGTTTCATAGTCGCTCTCTTTCTATTGTTTTTATATAGCTGAATAGCTTCTTTTTGGTAAGACATAGAAAAATCCGATTTAGGTAATCGGATTTGTATCTTTAGTAGGTCAGGACAAAGTATTTCTTCTTACCGCGGCGGATAACTGTCAGCTCGTCTTCCAGTTTATCTGAGGCGCTAAGGACATAATCTAAATCTTGGATGCGCTCGCCATTGAGGTAGATAGCACCGTTTTGGACATCCTCGCGGGCTTGACGTTTTGAGTTTACCACGCCGGCTGTCACAAGCAGTTCTACAATATTGAGGTTGTCTTCTGCTTGGACCTGATAGTTAGGCACACCGCGCAAACCTTGTTTGAGTTCCTTGACGGACAAATTTTTGATATTTCCAGCAAAGAGCTGCTCAGTGATGTTGAGGGCTTCCTGATATGCTTCTTGACCGTGAACCAGACTGACCACTTCGCGAGCTAGGACTTTCTGCGCCAAGCGTTCGTGGGGTGCTGATTCAAACTGCTGGCGAATCTCCTCGATCTCATCCAAAGACAGGAAGGTGAAGATTTTCAGGAAGTGGATAGCGTCTGCGTCCATGACATTCATCCAGAATTGATACATTTCGTAAGGAGAAGTCTTGTCAGGATTGAGCCAGACAGCATTGCCTTCTGATTTGCCGAATTTTTTGCCAGTAGCGTCTGTAATGAGCGGAACAGTCATCACATGGCCAGTCTTGTCAGCCTTGCGGCGCAGGAGCTCTGTACCTGCTGTCATATTGCCCCACTGGTCAGAACCACCGATTTGCAGGGTCACGCCGTGGTTTTGATTGAGGATGTAGAAGTCATATCCTTGCATGATCTGGTAGGCGAATTCTGTATAGGAAATCCCTGTCTCAATCCGGCTCTTTACGGAATCTTTACTCATCATGTAGTTGACAGTGAAGTATTTCCCGACATCGCGCAGGAAGTCGATAAAGCTGATGCTGCTAAACCAGTCATAATTGTTGACCATTTCGGCCTTATTATCGCCCTTTTCAAAGTCCAGAAAGCGAGAAAGCTGATCTTGGATAGATTTCCCCCAGCCTTCCACGGTTTCCTTGGTTTGGAGGCTGCGCTCTGCATCCCTAAAGGATGGATCGCCAATCAATCCAGTTGCTCCTCCAACCAGAGCGTAGGGTTTATGGCCAGCTAGTTGCAGGCGGCGGCTAGTCAGAATGGCTACCAAGTGGCCAAGGTGCAGGCTATCAGCGGTTGGATCGTATCCACTATAATAAGAGACTTGTCCTTCTTCTAAGGCTTTGCGTAAAGCTGCTTCATCAGTGGTTTGGAATACCAAGCCACGTTCTTTTAGCTCATCAAAAATGTGCATCATGTCTCTCCTATTCTAAAAGCCAAGAAATTGGCTTATCTATATTTTAAATTTATGTTACTCTATTGTATCATAAAGCTTTTAAATAGCAATGTTTCCTTGAAATAAATCATAGATATTTGGTATAATGGGAGGATAACAAGGAGAATCGAACTTGGAACAATTAATAGAAAAATTAAAAGAGTTCTGGGGAAAAGCCCAGCAGTTTATCAAAAAAATACATCTTCCAGAATGGAGCAAGAAAATCGGCAGTAGCAACAACGGCTGGTCTATCGGTGATGTTTTTGCTGTTTTCTTGCGGATTTTTAAACTTCTGATGAATATGGCTTTTGTGTTTATCTTCTTCGGTGGCGTAATCGGTGCTGGGATTGGGATAGGCTATGCAGCTAGTCTTTTCAGCAAGGTGGAAGTGCCCAAGCAGGAAGAGCTAGTCAAGCAGGTGAATAATATCTCTGGTATTTCTAAGCTTACCTATGCCGATGGCAGCTTGATTTCAGATGTTGACAATGATTTGCTCCGCATTCCAGTTAAGAGTGACGCCATCTCTGAAAATGTAAAAAAAGCCGTTATCGCTACAGAGGATGAGAACTTTGAAACGCATAAGGGAGTTGTGCCCAAGGCTGTGCTTCGGGCTACGCTCGGTTCAGTTGTTGGAGTTGGCTCGTCTAGCGGGGGGTCAACCATTACCCAGCAGTTGATCAAGCAGCAGGTGGTGGGCGATGCGCCGACCTTCAAGCGGAAAGCGGCGGAGATTGTTGATGCGCTGGCTTTGGAACGCTACATGTCCAAGGATGATATTTTGACGACCTACTTGAACGTTTCGCCTTTCGGGCGTAACAATAAGGGGCAGAATATCGCTGGTGTGGAAGAAGCTGCTCAAGGAATTTTTGGTGTCTCTGCTAAGGATTTGACAGTGCCCCAGTCTGCTTTTATTGCCGGCTTGCCACAGAGTCCGATTGTTTATTCGCCTTATGCAGCGGATGGCAGTCTCAAGAGTGCAGGGGATTTAGCTCTGGGCTTGGAACGTGCCAAGGATGTGCTCTATAATATGTATCGTACGGGCCATCTAAGCGAGAAAGAGTACAAGGAGTACAAGGACTACGACTTGACCAAGGATTTCAAGCCATCTGAAAGCTCGGAAAAATCTTCGCATGGCTACCTTTATTACACTGCGGTCGAAGAAGCCCAGCAGACCATGTATGAGTACTTGATCCAGCGGGACAATGTTTCCCAGCAAGAGCTGAAAAACAATGACACTGTCAAAGCCTACAAGGAATTGGCTGCTAAAGAACTGAGTGATGGCGGCTATACTGTTACGACCACGATTAACAAGAACATTCACACCGCTATGCAAAATGCAGTAGCCAACTATGGTGGCATCTTGGATGACGGAACTGGTGCAATTGAAGTGGGAAATGTCCTCATGGACAATAAAACCGGTGCAGTGATTGGTTTTGTTGGTGGCAGAGACTATGCTTCCAATCAGAATAATCACGCCTTTGATACGGAACGGTCACCGGGTTCGACCATTAAGCCGATTCTGGCTTATGGGATTGCTATTGACCAAGGTCTGATGGGCAGCGCCAGCGTTCTTTCTAACTATCCGACTAACTTTTCAAGCGGCGACCCGATTATGCACGTGGACAGCCGTGGTACAGCCATGATGGACCTGCAAGAAGCGCTCAATACTTCTTGGAATATCCCGGCTTATTGGACTTACCGCGGATTACGTGAAAAAGGTGTCAATGTCCGTGGCTATATGGAAAAAATGGGTTATTACATCGATGACTACAGCATTGAGAGTCTCCCAATGGGCGGCGGAATCGAAGTATCTGTAGCTCAGCACACCAATGGTTTCCAAACCTTAGCCAATAATGGGACCTACCAGAAAAAATACATGGTTGAAAAAATCACAGACCGAGATGGCAAGGTGATTTACCAGCATAAGGCCAATCCTGTTCAGATTTACAGCCCAGCAGCGGCTACGATTATGCAGGAGCTCATGAGGGGAGTTATCAATTCTGGAGCTACTACGACCTATAAATCCAGAATCAGTCAGGTCAATGGAACCTTGGCTGGAGCCGACTGGATTGGTAAGACTGGAACGACCAACACCAATGGCGATATGTGGCTGATGCTTTCTACTCCAAAGATGACTTTGGGAGGCTGGATCGGTCATGATGATAATAGCTCTATGGCGGCGTTGACTGGTTATAACAATAACGCTTCCTACATGGCTTATATGGTAGATGCCATCTATCAAGCAGATCCGAATGCCTGGGGCGTTGGTGATAAGTTCACTCTTGATCCGAGTGTGATTAAGTCTGATGTACTCAAGTCCACAGGAGAAAAGCCAGGTACAGTAACGGTAAATGGGCGCTCTGTTAATCTCAGTGGTCCGACAGTGCCTAGCTATTGGGCCAAAAACGGCGCTCCGACTACGACCTACCGCTTTGGTATCGGGGCATCAGATGCGGATTATCAGAAGGCTTGGTCAGCTATTCTGGGCGGTTCTACCTCCAATTCTAATTCAAGTTCCAATTCCAACAATAACCGGCAAGGGAACTAGCGCATCAAGAGCAGTTTTAACTTTTCAGAAAGCGGATGAAATCCTTGCAATTTCTAGCTAAATAAGGTATAATGATAGCAATAATTTGTCGTGTGCTTTATTTGAAATATTGTCCAAATAGAAGCTTACAGCAGTTAAATCAAACTTGAATAAGTCAGATTTAGCTGCTCTTTTTGTGCCTATTTTTAGGAAAAACGAATTATGTAACCATAATTTAATTTTTCTGAAAATTAAACAAAAGGGACTGATTGTGGCTGTTTTGCAGCATTGTAAATGACAGAGGATCTTCCTCTGAAAACATTTCACAGAACTCGCCCTCAAAGCGTTAAGAAAAAGATACCTTTCTTCTCGCTTTATCAAGGGCTCAGTATCTTATCATAAAGGAGTAAAAACTTGGCAGGACATGAAGTTCGATACGGTAAACACCGTACCCGTCGTAGTTTTTCAAGAATTAAGGAAGTTCTTGATTTACCAAATTTGATTGAAATCCAAACGGATTCGTTCCAAGATTTCTTGGATCATGGTCTGAAGGAAGTCTTTGAAGATGTACTTCCTATTTCAAACTTTACCGACACCATGGAATTGGAATTTGTTGGCTATGAAATCCGTGAGCCTAAATATACGCTGGAAGAAGCACGTATCCACGATGCTAGCTATTCAGCGCCAATCTTTGTGACTTTCCGTCTGATTAACAAGGAAACAGGTGAAATCAAGACTCAGGAAGTCTTCTTTGGTGATTTCCCAATCATGACTGAAATGGGAACCTTCATCATCAATGGTGGTGAGCGGATTATCGTATCCCAGTTGGTGCGTTCTCCAGGGGTTTACTTTAACGATAAAGTTGACAAAAATGGAAAAGTTGGCTACGGTTCAACGGTTATTCCTAACCGCGGTGCTTGGTTAGAGTTGGAAACAGACTCAAAAGACATTGCCTACACTCGTATTGACCGGACACGGAAGATTCCATTTACCACTCTGGTGCGTGCGCTTGGTTTCTCAGGTGATGATGAGATCTTGGACATCTTTGGTGACAGCGACTTGGTTCGCAATACCATTGAAAAAGATATCCACAAGAACCCAATGGACTCTCGTACAGATGAAGCCCTGAAAGAAATCTATGAGCGTCTTCGTCCAGGTGAGCCTAAGACGGCTGAAAGTTCTCGCTCTCTCCTTGAGGCGCGTTTCTTTGATCCGCATCGTTATGACTTGGCAGCAGTTGGTCGTTACAAGATCAATAAGAAACTTAGCGTCAAGACACGCTTGCTGAACCAAACCATTGCAGAGCCATTGGTAGATGCTGAAACAGGAGAAATCTTGGTTGAAGCTGGTACAGTTATGACCCGCAGTGTCATTGACAGCATTGCAGAGCAGTTGGACAATGGTTTGAACAAAATCACTTATATTCCAAACGACTCAGCTGTCTTGACAGATCCTGTAGAATTGCAGAAGTTCAAGGTAGTGGCACCAACCGATCCAGACCGCGTTGTGACCATCATTGGTAACGCAAATCCATCTGACAAGGTTCGGATTGTGACACCAGCTGACATCTTGGCTGAGATGAGCTACTTCCTCAACTTAGCTGAAGGCATTGGTCGTGTAGATGATATTGACCACTTGGGGAACCGTCGTATTCGTGCAGTTGGTGAGCTTTTGGCCAACCAAGTCCGTTTGGGACTTTCTCGCATGGAGCGTAATGTTCGCGAACGGATGAGTGTTCAAGACAATGAAGTACTGACTCCGCAACAAATCATCAACATCCGTCCAGTAACTGCAGCTATTAAAGAATTCTTTGGTTCTTCTCAGTTGTCTCAGTTCATGGATCAACACAATCCGCTGTCTGAGCTTTCCCACAAGCGACGTTTGTCTGCCTTAGGACCTGGTGGTTTGACACGTGACCGCGCTGGTTATGAAGTGCGGGACGTGCACTATACTCACTATGGCCGTATGTGTCCGATTGAAACGCCTGAAGGACCGAACATTGGTTTGATCAATAACTTGTCTTCTTATGGACACCTTAACAAATATGGCTTTATTCAAACGCCTTACCGTAAGGTAGACCGTGAAGCTGGTGTAGTAACCAACGAAATCGTTTGGCTGACCGCTGATGAGGAAGATGAATTTATCGTAGCGCAGGCTAACTCTAAGCTGAATGAAAAAGGCGGTTTTGCTGAGCCTATCGTTATGGGACGCCACCAAGGTAATAACCAAGAATTCCCATCAGACCAAGTAGACTACATGGATGTATCGCCTAAGCAGGTAGTTGCCGTAGCGACAGCATGTATTCCTTTCTTGGAAAATGACGACTCCAACCGTGCCCTCATGGGTGCCAACATGCAACGTCAGGCTGTGCCTTTGATCGATCCAAAAGCACCTTACGTTGGTACTGGTATGGAATACCAAGCTGCCCACGATTCTGGTGCAGCAGTCATTGCTCAGCATGATGGTAAGGTTACCTATGCGGATGCCGACAAGGTTGAAGTCCGCCGCGAAGATGGTTCTCTTGATGTTTACCAAATTCAAAAATTCCGCCGTTCGAACTCAGGTACTGCTTATAACCAACGTACCTTGGTGAAAGTTGGCGATGTCGTTGAAAAAGGTGACTTTATCGCTGACGGACCTTCTATGGAAAAAGGAGAAATGGCCTTGGGACAAAACCCAATCGTTGCCTACATGACATGGGAAGGTTACAACTTCGAGGATGCCGTTATCATGAGCGAACGCTTGGTGAAAGACGATGTCTATACATCTGTCCACCTTGAAGAATACGAATCAGAAACACGCGATACAAAGCTCGGGCCTGAAGAAATCACTCGTGAAATTCCAAACGTTGGTGAAGATGCCCTTAAAGACCTTGACGAAATGGGTATTATCCGTATCGGTGCTGAGGTTAAAGAAGGCGATATCCTTGTAGGTAAAGTAACACCTAAGGGTGAGAAAGACCTTTCAGCTGAAGAACGTCTCTTGCACGCTATCTTTGGAGATAAGTCTCGTGAAGTGCGTGATACTTCTCTTCGTGTACCACACGGTGCCGATGGTGTCGTTCGTGATGTTAAGATCTTTACACGTGCAAATGGAGATGAGTTGCAATCAGGTGTTAACATGCTGGTTCGCGTCTACATCGCTCAAAAACGTAAGATCAAGGTCGGAGATAAGATGGCCGGTCGTCACGGAAACAAAGGGGTTGTATCCCGTATCGTTCCTGTGGAAGACATGCCTTATTTGCCAGACGGAACACCAGTTGATATCATGTTGAACCCACTCGGGGTACCATCTCGTATGAACATTGGTCAGGTTATGGAGCTCCACCTTGGTATGGCAGCACGTAACTTGGGCATCCATATTGCAACACCAGTCTTTGATGGAGCAAGCTCAGAAGATCTCTGGGATACTGTCCGCGAAGCTGGCATGGACAGCGATGCCAAGACCATTCTCTACGACGGACGTACCGGTGAGCCGTTTGACAACCGTGTATCTGTCGGTGTCATGTACATGATCAAGCTCCACCACATGGTAGATGATAAACTCCATGCCCGCTCAGTAGGACCTTACTCAATGGTTACCCAACAGCCGCTCGGAGGTAAAGCTCAGTTTGGTGGACAACGTTTTGGTGAGATGGAAGTTTGGGCCTTGGAAGCTTACGGTGCTTCTAACGTTCTGCAAGAAATCCTGACTTACAAGTCAGATGATGTCAACGGGCGTTTGAAGGCTTATGAAGCTATTACCAAAGGGAAACCAATTCCGAAACCAGGTGTGCCAGAATCCTTCCGCGTTCTTGTCAAAGAATTGCAATCTCTTGGTCTGGATATGCGCGTTCTTGATGAAGATGACAATGAAGTAGAACTGCGTGACCTTGACGAAGGCGAAGATGATGATGTGATTCACGTTGACGATCTTGAAAAAGCGCGTGAAAAAGCAGCTCAAGAAGCGAAAGCAGCTTTTGAGGCTGAAGGAAAAGAATAAGAATACACACTGATTAGAAAATGAAGAAAGGTAAGAAATAGTGGTTGATGTAAATCGTTTTAAAAGTATGCAAATCACCCTAGCTTCTCCAAATAAGGTCCGTTCATGGTCTTATGGAGAAGTGAAGAAACCTGAAACAATCAATTACCGAACCCTGAAACCAGAACGCGAAGGCCTTTTTGACGAAGTGATCTTCGGTCCAACCAAGGACTGGGAATGTGCCTGCGGTAAGTACAAACGGATCCGTTACAAAGGAATCGTCTGTGACCGCTGTGGTGTTGAAGTAACCCGTGCCAAGGTTCGTCGTGAGCGTATGGGCCACATCGAATTGAAGGCACCTGTTTCACATATTTGGTACTTTAAAGGAATTCCAAGCCGCATGGGGCTCACTTTGGATATGAGTCCACGTGCTCTGGAAGAAGTCATTTATTTTGCGGCTTATGTGGTGATTGATCCTAAGGATACACCGCTAGAGCACAAGTCAATCATGACGGAGCGTGAGTATCGTGAACGTTTACGCGAGTATGGTGCAGGCTCATTTGTAGCCAAAATGGGAGCAGAAGCTATTCAAGACCTCTTGAAACAAGTGGACTTGGAAGCTGAGATTGCTGTCCTCAAAGAAGAATTGAAAACTGCTTCAGGTCAAAAACGGATCAAGGCTGTCCGTCGCTTGGATGTCTTGGATGCCTTCTACAAGTCTGGCAACAAGCCAGAATGGATGGTCCTCAATATCCTGCCGGTTATTCCGCCAGATTTGCGCCCGATGGTTCAGCTGGATGGTGGTCGTTTTGCGGCTTCTGACCTTAATGATCTTTACCGTCGTGTTATTAACCGTAACAATCGTTTGGCGCGCTTGCTTGAGTTGAATGCACCTGGCATCATTGTTCAAAATGAGAAGCGGATGCTTCAAGAAGCGGTTGACGCTTTGATTGATAACGGTCGCCGCGGCCGTCCGATTACAGGACCAGGCAGCCGTCCGCTCAAGTCTCTGAGCCACATGCTCAAAGGAAAACAAGGGCGTTTCCGTCAAAACTTGCTGGGTAAACGGGTTGACTTCTCAGGTCGTTCCGTTATCGCCGTTGGTCCTACATTGAAAATGTATCAATGTGGGGTGCCGCGTGAAATGGCGATTGAGCTCTTCAAGCCGTTTGTGATGCGGGAAATCGTTGCCCGTGATATTGTGCAGAACGTGAAAGCTGCTAAACGCTTGGTAGAACGTGGAGATGAGCGTATCTGGGATATTCTGGAAGAAGTGATTAAGGAGCACCCAGTGCTTCTTAACCGCGCACCGACCCTTCACCGTTTGGGAATTCAGGCTTTCGAGCCAGTTCTGATTGATGGTAAAGCTCTTCGTTTGCATCCGCTGGTCTGTGAAGCCTACAATGCCGACTTTGACGGCGACCAAATGGCTATCCACGTACCGTTGTCAGAGGAAGCGCAAGCTGAAGCACGTATCCTCATGCTGGCTGCTGAGCATATCTTGAATCCGAAAGATGGTAAGCCAGTTGTAACACCATCTCAGGATATGGTCTTGGGGAACTACTACTTGACCATGGAAGAGGCTGGCCGCGAAGGCGAAGGCATGATTTTCAAAGATATGGATGAGGCAGTTATGGCTTTCCGCAACGGCTATGTTCACTTGCATACTCGTGTTGGTATCGCAACAGACAGTCTTAATAAGCCTTGGACAGAAGACCAGAAACATAAGATTTTGATCACAACTGTCGGTAAAATTCTCTTTAACGCGATTATGCCAGAGGAATTGCCTTACTTGCAAGAGCCGACTAATGCTAACTTGACAGAAGGTGTGCCAGCTAAGTACTTCTTGGAGTCAGGACAAAATATCAAGGAAGTCATTGAACAGCTTGAGATCAATGTTCCATTTAAGAAGAAAAATCTTGGAAATATCATCGCGGAAATCTTTAAACGTTTCCGTACAACAGAAACATCTGCTCTTCTTGACCGCTTGAAGAACTTGGGTTATCATCATTCTACTTTGGCTGGTCTGACAGTGGGTATCGCTGATATCCCAGTTGTTGAAGACAAGGCTGAGATTATCGAAGAATCTCACAAACGTGTAGAGCAAATCACTAAACAATTCCGTCGTGGTATGATTACCGACGATGAGCGCTACAACGCAGTTACTGCTGAATGGCGTGCTGCTCGTGAGAAATTGGAAAAACGTCTGGTTGCCAATCAGGATCCGAAGAACCCTATCGTTATGATGATGGACTCTGGAGCCCGTGGTAACATCTCTAACTTCTCCCAGCTTGCTGGAATGCGTGGTCTGATGGCTGCGCCAAATGGACGCATCATGGAATTGCCAATCTTGTCTAACTTCCGTGAAGGTCTGTCCGTTCTGGAAATGTTCTTCTCTACCCACGGTGCTCGTAAGGGTATGACCGATACGGCCCTTAAGACTGCCGACTCGGGTTACCTGACTCGTCGTCTGGTTGACGTTGCCCAAGATGTGATTATCCGTGAAGATGACTGTGGTACAGACCGCGGCTTGCTCATCACTTCTATCACAGAAGGCAAGGAAATGATCGAGTCTCTGGAAGAGCGTCTCAATGGTCGTTACACTAAGAAAACAGTTAAACATCCAGAAACTGGTGCTGTTATTATTGGTCCAAATGAATTGATCACAGAAGACAAGGCTCGTGAAATTGTTAATGCTGGTGTTGAAGAAGTGACAATCCGCTCTGTCTTTACATGTAACACCCGTCACGGTGTCTGCCGTCATTGTTACGGTATTAACTTGGCGACTGGGGATGCGGTTGAAGTTGGTGAAGCAGTTGGAACCATCGCTGCCCAGTCTATCGGGGAGCCTGGTACACAGCTGACCATGCGGACCTTCCACACGGGTGGTGTTGCCTCTAATACCGATATCACGCAAGGTCTTCCTCGTGTTCAAGAAATCTTTGAAGCCCGCAATCCGAAAGGGGAAGCGGTCATCACTGAAGTCAAGGGTGAAGTTACTGCCATCGAAGAAGATGCATCTACTCGTACTAAGAAAGTCTTTGTTACAGGTGCGACTGGCGAAGGTGAATACGTGGTGCCATTTACAGCTCGCATGAAGGTTGAAGTGGGCGACCAAGTCTCTCGTGGCTCTGCCTTGACTGAAGGTTCTATCCAGCCGAAGCACTTGCTGGCCGTCCGCGATGTCTTGTCTGTTGAAACTTACCTGCTTGCTGAGGTACAAAAAGTTTACCGCAGCCAAGGGGTAGAAATCGGCGACAAACACATCGAGGTAATGGTTCGTCAAATGATTCGCAAGGTGCGCGTCATGGATCCAGGTGACACAGATCTTCTTATGGGAACTCTCATGGATATTACAGACTTTACAGATGCTAACCGTGATGTGGTTATCTCAGGCGGAGTGCCTGCGACAGCCCGTCCAGTCCTCATGGGAATCACCAAGGCTTCCCTTGAGACAAATAGCTTCCTGTCTGCAGCTTCCTTCCAGGAAACAACTCGTGTCCTGACAGACGCTGCTATCCGTGGTAAGAAAGACCATCTGCTTGGCCTCAAGGAAAATGTTATCATCGGTAAGATTATCCCAGCTGGTACTGGTATGGCCCGCTACCGCAATCTGGAACCTCAGGCTGTCAATGAAGTTGAAATTATCAACGAAGTGACAGAACTGCCAGATGGATTTGAAACTGAAGAAAATATTGTTCTTAAATAAAGAACTTTCCCTCCCGAAAATCGGGAGGGATTTTTTCTTGCAGCCGATAATTTCTTGCCCGACACTAGATATTATCCTATAATATAATTAGGAACAGTGCTTTTTAATCTCCCCTTTATGACTAAACTATTATAGAAGAATCACGCAAGGTTTCGTGTTTCAGCTTTTTTAGGATAGGAGATGCCACATATATCTTTAATGAGAAAGATCAATGGTTTCTGGTGGTATGATAGCGCTAGGTTATACTATTTTAAAAATCCTAAAATAGTAGGAGGGGCAGGTTTGAAATTTTAAAAAAGAGGAGGTTGGTTTTAATGGTAGTAGTCGAAGATTGTGGAGAACAGTAGCTGGCGTTTATCTAGCTAGCTCATTCATGAAGGGAGGATTTTGAAATATAAAGAGTAGAAAACAATTAGATTACAAATAGAATAATATTTTATTACAATGAATAAAGATTAAAAAATATAGGTAAAAAACACAAAATTCTGCATAAATCAGGGCTTTAAGCCTATAAGTTCTTTCCTTTTTATTTATTTTTTTGAGAAAACCAAAAAATTTCAGCAATTTTAAGTTACAGTTAAGTTAAGAAAATTAAAATAATCTTAAATAAGTTACCAACATGTAAATTACTATTAAGAAAGTATAAAATAATAGTTCATGCTTTGATTATTGAAACGCTTGATGGTAAAATAACTAAGGTTACTTAAAACAAACATTTTTTAGTAAAAAGTTAATATAACAATGTTGATTTTTGGTGAGGAAAAATGAAGAAAATTAAGGTAATGGTTGTTTTTGGAACTCGTCCAGAAGCAATTAAGATGGCTCCACTGGTTATTGAACTGAAGAAGCAGGCAGACTTGTTTGAAACGACAACAGTTGTGACTGCTCAACATCGTCAGATGCTGGATCAGGTACTTGAAACTTTTAAGATTAAGCCTGATTATGATTTGGATATTATGGGGAAGAATCAAACCCTGACAGATATTACTGTCAAGATCCTGCATAAGCTAGATGACATCTTAAAGGAAAACAAGCCAGATATTATGCTGGTGCACGGTGATACGACAACGACTTTTGCGGCTAGTCTTGCAGCGTTTTATAATCAAGTTCGTATCGGCCACGTGGAAGCTGGCTTGCGGACTTGGAATAAATACTCTCCTTTCCCAGAAGAGATGAATCGTCAGATGACTGACTCTTTGACGGACTTGTATTTTGCGCCAACAGATCAGAGTAAGGCTAACTTGTTCAAGGAAAACCATCCGGCAGAAACAGTTTTTGTGACAGGAAATACAGCTATTGACGCTCTCAAGCTGACCGTCCAAGCTGATTATCAGCATGAGGTGCTTGACCGTATTGATCCAGCTCGCAAGATGATTTTGGTGACCATGCATCGCCGGGAAAATCAAGGAGAGCCAATGAGAAGGGTCTTTCGAACTCTACGGCAGATTGTAGATGCCCATGATGATGTAGAAATTGTCTATCCCGTTCACTTGAGCCCAGCGGTTCAGGAAGCGGCTAGAGAAATTCTGAGTGACAATGAGAAAATTCATCTGATTGAGCCTTTGGATGTGTTGGATTTCCATAATATCGCAGCTAAAAGCTATTTCATCATGTCAGACTCAGGCGGAGTACAAGAGGAAGCACCTTCCTTAGGTAAGCCTGTATTGGTACTTCGTGATACAACAGAGAGACCAGAAGGAGTTGAAGCCGGCACCTTGAAGCTGGTCGGTACAGAAACTCAAGCAGTAGCAGAGGCAATGGAAGCCCTGCTGACAGATGAGTCACTCTATCAGGAAATGGCCCAAGCCAGCAATCCATATGGTGACGGTAAGGCTTCGGAGCGGATTGCTCAAGCAATAGCTCACTATTTTAAGCAGACGGCTAGGCCGGAAGAATTTAAGACAGGAGTAAAGAATGTTTAGGAAAAAAGGACTAGAAAAATCATTAGCAGTCTTTGTACTGGCAATTGGACTAATTCTTTTCTACAGTTGGAATTTTGCAGCTAACATATTTTATATCGGAATCGCGCTGATTTTATTAGGTATTTTTAGTGTCTTTGTCCTATCTGATCTCTTGGTGACATGGGCTATGATTCTGGGTGTGGTTATCGCAACTCTGATTTTGCTCTTTGATGTAACCTATCTACCGGACAATCAAGTTCTCTTCTTGCTTTATGTCTTCCCTGTCAGTGCTTGGCTGACCAGCCGAGTGAATTTCTATCTCCATCAGCGCTTGGGATTAGTGCAGGATGACAGTGAAGATGCTGCTGAGGCTTATGAAGAAATGGTTCAGAAAGTAAATCAGAAACAAGCTCCAGCCTTTCAGGCTTTGCTGGTCCATTGGGCACACAATCATCATTTTTATCAAATTCACTCTCGGGAGTACAAGCGGATGCTCAAGAGAATTTTACGACTGCTTAACTGGGACTTCCAGAATGTAGAAACAGTTTACTATGTATCCAATGGTAACTTTCTCGTTCTGGTAGAAGATCTGGATCAGGAAGTCAAGGAATATTTCCAAGAGAAAGTGCGTGACGATTTAACGATGATGCACTTTGAGAATAAGAAAACTGACCAAAAAATTCAGTTTCAGTCCGGCAGTTTAAAATTGAACGCTCAAAACATTGACAAATTCCATAATTTTGATGACGCTTTGAGCAATCTGGAGCGTCAGCTTGAAACCGACATTATCGTAGAATACTAGGAGGTAAACACATGTCTTTAACAGAAGTATTTTTTATCATCTCTATGGTGCTAAGTATCTTTTTTGCTATTAGCTTTTTGGTCCTCTTCATCTATTATCTGGTTATTTACAATCGGGTCAATAAAAATTTTAGGGCGGTGACTCGTCATGATTAGTCAACTTATTATGATTGTCACTCTGTTCTCCATCTGGATATCTCTGGCTTGGGCTTTGGTTATTCTAGGCTCTTCCGTACATTTCTGGATGAAACGCAGTGACTTCAACGTGGATACCAGCCCATTGGAACATTATCCTATGGTTACAGTCGTTGTCCCAGCCCACAATGAAGATGTGGTTATCGCTCAGACAACTAAGGCCATTCTGGATTTGGACTATCCTCATGATCGAGTAGAAGTTCTGCTCTTTGCAGACAACTGCTCGGACGATACCTATCAGGAAATGCTGAAAGTACAGGCTATGCCTGAGTATGCTGGACGCAATGTTATAATTACAGACCGTACAGGTACGGGAGGTAAGGCAGGGGTGCTGAATGATGCCTTGAAGATGGCCAAGGGTGAATATATCTGTGTCTACGATGCGGATGCCATGCCAGAAAAGAATGCTCTTTACTTCCTAGTTAAGAAAGTTTTAGAAGATCCAGAACGTCACGTTGCTTCCTTTGGACGCAATAAGACCCGTAATGCCAACCAGAACTTCCTGACCCGTTGTATCAACCAAGAAATCGTTGTAACTCAGCGTGTTTACCACGTAGGTATGTGGCATCTCTTCAAGATTGGACGGATTCCAGGTACAAACTTCTTGATTAACACTGAGTTTGTTAAGAGTATTGGTGGTTGGAAAAATGGTGCCTTGACAGAGGATACGGAAATTTCCTTTAAGATTATGCAGAGCGGCAAACTGATTGCTTTGGCTTATAACTCAGAGGCTTTCCAGCAAGAACCAGAAACCCTCAAGTCCTACTACTTGCAGCGTAAGCGCTGGGCTAAGGGAAATTACGAGGTGGTTATTGACAACTTCAAGCATCTCTTTAGCGGCGGTAATTGGCGCGTGAAGCTAGAAGTGTTTAATTATTCTTGTATCTTCTTCTGGTTCAATCTGGCGATTGTCTTATCTGACTTGGTTTTCTTTGCCAATGTAGCGGCGATGATTACCCAGCTCTTTATACCGGATGTGCGGATTCCTTTCGCTTTTGATGCTCAGAATATCTATATCGTCCAGCTGATGCTCTTTAACTGGCTTCTGATGATTTTGCTTTATCTTTTGCAGATCAATATCGCCCTGGCTTCTCAGTTTGGACAGGCGACCACCAAACAGATTTGGCTGGCTCTTGTGTCCTATTTGACTTACTCTCAGCTCTTTATCGTTGTTTCTTTAGATGCAGTAGGATCTGTTATCTTGGACAAGATTTTGAAGCGGAAAGAAACCAAGTGGGTTAAAACAAAACGATTTGCAGGTTAGGAGAAAGTGTGAAAAGAACAAGATTAAGATTTATTTGGTTTGTGACAATTCTGGCTGTCTTGGCTGGTATCCTATTGTACACCCGCATGGGCAGTACTCCTAATATCAAAAAGAAAATATACAGCCAATGGTCTAAAGAATATGTCGTAACCAAGGACAAATTGTCTTATATCAGGACGACAAACAGTAAGACTGAAGATGTTGTGCTGTCTGAGGCACAGGGTTATGGCATGGTGATTGCTGTGGATGCAGCTAAGCAAGGCGATGCCAGTTCGGCTGATTTTGAAAAGCTCTACCAATATTATCTAGCTCATCGTCTGAAAGATACCCAGCTCATGTCTTGGAAGCAGACGATTAAGGATGGTAAGAGCAATCATGAAGACGAAAACAACGCTACAGACGGCGATCTTTACATTGCCTATGCTTTGATTCAGGCAGCTAAACAGTGGCCGGACAAGGCGAAAGAATACCAAGATCAGGCTCAGGCTATTCTGAAAGATGTCTTGGCATATAACTATAATGAAAGCAACGGCGTTTTGACGGTTGGGAACTGGGCAAATGCAGAATCGAAATTTTATAATCTCATGCGGACTTCTGATACCTTGCCGCAGCAGTTCCAAGCTTTCTATGACTTGACCAAAGATAAGCAGTGGCTGACAATCCGAGATAACATGCTCGGCAAACTTGAAGCAATCAGCGCTGATAACAAGACTGGTTTGATACCAGACTTTATCTGGGTTGAAGGCGACAAAGTACGGGCTGCTGAGCCTGATACGGTAGAGTCTGCAAATGATGGCTATTATTCTTATAATGCCTGCCGACTTCCTTACAACCTGGCTCAAAGCAAGGATGAAAAAAGTCAAAAAATGCTGAAGAAGATGTTGAGCTTCTTCCTCAATCAAGAAAAGATTTATGCGGGCTACAACCTGAAAGGCGAGGCTCTCAATAGCAATCAGGCTGGCAGCTTTACCGCTCCAGTATTCTATGCGGCTAATAACAATATAGAATTCCGCAAATTAGTACAGCAGAATAAATATCTCTTCATGCAAGGTTTACCGTCAGACAATTACTATGACGCAGCTGTGACGACGATGATTGCTTTAGAAACTTTATAATGCAGAAACGAGCAAGATGAACATTTTGCTTAAGAACATGCAGACAATAGGGTGGGACAAAATGACATTTGTCTCACCTTTTTTAAATATAAAGATTGAGTTTTATTTCCCAGACCGTTAAAATAGAAAGCCTTTATAAGAACACAACATTTGTTCCTAAGGTTATTAAGATTACTATCCGTGAGATTAATCTTCATATTATGAAGAGTGATGCGCTTATCTCCGTTCCAATAAAGTTCTTGTTTTCTGATTTTGAGCAAAATAGTTTTGTTCGTCAAAGAATTCATATATAATATACGGTACAAAGAGAGGACGAGTATGTATTGTGTAATTGAGATGTACGGGGACTATGAACCGTGGTGGTTCCTGGATGGCTGGGAAGATGATATCGTTGCAAAGAAGCAGTTTGATGATTATTATGAAGCCCTTAAGTATTATAAAAGCCGCTGGCTGCAAATGGAAGAGCAGTCACCTTTATATAAGAGCCGCTGTGATTTAATGACAATTTTTTGGGATCCGGAGGATCAGCGCTGGTGCGAGGAGTGCGATGAGAATGTTCAGCAGTATCACTCGCTGTTTTTGCTGGAGAATGACTGCCAGATTCCTAAGAGCAAGTACCGGCCAGGCTATACTAAGCAGAATGGCCTTGAAAAGCACCGAGCTTGCTCAGTTAAACTAAAATCCGCTAAGCCGCTTTAAATCGAAAGAATATATTTTGCAAATCGGATAATAGAGCAGCAGAAGAGACCTAACTTGTTAGAAGTTAAGTTTCTTCCGCTGTTTTTTCTTTTTCTGGATTTTTTGCGAATAGTAAGGTGAGGAGGATATATGGTTCAAGAAATTGCAAAAGAAATGATTAGGCAGGCTCGAAAAGAAGGGGCGCAGGATATTTACCTCATTCCTAAGATTACTTGCTATGAGCTTTATATGAGAATCGGTGATGAACGCCGCTTTATAAAAACTTATGATTTTGAGCTTCTGTCAGCTGTTATCAGCCACTTTAAGTTTGTCGCAGGTATGAATGTTGGAGAGAAACGCCGCAGTCAGCTTGGGTCTTGCGATTATGACTGCGAGGAAGCCAAGGTTTCAATCCGGCTGTCGACAGTTGGGGATTACCGTGGTTTTGAAAGCCTGGTTATTCGACTCCTTCATGATGAAGACAGGGAGTTGCGCTTTTGGTTTGAGCAATTGCCAGAGCTACGTAAGAAAATTCAGGCTCGCGGTCTCTATCTTTTCTCTGGCCCAGTCGGTAGCGGCAAGACGACCTTGATGTACCATTTGGCCCAGCTCAAATTTTCGGATCAGCAAGTCATGTCAATCGAAGATCCGGTTGAGATTAAGCAAGAGGCTATGCTGCAGCTGCAGCTGAACGAAACCATTGGCATGACTTATGACAGTCTGATTAAGCTGTCCCTGCGACATCGTCCAGATCTCTTGATTATCGGGGAAATCCGTGATCGAGAGACAGCTAGAGCAGTGGTTCGGGCAAGTTTGACTGGAGCTACGGTCTTTTCAACGATTCATGCTAAGAGTATTCGAGGTGTCTATGAGCGGCTTTTGGAATTGGGTGTTAGTGAGGACGAGCTAAGAATGGTCCTTCAGGGTGTGTGTTACCAGCGTTTAATTGGGGGAGGAGGTGTCGTTGATTTTGTCAGTCAAAACTATCAAGAGCACGAAGCCGCAGTCTGGAATCAGCAGATTGATCAGCTTTTTGCAGAAGGACATATCAGTGCTGAGCAAAGGCAGACCGAAAAAATTGTCTACGCCTAAGCAGAAAAAGATTATTGAGCTCTTTCATAATCTCTTCAGCAGCGGTTTTCACCTAGCAGAGATTGTAGACTTTCTGAGGCGAAGTGCCTTGCTGGAGGAGGCTTATGTGGCAGAAATGCGGGCAGGCTTGTCAGCTGGTCAGTCCTTTTCAGAGATTGTCAGTCGACTGGGATTTTCCGATAGCGTTGTTACCCAGCTGTCCTTATCTGAGCTGCATGGCAATCTGACACTTAGTCTAGGCAAAATTGAGGCCTATCTGGAAAATCTATCCAAGGTTAAGAAAAAATTGATAGAGGTAGGAACCTATCCTCTCATGCTGCTGGGCTTTTTGGTCCTTATCATGCTGGGATTGCGCAACTATCTTCTGCCTCAATTGGACAGCCAGAATCTAGCTACTCAGCTGATTAATCACCTGCCTCAGATCTTTTTTTGGAGCATCCTTGCTTTAGCTGTCTTGGTTTCAGTGGCTCTCTTTTACTATCGAAAGTCATCCAAGATTCGTTTTTTCAGCAAACTAGCAGCTCTGCCCTTTTTTGGACGCTTGGTACAGGCCTACTTGACCGCTTATTATGCTCGTGAATGGGGCAATATGATTGGTCAGGGTCTGGAATTGAGTCAGATTTTTGCGATTATGCAAGAGCAGCCTTCCCAGCTCTTTCAGGAAATCGGAGAAGATATGGCTGCTGCTTTGCAGGGTGGTCAGGGCTATGCGGAAAAGGTAGCAAGCTATCCATTCTTTAAGAAAGAATTGTCCCTGATGATCGAGTATGGTGAGGTTAAGTCCAAGCTAGGCAGTGAACTGGAAGTCTATGCTGAAAAGACTTGGGAGGAATTTTTCCTACGTATCAACCGGGCCATGAATTTCATTCAGCCCCTAGTATTTATTTTTGTTGCCTTAGTGATTGTTTTACTTTATGCGGCAATGCTCTTGCCCATTTATCAGAATATGGAGGTTCATTTGTAATGAAAAAACTTAATACCTTAAAAGTTCAAGCATTCACCCTTGTGGAAATGCTGATTGTCTTGCTGGTTATCAGCGTACTCTTGCTGCTCTTTGTGCCTAATCTGACCAAGCAAAAAGATGCTGTTTCAGATACAGGAACTGCAGCGGTGGTCAAGGTGGTAGAAAGCCAGGCGGAGCTGTATGAACTGAAGAATACCAATGAAAAGGCTAGCCTGAGCAAGCTAGTCAGTGCAGGAAATATCAGCCAGAAACAGGCAGATTCTTATAAGGCTTACTATGGAAAACACAGTGGCGAAACTCAAGCGGTTGCCAATTAAGGCTTTTACCCTGCTGGAAAGTCTCCTCGTTCTTTTTGTTGTTAGTTTTCTACTACTAGGATTATCTGGATCGGTGAGGGCTGGCTTCAATCAGGTTCAAGAGCAACTCTTCTTTTTAGAATTTGAGCGGCTCTATCAGGAGACGCAGAGGCTGAGCTTATCTGGGCATGAGAAACTTTCTCTCAAGATTTCAGGACGGCAGATTTCCAATGGCTATCAAGAACTGGATTTTCCGCAAACTTTGCAGAATCATGAGCAGCAAGTCATTCAGTTTGACCGGTCCGGTGGGAATTCATCACTCAGCAAGATTATTTTTCAGACGGAGGACAGGACAGTTGTTTACCAGCTTTATATGGGCAATGGCAAGTTTAAAAAGACGACAGCTTCAAGCTAGCATTCTGCTGGAAGCTCTGGTGGCCATGGCAGTTTTTGCGGCTATTGCCAGTCTGCTTCTGGGACAGATTAGCCGGTCTCGTAAAGAGCAGCAGATCCTTCTGCAGCAGGAAGAGGTGCTTCGGGTAGCTCGTATGGCCCTGCAAACAGGACAAGAAGAGCTTCATATCAATGGAATTGCTGTGCGTCAGCTTAAGACAGATAAGCAGCTGCTGGTCTATCACGAAGGGGAGGTAGTTATACGTGTCCAAAAACCTTAAAGTCAAGGCCTTTACTCTCTTGGAGACCTTGGTAGCCTTGCTGGTTCTCAGTGGCGGGGTGTTAGTCTTTCAGGCCATGACCCAGCTCATATCTTCAGAACTGCATCAGCAGGAGAACAATCAACAGCAAGAGTGGCTTTTGTTTGCCGACCAACTGGAGACAGAGCTTTCGCGAAGTCAATTTGATAAGGTTGAAGATAATAAAATCTACATCAGACAGGATGGCAGGGACTTGGCCTTGGGTAAATCCAAGGGAGATGATTTCCGTAAAACAGATAAGAGCGGTCGCGGCTACCAGCCCATGATTTATGGTTTAGAAGCAGCTGACGTCCGTCAGGAAGGTAAGCTTGTCCATCTTCATTTTCGCTTTGAAAAAGGCTTAGAGAGGGAGTTCATCTATCGTGTGGAAGAAGAAAGTTGAGGCTGGTATTTTACTGTATGCGCTATTGATGGCTGCTGTCTTTAGCCTGCTCCTGCAGTTTTATCTCAACCGTCAAGTCAGCAGTCAGCGTTTGCAGCTTTTCAACAGGGAAAGGACGGAAGCCTATGCAATGGCAGTTCTGACAAAAGCTACAGCCAAGGATGATAGCGATGAGATGGAGTTTGAGCAGGGCAAGGCGGTCTACCGTAAGAAAGGGAAGGAACTGGAAATCAGCAGTCAGCTCAGCAGCGGGCATTCCTATTCCTTTACTTTTACCATTTCTAAGAAGGAGGAAGAGAAAGCTAAGGAAGACAAGAAAGCAACTGAGAAAATTGAGAAAGCGGTTTCGGACGAAGCTAGTAAGTCGGACTAATATAACTGTAAAATCTTTGTAATTTTATATATCTTGGAAAGGTTCCTTATTTTTGGTATGATAGGATGAACGGAGGATTCCATGAATTTTGAAAAGATAGAACAAGCTTATACTCTGATTCTCGAAAACGTCCAGAATATCCAAAACGCTCTGGCGACCAATTTTTACGATGCTCTGATTGAGCAGAATGGCATTTACCTAGATGGAGATACGGACTTACAAGAAGTTCTGACCAACGATGAAAAAATCCGCTCTCTGCATTTGACCAAGGAAGAGTGGCGGAGAGCCTATCAGTTTATCCTAATGAAGGCTGCCCAGACGGAGCCCATGCAGGTCAATCATCAATTCACACCTGACACAATTGGTTTTCTGATTACTTTCTTATTGGACCAGCTAGCTCACGGAGAGGAAGCTGATGTATTAGAAATCGGCAGTGGAACTGGAAATTTGGCTGAGACTATTCTCAATCATACCCAAAAGAAGATTGACTATCTGGGTCTGGAGCTAGATGATTTATTAATTGACCTTTCTGCCAGCATTGCAGAGGTTATGAACTCTAAGGCTCACTTTGCTCAGGGGGATGCAGTTCGACCTCAGGTTCTGAAAGAGAGTGATATCATTATCAGTGATTTACCGGTCGGTTTTTATCCAGACGACAGTATCGCCTCTCGCTATGAAGTGGCTAGTCCGGATGAGCACACTTATGCCCACCATCTTCTAATGGAGCAGTCACTCAAATATCTGAAACCGGGAGGTTATGCTATATTTCTGGCGCCGAATGACCTCTTGACCAGCGCTCAAGCTCCTCTGCTGAAAAAATGGCTCCTAGCCAAGGCTCAGTTTATTGCGATGATAACCTTGCCAGAATCTATTTTCTCAAGCAGCAAACATGCCAAAACTCTTTTTGTCTTGAGGAAGCAAGAAGCGAATAACATTCAGCCATTTATCTATCCTCTGCGGGATTTGCAGGATCATGATGAAATGTTTAAATTCCGCCAAAGTTTTCAAAACTGGTACAAAGATAGTGAAATTCAAACAAAATTTTGATATAATGATTTTGAAAACGCTTAAAGAGGTGAAGAAATGTCGAAAACAATTTCTATTAATGCAGGAAGCTCAAGCTTAAAATGGCAACTCTATTTGATGCCGGAAGAAAAGGTCTTGGCTAAGGGCTTGCTGGAACGGATTGGTCTCAAGGATTCTATTTCAACAGTGAAATTTGATGGTCGTTCAGAAAAGCAGGTTCTTGATATTGCAGATCACACGCAGGCCGTAAGAATTTTGCTGGATGATTTGAAACGCTTTAATATCATCGAATCTTATGATGAAATTACCGGTGTGGGCCATCGTGTTGTGGCTGGTGGTGAACACTTTAAGGATTCAGCCCTCGTTGATGAAGAAGTGATTCAAAAGGTAGAGGAGTTGTCTCTTCTGGCTCCATTGCATAATCCAGCCAATGCTGCAGGCATCCGTGCTTTTAGAGAAATTCTGCCAGACATTACCAGCGTGGTAGTCTTTGACACCTCTTTCCATACAACTATGCCGGAAAAAGCTTATCGCTATCCGATTCCGACTAAATATTACACTGAAAACAAGGTCCGCAAGTACGGAGCTCACGGGACCAGCCATGAGTATGTAGCCAAGGAAGCTGCTAAAGTTTTGGGACGTCCAATTGAAGAACTCAAGCTTATCACTTGTCACATTGGTAACGGAGCTTCTATCACAGCAGTTGATAAGGGCGTTTCTGTAGATACCTCTATGGGATTCACACCACTTGGCGGCGTCATGATGGGAACGCGTACAGGGGATATTGACCCAGCTATCATTCCTTACCTGATGCAATACACAGATGACTTTAATACTCCAGAAGATATTAGTCGCGTCTTGAACCGTGAGTCAGGCCTGCTGGGAGTTTCTGAGAAGTCTAGTGATATGCGTGATATCCATGAAGCAATGCGGGCAGGTGATGCCAAGGCTCAATTAGCCAACGACATTTTTGTAGACCGGATTCAGAAATATATTGGTCAGTATCTTGCTGTTTTGAATGGAGCTGATGCTATCATCTTCACCGCAGGAATTGGTGAAAATTCTGTGACCATTCGTGAACTGGTTATTAATGGTATTTCTTGGTTTGGCTGTAACGTAGATCCAGAAAAGAATGTGCGTGGTGCAGAAGGCGTGATTTCCAGTCCTGATGCCAAGGTCAAAGTCTTGGTTATCCCAACTGACGAAGAGTTGGTCATCGCGCGTGATGTCGAGCGTTTCAAAAATCAATAAATTAAGAAAATCCAAAAGCTCAGTTTGACTGGGCTTTTTGTAAGCTTTAAGAAAGGCTTTTCTTGGTTGTTGGCCTTGTAAAAACTGAGCGATTCTATCTCATAGTCACTATCAGCACTTGTTCTCAATACTTGATATACAAAATGCTTGCAGTTAAGAATTGTCTATACAAAAAGAGAAAATTGAGCTATACTAGGAGGGAAAAGGAGGAAGATATGAAAGCGATTCTAAAAAAATTAGAGTACATTCTACTGACTCTGTTTGTCTTATTTCTCAGCCAGATACCATTTATATTTATCCGACAGATGACGTCTTCTGAGAAGAGTTTTTCAGTTGGACAGACTATCTTTGTGCTGGTGGTGTATCTTTTGATTATCTTTTTTGTTCTGAGAATGGCTAAGCAAGAAGAACTGCTGAGTTTAGACTTTAGCTTCTTCAAATGGTCTTCGTTTGGTTGGTTAGCTGTTTCTAATGTTGTCATGATTGGGGTCAACATGTTGGGAGCAATTATTATGCTGCTGGAAGGTCAAGCTATTTCCACTGCTAATCAGGATGCCTTGAATGCTTTATTTCAGCATGTACCCAAGATTTTATTAGTGGTAGGTGCTGTGATTCAGGCTCCTATCTTGGAGGAAGTAGTCTTTCGTGGCTTGATTCCTCAGAAGATTTTTACCAAGCATTATGTTTGGGGATTGGTTGTAGGAGTTATTCTTTTCGGTCTTTTTCATGGTCCGACCAATATCGGCAGTTTTGTTATCTATGCAGGTATGGGTGCTGTTTTAGCTGCTGTTGCTTACATATTTAAGCGTTTGGAAATGTCTATTTTGGCACACATGCTGAGAAATGGAGTTGCAGTACTCATCATGATACTGACAGGTTTGGTGAACAAGTAGGAAAGCAGAGAATATCTGCTTTTTTTGTCATTTGAGGCACAAATTAGGACATTTGAGGGGATTTCTCCCAGCTTGCTCTTACTTCTTCTATAATGATAAGGGAAGAATGGAGAGAATATGCTGAAACTAGAGAAAATCATTCAATTGTTACTACTGGCTATGTTGACTCAGACGGGACTGCTGCTCATGCTTCATCCAATGCCTCATCGCTTGGTCTTTAGTCAGGCTAATCTGCTTTTTATGGTGGGCTTGCTGGGGTTGCTTTTTTGTTGTGCCTTTTATTTTGCCAGAGAACTGCAGGAAATCAAAGATTCCTTGCGTCAGTCAAGCAATTATCGACACTTGCTTTTCTTGTATTTTTTGATGATTTTGGTCAATGCTGCGGGGGTTCTTCTGCTGTGTGGCAAGGAGGTACAGTCAGGACGGGCGGTGGAGCAGATGCTGACGGAGAGTTTTCTGTCATCTTCTCTTTTGCTTCTGGGGATTGATATTGCCGTTTTATCCCCTGCAGCACCGAAATTTGTTGACAGTGACTTTTCTCTTCGCTATCGGAAGAGCTGGGGGATTGCACTAGGTTTGCTCTGCTTTTCCCTTGCGAAAAATCCTCAGGAAACTCTGTGTTTTCTCTCCTATCTAGTTTTGGGACTGGTCTTTGCCCATCTCCTCAGGCCTTATTTTCAGCGTTTGGAGCTGTCTATGCTGGCCCATATTCTCCGAAATATGATTATTCTCAGCCTTTTACCCTTTTGCTTTTAGAAAGTGTTTTGTCAAATAGAAGAATTATGGTAAAATGGTAAATGAAACAAGGGACTAGATAAGGTCTTCTTGTGAAGTCGAGTGCAGTTCATAGGACTGGATGCTGCATCTGCTGAGAGCTTTGCAGTACACTAGATGAGTGTGCCTTTTTTGTTGAAGAGCAGGGCAGTCAATAGAAATGAGATGAAAATCAATGGTGAATCTAAAAGCAATCGCTCCAGATGGCCGAACGGGCCTCTGTGGCATTATCAATGCGACGCCGGATTCCTTTTCAGATGGTGGGCGCTACAACACGGTTGAGACGGCATTGGCTCAGGCTAGAAAGTTGATTGCTGAGGGAGCTCACATGCTGGATATTGGTGGTGAGTCTACTCGGCCAGGCAGTAGTCATTTTGTGGCTATTCAAGAAGAGATAGAGCGAGTCGTGCCAGTCATTGAAGCTATTCGTCGGGAAAGTGATATTGTGATTTCTGTGGACACTTGGAAGTCGGAAGTGGCTGCGGCGGCATTGGCTGCGGGTGCAGACATTATCAACGATATTACTGGTCTCTTGGGTGATGAAAAGATGGCGGAGACGGCTGCGAAATATGGCGCGCCAGTCATTGTCATGTTTAATCCAGTGATGGCTCGTC
The DNA here is from genome assembly GCF_963525625.1 of uncultured Streptococcus sp. Classification (GTDB taxonomy): domain Bacteria; phylum Bacillota; class Bacilli; order Lactobacillales; family Streptococcaceae; genus Streptococcus. Next base: position 40,146 of record NZ_CAURLD010000001.1, read on the forward strand.
CTCAACATGCCAGCTCAAAAATTTTCCCAGAATTTGGCTTTGGTTCAGCCTTCACAAAGGAAGAGTTATCTCTTTTTGCAGAGCTGCCGATTGCAGAACTGATGTGGAAGTGTTTTGAGAAATCTTTGAAGGTGGCCGAAAATGCTGGCCTTTCGCGTGATAATATCATGCTGGATCCAGGGATTGGTTTCGGTTTAACCAAGCGGGAGAATCTTCTCATTTTGCAGGAGTTGGATAGTCTCCATCAGGCTGGTTTCCCTATTTTTCTTGGGGTTTCTCGTAAGCGGTTTCTCGTTAGTATCTTAGAAGAAAACGACTTTGAGGTCAATCCTGAGACTCAGGAAGGCTTCGAAAACCGTGATACAGCTTCAGCCCATCTGACTAGCCTTGCGGCTAGCAGAGGCGTTGAAGTTGTCAGAGTGCACGAAGTGGCTAAGCACCGGATGGCTGCTGCCGTTGGTGATGCGATTCGTCTAGCGCAGCAGACAGAAGATCTCAATCTAGGTCAGTATAAGTAAGATGAAAAAACAAGAATTACCTGATTTAAGTTGGCTGGAAGTCTATCGAACAGCCAGTCCCAATTTTGGCTTGGAGCGGATGGAGCGTTTGCTGGAGCTGCGGGGAAATCCACATTTGCGGCTGCCAGTCATCCATATTGCAGGGACTAATGGCAAGGGCTCAACCATTGCCCATCTGCGCCAACTCTTGGAGGTGCGAGGCTTGCGGGTTGGCACTTTCACCTCTCCCTACCTAGTCAGCTACAATGAGCAGATTGCCATTAATGGCAATGCGATCTCCGACCAAGACCTTCAGAGATTACTTTCTATTTACCAAGAGCTTTTGGCTCAGCATGCAACAGACTCTAGCTTGCAAGGGGTGACTGAGTTTGAGATTATAACTGCTCTGGCTTATGATTATTTTGTCCAGCAGCAGGTGGATGTGGCTATTATCGAGGTCGGCATGGGTGGGCTTTTGGACAGTACCAATGTATGTCAGCCCTTGCTGACCGCTATCACGACAGTCGGTCTGGATCATGTGGCCCTGCTGGGTGACAGCCTAGAGGCCATTGCCCAGCAGAAAGCTGGCATTATCAAGCCTGGAGTTCCCATTGTGACCGGTAGGTTAGAGCCAGAGGCTATGGCAGTAGTCGAGCAGAAGGCTGCTGAAAAAGATGCTCCGCTCTTTTCTTGGTCTCAAGCTTATCAAGTGGAACATCAAGAGTCAGAGAAGGGGGAGAGCTTTTCCTTTTCGAATGCCTATCGGGCCAAAGACTCGTATCAAACAGCTTTGATGGGACTGCATCAGGCGGACAATGCTGGACTAGCTCTGCACTTGTGTGACCTATACTGTCAGCTGCAGTCGCTGCCCTTATTGACAAAAGCAGAGGTTGAGACAGCCTTGCTTGCTGCTGTATGGCCAGGGCGTTTGGAAAGGATATCGGATCAGCCGCTCATCCTTCTGGATGGAGCTCATAATCCTCATGCCTTGCGGTCGCTAGCAGCAACACTGGACCAGCATTATCCGACTTATAAGAAGCGCATTTTATTTGCTTGTATCCAAACCAAGGCCTTGGATGATATGGTGAAGTTACTGCAAAAGATTCCCAAAGCAGCTATAAGCTTGACAGCCTTTGCTGATCCGCGGAGTTTTTCTAAAGAAAGCATGCAAGCCTTGGCTGAGCAGCAAGGTCTGTCTTACAAAGAATGGCCGGATTATTTAGCAGATTATTTAGCAGTAGAGCATGAGCCGGATGAGCTTTTGCTGATTACGGGTTCTCTTTATTTTCTGGCTCAGGTTAGAAAATCAATCCTTGAGAATCGCAAGTTAGACTTTGCTGAGCGTCCTTCTCAGTCAAGTCAATTATCAAAAAATAAAAATGAACATAGGAGCATATATGGACACGAAGAAAATTGAAGCAGCTGTAGCCCAGATTATTGAGGCGGTTGGAGAAGACGGAAGCCGCGAAGGTTTGCAGGAGACGCCACAGCGCATTGCTAAAATGTACCAGGAAATCTTTGCTGGGCTGGGTGAGACGGCTGAGGAGCATCTGGCCAAGTCTTTTGAAATCATTGACAATAATATGGTAGTGGAGAAGGATATTTTCTTTCATTCCATGTGTGAGCATCACTTCCTGCCATTTTACGGAAAAGTTCATATCGCCTATGTGCCTAATGGTCGGGTAGCAGGCCTGTCCAAGCTGGCCCGAACAGTAGAGGTCTATGCCAAGAAACCGCAGATTCAAGAGCGATTGACCGTAGAGATTGCTGAAGCCTTGATGGACTATCTGGGTGCTCAAGGAGCCTTGGTCTGGGTGGAAGCTGAGCATATGTGTATGAATATGCGCGGAGTCAGAAAGCCTGGCACTGCAACGGTTACTACAGCAGCGCGTGGCGTTTTAGCGACGGATAAGGACCTAAAAAATGAAGCTTACAAATTGATGGGGCATTGATCTTATCAGTGGTGGAGCATGTCAGGAAAGGCTAGATTATTTTATCAAGGATAAAATGCAGAAACTTGAATCAGAAAGGATAAGAGAATGGATCAGCTGCGCATTAAGGATTTGGAAGTGTATGCCTATCACGGTCTGTTTGGAGCAGAGAAGGAATTGGGCCAGCGTTTTGTGCTGGATCTGATTTTGGACTATGATATGACTCGGGCTGCTAAAACAGGCGACCTGACAGCTTCTATCCACTATGGAGAATTGGCTCATGATTTGACCCACTGGTGTCAGGAAAGCAAGGAAGACTTGATTGAGACGCTGGCTTATAAGCTGATTGATCGGATTTTTCTGACTCATCCTTTGGTACAGAAAGTCAGCTTGGAGGTCAAGAAGCCTTGGGCGCCGGTGCCGCTGCCTTTAGAGACCTGCTCAGTCAAGCTAGTGTGTCAAAAGCGGAAAGCCTTTATCGCTCTGGGGAGCAATCAAGGCAACCCAGCTGCCAATCTGGATGCGGCTTTGGAAAAAATGGCAGAGCAAAATATAAGAATTTTGCAGGAATCAAGCCGTATTGAGACAGAGCCTTGGGGTGGCGTTGAGCAGAATCGGTTCCTCAATCAAGTTGTTGAAGTTGAGACTTGGCTCAATCCTGAGGAATTAATGCAGACGCTCTTGGCTATCGAAGCGGATTTAGGGCGCGTGCGGGAGATCAAATGGGGACCTCGTGTGATTGATCTGGATATCCTTTACATAGGACAAGAAGAGTTTTATAGTCCGGGCTTGATTGTTCCTCATCCTTATGTGGCTGAGCGAGCTTTTGTCTTGCAATCTTTGGTGGAAATCGCTCCACACTTTGTCGATCCCGTGCAGAAAAAAAGTATCCGCCAACTCTGGGATGCAGTCGAAAAATGAGAAAAGAAACTTGTCGTAAGGCAAGTTTTTTTATTGTCTGAACTTTCTCTGAACTTGTCCTTGTATACTAAAGAAAAATCAAAAGGAGTTCAATATGGAACATATGGTGAAAATAGAAGGAGTCTGCAAAAAGCATGGCAGCAAGCAGATTTTAGAAGATATTTCTTTTACAGCTAGAAGCGGTCGGATTACAGCTTTTCTGGGTCCAAATGGTGCAGGGAAAAGTTCGACCTTGAGGATTTTGTTGGGGTTAGATCGGGCGACGTCTGGGACTGCGACTTTTAATGGGCAAGCCTATCAGTCAATGACCTATCCGCTCAGAACGGTAGGTGCAGCCTTTGACGGCATTGGCGGTCTGCCAAATCGAAAGGTCTATGACCACTTGAGGATTATTGCAGCGAGTAATGCTATTCCCAAGTCTCGGATCGATGAGGTTTTGGAGATGACTGGAATCGCTCATAAGAGGAAGGACCTCTTGTCAAGCCTGTCTCTAGGGGAAGGTCAGCGGCTGGGTTTGGCAGCAGCTTTGCTGGGTGATCCTCAGTTTCTTATATTAGATGAGCCGACTAATGGACTAGATCCAAGTGGGATTAAGTGGTTTAGAAAGTTCATCCGTCAGCAGGCTGATTTAGGGAAAACGGTACTTCTATCTTCTCATATCCTATCAGAGGTGCAAATGGTGACAGATGATGTGGTCTTGATTCATCATGGGCGAATTATTGAGCAGGGACGATTGGAAGAGGTGCTGCAAGATTCAGACAGTCTAGAAGATCTCTTCTTTGATTTGACAGAGGGGGTTTAAGATGAAAGAAACGATGTCCTTATTGCATTCAGAATGGTTGAAAATTTGTTCAACCAAGGCTTTCAAAGTGAGTATGGCCTTCATGCTGTTATTGGTGCCTGTCGTATCTTGGCTAGAGGGCCGACAGTATTTATCTGTCGGCTTGGATGCCACACCTGAAACGGTTCCTGGGCTGGCAGAAGCCGTTGATCCGCTGGAATATCTAGGTCTCAACGGGGCCTCTATGGTGGGCATGGTTTTGGTCATTTTAGCTGGAATTTTGGGAGCTATGGAATTTCAGTCTCATAGCTTGAGAACCAGTCTTTTGACCTGTAATAACCGTCTGAAGTTGCTTGTGGGGAAACTCATGATCTTTGCTTGCTTTTCTCTTGCCAGTAGCTTTTTATCAATCTACTTTAGTTATATGGTCATGCATCTGGCTTTAGGAAAGGAAGGGCTTGATCCGATTCTGCTCAATCAGGCAGCTTGGAGTTTGATTTTGTGGAAAACCTTATCTCTAACCTTATTAGGAATCCTTTCATTTTTGTTAGGTTTATTGGCTCGGACCATGCTAGTACCTCTGCTTTTTCTCGTACCCCAGATTTATAATCTGGGAAACTACCTGGCAGCTCACACGAGTTGGGGAGCTTATCTGCCACAACCAGCAGGAGAGTTGTTTGCTGCAACGCCAACTTCCCAATATGTCAACAATCCCTTGCAAGGGCTGTTGATACTTGGTGCATGGTTGCTAGTCATCGGCGGCATGACCTCTCTGCGCTTTTTGAAGACGGATTTAGGAGGGCGCTACTGATGATCAAAGCTCTGCTTAGAAGTGAATGGATTAAGTTCCGTTCTTACTATCTCGCTCTTGGTGCTGCCTTGGTGGTTCTGGTAGTCGTTCCTTTTTTTCTGATGAATCTTGACTATAGTCAGACAGCAGTTGGTCAGACGAAGGCTCTGAGCGAGGTTTTGCACGCCCTCTATCTGGCGCAGCCTGTCATCGTCATCTTTACTTCTCTCTATTTTGCTCAGGAGTTTGTCAAGTCTGGGATGCGAACGAATTTTCTAACCGTATCAAATAGAAAGGCTTGGTTGGCTGGGAAATTCCTTTTTCTGGTCTTGCTGCTCTTGGTCCTCTACAGTATCATTGTAGGCAGCTGTTTCCTTGTTATGCTGGCTCGTTTTGACCTAAGCTTTAGCTGGTCCTTACTGGGGAAACTCCTCTATTACAGCTCTTTTGGTGTTCTCAGCAATCTTTTTCTGGCTTTTTTAACTGCTGGCCTCGCTTTGCTATTTCAATCTTGGGTTGTGCCGGTGTCGGTGCTCTTTCCTCTCTTGATTGGTCTCAGCCGTTTATTGGCAACATTCATCAAGGAAGCAAAATACCTGCCCGATCTAGCTACCCTAAATCTTTTTGAGTATGAAGGGCTTCAGCATTCAATAGATCTCTCAGGGCTGGGAATACAGCTGTTCTGGTTAGCTTTGGTTTGGAGCTCTGCTATATTCTTAACCTTGAAACGAGATGTTCGCTAGAGGTATGCTATAATGGAAATTATGAGACAGTATCGTATTTTGGTGGTTGATGACGACCGGAGCATTTTGAAGCTGGTGAAAAACGTCCTAGAGCTCGATGCTTATGATGTAACGACGCTTGATCGGATAGAAGACCTAGAGCTGACGCATTTTGTCGGATATGACTTGATTCTGCTGGATGTGATGATGGAGCCTGTTAATGGTTTTGAGCTGTGTTCCTACATTCGTCCTCATCTTTCGTGTCCCATCATCTTTTTGACGGCCAAGGAATTGGAGGCGGACAAGGTGGAGGGGCTCTTTCGTGGTGCAGATGACTATATTGTCAAACCTTTTGGGACCAAAGAATTGCTGGCGCGTGTCAGGGCTCATCTTCGGCGGGAGGAAAGACGTGAGGAGCGCTATTCTGAGATTGCTTCTTGTCAATTTTATCCTGAGCGCTATGAAGTTGCCTGTTTTGGTAAAGTCTTGAAATTTTCGGAGCGAGAGTTTAAGTTGCTGCATTTACTAGCTAGCAATCCCAAGCAGACCTTTTCAGCTGAACGCCTGCATACCTTGCTTTACCCAGAAAGTTCAGAAACACAGCTTCGCTCCATCTCAGAATACGTATATCAGATTCGTCAAAAATGCAAACAAGAAGGGCTGCAAGCAATCGCAACTGTGAGAGGAGTAGGCTATAGATGGCAATTAGAACACGAAATTTCAAAAGCCTAGTCTGGACAACCAGTTTAAAAATCGTCTTTTTCCATGTTTTGATTTTTGTGCTTATAGGCTATGAATTTACGCAAGGAAGTGATTATGTCTTTTTTACCTTGTTCTTTTGGGCAGGGAGCTTGCTGCTGATTACTTTTTATCATATTTTGAAATTGCTCCGAAAAATCGACAGGGAAATAAAAATGCTAAAGAGTAATAAGCTTTTAGAAGAAAATCAAAGCCAGCTTTTTCGGATTGAGGAAATGCTCGAAGTCTATAGCGATTTACGGAGCAGCCACCAAGAAAATGCTCGTCTTTTAGAAAAAGAGCAGCAGCATAATCAGGAGTTGATTTTACAGCTATCAGCGACATCGCACGATTTGAAGACGCCCCTAACTGTGATTAAGGGGAATGCTGAGCTCTTGGAATTGGCGCAGTTGGGCCAGCCACAGGCAGACTATGCTGCTGAGATTTTGCAGGCCAGTCACAAGATGGAAGAATATTGTGGCTCTTTGATTGATTACGCTAAGACTTTTCAGATTGATTCTAATCAGTTCAGTCGGCTTTCCTTAGGGAGCTTTTTGGCTTATCTACAGGACGACTGGGCACTGTTCAGCAAACAGGAAAGCTATCGTTTTTATCTCCAAGAAGATTGTGAGCTTAGTCTGATTTTGTTGATCCATTTGGACTATCTCAAGCGAGCTTTGCTGAATATCTTACTGAATGCGCTTGAACATGCAGACCAGGATCAAAAGGAAGTCAAGCTAACGGTATCAGTGCAGCAGGACCAGTTGGTTTTTTCTATCTGGAACAACGGCCTTTCATTTTCAGAGGAGATGCTGCTGGGAGCGGAACAGCTCTTTTATCAGAGTGACCAAAGCCGCAATTCAGCTAATCCCCATCATGGTATCGGCTTAGCCTTTTCTAAGCAGGTAGCTCTCTTGCACGGTGGTCGTCTGACCCTGCTCAATCCAGACCAAGGAGGAGCCTGTGTCAAGTTGACTGTAGCTTTAAAAGGCAAATAACAAAGGAAATCAATAAAGATGATAAAAGAGAGTGGGACAGAAATCGGTAATTCGTTAGAATTCGATTTCGTCGTCCCACCTCCGCACAGTTGAGTAGGGCTGTAAAAGCTGATGAAATCAGCGTAATAGAGCCCACTCAACCACTGCGTCTTGCTCAACAATCCAAAGACAATTGAGAGGCTAGGACTTTTGTCCTAGCCTCTTTTTTGCCGCTTTCTTCTTGACAAAATATGTAAAGGAGACTATACTATATTTGAAAAGTAAAGTTTGTTTTATATTACAGAAAGGAGGCAACCTTGGAAAATCGAATTCAAGAATTACGAAAAAGAAAAAAGCTCAGCCAGGAGGAGCTGGCTGAGAAGCTAGAGGTCACGAGACAAACGATTATTTCTTTGGAAAAAGGCCGCTACAATGCCTCGCTGCTTTTGGCTCATAAAATTGCATCCTTTTTCAATTTAAGGATTGAAGAAGTGTTTCTCTTTGAGGAGGATGAATCATGAAATGGACTTATTTGTGTAAATGGATATTGGCTATTTTGGTGGTGGTTGGCTTATCTTATCTCCATTTTCAAGCCAATTTTATCCCTAAGGAAATCCTGCCTTTTGTGGGAATGTTCCTGATTGTGGTAATTTTGAAAATTTTTCAAGCGTATGAAAAATAGGAGGCCGACATGGAAACACTAACGAAACAAGAATTTAGGAAAAAAATTCAAAGGAAAGTTATCGTGGGGCGAATCTTAACTTTTATCATCTTGGTAGGATTGGCCTGGAGCCACTTTCATTCTCTGGATGATCAGCAGGAAGGAGTCATGGTCGGCATCCTACTGGGGTTTTCTTTGATGACCATTCGGTATAATCTTGCTCTAAGACGGGAAGAAAATTTTGATAAGCTCTACATTCAGGTGACTGATGAGCGCAATCGCATGATTGACGAAAAGACTCGTACTTTGCTTTTTAATATCCTTTTGCTGCTGGCAGCGTGCTTGAGTGTTCTGTCTATGGTTTTCCCAATCATCTTAAATCTCAATCAGTTTCTGACCTTGACCATTATCCTGGTTTTGGGACTTTACTATCTCTTGCGTTTTATCTTGTCTAAGCGTTATTAACAAAAAAAGCTGGCAGAGCCAGCTTCCTCAACAAGCTTTTAACAGAGCTTGTTTTTATTTTCTATAAAGTCGATCATACTGGTAAACGGGGTCCATTGTAACATGGATGCCTAGCTTGCGCAGGACATTTTTGTCTTCATCAGTCAGAGTGACAGTGGAGTGGGCTTCGCTGCCCTTGAGATTGCCGAGTTGCTGCATGGCATGCGCAGCATCCTGATTTTCCATGGCTGTGATTGCCAGAGCCATCAAGATTTCATTGGAGTGAAGACGAGGATTGCGACTGCCCAAATGATTGATTTTCAGTCCTTGGATTGGCTTGACATACTCAGGCTCGATCAGCTTGGTCTCTTTGGCAATGTTAGCTAATTTCTTAATGGCATTAATCAATACAGCAGCCGTAGGGCCAAAGAGTTCAGAGGTTTTACCAGTTACGATTTCACCGTTTGGCAATTCCAAGGCCAGAGCTGGCTCACCAGTGCTTTCAGCCTTGGCACGCGCAGCAACTGTTACCTTACGGTCCAGCGGTGTGATGCCTAGGTCGTTCATCAAGAGTTCGATTTTCTTGACAGCAGATTCAGGAACACGCTCTGCCTTGAAGTCCAGAATCGTCTGGTAGTAGCGACGGATGATTTCCTGTTGAGATGCTTCAATGGCAGCCTCATTGTCCACAATAGCAAAGCCGACCATGTTGACGCCCATGTCCGTTGGAGAAGCATAAGGTGATTTTCCAAGGATACGTTCTAGCATGCGCTTAAGGACTGGGAAAATTTCAATATCACGATTGTAGTTGACAGTGGTTTTTCCGTAGGTTTGCAGGTGGAAAGGATCAATCATGTTGACATCGTCGAGGTCTGCCGTAGCTGCCTCATAAGCTAAATTGACCGGATGGTGCAGGGGCAGATTCCAAACTGGGAAGGTTTCAAACTTGGCGTAGCCTGACTTAATGCCATTGATTTGGTCGTGGTACATATTGGATAGGCAAGTAGCTAATTTACCAGAACCAGGACCAGGTGCGGTCACTACGACTAGATTACGGCTAGTTTGGATGTAGTCGTTTTTCCCCATACCTTCAGGTGAGATGATATGGTCCATGTCGGTCGGATAGCCCTTGATCGGGTAGTGGATGTAGGAGGCGATACCATTCTTTTCCAGCTGGCTGCGGAAGAAATCAGCTGCCGGCTGACCGGAATACTGGGTGATGACCACTGAGCCTACATAAATATCCAGCTCGTTAAAGGTATCGATTAGTCGCAGCACTTCCTGATCATAGGAAATGCCCAAATCCCCACGCGCCTTAGAGTGCTCAATGTTGTTGGCATTGATGGCAATGACAATCTCTACTTGTTCCTTGAGCTCTTTAAGCAGTCTGATTTTATTGTCCGGCTCATAGCCTGGCAGGACACGGGCAGCATGGAAGTCTTCCAGCATTTTACCGCCGAATTCCATGTACAATTTGCCCTCAAATTGATTAATGCGCTCCAAGATATGGTCGCGCTGCAGGTTTAAGTATTTCTCAGAATCAAAAGCAATTTTTTTCATGTATATTTTCACCTCTGCTAAGCATTATAACAAAATTTTCTTCAAATTGGAAAGTTGAAAGAGGAAGTATCAGACAAAAGAGATAGCAGCCCGAATGAAGAACGGGCTGCCTTTTGAAATTAATAGTTGGTAATCGTGTCCACCGTTGAGCGATCTAGCTTTTTGACCAGAGCTTGCAGGAAAGCTTGGGCTTGCAGGAAATCGTCCATGGCATAGAGGGTTTGGTGGGAATGGATGTAGCGGGCGCAGACACCAATGGTAGTAGATGGTACGCCGCCGCTTTGGAGATGGGCAGCACCAGCATCCGTTCCGCCCTTACCGCAGTAGTATTGATACTTGATACCTGCTTCCTCAGCAGTTGTCAAGAGGAAGTCCTTCATAGCTGGCAGCATGAGATGACCAGGGTCAAAGAAGCGAATTAGCGTTCCGTCGCCGATGGCCCCTTGACCACCGTAGATGTCACCCGCTGGGGAGCAATCCACAGCCAGAAAGACTTCAGGGGCAAATTTTGTCGTTGAAGCATGGGCTCCACGCAGGCCAACCTCTTCTTGAACATTGGCGCCGACATAGAGTTGGCTGCCTAGTGGTTGACCAGACAAGGCTTGAGCCAATTCGCTGACCATTAGGACGCCGTAGCGATTGTCCCAGGCTTTGGAGATGATATTTTTACCGTTAGCTGTTAGAATAGCAGAGCTGTCTGGCACGATCGTGTCTCCTGGACGGATGCCGTAGCTTTCAGCTTCCGCCTTATCCACAAAGCCACCGTCAAAGACAATATCTGCAATCTGTGGCATAACTGGTCCGCCAGATCCGCGCGTCAGATGAGGAGGGACAGAGCCTGAGATAAGAGGGATTTCCCGACCTTCACGGGTAAAGAGTTTGAAGCGTTGGCTGCTAACGACCAGTGGGTTCCAGCCGCCGATTTCCACTACGCGGAAGGTTCCGTCAGCTTTGATCTCGCTGACCATGAAGCCAACCTCGTCCATGTGGGCCGCTACCAATACACGGGGAGCATTTTCAGCTTCTGCATGGCGAACCCCAAAGATACCGCCCAGACCGTCGGTGACGACCTCATCGACATGCGGAGTGATTTTTTCCCGCAGGTAGCTGCGAACAGGTGCCTCGTGACCTGAAATAGCAGAAAGCTCTGTTACTTCCTTGATTTTTGAAAATAATGTTGTCATAAACTTACCTTCTTTCTGCTCCCTATTTTATCACTTTTTGCGGTAAATGAGTAGGAAAATCTTATAGCTTGCCTGAATCAAGAGGACTGCCCGCTTAGGAATCCAGCTTCTCCCAGGAAAATCTGGAATATTGTTTGTCGCCTCTGCTCTTTTGTGTTAAAATATTCTACATGAAAGCTAAAAAAATCATTTTAACCACAACCGCCCTTTTGGGGGCTGGAGCGCTGGCTTTTGGGGCAGCCAAAGTCGTACAGGAGCAGAAACGACTGCGTAATCGTGAGGAAATCGTCGAGCTTGTGCGAGATTTCTTTTCCAGTCAGGGTACTATTTCCTGCCTTTATGTCAAGCTATACGAGTCCACAGATGACCGCTTGGTTGGTGGTCTGGTCCTAGAGGATGACCGTCATTTTGCCTTTGTCTATGAAAATGGTCAGCTAAGCTACGAGGAAGAAGCATGATTATCCCTACAAATTTAGAGGGATTGGCTTCTTATGTCAATGATGGGGAGAAGACTGTCTTCTTTTTCACGGCTGAATGGTGCGGAGATTGCCGATTTATCCAACCTTTTTTGCCAGAGATAGAAGGGGAAAATCCTGACTATCGCTTTATCCAAGTGGACCGTGATGCCTATTTGGATCTGGCCAAAGAGTGGGACATTTACGGGATTCCCAGCTTAGTAGTGTTGGAAAAGGGACAGGAGATTGGCCGTCTGGTCAATCGTGACCGCAAGACCAAGAGCCAAATCAATGAATTTTTAGCTAGTATAAGAGAAAAAGGGAGCGTAAAATGATTTTTACCTATAATAAAGAATATGTCGGCGACGTGTTGATGATTATTGCTGCGGACAATCAAGGAGCTAAACTGGCAGCTGAGCGCAAGGGACGGGTAGCGCGTGTTTACCGTGAAGACAATGGCCAGACTGTTGCTTGGAATATTTTTGAGCAGTCAGACCTTTTTGAAATTGCAGAGCGCGGACAGGTCTTTTTGACAGATGAGCAAGTGGTCATTCTCAATCAGGAGCTAAGCAAGGAAGGATTCCCAGCGGACTTGGTCAATGACAGCCAGCCGAAGTTTGTGGTTGGAGAAATCGTTGATATGGTAGCTCATCCAGATAGTGATCACCTGAATATTTGCCAAGTGCAGGTAGCTGCTGATAAGACCGTTCAAATCGTGGCCGGTGCTCCTAATGCCAAAGTCGGCCTCAAAACGATTGTGGCTCTGCCGGGTGCTATGATGCCGAAAGGGAATTTGATTTTCCCGGGAGAACTTCGAGGCGAAAAGAGTTTTGGGATGATGTGCAGCCCACGGGAACTTCAGTTACCTAATGCGCCTCAAAAACGCGGCATCATTGAATTAGCCGATAGTGAACTAGTTGGAACCGCCTTTGATCCAGCCAAACATTGGCAGGGATAAGGGAGAGGATTCAACATCATAAAAAGCTCAGAAATGGGCGGGGTATCCTAATAACATCCGAAATATAAAATAGGGCGAAACGATTTGTGTAGTCGTTTCGCTCTTTTTTTATAGTAATAAATTTAGCGTTATAAATCTATCTCATGCTAATGCTAGAGAAAATAAATGATTAACAGATGAAAAATCAATCTAACACAATGATGAGTATAATGAATTTGCTTCTTACTCATTTTTCTGTCATAGAAAAAACTTACTGAGATCAAAATTAAAAGTATGGATATTAAAGTTTTCAGTAAAAAATTGAAGAAAAATAAATTCAGAAGGGTTAGGGAAAAATAAAAATAAACTTACGATTAATGAGATTTTGGAGCTGCCAATCTTCTTTTTATAAGCAAAATAGGTTGAAAATAATAAGAGAATGGAGTAAACAAAAGCTATATAGTTCATTAGATATCCTCCGTAATCTAAAGTGATTTGTCTTAACAATCACAACACTGTCTCAAAAGAAGACGCAGTCGCTATTACTTTGCGAGTCGGTTGATGATTGAGGAGTGGCTGTGGGAATCTGGCTCGGAGTGCTGTATTTGTATTGGTAGATAAGGCTGTTTAGGCTGTGGTCTTCCAATGCTTTGAGGCGCTTTCTCTTGAAAACAATGCCGATGAGCTGGCTGTCAGGATAGGCATAAATTTTGTGGTGGGGATGGTTAAAGGCTGCAAAGTCATGGAAACCGTCCTCCATCCAAAGACTAATCTCGGATTCTTCACTGTCTCGGCTGTAGCGAGCATGACTAATCTGCTGCATAGGAATGCAGTAGGTGGCAGCTGATAAGAGTCCGCTATAATAGTAGGTTACATTTTCGTGGTCAAAGGAGAGGATAGTCGCATGAATGGTTAGCCTGCGAATAGCAAAGATAAGGAGCAGTAAGAAGAAAGCAGCAACCAGCAGACTAAGGACAAAGAAACTAGTGTCTTTGTAGGGGTTGGAGCTAGTTAGGTAGTCTACGGCAGCCCAGGCAGAAAAACCTCCGAACCACAGAGAAATCAGGATAAAAATAAGATTTTTCACAGGGGAATGTTTAATGGCCATCGGAGCCTCCATTATACAAATCTAATAGGAAGGGGACAAAAAGCTGCAACTTTCCTTTTTATCTATACTATACCACATTTTTTTCACTTTTTGCCTCCTTTTACGAATGATAAGTTAGGAGGATATAAAATGTATAATAAAGTAATTGTAATCGGCCGGCTGACGGCTATGCCTGAACTGCACAAGACTGCGAATGAAAAATCTGTGGCTCGTGCAACGGTCGCAGTTAATCGTCGTTATAAATCTCAGAGCGGTGAGCGTGAGGCGGATTTTGTAAATGTGGTTGTCTGGGGGCGTCTAGCTGAGACTTTAGCCAGTTATGCAAGTAAGGGCAGCTTGATTTCTCTGGATGGTGAGCTACGGACTCGTCGCTATGAGAAGGAGGGGGCGACTCATTATGTGACAGAAGTGCTCTGTCATAGCTTCCAGCTCCTGGAAAGTCGGGCCCAGCGCGCTCTGCGTGAAAATAATAGCGGAGCTGATTTAGCAGATTTGGTGTTGGAAGAAGAGGAACTTCCCTTTTAAGCAAGGAGCAAAGACTGGGAAATGACCTTGCTCTAAAAAATCATCATTCAGTTTTGCAGGATGCAAGATCTGTTTGACTGAAAGTCTATTTCTATCCAGCTTTTAAAAGTTTAATGATGATTGTCGAGGTGGGACCAAGAATCAAAAATCATGGATTTTTTAGATTCTGTCTCACCTCTTTTATTATAGCCGTTTCTGGAAAGATTTTGCTTTTTGGAGGCTTTGTAATATAATAATCCTATATGTTTCATAAAGGCGCTTACGGCATAGGGGGTGAAAAATGGTATCAGCTAAGGTCAAAAAACGGATACAGCATTATCAGAAGAAGGCTCTCTGGCCGCTTTTTATTCTGCTTATCTTGGGTTTGCTTTTTGTTTATTTCAAGGGTGTTCTGCCAGATGAGAAGCAGGTCAAGATTGGGGTGACCTACATGACCATGAATAATGACTTTTACAAGACCTTAAATGCGGAGCTGGAGAAGAAAACCAACCAGCAGGGCAGCAGGCTCTACGTTCGGGATCCTGAGCTGGATGAGGGCAAGCAGAGCCAGCAGATTGACTTTTTTGTCCGTGAAAAGGTTGATGTCATTGTTATCAATCCGGTGAAAAGCAATAGTCCAAGCATTATTTCCTCTCTTCAAAAGGCCAAGAAAGCTGGTATTAAAATCATCGTAGTGGATGCGCCTATCAGTCAGGATGTAAAAGTGGATACGACCATTGTGTCTGATAACTACCAAGCAGGCGTCCTGATTGCCCAGGACATGATGAAGCGCTTGCCTTCTGCCAACATTCTCCTTTTAGAGCACCGCAATGCCGTCTCTGCCATGGACCGGATTCAGGGATTTATTGATACGATTGAAAAACAGCCTAGCTACAGGATTATTTCCCAGAAAGAAACACTGGGCCAGACTGAGGAAACCATGCCGCAGGTCAAAGTGGCTCTAGACGAAGGTTTAGACTTTAATGTAGTTATGGCGCTCAATGATCGAGCAGCTATCGGGGCCTTGGCTGCTATTAAAAATCAAGGTCTTGATAAGAAAATCTCAATCTATGGCGTGGATGGTTCACCAGATATCAAAAACTTTCTGGCTACGACTAGCGATATAGAGGGAACCGTGGCCCAATCGCCCATTCAGATGGGGCGCAAGGTGGCGCAGGTAATTGAGCTGATGCAGGAGGGGAAATCCTACGACAGCCAATACCTGATTCCCGTTCATCTGGTTAATAGAGATAATATCAGTCAATACACAGTTACAGGGTGGCAATAATGAGACCTCAAAAAAGTATATTTTATAGCAAAATAGCCCTGATGGTCATCAATCTAGTTGCCATTGTCTATAATGCGTCCATCTATCTCTTTGCGACCAACTATGTAGCAGCTAAGGGCTTCAGTCACTCGCTTTTGGAGCGTTTGGATGCTATTCCGGGCTCTCCCAGCTTGATTTTCTGGGTATCAATTAGCCTCTATGGCAGTCTGCTTTTGGTCATGTACTATCGCGAGCGCCACCCCAATCAGCTGTCCGTCTATGACAAAGCGACCATTATTGAAATCTTGCTCATGCTGGTCATCTTTTCCGTCTTGCACTCGTCCTACAATGGCTTGATTCTCTTGGTGTTTGCGGATATTTTCTATGGCTCTAAGGAGTTCAATTCTTCTAAGGACAAGAAGTATTGGTTTTCTTTCATTATTTTGAGCTTTGGCATGCTGCTCTTGTCCAACTATGACCTCATGTCGCTCTTTATCAAGCTGCCTTCTCTAGATACCTATATTCGTTTTTACCCAGAGTCCGTCCGGCTGTTGCTGCTTTTTGGCAAGAACTTTCTCTACTCCCTCAATATCGTCGTCTTTATGATTTCTTTGCTCTTCTATATCTTGTCGGCTATTACAGAGCGTCATCGGATTGAGGAAGAGCTGCGCATGGCTTCTCAGGCCAATCGCGAGTTGAACTCTTATCTGGCCTTGTCCGAAAAAATAGCAGAAGATCGAGAGCGGAAGCGGATTGCCAGAGAGATTCACGATACATTGGGCCATGCCCTGACGGGAATTTCAGCGGGTATTGATGCGGTCAAGGTCTTGGTTGATATTGATACCAATCGGGCTAAGGAGCAGCTCAATAATGTCTCAGTCGTCGTTCGAGATGGTATCCGTGATGTCCGCGGCTCGCTCAATAAGATGCGACCGGGAGCTCTGGAAAATAATACTTTGAAGGAAGCTCTGATTAAGATTATCCGTGAGTATGAAGCCATCTCCAACTTAGAGATTCATCTTCGTTACGAATGGGATAATATTGACTTGGATATTGCCAAGGAAGACATTGTCTTCCGGGTGATTCAGGAGTCTATTACCAACTCTGTCCGCCATGGGCATGCCAAGACTATCTGGATTGATCTGCTAGAGGAAGAGTCCTATGTAATGACCATTCAGGATGATGGTGTTGGCTTTGATGAACTCCACTATGGCTATGGCCTCAAGCAGATGCAGGAGCGTCTAATGATTATTGGCGGAAGCGTCCGATTTGAAAATCGGGACGGTTTCTACACGCATATCGAAATCCCAAAAATAGGAGGAAGACATGATTAAGGTTTTAATAGCAGACGATCAGGCCTTGATTCGCGAGTCTCTGCAAATCATCCTGTCAGCCCACGCAGATATTGAGGTGGTCGGGACGGTCGGAGACGGCAAGGAAGTGCTGGAAAAGCTTCATCGGGTACGCCCAGATGTGATTCTGATGGATATTCGCATGCCAGTCATGGACGGTGTTCTCTGTACCAAGGCTGTCAAAGAGCAGTATCCGGATGTTAAGATTATCATTCTGACGACCTTTGATGACGATGAATTTATCTTCTCCGCTCTCAAATACGGTGCGTCTGGTTACATTCTCAAAGGGGTTTCGACAGAAGAACTTCACGAAGCCATTCAGACAGTCTATCGGGGCGGAGCTATGATCAATCCTAATATTGCCACCAAGGTCTTCAAAATCTTTTCACAGATGGCCCAGTCCAATTTTGCTATCACAGTGACGGAGGAAAATATAGAGGACATGAGCCGGACGGAGTGGAAGATTATTCAGCAGATTGGCTTTGGAATTTCGAATAAAGAAATTGCTGCCAAGCTCTTTCTATCAGAAGGGACAGTCCGAAATTACCTGTCAGGCATCCTAGCCAAGCTCAACTTGCGCGACCGAACCCAGCTGGCTATATGGGCTGTGCAGACCGGAGTCACTCAGAGAGATTTTAGTAAGGAAAGCGACAAATGAAGTGGAGACTGAGACATTTGGCCCTACTGGTTGTCCTGATCATATCTGTTGCCCTAGCTTTTGTCTTTTGGGCTTCAGCTCAGGAAAAAGTCCTGCGTATCGGGGTCTATGCTGGCTCTAGCTGGGATGTGCCTAACAGCCGGGAAAACAAGGTCTTGGACAGCCTGATTAAAAAATTTGAAAAGACGCATCCTCATGTCAAGGTCGTCTATGAAAGCGGTATTCCCAAGGATGATTACGCTGACTGGCTGGCAGAGCAAGTCTTGAAAGGCGAGCAGCCGGATCTCTTTATGGTACCGGAAAACGACTTTAGCATGTTGGCTTCGACTGGCGCGCTTAAATCCTTGGATACCCTCCTAACGGATGATGAACGAAAGGCTTTTTATCCGGTGGCTTATGAAGCCGGGCAATATCAGGGAGTCAGCTATGCTCTTCCAGTTGAGAGCAATCCCATCATGATGTGTGTCAATAAAGACCTGCTTGAAAAAGAAGGAATTAGCATTCCTGAGTCAGGTTGGACCCTGGCGGATTTCTATGAGATTTGCAAGAAAGTAACCAAGGATACCAATGACGATGGTGTGGTGGATCAGTACGGTATTACGGATTACACTTGGCAGCAGGCTCTGGTAGCTTACGGCGGTCATCTTACCGATAAATCCGGTATCAATGTAGACAGCTCAGAGATGCACCAAGCCTTGGCCTTTATGAGCAAGCTAGACATGCTCAGCCAGCATTATAAGGTGACTTCTAATGATTTTGATGAGGGGCGGGTGGCCTTCTACCCCATGAGTCTGGCCCAGTATCGGACCTACAAGCCCTACCCTTACCATGTTGCCAAGTATTCTAGCTTTTCTTGGACCTGTATCCCGATGCCAACAGCTAATAGCCAGGTGATGGGAACACAAGTTAAGACCTCGCTCTTTGCCATGTCTTCCAATACCAAGCAAGAAAAGTTGGCTTGGGAATTTATGCTCTTGCTGTCACAGGATAAAGAAAGTCAGCAGGCCTTGTTTGAAAAATCGCAGGGGACCTCAGTTTTACCATCTGTAGTGAAAAGTCAACAGGGTAGAGAAATCTTACAGGCCGATGATTTTGGCTTGGATTCCTTGACTTCTGAGAGGCTAGACCACATGATGAATCGCTCTATCATTGACATCAGTCTAGAAGTAGACCGTCATACGATGGACCGGATGGACTATCTGATTCAAAATGCTATGCAGAATCAAGAGATTGACAGCGCCCTACCGAGCATTCAAAGAGAAATAGAAAGCGGAAAATAATCTGCTTTCTTTTTTATTTCTAATTAAGCCAGAAAAAAGCACAGCTGACTAGACCAATATGACAAATGTCATATTTTTCCTAACAAATGTCATCTGGGCAAAATGACATTTGACAATATGAAACCGATTACAAATCTTGTACAATAAAATCATCAATAAATCCTTCGTCATCTAAAGCCTGACTTGGCTAAGAAGTTGAAGGATAAAGGAGGCAGTAAAGATGAAATACCTTGTACTGGTCAGCCATGGGGGACTGGCTGCAGGCGTGCAGAGTTCCTTGAAGATGTTTGCCGGAGATAAGACGGATCAGGTGATTGCGGTCGGTCTTCAGGAAGGCGAGTCAGTTGATGATTTTGCAGTTGATTTTACTCAGGCCTTGGCTGGCTTAAGCGCTGATGACAGTGTCTTAGTGCTGGCCGATATTGTAGGAGGCAGTCCTCTGACGACAGCAGCTAGCGTCTTAGCTGACATGGGTAAGCTCGACTCAGCAGTTATCTTGGGAGGTTTGAACCTGACTATGGGACTGACTGGCTTGGTTATGAAAGACATCTTAGACGGAAAAGAGCTGGCTCAGGCTATCCTTTCCGAGGCCACAGCTGCTTTGCAGGAATTTGAAGTCGTAAGCGATGTAGCTGACGAAGATGAAGACGACATTTAGTGCTTCCGCTATACATTATAAAAGATAAAAGGAGATTTTAAAGATGACAGTATCATTTGTACGGATTGACGACCGCATGATCCACGGTCAAACAGTCACTCGCTGGGCTAAGGAATACCCTTGTGATGGCTTGATTGCAGTTAATAATGCTGCGGCAGGAAACAAGGTTTTGATTCAGGCCTACAAGGGAGCTTCTGACAAGAAGACTTTTGTTTGGACCAAGGAAGCCTTCAAGGAAAAATCAGGCAAGGTCACCGAGTCAGACAGCCGCTATTTCCTCATTACGAAAAATCCCGTGGATATGAAGGAAATCCTAGTGGACCAAGGTTTTGTACCTGGGGATGTTAAGGAAATCATCGTTGGTCCGGCTAATGACCGTCCGGGAGCTGTTAAGCTGGGCAACAACCAGTCTATCACTCAGGAAGAGGCAGAAGCGATTGAAGCGATTGAAAAAGCTGGTTACAAAGTCAAATTCCAGCTCTTGCCAGATGTTTCCATCGGTTACTGGAGCGATTTCAAGTCTAAATTTGGTTTTTAATTACAATAATGAAAAGGAGAGTCTATTATGACAATTTCTTGGCTGCAAGCCGCTTTACTGGGTCTTTTCGCTAGTTTAGCTTCTATGCCTGGTATGGGTGGTTCTAGTATTGGTAACTACACTTTGGGACGTCCTCTGGTCGGAGGTTTGATTAGCGGGTTGATTCTTGGAGATTTAAAAACAGGGATTATGGTTGGGGTAGCCCTTCAGGTCCTCTATATCGCTCTGGTAACACCAGGTGGAACAGTTTCTGCTGACGTGCGGGCGATTTCTTACATTGGGATTCCTCTCGCAATCTTGTTTGTTCACTCTAAAGGAATCACGTCTGAATCTGCTATCGCTGCAGCAGCTGCACCAATCGGAGCAGCAGTTGGTACTATCGGTACAGTTCTCTTCTATGGAACAGCTACTACAAACTTGCTTTGGCAGCATATTGGCTGGAAAGCTGTTGAAAAAGGCGAATTCAAAAAGCTTTACGCTGTTGACTGGGTCTATCCTTGGATTTCCCACTTTGTCTTCTCTTTCCTTCCAACCATGATTATCACGAAGTTTGGTCCGAATATGGTTGAACTGATGAAGGCCCACCTGCCAATGGATGGCTTCATCATGAAATCCCTCTTTACAGTCGGAGCTCTTCTCCCATGTGTCGGTATTGCCATTCTTTTGAAACAAATCGTTACGAAAGCTGCTGACTTTATTCCATTCTTTGTGGGCTTCACCTTGGCTAAATCACTCGGTCTTAATTTGGTTGCCAGTGCAGTTGTTTCATTGATTTTTGCAGTAATTTACTATGAATTGGAAGTAATCAAATCAGCTCGAGTAACTGCGCCGGCTGGTGGGGCTGACTTTGATGACGATGAGGAGGATATCTAAGATGGCTGAAAGAAAGAAAATAACTAAAAAGACTTTAGCGAAATCATTCCACCATTGGTACTATGGTCACTTGACTTGCTTCTCTCAAGAGCACATGCAGACTTTCGGCTACTTGACCTCTATGCTGCCAATCGTGGAAGAACTCTACAAAGACAAAGCAGAGCAGAAAGAAGCTATGCAGACCTATACGGCTTTCTTCAACACAGAACCTCAGCTCGGAGCTTTGGTAGTGGGGATTACAGCTGGTTTGGAAGAAGCGCGTGCCAATGGTGACGCTGTTGATGGCGAAACTATCAATGGTATGCGTGCCGGTCTCATGGGACCTATCGCGGGTATTGGTGACTCTTTGGTTGTCGGAACTTTGATTCCGGTTCTGCTGGGGATTGCCCTTGGCCTCTCGAAAGGTGGAAATCCTATCGGGGCTCTCTTCTATATCCTTGTCTGGAATGTTCTCATCTATGGCGGTATGCGCTTTGCCTACTTCAAAGGCTATGAATTAGGGGACAAGGCGGTAGAATTCCTTGTAGGACCTAAAGGACAGGCGCTTCGTAAGGCAATCAGTGTCATTGGTGGTATGGTTATCGGGGCAGTTGCTGCAACTTGGGTATCTGTAACGACTTCATTAGAGCTGAAAAATGCTGATGGCGAAGCTTTCCTGAAGTTGCAAGAAAAGATTGATGGTGTTTATCCAGGTCTCTTAACAGCTGGCTTTATCACCCTTTGTTGGTGGCTGATGGCCAAGAAAAAAGTATCACCAAACCTCGTTATGCTCCTCTTGGTTGTCATTGCTTTGATTGGTGTAGCGCTTGGCATCTTTGACCCTCAACTTAAATACTAATTCTCGCTCAATTTTAGGCTGGCAGTAAGTCCGATTTTCTGCTAGCCTAATACAAATTTATTTGAGCAGAGTAAAAGAAAGAACGGAGAAGATCATGACAGAACAAGAATTGATTCAAGGCTATGAAACAGAAATTCACTACCAGAAGCATATGATTGAAAATCTAGGACGCTGGTTCAGTCTCTTCTTTGCCATTGCCAGCATCGGTCTTGTTCTGATTTATCTCTTTCATGAGACCAATCTCCTAGCACTGATTGCAGGAATCGTCCTAGCTCTACTAGGAATCTTAGCCATGCTTTTGTTTGGCTATGGTATCTATAGAGGACGCCTAAATCTGCAAAAAGTGATTGATGATTTTGAAGCAAAACTAAAACTTGCAAGATAGACATTCCCCCTAAAGACAAGTCTGAGAGGATTTTAGCTCGGACTTGTTTTTTTCTTTGACTCTAGGAAGCAGTGAATAAAAAAATAAAATTTTTCTTTCATCTAGCCGGTTTTTTTCTTGACTATTTCTGACCAAGTGATAAAATAATAACTATAGATTAGCACTCGATAGTTTAGAGTGCTAAAAATTCAATCTTTGGAGGAAAACCATGTTAAAACCATTAGGAGACCGTGTGGTCCTAAAAGTAGAAGAAAAAGAGCAGAAAGTTGGCGGATTTGTCATTGCAGGCAACGGCCAAGCAGCGACTAAGACAGGAGAAGTTGTCGCAGTCGGTCAAGGCATTCGTACTTTGAACGGTGAGCTAGTAGCCCTGAGCGTTAAGGAAGGGGACAAGGTTCTCGTAGAAAATCACGCAGGCATAGAAGTCAAGGACGGAGATGAAGCTTATCTCTTAGTCAGTGAAGCCAATATTCTAGCAGTTGTCGAGTAAGATTAGAAGAGAGGAATAATAAAATGGCAAAAGATATTAAATTTTCAGCAGATGCAAGAAGCAGTATGGTTCGTGGTGTTGACATCTTGGCGAATACTGTTAAGGTAACTTTGGGTCCTAAAGGCCGCAATGTCGTTTTGGAAAAATCCTTTGGCTCACCCCTTATCACTAATGACGGTGTGACCATTGCCAAGGAAATCGAACTGGAAGATCATTTTGAAAACATGGGCGCTAAGCTGGTGTCAGAAGTTGCTTCAAAGACTAACGATATCGCTGGTGACGGAACAACAACAGCAACTGTTTTGACACAGGCTATCGTCCGCGAGGGGATTAAAAATGTTACAGCTGGTGCTAATCCAATCGGTATCCGCCGCGGGATTGAAGCAGCTGTTGCGACAGCTGTTGAAGCTCTGAAATCTAACTCAGTACCTGTTTCTAACAAGGAAGCTATTGCACAGGTTGCTGCCGTATCTTCTCGCAGCGAAAAAGTCGGCGAGTACATCTCTGAAGCTATGGAAAAAGTTGGAAATGACGGAGTCATCACCATCGAAGAGTCCAAAGGGATGGAAACTGAGCTGGATGTGGTTGAGGGGATGCAATTTGACCGCGGCTACTTGTCTCAGTACATGGTAACCGACAATGAAAAAATGGTAGCCGAACTGGACAATCCTTACATCTTGATTACTGACAAGAAAATTTCTAACATTCAAGAGATTCTTCCTTTATTGGAAAATATCTTGAAAACTAATCGTCCGCTCTTGATTGTCGCAGATGATGTGGACGGAGAAGCTCTGCCAACGCTGGTTCTTAACAAGATTCGCGGAACCTTTAATGTCGTAGCTGTCAAGGCACCAGGCTTTGGTGATCGTCGTAAGGCTATGTTGGAAGACATCGCTATTTTGACAGGCGGTACAGTGATTACAGATGATCTTGGTTTAGAGCTCAAAGACGCTACGATTGAAGCGCTTGGACAAGCTTCTAAAGTCACTGTTGATAAGGACAGCACTGTGATTGTAGAAGGTTCTGGCAATCCTGAAGCTATTGCTAACCGTGTGGCAGTCATTAAGTCACAGATTGAAAGCAGCACTTCTGAATTTGACCGTGAAAAACTGCAAGAACGTCTGGCTAAATTGTCCGGTGGTGTAGCTGTGATTAAGGTTGGAGCTGCAACCGAAACAGAACTCAAAGAAATGAAACTCCGCATCGAAGATGCTCTTAATGCAACCCGTGCAGCGGTAGAAGAAGGAATCGTATCAGGTGGTGGTACGGCCTATATCAACGTACTGGACGCTGTCGCAGGTCTTGAGTTGGCAGGGGATGAAGCGACTGGTCGTAACATCGTTCTCCGTGCCTTGGAAGAGCCTGTTCGTCAAATCGCTCTGAATGCAGGCTTTGAAGGCTCAATCGTCATTGATCGTCTGAAAAACTCTGAAGCTGGTATAGGCTTCAATGCAGCGACTGGCGAATGGGTTAACATGATTGAGGCAGGAATCATTGACCCAGTTAAGGTGACCCGTTCAGCCTTGCAAAATGCCGCTTCTGTTGCCAGCCTTATCTTGACAACCGAAGCAGTAGTAGCTAATCAACCAGAACCAGCTAGCCCAGCTCCAGCTATGGATCCAGGCATGATGGGCGGTATGATGTAGAAAAATAGTAGGATTATATATTCGTATAAATTAGATATAATCTTTAGCTTATATTTACCAAACAAAAAACTGAGCAGATTTGTTCAGTTTTTTTGATTATAACAAGTCTTGTCCGAAGCTTTCATACTTATGTTTATTGTCAAAATATATTTATATATATGATTAATTTTGTAGTCATATTATCAATGTTTGTTCATTTATTAGGTTGTCAAATATTACAATTTTGTTTCAAAGAATACAAAAAGGTGACGAATGAAACTGTTTCCAACTCCTATATGACAAGGTTTTTGGAGAAATAAACTGGTTTACAACCTGTGTACCAAACCGGAACCGGTTAAGGTAATTAGTTGACTTATGGTCAATCGTATGCTAGTCTAATATATGTAGTAAATTGGAAATGTAAAGAAATCTTAATGTTTTTTACATGTTCAGTAAAAAGGAAAAAAGGAAAAATGGAGGGATTATTTATGAAAAAAATATCTCATACTATTGCGCGCTTTTTCTCAGTAGTCTTTGTGCTCCTCTTTAGCCTGTTTTCTAGCAGTCAATCTGCCAGAGCTAACACGGTAGATGATGTTATCACATCAATCAATGTCTACAATCAGAAGGGTGAAGCACTGACTGACAGCCTTTCCCCATGGGAAAAATTTCAAATTGACGCAAACTTTGCCTTCAATTACGGCAAGGTTCAGCCAGGAGATACTACTACCATTGGACTTCCTGTTGAGTTTGCCTTGGAGGGAGCTGATTTTGAAGTCAAAGATGATGACGGCAATCTCGTAGCGACAGCTGTGGTTGATGCAAGCTCTAAGCAGCTTACACTGACTTATACAGACTATGTCCTGACTCGCTCTCATATTGAAGGGAAAGTTCATCTTTTAGCTCGTGTTGACCATAATGTGGTTCGAGATAAAGGCTCAATCCCTCTGAAACTTATCGTTGGCAAGAAGATCATTGAGTATGGAAAAATTGACTACAAAGGTCTTCCTGGCCAAGCAACTCCTTATACTTTCATAAAATATGGCTGGAATAATGCGGATAATATCAAGAGCATTACTTACAGTCTGAATATCAACCAACAAAATCAAGAACTGGATAATGTTGTTATTTCAGATACTCTGGGCTTTAATACCGGAGAAATTGATCTTAACAGCTTCCAAATTCTTAAAGGTTCATGGGTTGTTGACCCAGCTGATAACTCTTATCGACTAAGTCAGCAACGCGAGGATGTGACAGCAAATTATACGATTAACCTTGCTGCTGACAAGCGTTCCTTTACCATTAACATGGGGCATATCGGTGCCAATGAAGGCTTCTATGTTCGCTATCGTGTTAACTTCCCTACAGTTCCGGCTGATGGAACAGTCTTCCCGAATGAAGCAATCATGCGAGCAGACAATATCGAAGAACAAAAATCATCAGTTGCTGTCCGCTACCAACGTGCGAACGGCTATGCACATGGGGATGTCTATGGTGTGCAGGTGACTAAGAAAGATGAAGCTGGTAAAGCCTTAGCAGGTGCTGAATTCACATTGTACGATGAAGATGGTGTGACAATTGTTCAAAAAGCAACCAGTGATGCTAATGGGATTGCTTCTTTCAGCAACTTGATTAAGGAGCATTATCTGATTAAGGAAACCAAGGCACCAGAAGGTTACCAACTGTCAGATGAAGAGATTCAGGTTAATGCCGCTCAGCTCAAAAATTATGGTTCTGGTATTATTTACAAAGACTTTACCAACCGTAAGGCATTGATTACCGCTTCAGGTACCAAGACTTGGAATGATGACAACAATAAAGATGGCAAACGTCCAGACAAGATTACCGTTCGTCTCTATGCAAATGGCGCCGAAGTCGCTCATAAAGAAGTTGGTCCGAATGATAAGGGTGAGTGGAAGTATGAGTTCACTGACTTGCCAGCGACTGGTGAAGATGGAAAAGATATTGTCTACTCAGTTACTGAAGACCGTGTTTATGGTTATACAGCTACTGTTGATGGTATGAACATTACCAATACACCAGTTCCAGGAGTTCCGCAGCCGCCGAAACCTAGCTCGGACAATAGTTCTAAGAGCAGCAGCAGTAGTAGTTCTAGCTCTAGCTCAAGTAGCAGTAGCACGACTTCTAGCTCAAGCAGCACTACAGGAAGCACTGTTGTGATCATCGAATCAGACAATGGTACTGGCGGAGGAAATGCTTCTAATGTTGGAACCAAGAAAGTTCTCCCTA
The DNA here is from genome assembly GCF_963525625.1 of uncultured Streptococcus sp. Taxonomy (GTDB): domain Bacteria; phylum Bacillota; class Bacilli; order Lactobacillales; family Streptococcaceae; genus Streptococcus. The sequence continues at coordinate 66,570 of NZ_CAURLD010000001.1, forward strand.
AAGCGGGTGAGAATGCTAGCTGGATCATGATTGCTGCTGGAGTAGCTCTAGTAGGCTTGGTAGGCTTCATTGTCTTCCGTGCTAAGAAGAAATAAATTTCATCTCTGTTCCCTTAAGGGACAGAGATTTTTTACTCCAACTCCGAATTAGCAGTGGTCGCTTTTTAGAAAGCAGAGTTAAGAATGTTTTTTACAATCAGTCACTATCTTGTATCCTTTTGTTAATCAAGACTGTGATGTTCCGTAATATAGTTGTTTTAAAATAAAAAGCAACTAAGATGTTTCCTAGAACAAATTAGTTGCTCAGAACTACGGGGAAGGCCGCTTTGATGTACAAGCGTGAAGTACATCAAAACTTGATATATAATCTTTCTTAATTCCTAAACTAAAAAAATTATAAGACATCCTTAGGAATATGCTCGGTGTGTGATCATCTTTATCAAGTTTTCGTCAAACACATTTTGCTTCAGTCTTCTCTCGTAGTTTTTTCTATGTGATGCCCCTCCTTTTCTTGTGTCTAAAGGAAGGGGATTTTTTTGTGGAAATTTTCTAGAGGATTATATGTATACGTTTTCAATTATCTTCTTTTTTGTTATACTTGTACTAGAAATATGAGGAAAAGATTCACTCAATTTGAGGAACCAACATTTGGAATAAGGGGATATAAAAATGTCAGAGGAACTATTGAAAGAGACAGTTGTTGAACTGAGTATTGCTGATAATTGGGAAGAGGCAAAAATGGAGTGGACAAAAGCAGAACTTGTAAAAATTGATGCTGATAGAAAACAAAGTTGTTTATGCGGTCATAAAAGCCTCAAGAAAGTATTTGCTATTACTAGGAATGATGGCTCTGGGATAGAGCTTTCTCCAATCGGTTCTTCCTGTATTGAGAAGTTTGAAAATGAAGAACTAACTAAAAGTATAAAGAGAGCAGAAAAAACTTATAAATTAAAAAAGAATCTAAAGTTTGAAGATCTTCGTGAAGTGATGGATGAAGAGATGCTGGAAGATTTTTATAGTAGGGGTTATTTTAAAGAGGATAAAGAAAATGAGTTTAATCCATGGAACGATTATATTCTTTTTAAAATGGCTTTAAGCAGAAAAAATGAGGAACGTCAGTTGGCGTATAATAAGATTGAGCGTATCATTTATGTCATAAATGATTATCTTCATCCAGAACTCAATGAAATATTTGATATTGAAAGCTACAAAGAAAAATTGAAACAGTGGAGGAAGGAGGCGAAGCAAGAGGAGCAGGAGGCTGAGACGAGGAATAGAATTGCTAAAGAAGAAGAGGAAAGGAAATTAGAGGGGGAGCGGCTCCAAAGAGAAGAGGAGTTAAAGCTGCTAAAACGGAAGAACCTTTATGAGAGCTTTGAAGAATTAAAAAAATGGCTACAACAACAAGGAAACAGAATAAGAAGCGAATATGAAGAAAAGCTGAGTAATTTAACAGACCTTGCTGAAAAAGTAAAGGTATTAAAGGAGCTAAAACAATCAGAATTGAAGCAATCCCAAGAAGAAGCAAAGAAAGATGAAGAGCTGGTATTAGAGGCATTAGAAATGAGGGAAAAGGTAAAAGCTCTATATTCAGTCACTCCTAGAGCTAGGAAATGCTTGGAATACCTAGATGCTAATGTACATACAAATAAAGGACACTTGATCTATATGACAAGATTTTTAAAAGAGATAGAGGAAGGGAAGCTGTGATATACGTTTTAAAATTGAGAAAGATTCGAATAAACAATAAAAGTACAAACAAAAAAGCCTTGTAAATCAAGGCTTTTTCTTCTATATTTCTATGCCCCCTGCATGGATTTGGAAAGGATTTTCATATTGAGAGTAATTAAAAATATTGAAATATAAGTGATTTTAGGGAAGTACTTTTAGGTATTTCCAATGTCATGATTTAAAAATGGGGCAAAAGTGGGGCAAAAACGAATGACTCTCATTTGGTTTGAAAACCTATAATATCTGATGATTATGCTATACTAGAAATATAGTGTTGTTATCAATAAATATCAGTGCGAGACTAATCGGAGGATAAAATGGAAAAACAAATTAATGAAAAAATTATCGAAATGGATAGGGAATATCCCTTTTTATTTTGATTTAAATCAGATTTTTGGATGGAATAGTAGATGATAAGACAAAATATCTTTGAACATACAAAAAGACAAACGCCAAAAATGACGTTTGTCTACGTTCTGAGGTAGCCTTTAGGCTCCCTTTTTTCTTAGTAAATACCGATGAGTAATTGCATGCCAAGACTAGTCAGGATGATAGCAATCCAGCAAAGGGCTCCAAGAAGAATGGATTTTCCACTGGATTTGATCATAGCAATGAGGTTTGTTTTGAGACCAATAGCACTCATAGCCATGATGATGAGGAATTTGGAGAGCTGTTTGAGAGGTGAAAAGAAGCTATTGCTGACACCGAAAGATGTGAGAAGAGTAGTTAGCAGAGAAGCTAGGATAAAGTAGAGGATGAAAACGGGGAAGACTTTTTTAAGCTTTACCCCTTGGTTGTTGCCTTGTTGACGGCTTTGCCAATAGGAGAGGAAGAGAGTTATAGGGATAATAGCCAGGGTGCGTGTCAGTTTGACAATAGTGGCAGATTCAAGAGTGTTGCTATTGTAAAGACTATCCCAAGCGCTAGCTGTGGCTGTTACAGAGGAAGTATCGTTGACCGCAGTACCCGCAAAGAGAGCAAAACCTTCGTTGGAAAGATGGAGCCAAGAACCTAGAGTTGGAAAGATAAGAGCTGCCAAGACATTGAAGAAAAAGATAACAGAAATGGCTTGGGCCACTTCTTTTTCCTTGGCGTGAATAACAGGAGCAGTCGCTGCAATGGCAGAACCGCCACAGATAGAAGATCCAACTCCAATCAAGGTAGCTAGTTTTGTATCCAGATTAAAAAAGCGTTGGAAAAAGAAAGCTATAATCAAAGCAATTGAAATAGTTGAGAGGATGACAGGAAGGGAAGATTTTCCAACTGCGAAAACTTGAGAGATATTGAGTCCAAATCCAAGCAAGATAACAGCATACTGAAGCAATTTTTTGGAGCTATAAGTCAAGCCGGCATCCAGTTGTTTATAGGAAGTGAGAAAGGGATGGAGAATCATTCCGATAAAAATGGCGAAAACTGGTGCTCCTACAACAGGCAAGAAGCCTCCTAAAACCCAAGAGATGATAGATATAATAAGACAGGCTAACAGTCCTGCCCAATTTTTTGATAGAAATGACATAAAAACCTCCGAAAAAAAAATACTCCTTATTATAATCTTTTCTGTCAGAAAAGTAAAATAGAAAGTAGGAAGAAGGTTACAAATAAATGGAATTTTGCGGTCAGGGAGCTTTTGTAGCATAATAGATATATGTTCTTTGTTCAATAAGGATGCAAATATGGCATATGTTATTGAAAAAAATGAATTTGATGAGCCTGGACATGTGAAGTAATTATGTGAGATAAGAAAATAAATAAGAGAGTTGAAAATGTACTGCACCCCAAAAGTTAGACAGAAAAAATCTAACTTTTGGGATCAGTACATATCCTCGCTTTTTTTAATCTAATAGCTCCTTATTTTCAATTAAAAGTTCTAAAGGAGATTTTTCTCTTGCTACAATAAAACCAGGTTCATATTGAGTATGTAATGTTCTTTTCTGAGAAGTTGGATCAATATACAACTCTTCTCCATCTTCTGTGTATAGTTGTTTGCCTCTTGTTAGGTAAAGTAAATCCTCTAAGTACTGTCCATCAGTTTGTAGAAAATGTTCGGTGTATTTGACAGCCTTTAAGATCTCACTTACTTTATCAGAGTATTCATTCGATTCAAGAACACTCTTTTCTAATTCAATCTCTTTACTGGTTCCAAAAAGTTGGGTTGGAGTTGCATTAAAATATTCTGCTATCTTATCCAAATTTGCAAAGGTAGGATAGCTTTTTTGTTTTTCGTAATCAGAGATGGACTGTTTACCGATTCCTAAATCTTCAGCTAGTTGAGTTTGGCTTACTCCTTTTTCTATGCGTAGTCGTGCCAAATTGGGTCCAAAATTTTGAATAATAAAGGTCATGGGAAACTCCTATTTTTATTTTTAACTTATTTTATCACCTATAAACTTACAAATCAAGTTTTTAGTTGACTAATTAAAATATTTTTTATAAAATATATTTATAACTTATAAGTAAGTTATAAATAATAAAAAATAGCTCGTAAGTTTAGGATTGGTGAGTGGGGAGGAAGTTGAGGACGAGACTATGACTTATGACTATTCGAAGCCTTGGAGCTAGAAATTGTGTGGACAAGGACAAGGGACGAGCCTGACGGGAAGTCAGGCGAAGTCCTGCAGACTGCCGTCCAGACAATTTCTAGCCAAGCAAAAGCTGGCTATTCTAACAGCCAGCAAAAAGGTACACTTAGGACAACGTCCAAAGAACGACGGAACGAGCAAACGTTGATTTGACGGTGTTTCTGAGGCCTAAAAAATCTAAAAGAAGGGGGGACAATTTTGTTGGTTTCTATACAAGATTTAAGAAGCATTCAAGAACGATGTGATGTAAGAGAATTAGTACAGAGGTTAGATGTCAGTATTGATAGACTAACGGTTATCTGGGATACAGATACTGGTTCCCTAAGACGGATTTTCAAAAATCTGAAACAGGCAATAAGTACAAGAGTTGACTCATTTGAAATATATGATAATGTTCGAGATGATGTCTTTACTTTAGCTAAAGTTTTTAATGAGTATGATTCGATCAATATTATATTTTTTCAATTATCCATTTATGGAGGTGAACAATTGATTCGGATTGATTTCAATCCTAACACTTTAAAAGAATTTGATGGAATGAAAGTATGGAGGCAATTAATGTACTTTGCCAGATTGAATTCATTGACGGTACGTTTGTCTCGTTTTGATTTGGCATTTGACATTTTCAACAGGCCTGAGATTGTTAATTTGCAACATATTAAAGGTGGTGTTACCCATAAGGTCTTCTATGGTCGAGGGGGTGAATTAGAGACGAAATATTGGGGTTCTAGCGGTAGTAATGTACAAGTTAGGTTATATGATAAGAACAAAGAAATCATTGCTCACAAGCGTGAAGAGAAGCTAGATTTGGCTGTAAATCCGTTTTGGTGGAGACTGGAGTTCCAACTCAGAACCAAAGCGATTGGTGAGGAGATGGTCCAAGATATTATGAATCGACTTGATAATTTCGGATTTTATAAGCTAGAACATATTCGAGTGGAGCAAAGAGCATTTACAATTATCTTTCTCAACAATCCTGAACTTTTATCATTGGCTTTTCCAAATTTAAAATCAGACAGCATCAAAAAGAAAAAAACAAGAGTCCGCAAACTATTGAGAGAAGAAACGAACCAATTTGCGGAAGAATTAAAAGAAGTATTAATACAGAATCTCCCTAAATTAAATACAGAATTACAACTACTTGTAGGTGAGTTTCTGAATTTAGAAAATAAATAAGGAGGATAACTATGGATAATAATTTAATTAGTAACAAAGAATTAATTGAAATGGGCTATCGCCCTCATACAGCGAATGATATCATTCATCAGGCAAGAGAATTACTTGTATCACGAGGCTATACATTTTATAATCGCAAACGTTTGATGGTTGTTCCAAAAAGTGTTGTAAATGAGATTCTAGGAACAGAGGTGGCGTAATATGGCAAGTGTTCGTTACCGAAAGCGAGGAGATAGTAATTTATGGACCTATGAAATTCGTAACGAAGGAAAAACAGTTGCTCATAATAGCGGTTTTAAAACAAAAAAACTTGCAGAGTCAGAAGCTGAACCGATTCTGCAAGAACTTCGTTTAGGAAAAAGAATTTCTAGAGATATTTCTCTTGTAGATCTATATCAAGAATGGCTCGAACTAAAAATTCTACCGAGTAGTAGGTCGGAAGAGACAAAGAAAAAATATCTTCTCCGTAAAAACACAATTGAAAGATTATTTGGAAATAAAAAAGTCACTCAAATTCGTGCGAGTGAATACCAAAGAATTATGAATAAGTATGGGCAAACAGTTGGTAGAAATTTTCTTGGTAGATTAAATACTGGGATTCATCAGAGCATCCAAATGGCAATTGCCGACAAAGTTCTAATAGATGATTTTACACAACATGTCGAGTTATTTTCATCCAAAGAACAACAGATGACAGAAGAGAAATATTTACATACAGAAAAGGACTATCTGGATTTACTTTTAACAGTAAAGAGAAAATTTGATTACCAACGTTCAATTGTTCCTTATATCGTCTATTTTCTATTAAAAACAGGCATGAGGTTTGGAGAGTTAATAGCGTTAACTTGGAATGAAGTTGATTTTGATAGAGGACTGCTAAAAACATATAGGAGGTTTAACACCCTTTCTCATAAATTTGTCCCACCAAAAAACAAAACGTCTATTCGGATAGTACCGATAGACGAAGAATGTATTAAGATATTACAAGTTCTAAAAATTGAACAGGAGAATGCTAATAAAGAGCTAGGAATCAAGAATAGGTATAAAATGATTTTTCAGCATTATGGATATATTCACTTGGTACCAGACATTGCAAGTGTCAATAAAGCTTTGAGTGTTCTTTTAAATGAATTAGATATTTATCCAATTATCACGACAAAAGGAGCACGTCATACCTATGGAAGCTACCTCTGGCACAAAGGTTTTGACCTTGGAGTTATTGCAAAAATTTTAGGGCATAGAGATATTTCAATGTTAGTAGAAGTATATGGACACACTTTAGAGGAGAAAATTTTTGAGGAATTTAATCAAATCAGAGATGTCTGGAAAGATTGCTCATAAAAAAATGTGGGGCAAATGATGGGGCAAATCAGTTATAGACAAGCAAAAAAGCCTTGTAAATCAAGGCTTTTTCCTGTTGATTTAGATGCCCCCTGCAGGGCTCGAACCTGCGACCCATAGATTAAGAGTCTACTGCTCTACCAACTGAGCTAAGGAGGCAAAGAAAAAGCTGTATTGGTGCCGAAACTTCACGGTTTGTATTGAACCCGCGCAATTAAGCAGGTGGGCAACTCGCTCTAACTGAAGCTGTTTCCGTGTGAGACGGCCTACATGCTGTTAGAAGACTTTTGTTTCCCTAATAATACAAAAAATAGTCGGTCAACACTTAAGTGTGAAGTCGTACACCACAGCGTTTCTATAATTATGATACCATAAATTTTGAAAAATTCAAGAGAAAAATGTGATTTTTTGCAAACGATGTCATCATTTTTTTAAGTCGTCAATCTTATCCTTAGTCATTCCAAGAGCTCGCTCGTATTTGCCATTCTCATTAGGAGTGAAATAATTGGCGTCTTTTATCTTGTCGGGTAGATAGTCCTGCTTGACCCAATTGCCAGGATAGGAGTGAGGGTAGAGATAGTCCTGTGCGTTGCCCATTTCCTTACTGCCGGCATAGTGGCCATCTCGTAAGTGGCGGGGAATAGGTAGGTTTCCATTCTTTCGTAAGTCAGCTAGGGCCTTGTCCATGGCTAGATAGGCTGAGTTGGACTTGGGAGATAGAGCCAGATCGATAACAATATTGGCAATAAGGATACGGGCTTCAGGAAAACCAATCCGCTGAGCTGCCTCCAGAGCTGTAACAGTATGAACTTGAGCGTCAGGATTTGCCAGACCAATATCCTCGTAAGCGATAACGGTCAAGCGTCGAGCCAGGCTAGGCAGGTCTCCTGCCTCAACGAGACGAGCTGCGTAGTGGAGGCTAGCATTGACATCAGAGCCACGGATGGACTTCTGCAGGGCAGAGAGGACATCGTAATGGCCGTCCCCATCCTTATCCATAGTGATATAGCTCTTTTGCAGGCTGTTTTCCATGACATCGAGCGTGATATGGCGGATGCCCTTGTCATCTTCAGGGGTAGAGAGTACGGCTAAATCCAGCGAGTTATAGGCAGAGCGCAGGTCTCCGTTGGTAGAGATAGCAATGAAATCCATAGCTTCATCGTCTAGCTCCACTGGGAAATCAAATCCTCGCTCCTTATCCGTCAAGGCTAGCTGAATGGCTATCCGGATGTCGTCGTTGCTGAGGGGCTCAAGCTCAAATATCTGAACCCGACTTCGAATAGCAGGGGTGACCGAAAAGAAAGGATTTTCTGTCGTCGCTCCAATCATGATGACCAGACCGCTTTCTAACAGCGGTAGAAGAAAGTCTTGCTTGGTCTTGTCCAAGCGGTGAATCTCGTCCAGCAGGAGCACCAGTCCGCCAGAAAATTTAGCCTCTTCAGCGATCTCCTGCAGGCGCTTCTTGCTATCTACTGTCGCATTAAAGGTCCGAAAGGCATATTTAGTTGTGCCGGCAATAGCCGAAGCGATGGAGGTCTTGCCGATGCCGGGTGGCCCGTAGAGAATCATCGAGGACAGGCGGTTGGCTTCAACCATACGGCGGATGATTTTCCCAGGTCCAACCAGATGTTGCTGGCCGATGATCTGATCAATATCAGTAGGCCGCATGCGCAGGGCTAGGTTTTCTGGCATAAGATTTCCTTTCTGCAAGTGTTTTTCTTGGCTTTTTGTGTTACTATTGTAGATAGTAATATTTTATCACAATGAAAAGAGGAAATCATGGCTAAGTACGGTTTTTTGGAGATATTGGACGAGGAAATGGGGAAGAGCTTTCCTTTTGACTATGAGATAAACTGGGACAAGAAGAATCATGCAGTGGAAGCAGCCTTTCTTCTTGAGGTGCAAAATCCAGGCGGGATTGAGACGGTTGATGCTGAGGGCAATGCTTCGGCTGAGGATATTTACTTTGAGGAAGCCGTGCTTTTCTATAATCCGACCAAGTCTCGTTTTGAGGCCGAGGACTATCTGGCTACCCTGCCCTATGAGCCGAAGAAGGGGCTGTCACGGGAGTTTCTGGCTTATTTCGTGGATTTCCTAACCCAAACGGCTGAGTCTGGCCTTGATGCCCTCATGGACTTCTTAGTAGATCCTGAAGCAGAAGAGTTTGAGATAGCTTGGAATGCTGAGGCTTTTGAAGATGGCAGAGCAGATTTGACTGAGACAGACTTTTATCCTTATCCGAGATATTAGGAGGCGCTTATGGAAAATGCAGAAGAATTAGATTTGCTGCACAAACAGATGGAATTTTCAGGCTGCAAGATTGCCTTGCTCTGTGATGATAAGCTACTGACTATCTTGCGAGACGATATTTCAACCATTCCTTGGCCCAATATGTGGGAGCTGCCAGGTGGTGGCCGCGAGGACGAGGAGACACCTTTTGAATGTGTTCAAAGAGAAGTTTTTGAAGAGCTTGGTTTGAAGCTTGAAGAAGCGGATATTGTCTGGGTTAAGGAATATCAAGGAATGCTTGATCCTGACAAAACCTCTATTTTTATGGTGGGAACCATCACTCAGGAAGAATGTGCCAGCATTGTCTTTGGTGATGAGGGCCAGGCTTATCAGATGATGGATGTGAGCCAGTTTTTAGCAGATGAAAAGGTTATTCCGCAGCTACAGGACAGGTTGATAGATTATTTGGAGGTGCGAGCATGATTTATGTTGAACGGGCGGGAGCTGAGGATTTAGAGACCATTATTGCCATTCAGCGAGCGAGTTTTAAGGCCGTTTATGAGAAATATCAGGATCAATACGACCCTTATCTGGAGGAGCGTGAGCGGATTCGCTGGAAGCTGGTTGAACGGCCCAATAGTTTTTATTATTTTATCAAAGACGCCGAGAAGATTCTTGGCTTTATCCGCTTGAATACGAATGACGAACAGACAGCAGGCTGGATTGGAACAGTAGCGATTTTGCCACAGTACCAGAATAAAGGATATGGCTCTGAGGGGCTTGGTCTGATAGAGGAGACATTCTCCACCATTACACAATGGGATTTGTGCACGGTTTTGCAGGATAAAGGCATGGTGGCTTTTTATGAGAAAAACGGCTATCATCAGACCCATACGGAGCCCGAAAAAGAGGGCATGGATATGGTCTATATGACGAAAACAATGAAATAAACAAAGAAAGGATTGTTCAGTTAAATTTCTAAACTGAACCTGCCCTAAACACTGTGTCAAAAAAGATAAGGTTCTCATAGACGCAAGCGTCGTCAGAGAATTTCCTATTTTGGTCTTAGGTTTTACGGGCTTGGTATTTTAATGATGGACACTTGGCAGGAATTAACGATTGAAGTGAAGCGGGAGGCGGAGGAAGCGGCCTCTAATATTCTGATTGAGCTGGGCAGTCAGGGTGTGGCTATCGATGACAGCGCAGATTATCTGGGGCAGGTCGACCAGTACGGTGAGCTTTTTCCAGAAGTTGAGCAGAGCGAGCGGATCAGGATTACCGGCTACTACCCGGATTCAGTGGATATAGAGGCCATTGCGACCAAGGCCAATGAGCGTCTGGCTGAGCTGGATGGCTTCGGATTGGAGACGGGAGATATTCAGCTGACTCGGCAGGAACTGGCTGAGGAAGACTGGGCGGATAACTGGAAGAAATACTTTGAGCCGGCTCGTATCACACATGACTTGACTATTGTGCCGTCCTGGACGGAGTATGAAGCGACAGCTGGTGAGAAGATTATCAAGTTGGATCCTGGCATGGCCTTTGGTACGGGCACTCACCCGACGACCAAGATGAGCCTCTTTGCGCTGGAGCAGGTCCTGCGGGGTGGTGAAACGGTGTTGGATGTAGGCACAGGCAGCGGCGTCCTCTCCATTGCCAGCTCTCTCTTAGGCGCTAAGGATATCTACGCCTATGATTTGGACGAGGTGGCAGTGCGCGTGGCCCAGGAAAATATCGAGCTCAACCCTGGTATGGAGAATATCCATGTGGCACCGGGAGATCTTCTTCGAGGTGTAGAAATCGAGGCGGATGTCATTGTTGCCAATATTTTGGCCGATATTCTCATCCATCTGACAGAGGATGCCTATCGTCTGGTCAAGGATGAGGGCTATCTGATTATGAGTGGGATTATTTCTGAGAAGTGGGAAATGGTGCGCGAGTCAGCGGAAGCGGCAGGATTTTTCCTGGAAACGCATATGATTCAGGGCGAATGGAATGCCTGTGTCTTTAAGAAAACGCAGGACATTTCAGGCGTGATAGGTGGTTAGATGCAGCAGTATTTTATAAAAGGAAGTCCTCAGTCTCCTCTGGTGGTCACGGATAAGGACACGGCCAAACATATGTTTTCAGTCATGCGGTTCAAAGCGGGCGATCAAGTTACGCTGGTCTTTGATGATGGCGTGAAGCGACTGGCTCGGGTGTTGGACCCCAGTCAGCAGAGCTTGGAAATCTTGGAGGAGCTAGCAGACAATACCGAGCTGCCGGTTCAAGTGACCATTGCCTCAGGCTTTCCCAAGGGTGATAAGTTGGAATTTATCACTCAAAAGGTAACGGAGCTAGGAGCCAGTGCTATCTGGGCTTTCCCAGCGGACTGGTCGGTGGCTAAGTGGGATGGCAAAAAGCTATCCAAAAAGAGTGAAAAACTGGAGAAAATTGCTCAGGGAGCAGCGGAGCAGAGTAAGCGAAATCTGATTCCTGAGATTCGGCTCTTTGATAAAAAGGCAGACTTTCTGGCGGCCTTGGCAGCCTTTGACCGCATCATCGTGGCCTATGAAGAATCGGCCAAAGAAGGAGAATCTGCAGCTCTAGTCCGGGCTCTGTCGGGCTTGCCAGCCGGCGCAAAAGTGCTCTTTATCTTCGGACCGGAGGGCGGTCTATCGCCAGAGGAAATAGCATCCTTTGGCCAAGCAGGCGCTGTGTCAGCAGGTTTGGGTCCACGTATCTTGCGGGCTGAAACAGCTCCGCTTTATGCCTTGACCGCAGTCAGTGTTTTGTTGGAATTGAGCAAGGACAGTCTTTAAAAAGCAAAATCAGCAGCCATTTGGGCTGCTGATTTTTTAATTATTATTGTCTTTCTCGTTTTTTGAAGGCGAAGATTCCTGCAAGTCCAGTCACAACAAGTCCCAAGAGTCCGAGCGAGGCTGTCTTTTCTCCAGTTGCTGGGAGCCTTTCTGCTCCTACCTGTCTGTGGGACGCTTGCTTGTTTGTACTAGGGTCAACAGCAGTCAAGACAGGGAAGTCTACTCTGCTATGCTGCAGGTTGGCTGCTTCGACTGCGATAGTCGGAGAGATTGACTGTTCGATAGGCACCGGTTCAGTTTTCGGTGCGACGTAGACGAATTTGTATTCGCCGAATCCTTCTTGGGCAGATGCCGCTAGATAGACGATGTCTCCGTCAGTACTAATCAAGTTCTTGGCCTTATCAGCTGTCAGGAAGCGCAGGTCCAGTCCCTTGATGGTATCAGCGAAATGCCAGTTCTGATCAGCACTTGGATTGATATTTTTGACAGCCAAGATATAGTTGATGATAGCTTGACGGTTTTCCAGATTGAGGAGACGATTGAGGCTGGCTTCTCGAACACCAGGGAAGTTACCGTTAGACCGGTAGTTGTTGGTCACGACGATAAATTCCTGATTGGGGTCAATCTCTTTGCCTTGGTATTTCAGGTTGCGGACTCGGCTGGCATTTGGGTTGGCCAGTTTGCCTTCGCGGTCGTATTTGTTCGGCTGGGTAATGTCAAACTCATAGGTAACACCGTCGATAACATCAAAGTTATAAGTCCGGTAGTCAGTATTGATGAGATTTTGCGGTTGGTTATTATTTGGGTCAATGGTATTGAATTGGCCAGCTGACATTTCCAACCATTCTTTGAGCTGGGCACCGTTGACCTTGAGGATAGCTGTGACATTATCATAAAGATAGAGGTCTGCTACGTTCTTGATGGCAATAGGACCAGCTGGAATGTCTGTGTAGGCCGTTGCATCCCCACGAGTTCCTGCCTTGAAAGGCGCTGCTGCAGACAGGATAGGAAGGTTGGCTTCAGGCGTGCCAGCCAGCTCTTGCTTAGCATACCAAAGCTGGGCATTGTTGACGATTTGCACAGATGGATCGTCTTTGACCAGAGAGAAGTAGCTTGTAATGGGTGCAGTCGTAGTGCCGACTTGCTGGCGGACATAGTTGATAGTACCTTGGTGGGATTCTTTGGCAATGTCAATGACGCGCTGATCTGCTACATTAGACTTGGTATCTACTTTGCGGATGGAGCCCTTGCTGTCAGTGACTTTCCATTTGCCGTCGGTATAGTTCAGCTTGAGGTCAATGACGCCCAGATGGTCGCCGTATTTTCCAGCCATGGTTACTGGAGTACCGTTGATTTTCCCGTTGACACCGTCTACGCCAGGGTATTTTTCGTAGAAGCCAGTTCCGTTTCCACTTGGAAATTCTGCGTGGGAGTGGCCCGTTACGACAGCATCCACACCTGGCAGGCTAGCGATTTGATAACCTTCATTTTCCTCGCCTTTTTCATACTTGTCATCTCCGATACCAGAGTGAGAAAGCACCAAAGTGATGTCTGCACCAGCCTTGCGCATCTCAGGAATGATATCTCGAATAGCCTCAACAGAATCGCGAACAACCACTTTTCCTTCTAGGTTTGCCTTATCCCAGTTTAGAATCTGTGGCGGTACAATCCCAGTCACACCAATCTTGACGGTCGTCAAGCGGCCCTGAGTATCTGTAAAGGTCTTTTCGATGATTTTGTAAGGCTGATAGATGAATTTACCAGTCGCTGGATCCAGCACATTTGCATTGACAATAGGCAGGCCAGCTGTCTCAATCACGCGGTTCAGATAGTCCAGACCATAGTTAAACTCATGGTTCCCAAGCGTACCAGCTTCAAAGCCCAGAGCTTGTAAGGCAGCGTACATAGGGTGCTGTTCGCCCTTCTCCACAGGATTCACAATGGCCTTGTAGGTTCCAAGCGGCGTTCCTTGGATGGTATCGCCATTGTCCACCAAGAGGACGTTCGGATTTTCTTTCTTGGCCTTCTCGATCAGCACGGCTGTTTTAGCCAGTCCCAAGGTCTCGACCGGCTTGTCCTGATAGTAGTCGTAGTTGACTAAGTTGGTATGGAGGTCGGTTGTTGCCAAGATACGAACATCGACAGTCTGTCCCTCCACGGGCTTAGTGTCCTCAGTAGCCGCGACGTTGCGAGCCATAGCCATCAGAGCATCAGCGTTCCCACTGGCATTTTCTGGAGAAATAGCAGAGCTAGGCTCCGTGCTCTCTGGTGTCGCAGTAGCTTCAGTAGGACTTGCAGCAGTCGTTGGTTTTGCTTCCGCTGCGCTGCTTTCTACTGCAGCAGGATTAGCAGTGACCGGTGCAGTATTTTCATCAGCCTGAACAGCATTTACAGCTGCCGCAAGAGTCGCTGCACTCAAAAGCGCAACCGTTTTTTGAAGGGATGATTTAGACATAATATCTCCTTTGTTAAAATGAATTTCAGACTTATATTATACTATATTAAAACGCTATCATCAAGTTTTTAGAAAACTATATAAGTAATAAGAAGTGTTCAAAAAAATAGAATATAGCCTTTAATAGTAATCACATAATAAAAATCTATTGTAAAATACTTGACAATCATTAACAAAAAAGTTAAAATTGTTAACATAAGATGTTCTATCAAGAACAATTAAATTATAAATAAGGAGTCCAATTATGGCAGAAATTTCATTATCCCCAGAACAGCTCACCTCGCAAGCTGCAGTTTATTCTAATGCTCGCGATCAAATCGAAGCAGCTATTCAGACAGTAAATACTGCTAACGGTGAAATGCAAGCACACTGGAAAGGTAGTGCCTTCCAATCTTATCTTGAACAATATCAACAATTGCATGGTGATGTGGTTAAATTCCAAGAATTGTTGAGCTCTATCAATCAACAATTGGTTAGTTATGCTAATACTGTATCAGAACGTGATACAGCGGATGCAAATAGCTTTGGTTTTAAAGGATAAAAAAAACTCTGGAATGGAGGGATGGGATTGCTTCCTGTCTCTCTTTAATTTAGCCAGAATTCAGAAAGAGGAGAATAAAAATGTCGAGTGCATCTTATTATCAAGGATTAGCTAATCAAGAATCTCAAAATCATGATGATGCAATTTCTCAAAAAGCTGCCGTAGATGCAAAGATTTCTCGCTTAGAAACTGCCAAATCGGACTTATCCACTCAGATAAATAATTTTCAGACAGGTATTATAGATGCCTTAACGAAAATAAAAGGGGAAGATGAATCCAGTTTTAAAGGGGATCGGAAGAATAAATATGCAGAGAAGTACGATTCTGCTAATACTGCTGCTACAACTAATAAAACGAGTCACGACACAAATTTGAGTAGTATAGATGCTAAGATTGGGGAGCTTCAAGCAGAGTCGGCCAGCTTACAGACAGCAGCAGATACGGCCTATAATAACATGCTTAATTATCAGTCTTTGGCAAATTCAGCTAGTTCAGAATAGAGGATGGAAAGATAAATGGCAAATACAGGAACGGATTATGGTGTTTGGACCGGACTGACCAATTCAGTTAGTACAAGCATCTCTGGCATTTCAGATATGGCAGAGTTAACTTTTTCAGCAACAACAATGACTCCTTTTACATCTTTTAATGACGAGATTAAGTCATTTAATACAGCGATTAGCAGTCTCAAGACTTTCACGACAACGGATGTAACTCGTATGAATCAAGCGGCTGAAAATAAAGTGACTGATGACCAAAATCAAGCAAATGCTAAATAGGTAAGTTAGCAGAAAGGAACGAGATAGATGAATGAGATAAGTGACCTTTATCAAAAATCCTTGCTTCAATTAGGAATTGATGAGGGTGAGAGAGCCATTTTGGAGCAAGTGGGTCAATCCTTAATTAGTCAAGGAGATGCATTTCGTAGGCTTCAGTTGGCAATTGTCAAGAAAGAGTCCTTTTATAGCTACAGTAGCTTGCTTGGCACATCTGTTACGATGGAGTTTGATTGGGAACGGGGAAAAGTAACTCTGGCTTATTTAGGCTCGGAGCTCATTTTGTCTATGAAAGACTTTAGAATTTGGTTATCTTATACTGATTTGCTTTTAGCTCCGATCCTCCCCTTGGGCAGTTTGGTAGAGTTAGATCGCGAGCTGCTTCCAGAGGAATTGGTATCCGAGATGGAGAAGGCCAAAGTTCCCCTTATGGCGATGATTACGGGGCGTAGGTTAATCTCTGAACCAGATGATCGGGAATACATAGATTATCTAGCTAGCATCTATCCCTATGGTATGAGGCCAGATATTGAACCTTTATTTATCCCAAGCTATTTGATTTCTCAGGTTATCCAAGAAGGTTACAGCGATACTTTGGATCAATCCTATGTAGATCAGCAGTATCGTAGGGATTATTTTCGACAGAGGATTTTTTCCGTAACACATAGTATTGAAGGAGAAGATAGATGAAAATAGATATGACAGAGGTTCATAACCAGAAGACAGCATTGTCTAACTCACAAACCTCGATTACTACTCAGCTTGAGACAGCTAAGACCTCTTTTGTGAATTTGGTGAGTTCGGAAAGCCTCAAAGGAGATGTCAAGGGAGCAATTGATGCCAAGATTAGCAATCACCAAGTTCCCTTATTGACGAATTTTTCTAATGCATTAGCGGTGCTCTCTGCTCAATATGATAAGACTATTGAACAGTTTAAATCAACAGTTTCAGAGACCGCAGCAGATGCAATTATTGATACGGATTATCTGCAAGGGCTTTTAGATGGTTTTTCGAGTATAGAGACCAATATTAGTACGGTGAATCAAGCAACTGCAAATATTTATAGCTCCATCTCTGATATTATCAGTCTGACGAATCCAGATGCTAGTACAATTACTACTCCTTTGTCAGAAGGAAAGACCATTTTGACTGATACTAAAACCAATATGGCTAGCTTCAATGGTTGGAAGCGGGGAGATGAGTATAGTAAGGTACTGCAGTCGCAAACTCAAACTTTAGAAAGTCTTTCTACTATGGCGGGTCTTTCATTTACTGATGCAGAAGCCAAGGCGTTCTATAATAGCCAAGATTTCTTAAAAGCAGTTAAGAAAATTTCCTCCAAAGCAAATGGCTCAACACCAGTAGAACTGTTAGGATTGGTTTCTAAGACGATTAATAAAGATTTGGGGAAATGGAAGAGGTGGAATGCATATGACCACTTTGTAGCCTTTATGGGTAGGGATGAAGTGAAGCGCATTGCACAAATTCTAGGGCTTACTCCTTCAAAATTAACTAAGGCACTCCTTAAGTCGGATGGTATTTGGGAGATTTTAGACGCGCTAGAAAAGAAAGGCCCTAAAGCATATAAATTTGTCTCAAAGATTCTGGATGGAATGGCAAAGTACGAGTCGCTGGGTAAATTTGGTGGTAAATTGGGCAAAGCGCTAGGTAAAGGATTTGATTGGTTGCAAAAGGCAGCTAGTCCTTTAAAATCATTTGCTAAATGGGGCTTGCAGAAAGTTTCTGGTTTCAAATCTTTAGAAGAAGCAATTAAAACTGGTAAAAATTTAGTTGGTGATGCTAAGTTTTTGGGCAAAGGTATAAAGTTTTTAGGGAAATTAGGAACTGTTGCAACATTCGCAGAACTGGGAATCACTGGTATTTCTAGTGGTATTAATGAGTATTCTAAAACGGGACATGTAGGTAAAGCTGTAGCGGGTGGATTAATTGATACAGTTAGAAGTATCGGTCCATTGGAAGGAGCGACGATAGGAGCTACTATTGGAGGAGCGTTTGGAACAGCAATACCTGTACCAGTTTTAGGGACTGTTTCTGGTGCTGCAATCGGTGCGACAGTTGGTTTGGTTGTTGGAGGAGTAAATTCTGTTGCACAGTGGATAAATCCACATTTATATGATGATGCAAAAAAACTCGCATACGACGGAATTGACGCAATAGGAAAAGGAATTGAGAGTGCTCAAAAAACTGCTTCTAATGTGTTTGGTGGTATAGGCAAGGCACTAGGATTTGGGTGATGGCTTATGATTAAAAAATCGTTATTTAAAGCTAGTTTTGAAGAGAGTCTAAATTTACAGGATGATCCCATTTCAGGAGAATTTTCCAATAAAAATTTAGCATCTGCTCAAGAAAAAGAGAAATACAGAGGTACTCCAAAATCGTATGTATGGTTAACTGTTTTAACAATTGTTTTCATAATCGGTCCTAATTGGCTTATAACAGCTTTAACTAACTACCTTTATCATCATTCTGAGGATTCTCCTCTATTGCCACCGATTCATAATTTCTTGCCTAACTGGCTATTTATTATTTTCTTACTCGTATGGCTTTTACTGATTCTTTTTGGGAAACGCTTTTCTCAGCAGTTTATCCTTATATATAGAGGACAATTTCACTTATTTGTCACATTCCTAATTTGGTTGATTGTCGAAATGAATCTATTTTTATTGACATTTTTGTATAGTACGATGAAAGCGACAGGAACAATCCTTTTCTTTCTTTTGTTTGGGCTTATGTGCTACATTATCGTCCGAAGCAGGCGAACTTCGTTACTGTCATTGCTATATGGCAAACAAGAAGATGCACAAGGCGAACAAGACTGGCTGGGGAGACTGTTTCATAAAGTGGCTGCATTTATCTTCAAATATGGTCTTGGAGTTATTGTAGTTTTGCTTATTTCTAGGTTGATTTTTCCTCAGATGGTAGGTTTTAGATTGGATATCCTAGGAGTTTTGCTTATTTGGTTTGCAGGTGATTTGTTATTTGTTATGCTAGAAATTTTTCTAATATTTCCATTTATGCTTCAAGGATATTACAAATGGAAATACCCAGAAGAATATCGTCAGTGGGAAGGTAAGACTGTAGAGGAATGGTATGGGAAAAAATATTTAAAAAAACATAAGGAGTTATTAGAAAATGAGTAAATCAAAAGAATTATTACCGTTAGGTAGTATTGTTTATTTGGAAGAAGGAACCCAGAAATTAGTTATTGTTGGCCGTGGCGTTATCTTTGATGATCCTGACACTGGGAAACAAGTATTAGCAGATTATATGGGCGTTCTTTACCCTCAAGGCTTACAACCAGAGTCAACAATTTTTTTCCAGCATGAAAATATAGATAAAATAATTTTTGAAGGATATAGAGATGAGGAAGAATCTCGCTTTTTGGAAATTTATCATGACTGGGAATCAGAATTGACTATTCCAAGAAAGGAAATTGTTAAATAAAAAGGTAGTATAGGTGGCTATTCTATCGCAGAGAATCAGTTTTATGATTCTTAATAGAACTAGAAAATCGCTTCATTGTATTGAAGCGATTTTCTAGTTCTCAGCTATTGAAACTGTGGTATAATGGAAGGAGCATGATTCCCGATAGTGTCTGGACCATTATAATGGATATATGACAGAGGTTCATAACCAGAAGACAGCATTGTCTAACTCACAAACCTCGATTACAACTCAGCTTGAGACAGCTAAGACCTCTTTTGTGAATTTGGTAAGTTCGGAAAGCCTCAAAGGAGATGTCAAGGAAGCAATTGATGCCAAGATTAGCAATCATCAGGTCCCCTTATTGACGAATTTTTCCAATGCTTTAGCCGTTCTTTCTGCTCAATACGATAAGACTATCGAACAGTTTAAATCAACAGTCTCAGAGACAGCGGCAGATGCGATTATTGATACGGATTATTTACAAGGGCTTTTAGATGGCTTTTCGAGTATAGAGACCAATATTAGTACGGTGAATCAAGCAACTGCAAATATTTATAGCTCCATCTCTGATATTATCAGTCTGACGAATCCAGATGCTAGTACAATTACTACTCCTTTGTCAGAAGGAAAGACCATTTTGACTGATACTAAAACCAATATGGCCAGCTTCAATGGTTGGAAGCGGGGAGATGAGTATAGTAAGCTCTTACAAGTTCAGGCGACTGCTCTGAAGGGACTGGAAGGAGCAGGTAAGAGTTCCTTTACATCAAAAGAAGCACAGGCGTTTTATAAAGGCACTGCCTTTATGGATGGAGTTGAGGAAGTTACTAGTGCTGTTTCAAGTTCGACACCTTTAAAAATTCTGGCGAATGTTTCGAAAACAGTGACTAAAATATTAGGTAATAAATATGTTCAGCTAGGGATACAAAAAGCAGAAGTCAAGGTTAAAGAAAAGATAACAGATCCTTTTTGGGTTGCTAGACAAATTGCAAAACAAGTTAAGAAATTCGGAATCAAAATGAAAGGTGATGGTTGGAAACGTTTAGCTAAAGATGGGTTAGATCATTTTGGGACTCGTATGCAGAAGAATATTCTGGGGAATATCATAAAAGGCTCTAAAATAAAAAATGGTGCTACTAAAGCTTTAGGTACTTTATCTGATCTAAGGATGGATAAAGGGGTTAAGACCGCACTGAAGGACGTTAAGGATAGTTTCAAAAACTTGAAAACACCCAAGGGGGTTGTCAAATCTATCGGTATTATAGGGACTGTTGAAGCATTATGGGAAGGTAAGGAAACGTATGACAAGAGTCTAAAAAAATATGGACAAGCGACAGCTATTCGAGATGCAGCAGCTCACACAGCTAGTAGTGTGACTGGTCGGGTTCTCGGAGCACAAATCGGAGCAATCGCTGGTTCCTTTATTCCATTTCCAGTTGTGGGTAATCTTGTTGGAGCCTATGTTGGAGGACTGGTTGGAGGTGCTATATCATCAGGTATAAACCATGTATGGGATAAATTTTCTCATGGGGAGTGGAAGTTGCCTAAACTAGGGTGATAGAATTTGGATGAGTAATTAGAAAGAGGTTAGAATGTTTTTTCTTAGACGTCGTCGAGTATTTATTGGCGAGTGTGATGGTCAGGCAGTCTATTATGACCAGCAGACTAGAGAGGCTTTAGCAGCTCCCAAAAGTTTCCTACTCAATACTGAAGGAGCACGTAAGACCAATGCCTATATTCCTGAATTGGTGATTCTATTGATAGCAGGTGGACCTGCGGTCTTCGGATTCTTTTCAGCTTTGTCCATTGGTGTCTATAACTGGACCAGTTTGACCTATATCCTACTATTTTGGTTGGCTGAATTTTTGCTTTTGGTTGCTATTTTTGAGCGAGGATTTTATAAAAATGTTCGCAAGGCTGTTCCAACAACAGAGAAGGTGTTCTACTATGCAGTGTCACATAATTTGATGGTAAGGGATGATAATTTTGACCCAGCTAAGGCATCTGCCACAGTCTACCGAATTGTTCGATGGATTCTTGTGCTTTTTAATTTTCATTCTATATATGTTATTTATAGTTGTATTAAATCATTTGGTCAGCCTATTGAGACTAATTATGAGTTCTGGGGGATAGGGATAATCTGGTGTACAATGATATTGCTTTATAACCAAAACAACCCGGTTCGTTTTGTGAAGATTATGAAACTATACAGTCAAGGGAAAGTACGTTTTAAGGAAGAAGGAGAAGAAAATGACAGATAAAATTTTACCTTTGGGTTCAGTTGTAACCCTCAAAAATGGTGATGATAGTGAAGTGATGATTGTTTCACGAGCTAGTGTAATCGAAGTGGAAGATGGTCAAGGAGGGACTCAGAGTGTCTATTTTGACTACGGTTCAGTAGTTATTCCGAACGGGATGCAGACACCAGACAATTTGTTCTTTTTCAATAGAGAAAATGTCAAAGAAGTTTTATTTGAGGGATATAGAAACGAAGATGAGAAGGCTTTTGAAGAGCATTATGATACTTGGATGAAGTCAGCAGAAGTTCCAAAAGGTTCTATTTAAATAATGATATGAGAAGAATCGCTATATTAGAGCGATTTTTTTCTTGAGATCACTTCGTTTGTGATATAATCGCAGTCGAAATGTCCTTTCAATGTACTTTCTGATAAAAAGATTATGGGAAAGATATCTAGAGATGTTTTGAGTAGCGCAAGAAATAAAAAATACCATTAAATAAAGACAATAGATAAAACTCTGAGCAATAATATTTTAATATTAATCGGTGATAAATCAGAAGTATCTTAGGGAGGTAAGATTTACAGCAATTGAATTGGGTCAGTTTATTTGGATTCAGAATTATATATCATAGTATCTAAATTTATTTAGGTGCTATATTTTTTGTCACAACAGTACAATCTGCTTGTGAATAACTGTTTGAAAGTTTGAATATTAATACAATTCGTGATAAAATAAGACTAATCTTTGAATGAGACTAGTCAATATAAAATTTATTAAAGCTTTTTATGATAGGTAAATGTTGTTTAGAAATATTTATAACGTACTTATTGATGCTAAATATTTTTCTTAGTCTTTTAAGCTAGAAAGCAGAGATGAAATGTTGAAAAAATCAAGTCGAGTTTTAGTGATATTTTTATTGTTATTGCTTACTGGAAGTACTGTTTATGCTAAGGACGGCGAATTAGATTTAAAAACAGATTCGATAACGCAAAAAAAGCAGCGTTCCCAAGGTAATGAAATTGAGCATATTTATGCACCGAACTTATTTATGGATAGAATAGAGCAAGAAGCGACGAAATCTAAAACTGATGCTCAGGAAATGCTTAAGACTGCAAACCAAGCTAATTTCAGTAAGAAAGAAGTTCGGAGTGGTGATGGACTCGACCTCCAAGTTTATCGACAAGCTCTTTTTCAGAACTATCAGGTTTCTGACAATATTATTGTAGACACAGAGGAATCAGGGGTCACAATGATATGGTCAATTCTTGGTGCAGTATTATTTATTGTAGCAATGATTTTAATTGGAATTTATTTAGGAAGGATTTTTCATGGGGGAAAAATATTTAAACGCAACAATTAGATATGAAGATAAGGAAATAGATATTCGCTTTTCTAAACTATTATCTTTACAGGGAGTAAAGATGTTAATGTGTTCAAACAATCTAGATAAAACATTATCTATTCATCAAAATAATTGGCATTTAGAGGTTCGAGGAAAGCTTCTAAGAATAGAACAGCATAGAGCTTTAAAGGAATATCCATTAGGGGATGGAGATGTATTGGAGGTAATTATAAATGAGTGATAAAATTGAAATTAAATATAGCAAGGAAAAGGTCAAGGTTATTCTGCCAGCCAGCCATTTTTCTCGTCAAAAATTATCTACAATTGAAAATTATGTGGATGCTTCCGTGACATTAGAAGATAATGGTTTTTTATCACTAATTTATGATAAGCCAAAATATTCTTATAGTCTTAAAGAGCTTATTGCGGAAGAGATGACAGAAGTAAAGCGTTTGGAGTTGGCTCAGAAAATGGAGTCTTTGACATTCTCTGAGCATAATTTTAAGGTACCTTATATCCATCCGAAAAATATATTTTTACAAGGAAGTGTTGTTAAGATTCTTCATTTTGGTTTAGAAGGAATTATGAGTCCTATACCTTATACTTCAGAGACGTTTCTAATGAGCTACAAGGCTTTGGTTGTCTCTATTCTACGACCAAAACTTGATTTTGAATTACTAATAGATGGTATAGCTGCAATAAGAGATTCATTGGTACAGGATATAGCTGCATGTAAGACATATGATGAAGTAATAAAATATGTTAATGAAGCTTATGACAAAGCTTATCAAGAAGAAAAGAAAACAAAGATAGTTGTTTCAAAACGGAGTTGGCGTATTTTTTCTATTGGAATGGGAATTTTTAGCGTTACAACTGTTGCTTTAGGAGCTTTTGCAGCATATTTTTATTTTTGGTCTATCCCAGTTCAGCGTGCGACAGTGGATGCACAAAGTCATTTTATTTCTAAACATTATGATGATGTGGCAGATGATTTACAAAAATTTCAAGTAAATCGTTTAGGTAAAGAAGCAAAATATGTTTTAGCGTCCTCTTATGTTCATTTAGATAACTTGTCTGAGGAGCAGAAATCAAGCGTTTTAAATACAATCACTCCATCTAGCGAGGAAAATCTTTTAGATTATTGGATTTATCTTGGAAGGGGAGACTATAAAAAATCTCTAGATTTAGCTCAGAACATTGGGGATGATCAGTTGACCCTACACGCTTATACTAATTTATATGAACAAACCCGTGAAGATAAGAATATGAAGGGTGCTAAAAAACAAAAAAAATTAAGTGAATATCGCAAAGAAATCGAAGAGCTTTCTAAAAAACTAGGTGTAAAAGTAGGTGAAGAAAAAGATGAGTAGAGAAGATAAAAAATTTTTTCACAATACAGAAAAAGAACCGGTTTCTAATAAAATTTCAGGGCAAATTAAAGTGGTTATATTTGGCAAGCGACTTTCTTTACTCACTTTTATGGAAGGCGACAGTGCTGAAGTGCAAGGGCTTTTTTTCAACGTGAATGATAGTAAGGTCTACTCTAATGGAAAAGAATTAACCAGAGGAAAAAATACTATTGAAAATAAGACTGTTTTTGTCCTTGAAGAAGAGAGTGACATTTCTGTTAGTTACATCTCTCCTCCAAATCAAGATTTTATTATTTCAAAAGAGAAAGAAGCAGATCTTCTCATTCACTCGAAAGCCTATGTTTTGTTCTCCAATGGTAAAGTGTATCTCTATCCAAATGGCTGTGTCTTCTATTTGAACGAGCAATTGATTTCTTCTGATATTATTTCTGAATTTAAAAAAGGAGATAGTATTTTTGTAGAGAACTATTTTATAGAGTTTTTAGAAAATCAATGGCAAATTTCATCGTTCTTTGAGAAAGCAAATTTTAATAGTCAAAGTGTCCTGTTGGAAGAGAAAAAGTCAATTTATCAATCTAATTTCCCAGTTTATCGTCGTAGCCCTCGAGTACTCCCCACGATATACGATAAACGTCAGAGAATAGAAAAACCTAAAAATCCCCCAACAAAACCTAAAAATGCTATTTGGCGAGCAATTGTTCCACCTTTAGGTATGGTTGCTCTTTCTGGATTGGTAGTGGTTCTAATGGGACGAAATGCCATTATGATGTTGAGTATGGGGGGGATGAGTGTTCTTACAGCTGCATTTTCAATTACGAGTTATTTTACTGATAAAAAAGAGTATAAACAAAAGAAGATAACAAGGGTAGAAGATTACGAGGCGTATTTATTAAAACAATTATCCACTCTACAGAAGCATTATGCAGAGGAAAAGAATATTCTATTTTATCAGCAACCAAATATCAATACGTTAATTGATATGATTATGCGTTATGATGAACGTCTCTATGAACGCTTACCTTTTAATGAGGATTTTATGACTGTCTCGCTTGGCTTGGGAGATATTGATAGTCAGCTTCAAATTGATTATCAAACAGACTTTTTAACCAAAGATAAGCTGACAATTTTTTCTCAAGATTTGTTAAAGACTTATGAGAAACAAAAAGGCGTTCCTGTTACAACAACACTTGCTCAGAATATTGTTGGGCTGGTTGCTCAACATGACATAGGTCAGTTGTTTATCCAGCAACTTTTATTGCAAGTTGCAGCTTTTCATTCTTATCACGATGTAATATTTGTTAATTTGACTTCGCAGGAAGATTATGATCAAATTTGGAAAAAATGGCGGTTTTTACCTCATTTTCTGTTACCAATGATTAATGTTCGTGGTTTTGTACATGATGATCGTACGAAAGATGCTGTGCTTACAAGTCTTTATCAAGTATTACAGTCTCGCATTCAAGACAAGGAACAGAAGGAAAGAACCTTTTTACCTCAGATTGTGATTGTCATTTCAGATGATCGCTTGTTGTCTGGTCATGCTATCAACGAAAGTCTTTCACGAGCAGATTTGGCTTCTTTTGGAGTAACTGTTATTTGGGTAAAAGAAAGTCGTCGTCAATTACCTGAAACGGTAACAACGCTTATTGATTTAAAGAATGGAGATACAGCTACTTTAATCAATAATAGAGGAATATATGTAAACCAAGTTTTTACTCCGTATCCGTTGATAGATGATTATGAAGGTGCTGTTCGTAGTTTAAGTAATCTAATTCATGAGGAAACTCAAAAAAATGCACTTCCTGATGCAATTACATTCTTAGAATTGTATAATGTAGAACAAGTTGGGGACTTAAATATTTCTAGCCGATGGGCTCGAGGAGATACATCGAAGAGCCTTGCTGTTCCACTTGGGGTTCGAGGAAAAGATGATATTGTCTACTTGAACTTACATGAGCGTGCTCATGGTCCTCACGGTCTTGTTGCCGGGACAACGGGATCGGGTAAGTCGGAGATATTACAATCTTACATTTTATCGCTAGCATTAAACTTTAGTCCAGAAGATATTGGTTTTCTCCCAATAGACTTTAAAGGTGGAGGGATGGCAAATTTATTTAAAGATTTGCCACATTTGATGGGCGTTATTACAAACTTAGATGGAGCAGGAATCCAGCGTGCGTTAGCTTCCATTAGAGCAGAGTTGCAAAAGCGTCAACGCCTATTTGGTAGATTTGGGGTCAATCATATTAATGGATATACAAAATTATACAAGGAAGGCCGCTCCGGAATAGAGGGAGATTTCCCTACTGAGCCGCTTCCACATCTATTTTTGATCTCTGATGAGTTTGCTGAGTTGAAGCAAAATGAACCGGAGTTTATGACAGAGCTTGTAACAACGGCGCGTATTGGGCGTTCCTTAGGAATTCATTTGATTCTAGCTACTCAAAAGCCTTCTGGAGTTGTTAATGATCAAATTTGGTCTAATTCTCGATTTAAGTTGGCGCTCAAAGTGGCGGAAAAAGCTGATTCAAATGAGATTATAAAAACACCAGATGCTGCAAGTATTACTCAGCCAGGTCGTGCTTATTTGCAAGTTGGGAATAATGAAATATATGAACTCTTTCAATCAGCATGGAGTGGAGCACGATATGCACCAACAGTGAAAGCTCGTAGTGAAGAAGTTGACAATAGGCTTTGGATAATCAATGAGCTGGGGCAGTATGAACTCGCTACTACAGATTTGTCTTATTTAGAAGAGACGGTTAGCACAGACGCTAATACTGATGAGACTGAACTAGATGCTGTTGTAGAGTATATTGCTCAACACGCAAAGAATGTAGATCTTTGTATACCAGCTAAGCCATGGTTACCTCCGCTTGATGAAGATATTACGTCACCAATTTTAACTACGAAATGGACAGAGAAGAAACTTCACAAAGCTCCTTTTGCTCTAATGGATATTCCTTCAGAGCAGGCTCAGCG
Organism: uncultured Streptococcus sp.; assembly: GCF_963525625.1. Taxonomy (GTDB): domain Bacteria; phylum Bacillota; class Bacilli; order Lactobacillales; family Streptococcaceae; genus Streptococcus. Next base: position 93,580 of record NZ_CAURLD010000001.1, read on the forward strand.
GATGCTAGAGTTTGATTTAGAAGAGTTTAGTCACAGTATCATTTATGCTTCTCCAGGGTTTGGAAAATCTCAAGCGCTTCAGACGCTAGTTATGAATTTTGCTCGGCTTAATAGACCAGATCAAATGCATTTTAATCTGTTTGATTTTGGAACGAATGGACTTTTTCCTCTGAAAGGTCTACCGCATGTGGCAGATATTGCTACTTTAGATGATGCTGAAAAGCTATTGAAGCTCCTTAAGAGTTTACAAAAAGAGATACAAAAACGCCGTGATTTATTGGCGGAATATGGAGTTACTTCTATTGAACAGTATGAGCAGAAGACAGGTCAGTATTTACCATTTATTTTAAATATTGTTGACTCTTATGATACTGTACGTGATCATCCACTCGAAAGTTCTGTTGAATCCGCTTTTCATCAGGTGTTGCGTGAGGGCGCAAGCTTAGGTATCTATTTGATAGCAACAGTTCTTCGGAACACTACTATGAAGTTAAGTATGCGAAGTAATTTTGCTACACAGTTTGTTTTGTATTTGGTCGACAAGGATTCTAAAAAAGATCTTATTGGTTTTGATGCTCTAGCTGATCAAGTAATTCCTGGTCGTGGTCAGATTAGATTTGAAGAACCTATTCGTTTTCAAGTATACCTTGCAACAGAAGGAAGTTCCAATCTTGAAAGATTGCAGAGTTTAGAAAACGCTATTGAGGTAATGGATAAGTTATGGGATGGCTCTAGACCAGAAGCTGTTCCAATGCTGGCTAATGAAATTACTTTTGAGCAATTTGAAAATGATGTAGCTGTCCAAGAGGAACGTCAAAAATACAATATTCCAATTGGTTATGATAAGGAAACAACGTTGGTTCGCTCTATCGAACCAATGAACTATGAATTTATTCTTCTCATGGATGATACTCCTTCTCAAACATATAGTATTGAGCGTACGATATTATCTGCTTTTTCAGAGTTTTCTGGGAAAGTTGATCGCGTAGTGGTTGATACTGATGGACGTTTTGTTGGTATGAATGAATACTTTGATACTAGAATTGAGGAGGCGAATATTAGCCAATTCCTTGGTGAACTATTAGGCATTATTCAGTCTGGTAAGCGTAGAGAGCAACCAATGTTTGTTTATCTTCCAGATATAAACTTAGCTGGTGATAAGATTGTACTGATGGATAAAGATGTAAATACTTTGTTCACAAAATCTTCGTCGGTCAACATTCATTTGATTTTCCATGGTTATCAAAGTGGCATAGTTAGCAAATTCACACCGTTCTTCAAACGGCTTCGCCAAAATGTTCCAATGGGAACGTTTGGTACCATCTTTAACGAACAGAAAGTTGTGCCTGGTCGTACTCAATATAATGAACCGTTGGTTGAACTTAATGAAACACAGTTCTTCGTTGGTAGAAGTGTTCATCGTTTGAGAATTCCGCAAGAAAAATAGGTACATAAAGCTTCCATGATAATTTCTGAATATGCTATAATAGAAGAAATCCTACTATTTGTAATAATTATAATGATTGTAGGATGTATATTATCATGAATAAATTATAAATATTTTGATGATAATGTTAAAATCAATTTAGGAGAAAAATCCATAATGGGTATAAAAAAAGGAAAAAATCACTTGCTTAGGAAAGGCTTGGCTATTTTATGTATAGTAATTACTGCAGGACTTCTTATCTATATGGGACAGTCAGATAGCCTTTCTTTTGTTTTAGGGACTAAAGAGAAGACACATCTTCGTATTGGGATTGTAAATCAAGATGAAGGCGAACAGTTAAATAACGCTCAATATAATTTTGGAGATGATTTTACAAAATTACTAGCAAAAGATGAGAGAAAAAAAGCAAGTTGGAAAGTCATGTCTAGGGATCAGGCGGAGAGTCAGTACAAAGACAATTCCCTCGAAGCTATCATTTACATTCCTAAAGATTTTTCACACAATATATTGCAGCTATCTAGTTTTAATCCTGAAAAGGCCAAAATTACATATAAAGTAAAAGATTCTGTAAAAAAAGAACAGTCGCTTGAGATGGCCCAGCAGGTCGGAGATTATGTTAATAGTTTGAATCAGAAAACAATTCGTCTGTACTTTACAAGTGTCATTAATAACCTTGATGATGCTAAACTTCAGATGAATACAATTGTTGGTGACGAGTCTGATATCTATGATTCTTTATCTACTTCAATTGTTCAACCTGCTGATAGGAGTATCAAATCAATAGATTCGATCCCTTCAATTGCAGAGAGTGTTCAGTCCTCTAATAGATCATTTGAGCAAGCAACATCAAATTTCAAAACTTCAACTTCTGATTTATTAAAAAGAAATGCTGAATCTTTAATGGGTCAAACAGATCCAATTTTAAAGTATAAGCAAGTTCAATCACAAGTTGCTAGTCATAATGCTCAGGTGGCAGGAAACTCCGTTAAGAATCAATATGATAAAGATAACAAATTATATCTTGACCTTTATAAAAATTCAATAAGTTATTTACATCTTTTTGGGAATACAGAAGCACCTACTGAGCCAAATGAACCAGATTCTTATTTGCTTCGTTTAGCTAAGCACATAGAAAGTTATAATGATAAAATAAATCATTCTCAAGAGCAGATTGAGCAATCTCAAAAGGAACTGGAGTCTATTAAAAACTCACTTGAGGGTTCTCGTGACCAAATTTCTCAGAATTATTTTAATGGGGTGCAGGTTGATACAAGTTCTTTGGGAGAAGATAAAGATGCGATTTTAAAAGCTGTTAGTGATGGTGTGGATAAAGATAATGTGAGGCAGGCACTGGCCAAACAGGTTGTTAATACTTTATCAGATTCAGATGAGTTGCCTGGAGATTATACTAATTATGTAAATAGTACAATTGCTTCTATTAGTGTTAATTCTGGGGATTACGTGACCTTATTTAATAAACTAAAAGAGTTTGGGGCTTTAACAGATGACCAAATTGCTTCTTACTATGCAAAATTAAACTTGTTGGCTAGCTATGCTAGTGTTAAAGGTGCTACTACTGGCTCAATGCCAGGCTATACTTTTATAACTGTAGCTAATGATTCTTTGCCGTCAACAGATGCAAAAACAGTTACAATGGAGCATGTTTACCCTGAGATGACTTCTGAAGGAAATGGGGGTAATAAATATACTGCAACTACTATCCGTGTGACGAATATACAGGTTCAAGGGGCTCAGGGAGCTACGGTAGTTCCAAGTGTTGATAGTATTTCTGAACCTACTAGCCTTCAACTGCAAATTCAGCTTTCTCCTAATTATGGTCTCAATACGGTTGCATTTGATCTTGAGATTGGTAGCGAGAGAATACCTTTACAATACAGTTTCTTTTATGATAACAATAAGGGAAATGATGCATTAATTAAGACAGATTTGTCTAATATTTTTGAACAACTATCTAGAATTGATACCGCAGCAGCTACGATTAAGAACTTATATGGAAGCCCATCTTCGTCCTACGATATTGATATTGCTAATCCAGCAAGTAACTCAGTTGCAAAGATGTATGGGAACATTTCGCCATCGTCTGTAGCGGATAAGCTACAACCAGAAGATGTGGACCAATATCGACAGTCAGGGATTGAACTATATGTTAAGTTAAGTGCAGAGATAAATCGACTTCGGAAAAATACCGCTTCTCTTCCACAACTGACAAAAGAAGAATTACCGAATGATTATTTTGCTGCAATTGTTGGAGAACTATCTGATTGGCATCAACAAGCTGTTGACGATCTAAATAAACAGTATGAAGAGTGGAAGAAAAGTGGTCCAGAGCTTCTGGAAGTTTCTCCAACAAGTTCTGGTGACAGTTTATCTAATAATAGACTTTATACAACGGATGATAGTAGTAATAGTCTGCTAGATATTGTTACAAAGCTGGCGTCTAGTACTCGAAATACATCTGATACAATTACCTCTAATGGGAATGCAATCGGATCTATGGATACGCAATTTAACACTTTAGCAGAGCAAGCTAAAAGGATCCAAGGAGAAGTGAAGGAAGTTCACCAACAAACAGAGTCGCTTATTAAGAATCAGGCTAAGAATATTGAAGATAGTACTGACTTTAATAAGAACTTTCAAGGAGTATTATCGAATGCTCGTTCAAACGGAACGGATAACCAAGCTGTTTTGAATTTCTTATCCAATCCTGTTGTAACTGAAAAAACAAGCCAATCTGGTGTTTTATCAAATACTCCAATATGGGTTTACTTACTCGTAATCTTACTTTTAACCAACATTGCTACGGGTCTGACAATTAGAGAATACGCTCATAGAAAGAAAGAGAAGATGGTTGAAAAAGAAGAAGAGGAACAATTTGAATAGGTAGAATCTTAGCAATAGAAATGCTACTGGAAGTTGTAGAAAGTAATGATGAAACCAGTTTTAATATTGTGTATATCATCTATACTTAGCTTCGTTTATTCTAATAGCTCTTAAATTATTGGATAAGGCTGTGATAGAAATGTCATAGCCTTATTTTGAATAGATAAGTAAAAGTATAGAAACCTAATCTCAAGATTAAAGCGACAACATAAAAAATGAGAATTGAGGCTCAAATAGCTGTCTTTAATGATTTCTCAAACAATTTTAATAAATTTTTAAACAGTCTGCTGCTTGAAATATTAACTAGGTGGACTAAATAAATATTTCTTATAGATTTTATAAAGAATGCTGTTTACCTTTCAAATTTTGAGATCAACTTCCCTTTTTGCTTCAAGAATTGAAGAGGTGCTATTCAGCTATTATCCATTTCAAAATTTTAGGGTGGAGTAGTTTTGGGCTCTATGTTTCTTTGTTTGGGTTTTGCTCAACAATTAGTATAAAATATAGCTGTTTTTTTAGTTTTAGGAGGCTAACTTCAGTTTAGATCTTACTACTTATTATTGATTCCACTTTTTTGTACTAAAACAAACACAGGACCGTCTTCTAGGTTTTCATATTGGGTTAAAAGTGATAAAATAGTAGGCAGGAATTGGAGAGACGAGATGCCAAAAGAAGTGAATTTGACGGGCGATCAGGTATTGGCCCTTACGAGAAAATATCTGGCTGCGGAGGATGTGGCCTTTATACAGAAAGCTTTGATCTATGCGATTGACTGTCACAGTGGGCAGTTTCGCAGGTCAGGTGAGCCTTATATTGTGCATCCTATTCAGGTGGCAGGGATTTTGGCCACGCTCAAGCTAGATGCAGTAACGGTTGCCTGCGGTTTTCTGCATGATGTAGTAGAGGATACCCGTGCGACGCTGGATGATTTGGAAAGAGAGTTTGGGACGGATGTGCGCGTGATTGTGGACGGGGTTACTAAGCTGGGCAAGGTCAAGTACAAATCTCATGAAGAGCAGCTGGCAGAAAATCACCGTAAGATGCTGATGGCCATGTCGGAGGATATCCGGGTTATTTTGGTCAAACTGGCAGACCGTCTCCACAATATGCGGACGCTCAAGCATCTGCGCAAGGATAAGCAGGAGCGGATTTCCCGAGAAACAATGGAAATCTACGCACCCTTGGCTCACCGCCTGGGGATTTCCAGTGTCAAGTGGGAGCTGGAAGATTTGTCCTTCCGTTATCTCAATGAAGTGGAATTTTACAAAATTTCCCACATGATGAAGGAGAAGCGTCGGGAGCGTGAAGCTCTGGTAGAAGAGGTAGTTCAGAAGATTGAGACCTATGCTGGCGAGCGCAATCTGCATGGTAAGATTTATGGCCGGCCCAAGCATATCTACTCGATCTATCGCAAGATGCAGGACAAGAAGAAGCGCTTTGATGAGATTTATGATTTAATCGCCATTCGTTGTATCTTGGATACTCAGAGTGATGTCTATGCTATGCTGGGCTACATTCATGAGCTTTGGCGGCCGATGCCAGGGCGGTTCAAGGATTATATCGCCAACCGCAAGGCCAATGGCTATCAGTCTATCCATACGACCGTTTATGGCCCCAAAGGTCCGATTGAGTTTCAGATTCGGACCAAGGAAATGCATGAAGTGGCAGAGTACGGGGTTGCGGCCCACTGGGCTTATAAGAAAGGCGTCAAGGGACAGGTAGACAGCAGAGAATCAGCCATTGGGATGAACTGGATCAAGGAGCTGATGGAGCTACAGGACCAGTCTAACGATGCCAAGGATTTTGTTGACTCGGTCAAGGAGAGCTATCTAGCTGAGGAAATCTACGTCTTCACACCAGATGGAGCGGTGCGTTCTCTGCCTAAGGACTCGGGCCCCATTGACTTTGCCTATGAGATTCATACCAAGGTCGGTGAGAAAGCCACGGGAGCCAAGGTCAATGGCCGCATGGTACCCCTGACAACCAAGCTCAGGACAGGTGATCAGGTGGAAATCATCACCAATGCTAACTCCTTCGGCCCGAGCCGCGACTGGCTCAATATTGTCAAGACCAGTAAGGCCAGAAATAAAATCCGTCAGTTCTTTAAAAATCAAGACAAGGAGCTGTCTATCTCCAAAGGGCGGGAGCTCTTGCAGGCTCAATTCCAGGAGCATGGTTATGTAGCCAATAAGTACATGGACAAGAAGCACATGGAAGAAGTGTTGCAGAAGACCAGCTATAAGACCGAGGAAGCGCTTTTTGCGGCGATTGGCTTCGGTGAGATTGGTGCTATCAGCATTTTCAATCGCCTGACAGAAAAAGAGCGCCGTGAGGAAGAACGGGCCAAGGCAAGAGCAGAAGCGGAGGAATTGGTCAAGGGCGGCGAGGTCAAGGTCGAAAACAAAAAAGATACTCTCAAGGTCAAGCACGAAGGCGGTGTGGTTATTCAGGGGGCGTCTGGCCTCCTCATCCGGATTGCTAAGTGCTGTAATCCCGTACCGGGTGATGACATTGTCGGCTATATTACCAAAGGCCGCGGTGTAGCCATTCACCGGCAGGACTGCATGAATCTCAAGGCTCAGGAAAATTACGAGCAGCGGCTGATTGATGTGGAATGGGAAGACAACAACACGACTAAAGAGTACACGGCTCACATTGATATTTACGGTCTCAACCGCTCTGGCCTCCTCAATGATGTGTTGCAGGTTCTGTCCAATACCACCAAGAATATCTCAACAGTCAATGCTCAGCCGACCAAGGATATGAAATTTGCTAATATCCACGTTTCTTTTGGCATTGCGAATCTGTCCATGCTGACAACGGTGGTGGATAAGATTAAGAGCGTGCCGGAGGTCTACTCGGTCAAGCGGACTAATGGCTGATTCTCTTCGGAAATCATTATCTAGCTATAGGTTACCGTTAAATCAAAGGAAAAGATATGAAAATAGTGATTCAGCGCGTAAAACGTGCTCAGGTCAGCATTGACCAGCAGCTGCACAGCAGTATTGGACAAGGTCTCTTGCTCCTAGTAGGCGTAGGGCCTGACGATAGTCAGGAGGATATGGATTATGCAGTCAGGAAGATTGTCAATATGCGGATTTTTTCTGATGCTGAGCGCAAGATGAACCTGTCTATTAAGGACATTGCTGGAGAGATTTTGTCAATTTCCCAGTTCACTCTGCATGCAGATACCAAAAAGGGTAATCGGCCAGCCTTTGTTAAGGCTGCTCCGCCAGAGATAGCTAGCAATTTTTATGATGCCTTCAATCTTGCCTTGAAGCAGGAGGTGCCGACTCGGACGGGGATTTTTGGAGCAGACATGCAGGTAGAGCTAATCAATGATGGTCCAGTGACCATTATATTGGATACAAAGAATCGCTGAGAAGAGAAGAAGAATGAAAAGAGGCTGGGACAAAAGTCCTAGCCTCTCAATTGTCTTTGGATTGTCGAGCAAGACGCAGTGGTTGAGTGGGCTCTACTACGCTGATTTCATCAGCTTTTACAGCCCTACTCAACTGTGCGGAGGTGGGACGACGAAATCGAATTCTAACGAATTACCGATTTCTGTCCCACTCTCTAATTTTTTTAGCTTCTGCAGCAATGGGGCTGTGGCTTCAGGTTGCATTCCTAAAAACTACCAATAATTTCTTGAGGAATGACTGGTTTGATGGTCGTCACTAGCTGATTGATAAGCTTTATCGCTTCAGCGGGCTCAGTGTAGAGTTTTTGAAAATAGGTCTGTATATTTTCTTCAAAATGCTGAGGCAATAGCGTGCAGTTGGTTTTTGCAAACTCTAGCATTCTCTTTTCTCCAGGGTGAGTCTGTTCGTTTAGGGCGAAGAGTAAGTCAAAATAGGAAGCAAAAAATTCACTGCTACGGTGATTGATACTGAGCAAGTCCTGACGCTTGAGCGCTTTTTCTATTTGTTTGGAGAAAGCTGGCATGGCTTGATCAAGTAAGAGGAGTTGCTTCTTAATAATATTCTTTTTCAGCTCAGCTGGATAAGGACGTCTGTACTTGTTTTGAAGTGCTTCATAGCGACCATTTCGGTCATAGATGATTTTGCTGTGGAGCAGATTGTGCCACATACAGGTGGTATAGGCATTCTGAGCTTGGTGGTCTAGGACTACAGTCTGCAGGTCTTTATCAAAGCTATCTAGTGTACGGTAAATGAGCTCAATTTCGATCTTGCTCTTCAGCACACAGTCATCCTCTAGTTCCCAAAACTGATTGCCGATTTCCATGTAGGAGCAGTACTTGCTGAGGATATCGCGTCGAGTCAGGGGATCGATGGAATCTGTCAAGTAGATATAAACATCATAGTCTGAGTCTTTGTCAAAATGCTGTCCAGCACGAGAGCCACCGAGAACAATAGCTTCCACTTGATCTAGCTGGGCAAATTCTTTAAAGAGTTGTTGTGGCATAATTTTTCCTCGCTGATTTTTGACATCATTGTAGCAAAATGTAAGCGAGTTGGCAAGAAGGAAAAAGCTTTTGGCATGGTTCCGAGTCTGTAAAATTAAGACCCCGAGGGGGATGAAATGGATGAGCAGGAGCTGGAAGTATTGGACTAAAAAGAAAATTATCTAGGATAGATAGGCTGAAAATTTGACTTTGTGTGATAAAATTTTAGGAGTTTTTCCCTTACTTTAACGTATAGCCAGTTTTTTATTTTTTAACTCGACGCCTTATTTTTATCTGCAACTTTTCTTAGATTTTGAGATAGGTCTTTAAAGAGTTTTTTGACATCATTTAGTCCAAAAATGAGAAGCATAGTAAGCAAGTGGAAGTGGCGATAATCCTTGATTTGTTTATGTTTATGATTTCTTTCATTCTTTAGAAATATTTTAGAATTACTTTATAAATTCTTGAAGTTTGTCTTGTATAATCTTATTAAAGAAAAGAAAGGAGTCTCTCATCATGGAAAATCTAGTTCAACAGATGCTGAATGCTCTGATTCAAATTGCTTTGTTTGCTTTTCTTCCTTTTGTTTGGTGGTTGATAAGGGCTAGAAGAAAAAGTCCATTTTTAGAATGGCTTGGCTTAAAACCACTAAAAGACACTGGCAGCTGGAAGATCTGGCTGTGGATTTTGTTGGGTTCACTATTTTTCTTGCTTCTTTCGTTTTTGCTAGTATATCCTGCTGTAAAAAATCTGGATACAGCGACTTCAAACTTCTCAGGCCTCGGCTTCCAAGCCTTGCCAGCTGTTCTGATTTATGGTATTTTTCAAACTTCTCTGTCGGAAGAACTGCTATTCAGAGGTTTTCTTTTAAAGAGATTGGCTAGTCGCTTATCCTTTGTGGTAGCCAACACCATACAAGCTGCTCTTTTTGGTCTGCTGCATGGCTTGATGTTTATAACAGTGCTCTCTTGGCTGCAAACCCTGCTCATCATTTTGTGTACGGCTGGCATCGCGGCCTATATGGGTTTTGTCAATGAAAAGAAATCCGATGGCTCCATTTTAGCCAGCTGGATCATGCATGCCCTAGCAAATTTGATTACGGGTAGTTTATCGGCTTTTATGCTGATTTAATCAATCGAGATTTTCACTGCAAATCAAAAAGTTCCGATTTCCCTTGAGAATCGGAACTTTAGATTTGATGACAGGTGAGCAAAGAGTTCGGTGTAAGTCAAACATAGCTGTTTCTACTGATTTGCAGAGCTGTCTAGTTTCATTTGCTCAAAAACATAAAGGAAGAAGTCTTTCGAAACTTCGAAATGTCCGTATCTTATCTGAGAAGCATACTGGCGCCACTGAGGATGCTGGCGGACTTGGTCAATGGGGCAGTCTCTGACAGGCTGGTAGTAGCTGACATCTCGCCGAAATGGGACAAAGCCTTCAAACATCTCTACTTGGTAGGCAGTGTCATCTAGAATCTTGCCAACTGCTGTAAAGGCCTGCAGCTTTTCCTGACCGCTCAGTTGATACTTGGGGCTGTAGTAGAGAAGATAGTCCCCCTTTTTCATTCGGTTCAATGGTGCTTTCTTTCCATGGCAGACTTGGCAAAATCCACCTTCTACACCTCTTAGTACATGTTCTTTTGATACGACACCAATCCAAAATCTAGTCATTTTCTGCCTCCAGTTTGATTAAGAGTTGGTTTAATATTTCTGTATTATTTCCTAATTTTCCAAAGAACGCCTGATCAATACCTTCTACTAGAGGAAGGGCTTGGTTGACCTTTTGCAGCCCCGTATCCGTTAGAAGTATGATGTTGGCACGGCTGTCCTTGGGATGGACTTCCCGCATGATCAAACCTTTCTTGACCAAGAGGCGGATGATTTGGGATACGGTCATAACATCCATGTCAGAAAATCGTGCAATATCGGTCTGACTAACCCATTCTTGCTGACGCAGAAGCGCTGCAAGAGTGGTCAGAACGACAAACTGAGGATGGGTCAAATCAATCGTTTTCAGTTGTTTTTTTATCAGCCCATGCCACTTGTGGTAGGCACGGATAAAGAGCAGACCGGTTGATTTTTTGTATTCATCCTTGTAGATGGAGTTAAACTGCGATTTTTCCATTAGCTTTCCCTCTAGATATTTTATAAGTATACTTATTATAATTCGAAATCTTATTTTTGTCAATAAAAACCCAGTTTAGACTAAAAAGTCCGAACTGGGTTCTGTTTATAGTTTTTCCACATAAATCTGCTGGGCAATCATAGGATTGATTTGGATTTCTTGGGTTTCTGTCTTGAGGAGATAAGCCTGAGCGAAAGAATCGTATTGGATGAAGGTGATGGTTTGGCCGATTTGCAGGTTGTATTTTTCTAAGTATTTGAGTAAGTCAAAGTCGTCATGCACCCGTTTAATGATATAGTCGCCAGGGGCAGAAGCCTCTTCCAGAGTCAGTTGGTTTTCTTCGTCCAGAAGCTCTCCCTTGGCTGGGATGGTACCTCCGTGAGGACAGGTCTTGGGGTACTGGAGCATGGCATCCAGACGCTCAACGAAGCGCTCAGAAACAGTGTGCTCTAGGACTTCGGCTTCTTCATGGATTTCATCAGTCGAGTAGCCGAGATGGTTGACCAGAAAGACTTCAATCAGCCGGTGCTTGCGATAGAGGTCGGAAACTAGCCTTAGCCCCAAATCAGTCAGCAGGTAGCCGGCTTTTTTATCCTTGACCAGAAGTTCTTCCGCCAGCATTTTTTTCATCATTTCCGTCACAGCCGGAGGTGAAACCTGCATGAGCTGGGCGATTTCTTTATTGGTGATTTTTTTGTGGCGGCTGCCAATCTCATAGATACACTTGAGATAGTCTTCTTTATTTGGGGTCATCTTGCATCCTCGCTGAACTTTCTATCACTAGTATAACAAAAATCGCTGCAAGAATACAGTGTAGAAGCCCTTCATTGGCCTTTGGATTTTCTTGATTTACTTGTAATCGTTTTACGATTATTATATAATCAAATCGTACGATTTAAAAAATAAAAAAGTAAAAAATTTTTAGCTGGTTTGCAAAAATTTGGCTTGCTTTTTACTTTTTTGCAAAAGGAGAATTCTATTATGAAAAAAAGACGAATGATGGCGTCTCGAGCAGAGAAGTTTACTCGTTTTGGTATTCGCAAATGCAGTCTGGGAGCAGTCTCAGTAGCGATTGCGACTGGCCTGGCCTTTCTTGGAAGTGGAGCAGTGCAGGCAGATCAGCTAGCATCTAGTCAGACAGCTGACAGTGTCGCTGTCAGCCAGGCTGTGGAGAACCAAGCTAGCACAGCTGCAACTCCAACTGTGACAGAAATCAGTCTGTCAAGCATGGATAAGGCTGCACCAGCACCGGAGGCTGTTAGTCCTGACGCTAGTCAGGTACCTGCGTCTTCCGATACCAGTGCTCAGTCTACTTCTTCTGATCCTGTAGAAAATGCTCGGCCGAAAAGTGATACTGTCACTTTAGCGGGAAATCAAGCTGTTGCGGCAGTGAGTCCCAAGAAAGAGGAAGAGGCCAATCAGCCAGTAAAACCAGCTGCTGTTGAAGTGCGCCCTTTAGCGGCAGCAGAAGTCAAAAAGCCTCAAGGTAAGATTACCATTCAGAACAACAATTCACAGACAGGTGAATTTGATATAGTCGTGTCTGATATTGCCGCACCGGATGGACTGAAGACAGTTTACTTGCCGACTTGGTCAACTGTTAACGACCAAGACGACGTGCAGTGGTACACAGCCGAAAGACGCGCTGATGGAACCTATTTTAAGCATGTCAGCTACCGCAATCATAAGAACTCTCTGGGGGAGTATAATGTTCACCTTTATTTCGTGAATAATGCAGATCAGCTGCAGGGTGCAGGCTCAACAAAGACGGTGGTTGACCGCGCGCAACCAAAAGGCAAGATTACTATTCAGAACAACAATCCGCAGACAGGTGAATTTGATATAGTCGTGTCAGATATTGTAGCCCCAGATGGCCTGAAGGCGGTCTACCTGCCGACTTGGTCTGTTGCTAACGACCAAGACGATGTGCAGTGGTACACAGCCGAAAGGCGCGCTGATGGGACCTATTTCAAACACGTCAGCTACCGCAACCACAAGAACTCTCTGGGCGAGTATAATGTTCATCTCTATTTCGTGAATGATGCAGGCCAGTTGCAGGGTGCAGGCTCAACTAAGACAGTGGTTACTCGCGCCCAGCCACAGGGAAAAATCACCATTCAGAACAACAATCCACAGACAGGTGAATTTGATATTGTCGTGTCCGATATTGTAGCCCCGGATGGCCTGAAGGCGGTCTACCTACCGACATGGTCAGCTGCTAATGATCAAGACGATGTGCAGTGGTACACCGCTGAAAGACGCGCTGATGGGACCTATTTCAAACATGTCAGTTACCGCAATCATAAGAACTCTCTAGGTGAGTATAATGTTCACCTCTATTTTGTGAATGAGGCAGGTCAGCTGCAGGGTGCAGGCTCGGCTAAGACGGTTGTTACTCGCGCGCAGCCACAAGGCAAGATCACCATTCAGAACAACAATCTGCAGACAGGTGAATTTGATATTGTCGTTTCTGATATTGTTGCCCCAGATGGTCTGAAGGCGGTCTACCTGCCGACTTGGTCAGCTGCTAATGACCAAGACGATGTGCAGTGGTACACAGCCGAAAGACGCGCCGATGGGACCTATTTCAAGCATGTCAGCTACCGCAATCATAAGAACTCTCTGGGTGAGTATAATGTTCATCTCTATTTTGTGAATGAGGCAGGCCAGCTGCAGGGTGCAGGCTCAGCAAAGACGGTGGTTGACCGCGCGCAACCACAAGGCAAGATTACCATTCAGAACAACAATCCGCAGACAGGTGAATTTGACATTGTCGTTTCTGATATTGTTGCCCCAGATGGTCTGAAGGCGGTCTACCTACCGACTTGGTCCAGCAAGGATGACCAAGACGACGTGCAGTGGTATATCGCTGAGCGCCAAGCTGACGACACCTATAAAAAACATGTCCGAGCTCAGGATCATAAGTTTTCAGTGGGTGAGTACAAGGTTCATCTTTACTATCTGAACGAGGATGGTCAGATGCAAGGTGCAGGTGGCGAGAAGTTGATGGTTTCTGTAGTACCTGAAAACATCCGTGCGACTGGAAAAATCAATATCCAAAACAATAATACGCGAACAGGAACTTTTGATGTGGTTGTGACAAATGTCTCCAATCCAGGCGGAATTCAAGCAGTCTATCTACCAACTTGGTCCACAGATAAGGATCAGGATGATGTCAAATGGTATTTAGCTCAAAAGCAGGCGAATGGCACCTATAAGATCACAGTCCGAGCTAGTGACCATAAGCTTTCTACCGGCGAGTACAAGATTCATCTTTACTATAAGCAGGACAATGGTCAGCTCATCGCTGTTGATGCTACTACGACCCAGGTATCAAAAGCGGTTTACAATACTCCGTACTACTCACAGCGTGATGGTCGCTGGGGTGGCAGGAAGTATGGTCCTTACAGCATGGATGCGACAGGATGCGTGCCGACAACGCTAGCCATGGTTATTTCTGGAATTACTGGGACAGAAGTGCTTCCAACAACCGTTGCGGATTACCTGTATAACCATACCAATGAATTTAATAAAGATGGATTTGGCACCAGCAGCCGTGGTATTGTCCGAGCTGCACAGCACTGGGATCTGACGACTGAGACCCTGTTTACTGCTTCCGCAGTCAAAGAAGTGCTTTCGCAGGGGCATCATGTCCTAGGTGCCGTTGGTACTAGCATCTTTGCCCATTATCCAGTCACTCATGAGCTGGTTCTCAAAGGCTATGACAATGGAAAAACCTATGTCCGTGACCCTTATAATGCAGCTAATAATGGCTGGTATCCAGTAGACTATCTCTTTGGAGTCAAGAGTGTAGATCCGACGGATAATACAGAAGGATCACCCTTTATTGCCATCAAAGGATAAGAAATTCGTGAATAAGAAGACCGCTCGTTGCTTGACGGGCGGTCTTCTGTATTCTATGACTAGTATACTTGTACTCGTTCAAGAGTTTATCATTGACAAAGTCAGTAAGGGGCAAGTTTATTATGGGATAGATAGCAGGACACACAGATTTTTTAGAAGTGATTGAGAAGAGATTCTATTTTTGGACATATTGCGATAAATGTTCTCAAAAAAACATGTAAATAGTTTGACAAACAAAGTTTTTCTCATTATACTATTAACATATCAGGAGGAAAAACATGAAAAAAATCCAAAAACATGTCATTCTAGGGGCAGCAGTTCTTGCTAGTACTGGCATTGCTCACACTGTAGCTGCAGATACAACTCCAGTGGATGCAAAGGCCCCTGCAAACCAAGATAAGGCTCTATCTGCAAGTCCAGAAGCTCTTAAACAGCAGACTGAGCAGGTTAATCAAGCAAAAGCGTCTGTTGACCAAGCCAAAGAACAGGTTACAGCAGCTGAGACTAAGGTTGAAACAGCTAAGAAAGATAATACTGATACAAGTGCACAAAAAATTGCCGAAGCTCAAGCAGCTGTGACAGAAGCTGAGAAGAAAGTTGCTCCAGCAGAAAACGCGGCCAAGCAAGCCCAAGCAGCTCTTGATACAGCTAAAAAAGTAGAAAACACACAGGCAGCTGTAGCTCAGGATGCTCAAGCTCAAGCAGCTAAGGCACAAAACGAGACTGAAGCAGCTCAGGATGCTGTGAATGCAGCCCAAAAAGCTGTGGATAGCAAACTGGTGAGTGAAAAGGTAACGAAGGCAAAGGATGAGCTTGACAAGGCTAAAAACCACTTAGCTTCTTACGAAGACCAGTTGAAGACAGCTGAAGTGGAAGATGCCAAACGCCAAGCAGTGATTGATCAAGCCCAGGCTGATATCAAAGTAGCCCAAGCAGAAATCAAGGAAAAAGAAGCGAAACTTTCGTCCCAAGATCAGGTTCACAATACTTTTACCCTATCGAAAGCTTATATAAATGCAATTAAAAGTAACAATATCAACGGTACAGCTAAATTAACATCTGAGGCACAAGAAACACTTGCTAAAGAAGCAGCTATCCTAAAATCTAGCAACAATTATATTGGTAGTCAAAAAGATGCGCAACGAATAGTTAACATCAATGCTATTCCAAATGATGTTCTGATGGAATTGAACTATTTTGCACAAGATTTGATTAATCAAATCCGTAAGCAAGCAGGAACAGCACCAGTAACATTAACACAAAATAGTATTGACTATGCAGCAGCTCTAAGCCAAGCAGCCCGTGAACAAAAATATAAATACCAATCAAAAGAACCTATAACTTCACAAGTAGATGTTCCAAGAAGTGTGGTTGCTAAATTTGGACTGGATCAGTTTGGTCATAGAGTATCAGGAACTAACGAACTCGGCCCTTATCCTATTCTTGCTAGCCAAGAGAATGTCTCTGTTGACTATTTAAAAAAGGCAATTTACGATGATATCAAATTCCAACTGTTTGATTTAGGAGATAGCAGTGCGTATAGGGAGAGAGGGACTATCTATGCCCAAAAGGTAGTGGGGCATCTTGATAATCAGAAGAAAGGTGCATATGTTGCTGTTAACTTTAGCAACAACGGCATTATTAACCGAATTAACTTCCTTCTTTTCCCAAATAATGACGGTGATATTAAAGATCCTTCCAAAATAACACCAGCCTTGATCAATCCAAATGCCAATAATCAAGAGGCAGACGCTGCTCGTAAAGATTTGGCGGCTTCACAAGCTAAGTTGGACGCTGCTCAACGTACGTTGACAAATGCTCAGAACAAGCAGGAGACAGCCCCATTACTGCGTGAGGTTGTGAAAACTGCTAAGGACAAGTTGGCCAAGGCGGAACGTACTTACCAAGCTGAACTCGAAAATAGCAAGAATTCGGCTTCTGAAGAAACCAAGGCTAATCTTGCAGTTTTAGCTAAAGCTCAAGCAAGCTTGAAAGAAAAAGAAGCAGCCCAAGCAAGTGCGCAAAAAACAGCTGAGGAAGCTAATGCCAAACTTGCCGAATTGAAAGCAGCTACAGCAAATGCTCAAGAAAAGGCAACTGCTGCGGCTACAGCTCTAGAAGAGGCTCAACGCTCTGTTCAAGCTGCTAAAGACTACGTTGCTCGCCTACAAAATGCCCCTGCTCTTCTAAAAGAAGCAGAAGCGGCTCTCAATGATGCTAAAGCTAACTTGGCAAGTAAGGAAGAAACATATAGAGTTGAAAATGCCAAACTTGAAGCTTTGAAAGCAGCTCTTGCAGCCCTAGAGACAGACGACCCAACCAACCTCGTTTCTAAGAATGAGCGAAAGGTTCTGAAAGTCACTACAACGGGAGTGAAGAATAGAAAGAAACCAGTTCAGACCTATCAGGCTCTGGCAGCTCTTCCAAAAACAGGTTCTGCTGAATCTTCTCTAGCACTTGCAGGTCTGGGGTTGCTCTCTACGCTGGGACTAGCTTTTGCAAAACGCCGTAAAGCTTAAGCTAAGTCGTTGCCAAAATCGAATTCTAGATGAATTGTCCAGTCGTGAAAAGTTGGACGACTCATTTCAATAAAACTCATACTGAGAGAGGGCCGGTTTGGTCTTCTCTTTATTTATTGAGTGATTTGTTAAGAACATCTTTATTGTTAGTACTCCAAGGATTCATATTTTGTTCTTTGCTATCATGTGAGTTTGTGATAAAATCTAATTGTTCCATGTACATTAGGTTTTTTTATTATAACCTCTACAGTTTTTAACTACTAGAGCTAAAAGAAAGGAGGGGAGTCATGTATCCGAAAGAAGAAAAAGAGCAGCTCTTTCAGCAATTGCAATCAATCGGTTGGTCTCAGTCAGCGCTGGAACAAGTTTTTGAAGAGATTAGTGTGCAAGGGAAAACATTGACAGAAGAAGATTACTTGCAGGAGGCTCTGCTTTTTGGCAGTCCCTTCTTTCAAGAGCTTTGGCAGGCTGAGGAGGCTCAAATCAGCAGATTAGGAGCTCAGGAGCTGCTGGTTTTGGCTATGAATATTGTAAATATGCCTGAGGAGCTGAGCGGAGACAAGTCAGAGACGGATTTTTTGCTGGCTCGGATTGCTCCAAGCCTAACACCTCATGATTGCTTTTGGAAGATTTTTTCAAGGACCTTGCGTCAGGCTTTTCCGGCAGATGATTTCAGCCAAAAGGATGGCAATCAAAAGCTCAAAAGGCAGCTACATCAGTTTCGCTATGTCATTTCCTGCCAGCAGGCCCAGTGGGTCAGAGATCACTACCGTCAGATTGGTATGACAGATGCAGAAGCCTTGGCCTCCTATCTAAAGGCTTTTCCAGCGCTGCCTTATAACTTTCAAGAATCCTCTCGCTTGCATAATAAAGCCTATATTGATAAGATGTCTAGTCAAGCTATCTATCCGGATGGTCAAGCAAGTCAGGCCAATATAAAAATCCTGATTGATTTTCATACAGAGTTTATTCTAGATCAGGCAGGTCGTTTTCTCAATATCATCGATCCAGAGGGGGCTAGCCAAAATGGTATTGTGAATGGCGCCAGCTTTAACTATGGTGAGCGCAATCGTCCGGTCAATCAGGCTTCTCATACCCGCTACGATGTCAAAACGCCTGCGGTCTGGGATCCTCGCTTTCGCAGGCTTGCCATTGAAAATGGTGACCGCAAGTTCAAGTCACCTCAGAACAATCGTGGGCCATTGGGCTATCGTTCGGCTAAGAGCCCTTATGCTCGAAAGGGGCGGAGTGCTTATAAACAGGTAAAGGCAGAGATTGCTCAATTCAAGAAATTACTGGATCGACCATCCTTTCTCTTGCGTTCTTGGGCTTGGTTCCGTCAGTTTTGGCAGAAGTTTTTCGCACAAAAAAATACGGACTAGCAAATCCGTATTTTTATCTCTTATAAACTCTTAACTGCTGCAATCGCCGCATCATAGTCTGGCTCGGTGTTGATATTGTCTACATACTCAGCGTAGGTCACAGTGTTGTTTTCGTCCAAAACTAGAACTGCGCGAGCCAAAAGGTGCCATTCATTGATAAGGACAGCATAGTCGCGACCGAAAGAATGATCGAAGTAGTCAGAGAGCATGACAGCATTCTCAATGCCTTCAGCAGCACACCACTTGCCTTGAGCAAAAGGCAAGTCAACTGAAACCGTGATCACAACGGTATTGTCCAAGTCAGAGAGTTCTTGGTTAAAACGACGAGTCTGAGTCGAGCAGACACCAGTATCGATAGATGGGATGATGCTCAGGACTTTCTTTTTGCCAGCAAAGTCAGCCAGAGTTTTCTTTGAAAGGTCAGTAGCTGTCAGGCTAAAATCGTGGGCGGTATCGCCGACTTGCAGTTGCTTTCCAGTAAAGGTTACAGGATTTCCGAGAAAAGTTGTCATAAGGAGTCTCCATTCATGTTTGATAGCTTCATTGTACAGCGAATAGTGATTTTTTTCGAATAATTTGACCGGAAATTTGAGAGTGCTACAAATTAAAACTCCTTATACAAAAATAAAGAGGTTAGGATTTTGTCTTCCTAACCTTTTATCATTATTTTGCCAATCCTTCAGAAATTTTATCCAGATTGTATTTCATCATGCTGTAGTAGCTGTCGCCTTCTTCGCCTTTGTCAGCGATTGAGTCAGTGAAGATTTTAGCGTGGATTGGGATGTTGGTGTCTTTAGAAACAGTCTTCATCGGACGGTCGTCCACACTTGATTCGACAAAGAGAGATGGCACTTTGGTCTTGCGTAGTTTTTCAACCAAGCTTTTGATTTGGTCTGGAGTTCCTTCTTCCTCGGTGTTGATTTCCCAGATGTAGGCCGACGGCACGTTGTAGGCTTTAGAGAAGTACTTGAAGCATCCTTCACTGGTCACAATCATTTTCTTTTCTTCTGGGATATTGTTGAATTTCTCCTTGGCTTCCTTATCCAGAGCGGTTAGCTTTTCCACATAGGCTTTGAGATTTTTCTCGTAAGTGGCCCTATTGTCAGGGTCTTTTTCAATCAAACGCTTGGCAATATTTTGTGCATAGATGATACCATTTTCCAAGTTGAGCCAAGCATGAGGGTCTTCTTTGCCCTTTTCACTTTGCCCTTCAAGGTAAATGACGTCAACGCCATCGCTGACAGCATAGTAGTCCTTGTTTTCTTCCTTATTGGCATTTTTGACCAACTTGGTGAACCAAGCATTGCCGCCAGTTTCCAGGTTGATACCGTTGTAGAAGATGAGATCCGCTTGAGAAGTCTTTTTGACATCTTCAGGCAGAGGTTCGTATTCGTGGGGGTCTTTGCCGACTGGTACAATGCTGTGCAGGTCAATCTTATCGCCAGCTATATTTTTGGTAATATCAGCGATAATTGAGTTGGTTGCAACAACCTTGAGCTTGGATGACTCACTGGACGCCTTCTTCTGACCGGAGCAGGCAAAGAGAGTGCAGACTGCTAGCAAAAGCAGGGATAAAAAACCTAATTTTTTCATGGGATTCCTCCATCAAATTTTATTTTAGTTTAGGTTGGTTTTTAAGTTTTAAATAGCGTTGTTTAGGGGCAATAAAGAAAGAGATGAGAAAGATGATGGCTGAGGTCAGGACAATGCTGGAACCTGCAGCGACATTAAAGCTGTAGCCGATAAAGAGGCCCAGTACAGAAGCTAGAGCGCCCAGTCCTGAGGACAGCAGAATCATGGTTTTCAGACTGTTGGCATAGAGGTAGGCCGTTGCTGCCGGCGTTATCAAGAGAGCGACAATCAGAATGGTTCCCACGCTCTGCATGGCTGTCACAGAGACCAAGGTCAAGAGAATCATCAGCAGATAGTGATAGAAGCTGACCGGCATGCCCATGGCTTGAGCCAGCAGGGGGTCAAAGGAGGTAATCAATAGCTGCTTGAAAAAGAGGATGATGATTAAGAGCACAGCTATTCCGACTCCAATACTAATCCACATATCAATGTCCTGTACGGCCAAAATATTCCCAAAGAGAATATGAAAGAGGTCAGTGGAGCTATTGGCAACGCCAATCAGGATCACACCCAGAGCTAGGAAGGAAGAAAAGGTAATCCCAATGGCTGTATCGCTTTTGATAATGGAATTGCCCTTGATGTAGGTGATAATAATCGAGGCCAAAAGTCCGAAGGTGATGGCTCCGATAAAGAAATTAATCCCTAAAATGTAGGACAGGGCCACACCGGGCAGAACCGCATGAGAGATAGCATCCCCCATGAGTGACATGCCGCGCAGAATGATAAAGCAGCCGACAGCTCCAGCAACAATCCCAATGACGATGGCTGTGATGAGGGCATTTTGCAGGAAGTGAAAGTCCCGCAGCCCTTGGAAAAATTCTAAAATCATCCTAGGCACCTCCATTCATAAAGAGCTGGGAGCCGTAAGTCTTTTTCATATTGTCCTTGGTAAAGCTGGTCTCGGTAGGACCGAAGGCAATCAGCTTACGATTGAGCAGGATGACCCGATCAAAATAATCAACCACCTTACTCAGGTCATGATGGACAATCAGGATAATCTTGCCTGCGGCTTTGAGACTGCGCAGGGTAGACATGATAATCTCTTCGCTGACAGAGTCAATCCCGACGAAGGGCTCGTCCAAAAAGATACAATCCGCTTCTTGAACCAAGCAGCGAGCAATCAAGACCCGCTGAAATTGCCCGCCGGACAGCTGGCTAATCTGACGCTCTGCCAAGTCTTCTAAACCGACAATTTTCAATGCCTCAGCCACCTTGTTCCAATGGGAACTCTTTAGCCCCTGAAAAATCTTGAGCTGAGGGTAAAGCCCCAAAGAGACACACTCTTTGACTTTGATAGGAAAATGATAATCAATATTAATCTTTTGCTCTACGTAGGCGACCCTCTGGAGAGAGTTTTGCAGCGGCTTTTGATCCAGCAGAGTCTGGCCTTGGTGGTCAATAATCCCTAGCATGCCCTTGAGCAGGGTGGATTTTCCGGCTCCGTTAGGACCAATAATCCCAGTAATGGTTGGCTCCTTAATGGTTAATGAAAGGGGCTCAAGAGCCAGCGTATCCTGATAGCTGACAGTCAAATCTTTAATCGTAATCATCTCATACACCTCTATGGTTTTAATATACATTAAAACAAAAATTAAGTCAAGTTAATTTTTAGTAAATTTTTAAAATTAATATAAGAAATGTTTGAAAAAAGAAGTGGATTTTGATAAGGTTATATCAAAAGCATGAAAGTGAGAAGAAGATGACACGACTACAAGATGATTTCTATGATGCGGTTAATGGTGAGTGGGCCAAGACGGCGGTTATTCCTGATGATAAGCCAGTGACGGGCGGCTTCATGGATTTGGCAGATGAGATTGAGGAACTTATGCTCGCAACGACCGACAAATGGCTGGCTGGAGATGGAGTGCCAGAAGATGCCATTCTGCAGAACTTTGTTGCTTACCATCGCTTGGCAGCGGATTATGATAAACGGGAAGCGGCTGGTATTGAGCCTGCGCGTGCTTACATTGATGAAATTCGCAACCTAGCGTCTTTTGAAGACTATGCTTCTAAGATTGCTGATTTTGAGCTGGCTGGCAAGCCGACTTATTTCCCCTTTGGTGTGGCGCCTGACTTTATGGATGCCCGTATCAATGTTCTCTGGGCAGACGGACCGGGAACCATTTTGCCAGACACGACCTACTATGCTGAGGACCATCCGCAGAAGGCTGACCTGCTTGCAAAATGGCGCAAGGCTCAGGAAGATTTGCTGGCAAAATTTGACTTTGCAGAAGAGGAAATCAAGGATCTTTTGGATAAGGTCTTGGAGTTGGATGCTGTTTTTGCTCAGTATGTTCTGTCTAGTGAAGAAAGCTCTGAGTATGCTAAGCTCTACCATCCTTATAAGTGGGAAGATTTCAAAGCCTTGGTGCCGGAGTTGCCTTTGGCGGATATTTTCACCAAGTTGATCGGTCAAGAACCCGACCAAGTTATTGTTCCTGAGGAACGCTTCTGGAAAGCAGCTAAGGATATCTATACAGCCGCTAACTGGGACAAACTCCATGCTCTGCTGATTCTCTCTGCGGTCCGCAATACAACCCCTTATCTAACGGATGATATCCGTGTCTTGGCAGGAGCTTATCATCGTGCTCTATCAGGGACTCCTCAGGCTCAGGACAAGAAAAAAGCAGCCTTTTACCTGGCCCAAGGTCCCTTTAATCAAGCTGTCGGTCTTTGGTATGCTGGTCAAAAGTTCTCACCAGAAGCCAAGGCTGATGTGGAGCAGAAAGTGGCGACGATGATTGAAGTTTACAAAAACCGCCTGGCCCAGAATGACTGGCTGACACCAGAAACTCGGGACAAGGCTATTGTCAAACTCAATGTCATCAAGCCTTATATTGGCTATCCTGACGAGCTGCCTGAGCGTTATTCTCGGAAGGTCGTCGATGAAAAGCTGACTCTCTTTGAAAATGCTCAGAAGCTGAGCCAGATTGATATTGCTTACAGCTGGAGCAAATGGAATCAACCGGTAGATTACAAGGAATGGGGAATGCCAGCCCATATGGTCAATGCCTACTATAATCCGCAGAAAAACCTGATTGTCTTTCCAGCGGCTATCCTGCAGGCGCCTTTCTATGACTTGCACCAATCCTCATCAGCTAATTACGGTGGTATCGGGGCGGTCATTGCCCATGAGATTTCTCATGCTTTTGATACCAACGGCGCTTCCTTTGATGAAAATGGCAGTCTTAATAATTGGTGGACGGAGCACGACTACCAAGCCTTCACCGAGCGGACTCAAAAGGTCATTGACCAGTTCGAAGGCCAGGATTCCTATGGTGCTAAGGTCAACGGCAAGCTGACCGTTTCAGAAAATGTGGCAGATCTGGGCGGCATTGCAGCAGCTCTAGAAGCAGCCAAGAAAGAAGCGGATTTCTCTGCTGAGGAATTCTTTACCAACTTTGCCCGTATCTGGCGAATGAAGGGACGCGAAGAGTATATGAAGCTTCTGGCAAGCGTTGATGTCCATGCGCCAGCCAAACTTCGGACCAATGTGCAGCTGCCAAACTTTGACGACTTCTTTACAACCTTTGATGTGAAAGAGGGAGACGGCATGTGGCGGAGCCCAGAAGAGCGGGTGGTCATCTGGTGATGCAGAGATAAGAGTACTTATCGAATCCTGCTCAAATCAAAAATAATCGAGTTCGTTTCAATAGTCTGCTTTTGTTTGTGAAAGCAGACTATTTTGTCAAAGAAATTATAAAGCGTTTACATTTCTATGACCTTGTGCTATACTGTAGTTGATAACAAAAAACAAACAAAATATCCAAATAGAATAGATTTCAAAGTGTTTATTAATGAATAATAAAGAAAAGAGATGTTCTTATGGTAAAACGATTCATTAGTTCAAATGCTTCAGAAATTTTAAGTATGACTGCGCCGGAGCTGAAACAGAGTATCAAGGCCAGTGAGGGCCGCGTTATCCTGTCTGAAAACGTAGCTTTTAAAGAATCTTATATCGGTGATGTGACCAATGCAGAGATTGCTCGGTCTTTTGGTGCTGACTTGATTTTGCTGAATGGGATTGATATCTTCCAGCCTTTTGTAGCTGGTCTGGACGCCAAAGAAGATTTTATTGAGGAACTGCACCGCTTGGTTGGCCGTCCTATCGGTATCAATCTAGAGCCGGTGGACAGTCAGGCCCAGATGGCAGGAGAACGCCTGATTATTGATGAGGGGCGTCAGGCTAGTCTAGCGACCATTCAGCGAGCAGAAGAGTTGGGCGTTGACTTTATCTGCCTGACGGGTAATCCGGGAACTGGTGTCACCAATCAAGCCATTATTGACACCATTCGAGTGGTCAAGGAGAATTTTTCAGGCCTCCTGATTGCAGGCAAAATGCATGCTTCGGGTGTGGATGAGCCGGTAGCAGACCTAGAAGCAATCGCTCAATTTATCGAAGCTGGTGTTGATATTGTCCTAGCACCGGCAGTCGGCAGTGTGCCAGGCTTTGATGAGCAGGACTTGAAGCAGATTGTCCGCCTGGCCCATCAAAAGGGGGCTCTGGTTATGAGTGCGATCGGTACCAGCCAAGAGAGTGCTGATGAAGATATTGTCAAGCAAATGGCTATCCGTAACAAAATCTGCGGTGTAGATATCCAGCATATCGGAGATTCCGGCTATGGCTGTCTGGCTCCGGTTGAAAATATCTTTGCCATGAGCAAGGCTCTCAGAGGACAGCGCCACACCATTTCCATGATTTCACGTTCGATTAATAGATAGTAAAATGAGACAGGCTTTTAGGGGTAAGCTCCTAGAAAGCCTGTCTCTATTTTTTATAAAAAAGACCGAGATTCTTGCCTCGGCTTTTATAGGTTTCCTTTTTTATCTAAAAATTCATGATAGACACAGAGGCTGACTGCAGAGCGGGCAATACTGTATTTAGAGTAGGGGATAATAACAATCTCCGCTTGTTTTTGCTTTGGAAAGAGAGGGACTTCCTGCTCTAACTGAGCCAGAACCTGCTCGGCAATAACTGGATAAGAGAAGAGCTGGCCGTCCAGATAAATCCTTTCGCTATCAATAAGCTGGCAGAGATTGGAAATGGAAATGGCCAGATAGCGGCAGGCAGTATGAATCAACTCAATGCTGCCCAAGTCTCCTAAGCGATAGGCAGTCATCAAACTTGTCAAATCAATGTCATTCACGTCCTCTACAAGGGTCTTTAAGAGCGAGGTCTGGGAAGCCCGATACAGGATAGCTGCTTTATCAATCAGAGCACTCTCGCTGGCATAAACCTGCAGGCAGCCGTGCTTGCCGCAAGGACAGCGCTCGCCTTCAGGATTGATGACGGTATGCCCCACCTCCCCGATAAGATAATTCTCCTGACTGTAAATACTGCCCTTGTACATGTAGGAGCAATGAATACCTCTAGCGACATGATAGACGATAAAATTACTGTCTGTAGGATGATAGCTAAAGAGGCGTTCAGCCATTGTCAAACAGTGGGACTTATTGGCAAAGTAGACAGGAAGGTCAAAGGCTTCTTGAATAGTCTGCAGGTTAATCTGTCCCCAGTGGGGATTTTTAGAAATGATAAAATCACTTTCAGAGAGATTCACATGTCCCGGCAGCCCGAGGGCAATCGCTGAGATGGAGTGTTTGCTATTCTTTTTCAGAAAATCTTGAATCAGCCGGATAATTTCCTGGTCAGACGGGCCACCTGTCACCTCGACCTGATAAGTCCGAATATTGCTTTCTACAATCTCACCGGTATTATCAGCGATGACCATAGCCAGCTGTTTTTCAGAAATCTCAAAGCCCAGATAGTAGCGGCTATGAGGCGCAATATCCAGTAGAGTTTTTTTGCGGCCTACACTCTCATCATTGAGCTCGCCCAGCTCCAGTACCAAGCCTTCCTTGATCAGTTCATTGATGATACTGCCAGTCGTGGCTGGTGTAATCTGAGTTTCTTTTGAAATATCAATCCGAGAAATCGGTCGTTTGGCATAGAGCTGATCCAGGACAGTTGCCCTTAGCTCGTTTTGTTTTCTAGTTCGTGTCATCTTGTTTCCTCTGCTGCTATACTATCAAAAAAAGCTATAAATCTCAAATGTAAGCGTTGACATAGTACAAAAAAATAGTTATAATGTTTATAGAATATTAATAACATAGTGAAAAATATTCTGTTTTCGGATTTTTGTTTATATATTGAAAATAAATAGCAAGCGTCGTTGCAGGCTAGGTCAGATTCATAAAGGAGGATGCTGATGGAAACAAAACAAATTATGTTAGTCTGTGCGGCTGGGATGAGCACCAGTCTCATGGTCAATAAAATGCAGAAAGCTGCAGAGGAGCGCGGCTTGGCTGCGACGATATTTGCGGTGCCAGTATCAGAAGCAGAAGACTATCTAAACGAGAAAAAGGTTGATGTCCTTTTGCTGGGGCCTCAGGTCCGCTATCTGTTGGAGGATTTGCAGGAAAAATTAGCTTCAAAAGGTATTCCGGTCGATGTTATCCCTATGACGGACTACGGAATGATGAAGGGGGATAAGGTCCTGGATCTGGCAGAGTCGCTCATGAAGTAGGTACTTTTATGGAAAATAAAGATTCCTTAGAGGTCGCTATGACCCTCATTATGTATGGCGGAGAGGCCAAGTCTTGTGCTATTGAAGCCATTGCAGCAGCTAAAAAGCAGGACTTTGACCGGGCTCAGGAGAGGCTGAGTCAGGCTCAGAAGGCCCTGCTGCAAGCCCATCACGCTCAGGCTGAAATGCTGACCAAGGAGGCACAAGGAGAGAAGACAGAACTTAGTTTATTTATGGTGCATGGGCAGGATCATCTCATGACCAGTATCGCCTTTGTTGATTTGGCAAAGGAGATTGTTGATTTGCATAAAAAATTTGATGAATAGGAGAAATGCAGATGAGTAGTTTGGTTGATAAATGGCAAGCGCGTCTCATGCCTATTGCCAATAAAATCGGCAACCAAAAATTTCTGGTTGCCCTGCGGGATTCCTTTATTGGAACCATGCCTGTGATTATGACGGGCTCTTTCGCCCTCATGGTAAATGCCTTTCTATCTGACTTGCCAGGACAGTTCGGCTGGATCTGGATTTCATCTACCTTCCAGTGGCTGATTGATATTAACTGGCTGGTATTTAAGGGCAGTATTCCTATCGTTACCCTCTTATTCCTCTTTACCTTCGGGGTCAATATCGCTAAGATTTACAATACTGATAAGGTGTCTGCTGGTCTGGTAGCTGTGGCTTCCTACATCATTACCATTGGTGGCTCAGTCACTAAAACCTTTGAGTTGGCTGGCAAAATACCAGGGCTGAGCAAGGCAATTTCAAAACTTCCAGAGCTAAAACTTGACGGCAGTGACCTGTCTGTGACGATTAACAGTGTCATTCCAGGTGACCAGATCAGTGCGCGTGGTTATTTTACTGCCATTCTGATTGGTTTTGTGTCTGTCATTATCTTCTGTAAGGTTATGAATCGTAACTGGACGATCAAGCTTCCAGATTCTGTTCCACCAGCTATCATGAAGCCCTTCCTGTCTATCATTCCAGCTGCGATTGCCATGTATGTCGTGGGAATTGCGACCTATCTCTTTAATCTGGTGACAGGCGAGCTCTTGATTGACTGGATTTACAAGATTCTTCAGGCGCCGCTTCTCAGCTTGTCTCAAAGCTTCTGGGCTGTGCTGCTCATTGTCTTTCTCAATAAGATTTTCTGGTTCTTCGGACTGCACGGCGGTAATGTGCTGGCGCCAGTTATGGCCAGTCTCTTTGGTGTGACCATGCTGGCTAATCTAGAAGCTTATCAGGCTGGGCAAGCGATTCCTTACATGTGGACGGATAATTCTTTTGGTGCTTTTGTCTGGTTTGATGCGATTGGGGTTGCCATTGCCATTCTCTGGCAATCTCGGAACAAGCACTATCGCGAAGTGGCCAAGTTGGGAATTTTCCCAATGGTCTTCAACATCGGTGAGCCGGTCATGTATGGTCTGCCAATCGTTTTGAATCCAATTATGTTTATTCCATACGTCCTGACTCCAATGGTCATGGTAACAGTAGCCTACTTTGCAACCTCTATGGGCTTGGTTGCGCCGGTTACTCAAAACGTTACTTGGGTAATGCCGCCGATTCTCTACGGTTTCTTTGCGACAGCCTTCGACTGGCGGGCAATTATTCTTTCGCTAGTTAACATCGCTATTTCGACCGCTATATATCTGCCCTTTGTCAAGATGGCAGATAAACAGGAGGAGCTTGGATAGATGGCAAAATTTGAAATTAAAGAAGAATTTTACCTGGATGGCAAACCTTTTAAGATTTTATCGGGAGCTATTCAGTATTTCCGGCTTCATCCAGACCAGTGGCGAGATACCCTTTACAATCTCAAAGCTCTAGGCTTTAATACGGTAGAAACCTATATTCCTTGGGCATTGCATGAGCCTCAGGAAGGACAGTTTCAGGCAGAGGGCATGCTGGATTTTGAAGCATACTTCAAGTTGGTTGAGGAGATGGGGCTTTATCTCATTGTCCGTCCGACGCCTTACATCTGTGCAGAGTTTGACTTTGGCGGCCTGCCGGCCTGGCTCTTGAGATATCCTTCGATGCGCCTGCGGGTCAATCATCCGCTTTTTCTGGAAAAGGTCAGTCATTTCTATGACTGGCTCTTTCCCAAGCTTTTGCCCTATCAGAGTGATCAAGGCGGCCCTATCCTCATGATGCAGGTGGAAAATGAATACGGGTCTTATGCCGAGGACAAGGCCTACATGCGCAGCATTGCACAGATGATGAAGGTACGTGGCGTTACGGTTCCCCTCTTTACCTCTGACGGGACATGGATAGAGGCTTTGGAGTCTGGAACCTTGATTGAGGATGATATTTTTGTGACGGGGAATTTTGGCTCCCAACCCAAAGAAAATACAGACAATCTACGAGCTTTCATGGAGCGCTATGGCAAGAAATGGCCTCTTATGTGTACTGAGTTTTGGGACGGCTGGTTTAGCCGCTGGAGCGAGGAAATCGTTCGGCGAGAGGCAGAAGATTTGGCTCAGGATGTCAAAGAAATGCTGCAGCTGGGCAGCATGAATCTCTTCCTATTGAGAGGTGGGACAAACTTTGGCTTTATCAGTGGCTGTTCAGCTCGAAAGACCAAGGATTTGCCACAGATTACCTCCTATGATTTTGACGCACCCATTACTGAGTGGGGGCAGCCGACCGAGAAATACTACGCTGTTCAGCGGGTGACCCACGAGGTCTTTCCAGAGCTTGAGCAGATGGAGCCTATTAGCCGACAGGCTAAGGCCTATGGCAGTTTTCCACTGCTTGGTACTGCAAGCCTGCTAGATGTGGCAGCGGATATCACAGAGGAAATTCTGCTGGATTATCCGCAGCCTATGGAGCAGATTGGGCAGAATCATGGTTATATCCTCTACCGTTCCGATATCAAAAATCAATACCATGAGGAAAGGCTCAAGGCATTGGAGACTCATGACCGCTGTCATTTCTATATCAATCAGGAGCACCTAGCTACCCAGTATCGGGAAGAAATCGGTGATGAGATGCTCTTCTCAGCTGATACCAAGCGAATTCAGATTGATGTGCTGGTGGAAAATATGGGACGGGTCAACTATGGTTACAAGCTGGGCGCACCCAGTCAATCCAAGGGAGTCAAGGGTGGTATCATGATTAACCACCAGTTCCGCAAGGGTTGGAAGCATTATGCGCTCAAGTTTGACCGGGAAATGCTGGCCAAGCTAGACTGCTACTCAGCTCCACCGGAAAGAGTCAAGGCACCGACCTTCTATCGCTTTGAAGCAGAGTTAGATGATATCGCTGATACCTTCATTGACTGCTCTAAGTATGGGAAGGGCTGTATTTCGGTCAACGGCTTCAACCTTGGCCGCTACTGGAATGAAGGGCCAATTCACTATCTCTATGTGCCGTCTGGCTTGCTTAAGGAAAAGAATGAATTTATCGTCTTTGAAACTGAAAATGTCAAGATTGAAGAGTTGACCTTGCTTGACCATCCAGTCTATAAGAAATGAGGTGTTGCGATGAAATATATAACAGTCGGGAATGAACTGGAGGGAGCCAGTCAGCTGATTTTGGGCTGCATGCGATTGGCAGAACACAATCCTGAAGAGGTCGTTTCCGTTCTTGAAACAGCCATAGAAGTGGGAATTAATTTCTTTGACCACTCAGATGTTTATGCTGGCGGGCAGTCTGAAACCAAGTTTGCGCAGGCTCTTCGCTCGGCTAAGATTCCTCGGGACCAAGTTCTCATCCAGTCCAAGTGCGGACTGAGGGATGTTCACACCAACTACCATTTTGACTTTTCTAAGGATTATATCATCAACTCGGTTGAAGGCAGCTTGGAGCGCTTGCAGACAGACTATCTGGATGTGCTCCTCCTGCACCGGCCAGATGCTCTTGTAGAGCCAGAAGAGGTGGCTGAAGCTTTCTCACAGCTGCACCAAGCTGGGAAGGTCCGCTATTTCGGAGTCAGTAATCAAAATCCTTATCAGATCGAGCTGCTGCAGAAAAGTGTGGAGCAGCCCTTGATTGCTAACCAACTGCAGTTTGGCCCAGCCCATACTCCGATGCTGGATGCTGGGCTCAATGCCAATATGCTCAATCCTTTGGCAATCGTCCGGGATGGTAGTGTATTGGACTATTGTCGATTGCATCATATCACGATTCAGCCTTGGTCACCATTTCAGGTTGACTTGAACCAGGGACTTTTTATGGAGCATCCTAAATATGCTCAGCTTACAGAAACTCTGCATGCCTTTGCGTCAGAATATCAAGTTTCCTTTGAAGCCTTAGTTCTTGCCTGGATTTTGCGCCATCCGGCACAAATGCAGCCGATTGTTGGCTCTATGAATCCGCAGCGAATTCGCTCAATGGTGGCTGCTTTTGATATTGAGTTATCTCGGGCTGACTGGTATAAGATATACAAGAGCGCGGGGAATCCTCTACCCTAAGCTTGTTTTTGCAGGGAGATTATTTGTTATTCAGAGTCAATGAAGGCTAAGAGCAATGAATCAGTCTGCTTGTTTCATTGATTAAGCTAGATTCTGTACCTTATGAAAGGAGAATGATATGAATAATAAGTTTTCTTGGCAAGGCCTAACAAAATCTGCTTCTGCTGCCAAGTATGGGAGCGGCTTGCTGCTATGTGTTTCCCTCTTGTCCTTAGCAGCTTTGACAGCTGTATCAAGAGTTGAAGCAGAAGATGTTGCGCCTGCCCCTGCCGCAGTAGCTGAAACGTCGGCTTCTCCAGCAGCCCAAGCAAGTCCTGAGGTTGAAAATCCAGCTGTGGCTGAACCCCAAGCAGCTCCTGCAAGTCAGGCTGAATCAGCTGCAGCTGCTAGCGAGTTGCCAGCCAGTCAGGTCATGTCCGATGAGCAGAAGCAGCGCGCCATTGCTCAGATGGGAGCTAATCAAGGGGATGTCTGGGTTTGGTCGGAGGAAAATGTCGTTGAAGAAAATGGGGAGCGTCAAAAGCGCGGTCCTAATGGCGGCCCCGGCCAATTTAATGGCGGAGCCGTTGTCTTAGGCGGCCGTCCGACTTATGACCCCGCAGCTGATTGGTACTACCTAGCTTATAAAGGCGAAGGGATGACCGACGAAGAAGCACAGGCTGTCTTTGACAAGGAACGCGGCAAATGGATGAATGAATTTGATCCTTGGGGCGTTGTGATGGAAATGACGGACAATAAGGCCAGCAATGCTTGGGCGGATATTCGGAACATGCAAGCTTTTGTGCTCCGGAAGGATTCCAATGTCTGGGAGAAAATTGTGGATCACCCTCAAGGGGTTCAATGGGTTTCTCAATTCAAGGGAAATATGTCCAGCAACGTAGGAGATGCCCGGCAGGAAGCCTTGGCTGGCGGGGGAACAGCTATTGAGGTCTTACCTAAGCAGGATCGGGTTGCCCACTGGGGTTCTGATCAGGCTCGTGATATTCCAAGTCCTCAAACCATTCGGGCTGTTCTGGTTTCTGTCGAAGCGCGTATTTCTGAAAAATCTGACCCAGATGCCAAGCTTGGTATTCAAGTTGGCGGTGACTGGAAATTTGCTGAAGAAGTGAGTAAGCCGCTCTGGTATCCAGGAGCTGGTTTGGCTGGTATTCAGCGACTGACCAAGGATTGGGCTCGTTACTATTTTGTAAGCCTCACTGGTATTCAAGATGCAGTCGAAGAAAGGGCCATTTCACAAGAGGAGTTTATGAAGAGTATCGTGCCGCTGGCCGATATGGAGCAAGCCGCCCAAAATCAAGCTCAGCAGCCAACCCCTGCAAAGCCTGATCCAAAGGGTAGCCAAGCGGAAAATCTGACCTACAAAACAAGCGGCAAGACGGGCCCTCAAGCAGCGTCTCAAGAGCTAACTCTTGAGCAATCTTCTTCCAAACAATTGCCTAAAACCGGCAGCCAAAGCAGTCTATTGACCAATCTGCTTGGGCTCGGACTCTTAGGACTGGGTGCAGGCTTCCTTGGCCTAAAGAAAAAATCTTAGTTTTGCAAGCTAGAGGAAAAATAATCTACAAAAAAAGCAACAGCAGATTCTAGCTGTTGCTTTGTGTTTGGTTTAGGTTTTGCACGACGGGCTGTCCAAGGTTAGGTGCTTGCGCAACCTGCTCAGCAATCGGACTGCAGACAGGCTCTTGGTATTTTTGAGTAAAGCGGCATCTTGGGAAGTTGGAGCAGCCCCAAAATTTCTGACCGGCCTTAGAACCTTTGGCTGCTGTACGGAGCACCAATCCATGCTGGCAGCGAGGACAGATCTTTTCTGCTTCTCTACGCTGTTTATTCTGAGCAATGCTGTTAATATGGCGCTCTTTGATGACCTGCTTTCGCTTGGTCAAGGGCAGGAGCATACGATAGAGGTCGTCAATCTGCTCGGGCGACAGGCAGACTTGACTTTGGCAGGCCTGCCTGTCAATTGCCCCAATCACTTGCCAGATCTGAATAACCTTATGCCTGTCACTGTTTAGATGGATTTCCTTAAGCTGACAGTCATTGCCAAAGACGATATAGGAATATAGATTTGGCGTGTATTGGTTGAGATAATAGCTGAGCCATTTGAGATGGACTTTATTTTGAATAATGGGATTGAAAAAAGAATGCTTGTAAGATTTTCCGCGTCCACCGGAAAGAACCTGAGTCCAGTATTGCTGATTTTCTGAGCCGAAGATCCAGCCCTTGTAGTTTTTTGACTCAAAAATGTAAATTCCAGATGGATGAATCAGCAGTGCATCAATCTCAGTGGTAGATCCATCTTCTTTGAAAATATAGAGATTGTACAAAATCTTTTTATAGCCATAGAGCTGGTTCAGGACCTGACCAAGCTGGTACTCTCCCTGTTTTCCCTTGTTATATTTGAGTTCCCAAGGGGCAGTCTGGGTTTGCTGGAAATAGTCAGGCTCTGGGCTTTGGCTGGACGACCAATCCGAGTCCGTATCTTCCCTGTCTTCAAGTAGCTTATAACTGATAAAAAAGACGATGCCAAAGACAGCTACAAATGCGACGAAAAAGAATCCAAACATTTCCTAATCTCCCTTAAAATCCCTAATTCGAGTATAGCACAAAATAAAGGACGGAAGATTTTTATAAGTGTAAAAACACAACAATTGAACAATAGGTTAAAATATGTCTAAAAAGATAAAACTATCCTTTAAAAACTTATTTTCCAAAAACACCTCACAACCCTAAAAAATCATGTATAATAAAAAGACAGGAAAAGAATAGGAGTTATCATGTCTCAGGAATTAATCAGTGTTATCATCCCTGTTTACAATGTTGAGCAGTATTTAGCAGAATGTGTGAACAGCGTCTGTCGTCAGACCTATCAAAATCTGGAAATTATTCTAGTCAATGATGGTTCAACAGATGCTTCTGGCCAGATTTGCCAAGAGCTGGCTGACCAGGATGCGAGGATTCGTTTCATTCATCAGGACAATCAAGGCTTGTCCGGTGCCCGCAACACAGGGATTGAGCACTCTAGTGCAGACTATTTGATTTTTGTTGATTCAGATGACTGGCTGCCGGAGCAGCATGTCGCCCGCCTTTATGAAAAGCTCAAGGAGTACGATGCGGACATTGCCATTGGTCACCACTGTAGTTTCCGTGCAGAGGACTCAGCCTTCCTCTACTATTCGACAGAGCATTTTGAAACTCTCTATACGCGAGAAGAGATAATCAAGGAGTACCCTAAACGACGCATGATAGACGGTGTCTTTCTCTGTGCCTGGGCCAAGCTCTATAAGCGTAAGCTTTTTGATACAGTACGCTATCCAGTCGGCCGAGTGGCCGAAGATGCCTTCACGACTTATAAGCTTTATCTTCAGTCAGAGAAGATTATCTATCTCAATGAACCGCTCTATTACTATCGCTTGCGGCCAAATAGTATCTCCATGACTTGGAATGAGCAGTGGTTCCGAGACTTGATTGTAGGTTTTGAGGAGCAGCTAGCCATTCTAGGTAAGCTGGGCTATGACCTGAGCTTCTACTACAAGTACTACACCTTCCTGCTCCAGTATTGTCGCGACAGCGCTGCAGCCGTCGGCATGCAGTCCAGTCTGGTCTATCAGGAAATTGAAAGCAAACTCAAACTATTTGGAGAATAAATAAAACAAGCTACCTTTCAACCATATGGCCGAAAGCGTAGCTTGTTTTTTAGCGTTTTAAAAATTAAAGACTAAAAATAACAATTAATGTCATGCTTCAAAAAGACATCTTGGTATTCAAATAAGTCTTCGGGGTGCAAGGCCTTGACATCCTTCATTGCATACTTTCGGCCGAGTAATTTGTATTTATTTTCGCCAAATTGATGGAAAGGCAGCAGCTGGACTTGATCGATGGATAGTTCATTAAACAGGGTCGCAAACTGCTCCGCATCTTCTAAAGAGTCATTAAAATCTGGAATGACTGGAATGCGCAGAACAATCGTCTTTTGATGAGTAAAGGCGTAGTGGATATTCTGAACAATCAATTCGTTTTTTACTCCAGTCACC
Organism: uncultured Streptococcus sp.; assembly: GCF_963525625.1. Taxonomy (GTDB): domain Bacteria; phylum Bacillota; class Bacilli; order Lactobacillales; family Streptococcaceae; genus Streptococcus. The sequence continues at coordinate 128,823 of NZ_CAURLD010000001.1, forward strand.
TTGCGATGGTTGACAGAGTTATAATGTTTCAGGTCTGTATAGATAAAATCAACGTACTGGATGAGATCCACGAATTTTTCATGTTCTACAAAGGCAGTTGTTTCAATAGCGGTATGAATCCCTTTTTCCTTAGCCGCTTTGAGAATGGCCTTGGCAAATTCAAACTGGGCGAAAATCTCTCCGCCAGATAAGGTTAGGCCACCGCCAGATTCTTCATAAAAATCTCTGTCCTTTAGGACTTCGTTGATAATCTCCTCGACACTTCTTTCCTCCCCCATAGTGATGCTTTTTTTGGTAGTAGCATCCAGCATAGGCTCAGGTCTGAATTGCTGTGATTCTGGATTGGAGCACCAAGGGCAGCGCAGAGGACAGCCCTTGAGGAAAACAGTTGTACGAATCCCTGGTCCATCATGAATACTGAAATGTTGGATGTTGAAAATAATTCCTTTTGTTGTTTCCATACTCAGGCCTCCTTTGGATACAATCATTATAACTTATTTTAGAAAGAAAAACAATTACGAATGAAAGTTATTTTTATTTTATTTTTAAGACGTCTTTTGTTACAATAATAGCAGAGGTGATAGAATGGAACGTTTAGATGAAATTGTTAAATTAGTATCTGAATTTGAACGAATCGATGTCAATACTTTGTCTGACCGCTTAAAAGTGTCCAAAGTAACGATTCGCAAAGACTTGGATAAGCTGGAAACCAAAGGTCTGTTGCGCAGAGAGCATGGCTATGCTGTTTTAAATAGCGGCGATGATCTGAATGTAAGACTTTCCTTTCATTATGATACAAAACGCCGGATTGCCCAGGAAGCAGCAAAAATCGTTCAGGATAATGAAACCATTATGATTGAATCAGGCTCGACCTGTGCCTTACTAGCTGAGGAAATCTGCCGAACGAAGAAGAATGTCAAGATTATTACCAATTCTTATTTTATTGCGGATTATATAAAACAAACTGATTCTTGTAAAATTATCTTACTGGGCGGAGAATTTCAGAAAGATTCGCAGGTGACAGTGGGGCCTCTTCTCAAGGAGATGATTCGCTTTTTTTACGTAGAACATGCGTTTGTTGGAACAGATGGCTATGATGAAAATCTAGGTTTTACAGGCAAGGATTTGATGCGGAGTGAGGTTGTTCAGTATATGTCAGAGGCATCTGACCAGATGATTGTTTTGACGGACTCAAGCAAGTTTACCAGAAAAGGTACAGTTAAGAGATTTGGCTTTAAGCAAATTGCCCAAGTGGTGACAGATAGAGCGATTCCTAAAGAGGCTGTTGAGCGCTTGAAAGCTGCCGATATCAAGCTGACTCTGATCTAGCAGAGAAGGAGATAAGATGAAAAATGAAAGAAAAAAACTATTGGCAAAAATTGCTTATCTCTACTATATCGAAGAAAGAAGCCAGTCTGACATTGCGGCTGAGACAGGGATTTATCGCACCACCATTAGCCGAATGCTGGCAGAAGCTAAAAAAGAGGGCATTGTAAAGATTGAGATTGAAGACTTTGATACCCGCTTGTTCCATTTGGAAAACTATGTAAAAGAAAAATATGGGCTCAAGGGAATCGAAATTGTCAGTAATTTAGTGGATGAATCTCCAGCAGACCTGGAAGAGAGGTTGGCTCAAGCTGCTGCAGGTATGCTGCGCAGCCTGATTAAAGACAATGATAAAGTAGGATTTTCTTGGGGCAAGAGCTTGAGCCTTTTAGTAGAGCACTCCAGCAACAAGCATTTGACAAATGTTCATTTCTTTCCTTTGGCAGGTGGTCCCAGTCATATCCATGCTCGCTATCATGTGAATACCCTCATCTATAGCATGGCTGGAAAATACCATGGGGACTGCCGTTTTATGAATTCCACGATTATTCAGGAGAATGAGCAACTGACAAATGGAATATTGGCTTCTAAATATTTTGAAGATCTGAAAAGCAGCTGGCAGGAGCTGGATGTAGCTGTGGTTGGTATTGGCGGGCAGGTTGACACCAGAAATCGTCAATGGCTGGACATGCTGACCTCAGAGGATTTTCTTGCTCTAGAGAGTCAGGATGCTGTTGGAGAAATCTGCTGTCGCTTCTTTAATAAAAAGGGGGATATGGTCTACCAGCATTTGCAAAATAGAACGATTGCCATCTCTTTGGAAAATTTGAAAAAGGTGCCGCTTAGTTTGGCCTTTGCCTATGGCAGTCAAAAATCTGCTGCTATCTTAGCGGTGTTGCGAGCTGGCTATGTCAATCATTTGGTTACGGATGAAGCGACGATTCTAAAAATGCTTGACTTGGATGGAGATAGGAGTTTCTTCACTTCTTGATAGTAGCGGCATCTCAGGTGCAAGAGATTTCCAAAACTAAATTTAGGAATCCTATTTTTTAATAGTGGATTTGCAGCTATGTATGGAGGTGGATTGTTGATTTGAAAAAGCCGATGAAACAAAAATTGGTTAGTTTAGCCACAGGAGAGCTAGTCGCTGTACTAGTATTTTGGCTGAATTTTTTCCTGCTCAAAAGATGGATTCTTACTACTGGAGCTTTGATTTCTATTTCTTTCTCCTTGTTTGTACTGAGTTTTATTCTGATACAGGGCTCTGTTTTTTGGTGGCTTTTGATAAAAAGGATTTCCAATCCAAGATTTGCTGAAAGATATACAGGCAAGATTTACAGGGTACTAAAGATTTTAGACCTTATTTTACTGGGTGTGGGAACCCTGATAATCATTTTTAATTCCAGTGATTTTTCCACCTTCATAATCTCTGTAGCAATTTGGTTTTTTGCTGTCATCGAGTGGATTAATTATTTTAAATGGCAATTATCCTACAGTCTGAATCCTGCTGTTTTATTGAAATACATCCTCCAGAGGAAATTGCGGAAAAGTAAAATAGCAAAGGAAATTGAGAAGGCCGTATAAAAAGATAAGTTTCGGTTTCTTAAAATAGCATATATGAGGAAGTAGAAGCAAATAGCTGCTGCTTCTTTTTTGTGCCGAATCTGCTTATCGTTCTTATCTAATATAGAGTGCCTTTGAATCGCAGATGAATACAGCTGTACAGAACTGTCCTTTATGGGGGGAGTTTTTGTCCTGCACAAATGTGCAAAATAATTTAAATAAGCTAATTTGTTCTATAATATATTGACGGACTGAGATAAAGGTGATACATTCTAGTTACAAACAAAAATAAATCACTTTCAAACAAAAGAACAGGTTTTTGTTAATTATAAAGATAGGAGCGGTTGTAGCATATGGAAATGATTGTAGCAGATCAAATTATCATGGGTCTTATCTTAGACGCTGGTGATGCCAAGCAGCATATTTATCAAGCTTTATCACTAGCTAAAGATGGTAAGTTTTCAGAATGCGATGAGCAGATTGAGCTGGCAGATAAGGCGCTGTTAGAGGCTCATAACTTGCAGACACAGTTTCTAGCTCAGGAAGCTGGAGGAACGAAAACAGAGATTACAGCACTGTTTGTTCATTCTCAAGATCATTTGATGACTAGCATTACAGAGATTAACCTCATCAAAGAAATCATCGACTTGAGAAGAGAATTACAAGGGGAAAAATAAATCATCAGGAGGATGAAAAGATGGTTAAGATTGGTTTGTTTTGCGCGGCAGGTTTTTCAACAGGAATGTTGGTCAACAATATGAAAATAGCTGCAGCTGAAAAAGGGCTGGAAGCTGAGATTGAAGCCTACTCTCAGGCTAAGTTGGCTGATTATGCAGCGGATCTGGATGTCGCTTTATTGGGCCCGCAGGTAGCTTATACTCTGGACAAATCTACAGCTATTTGCGACAGCTGCCATACTCCGATTGCAGTTATTCCGATGGCTGATTACGGTATGCTAGATGGCGAAAAAGTGTTAAATCTCGCTTTGAGTTTGTTGGATAAACATTAAAATCAAGGAGCTTCGTTATGTCTAAAGTGGATACTCAAAAAATCATTGCGCCGATTATGAAGTTTGTCAATATGCGCGGGATTATCGCCTTAAAAGACGGTATGTTGGCAATTTTGCCCCTTACAGTTGTGGGAAGTCTATTCTTGATTGTAGGGCAATTGCCGTTTGAAGGTCTAAATCAAGCCATTGCTGGTGTGTTTGGGGCTGACTGGACAGAACCGTTTATGCAGGTTTATTCAGGTACCTTTGCCATTATGGGGCTGATTTCCTGTTTTTCAATTGGCTATTCTTATGCTAAGAACAGTGGTGTAGAGCCTCTGCCGGCAGGGGTGTTGTCTCTTTCTTCTTTCTTTATCCTTTTGAAATCCTCCTACATACCAGAAAAGGGTGAAGCGATTGCAGATGCGATTGCCAAGGTCTGGTTTGGCGGTCAAGGAATCATTGGGGCCATTCTTATTGGTTTGGCAGTTGGCAGTATCTATACGATTTTCATTCAAAAGCATATTGTCATCAAAATGCCAGAGCAAGTTCCTCAAGCGATTGCCAAGCAGTTTGAAGCCATGATTCCAGCTTTCGTTATTTTCTTGCTGTCAATGCTTGTTTATATTATTGCCAAGATAGCGACTGGTGGCGGTACCTTTATTGAGATGATTTACGATGTTATTCAGGTGCCTCTGCAAGGTCTGACGGGCTCTCTGTATGGAGCTATCGGTATTGCTTTCTTTATTTCTTTCTTATGGTGGTTTGGCGTCCATGGCCAGTCCGTTGTCAATGGTGTCGTAACAGCCTTACTATTGTCTAACCTGGATGCAAATAAGGCTTTACTTGCTGCAGATAAGCTGTCTGTCAGTCAAGGCGCTCATATTGTGACCCAACAGTTCTTGGATAGTTTTCTTATCTTATCGGGATCCGGTATCACTTTTGGAGTGGTCGTAGCCATGCTCTTTGCTGCCAAGTCCAAGCAGTATAAGGCCCTGGGGAAAGTTGCTGCTTTCCCGGCAATCTTTAATGTCAATGAGCCAGTTGTCTTTGGTTTTCCGATTGTGATGAATCCGGTCATGTTCCTGCCCTTTGTTTTGGTACCGGTTCTAGCCGCTTTGATTGTCTACATGGCGATTGCGGTCGGCTTTATGCAGCCATTCGCAGGTGTGACTTTGCCTTGGAGTACGCCGGCTATCATTTCTGGCTTTATGGTCGCTGGCTGGCAAGGGGCAGTCATTCAAATTGTCATCTTAGCCATGTCCGCCTTTGCCTATTTCCCATTTGTGAAGTTTCAGGATAAGATTGCCTACAATAACGAATTGAAAAATGAAGAATAATCTGATTTTGATGGATAAAAACACAAAAGTTTCTTGGCTCAGATGGCACAAATGTGCAAAAAATCTTTAATTCAGTAATCGCCTATAAATGATTGAATTCTAGAATTTTGCATGTTACAATAGTTACGAAAGAAATAAATTAAATTTCATAAGAAAGGTCGTAACCAAATGATCCAAGTAAAAGAAGTAGAAAAAACAACAATAAAAACAGACTATTTTGGCAGCTTAACAGAGCGGATGGATAAGTATCGGGAAGATGTTTTAAATAAAAAGCCCTATATTGACGCAGAGCGCGCTGTCCTAGCTACCAAGGCTTATGATAAGCATAAGGAAAAACCAAATGTGCTGAAGCGTGCTTACATGCTCAAAGAGATTTTGGAGAATATGACGCTCTATATCGAAGATGAAACGATGATTGTCGGCAATCAGGCTTCATCTAATAAAGATGCGCCTATCTTCCCAGAGTATACTTTAGAGTTTGTACTCAATGAACTAGATCTTTTTGAGAAGCGGGACGGAGACGTTTTCTACATCACAGAGGAAACCAAAGAGCAGCTCCGTAGCATCGCTCCTTTCTGGGAAAACAATAACCTCCGTGCGAGAGCTGGAGCTCTACTTCCAGAAGAAGTTCAGGTTTATATGGAAACTGGCTTCTTTGGCATGGAAGGAAAGATGAACTCTGGGGATGCCCACTTGGCGGTCAACTATCAAAAACTCTTGGCCTATGGACTGAAAGGTTTTGAAGAAAAAGCTCGCGCAGCTAAGGAAGCCTTGGATTTGACCGATCCGGCTAGTATTGACAAATACCACTTCTATGATTCCATTTTCATCGTAGTAGATGCTGTGAAAGCTTATGCGGAGCGTTTTGTGGCCTTGGCCAATCAGATGGCTGAAAAAGCAGATCCTAAGCGCCGTCAGGAGCTCTTAGAAATCGCTAGAATCTGTTCTAAAGTGCCGTACGAGCCAGCATCAACCTTTGCTGAAGCCGTTCAGTCTGTTTGGTTTATCCAGTGTATCCTTCAGATTGAGTCCAACGGACATTCACTCTCTTATGGACGCTTTGACCAGTACATGTACCCTTATGTCAAGGCAGATTTGGAAGCTGGACGTGAAACAGAGGCTAGTATTGTAGAACGCTTAACCAATCTCTGGATTAAGACGATCACCATTAATAAAGTACGCAGCCAGGCTCACACATTCTCATCTGCGGGCAGTCCCCTTTATCAAAATGTGACAATCGGTGGCCAAACGAGAGATAAGAGAGATGCAGTCAACCAACTTTCCTACCTTGTGTTGAAATCTGTAGCTCAAACTCATCTTCCTCAGCCGAATCTGACTGTTCGTTATCATGCAGGCTTAGATGCTCGCTTTATGAATGAGTGTATCGAAGTCATGAAGCTTGGTTTCGGTATGCCGGCTTTCAATAATGATGAAATCATCATTCCGTCCTTTATCGCCAAAGGCGTTTTAGAAGAAGATGCTTACGACTACAGTGCTATCGGCTGTGTGGAAACTGCTGTGCCTGGTAAATGGGGCTACCGTTGTACAGGTATGAGCTACATGAACTTCCCTAAGGTGCTCCTGATCACTATGAACGATGGGATTGATCCGGCGTCTGGCAAGCGCTTTGCGCCAAGCTTCGGTCATTTTAAAGATATGAAGAGCTTTGCTGAGCTGCAAACGGCTTGGGACAAGACCTTGCGTCATTTGACCCGCATGAGTGTCATCGTGGAAAATTCTATCGACCTATCTCTTGAAAGAGAAGTGCCGGATATCCTCTGCTCAGCTTTGACAGATGACTGTATCGGACGCGGCAAGCATTTGAAAGAAGGCGGAGCAGTCTATGACTATATTTCCGGTCTTCAAGTCGGTATTGCCAATCTATCAGACTCACTGGCGGCTATCAAGAAGCTGGTCTTTGAGGAAGGCAGGCTGACTCCAGCTGAACTCTGGCATGCACTTGAAACGGACTATGCAGGTGAGCGTGGTAAAGAAATTCAAGAAATGCTGATTCATGATGCACCGAAATATGGTAATGATGATGATTACGCAGATAAGCTAGTGACAGATGCTTATGATATTTATGTGGATGAAATCGCTAAATATCCAAATACCCGTTATGGCCGTGGTCCAATTGGCGGTATCCGATACTCTGGAACATCTTCTATTTCAGCCAATGTAGGTCAAGGTCGCGGTACCTTGGCGACACCAGATGGCCGCAATGCCGGAACACCGCTCGCTGAAGGCTGCTCTCCATCCCACAATATGGACAAGAACGGCCCGACCTCTGTATTGAAATCTGTTTCCAAATTACCGACAGATGAAATCGTTGGTGGCGTTCTGCTCAATCAAAAAGTTAATCCTCAGACCCTGTCTAAGGAAGAAGATAAAGTGAAACTTATTGCCTTGCTTCGTACATTCTTTAACCGTCTGCATGGCTATCATATCCAATACAATGTCGTTTCTCGGGAAACATTGATTGATGCTCAGAAGCATCCTGAAAAACACCGCGATTTGATTGTTCGCGTTGCAGGCTACTCTGCTTTCTTCAATGTGCTTTCCAAGGCGACGCAAGATGATATTATCGGACGTACGGAGCACACGTTGTAAAAGAGGTCCAATTTATGGAATTCATGCTTGATACCTTAAATTTAGAGGAGATAAAAAAATGGTCGGAAGTCCTCCCTTTGGCGGGAGTGACTTCTAATCCGACCATCGCAAAAAAAGAAGGAAAAATAGACTTCTTCGAACGGATTCGCACTGTTCGGGAAATCATAGGAGAAGGTCCATCTATCCATGTGCAGGTTGTTGCCAAGGATTATGAGGGAATCTTGAAAGATGCTACTGAAATTCGAAAAAAATGCGACGATGCTGTCTACATTAAAGTTCCGGTCACACCGGCTGGGCTAGCAGCTATCAAAACTCTCAAAGCAGAGGGCTACAAGATTACAGCGACAGCCATTTATACAACCTTTCAAGGGCTATTAGCCATTGAAGCGGGGGCTGACTATCTTGCTCCTTACTATAACCGCATGGAAAATCTCAATATTGATTCAGATGCTGTAATTAGCCAGTTGGCTCAAGCGATTGAGCGGGAACATTCCGCCAGCAAAATATTGGCAGCGTCCTTTAAGAATGTTAGCCAAATTAATAGTGCTTTTGCTGATGGGGCCCAAGCCATTACAGCAGGACCAGATATCTTTGCAGCAGCCTTTGCCATGCCGTCTATCTCTAAGGCAGTGGATGACTTTGCTGCTGACTGGTCAGCAATTCACAATCAGGAATACATTTAAAAGGCATATTTAATGCTCTATTTATGAATAAATGAAAGAGGTGTTCTATGAGAATTTTTGCAAGTCCGTCTCGTTATATTCAGGGAGAAAATGCCCTGTTTGAAAATGCAAAACAGATTCTTCAATTAGGAAGCCATCCAGTCTTGCTTTGTGATGATGTAGTTTACCAGATTGTTGGGGAAAAATTCAATGACTACCTTACTCGTTATGGTTTTCATGTGCTGCATGTCGCTTTTAACGGAGAAGCTTCAGATGCTGAAATTGATCGGGTCGTTGCTCTGGCTGAAAAAGACGGAGCAGACTTGGTTATTGGTCTAGGCGGTGGGAAAACGATTGACAGTGCGAAGGCGATTGCAGACATACTAGGTCGTCCCGTAGTCATTGCGCCAACCATTGCCTCTACAGATGCCCCAACCTCAGCACTTTCTGTTATCTATACAGAAGATGGCGCCTTTGAAAAGTACATTTTCTATAGTAAAAACCCTGAACTCGTCTTGGTAGATACGAAAGTGATTGCTGGAGCGCCAAAACGGCTTCTGGCTTCTGGGATTGCAGATGGTTTAGCGACTTGGGTAGAGGCGCGTGCTGTCCAGCAAAGAAATGGCACTACCATGCTGGGACAAAGACAGAGCTTAGCTGGTGTAGCAATTGCGAAGAAGTGTGAAGAAACACTGTTTGCAGATGGCCTGCAGGCTATTGCAGCCTGTGAAGCAAAAGTTGTAACTCCAGCTCTGGAAAATATCATTGAAGCCAATACCCTTCTCAGCGGCGTCGGCTTTGAGAGCGGCGGTTTAGCGGCAGCCCATGCTATCCACAACGGCTTTACAGCTCTTACAGGCGATATTCATCACTTGACCCACGGCGAAAAAGTTGCTTATGGAACCTTGACCCAGCTCTTCTTAGAAAACCGACCTAAAGAAGAATTGGAAAAATATATTCGCTTCTATCAAAAGATTGGTATGCCGACAACTCTGAAAGAAATGCATTTAGAAAATGCCAGCTATGAAGATTTGCTCAAAGTTGGTCAGCAAGCGACGATTGAGGGCGAAACCATCCATCAGATGCCATTTGAGATCTCAGCTTCTGACATTGCAGGTGCCATCCTAGCAGTCGACCAATACGTCAGGGATTTGGATAAATAAAAGCAAAATACAAAACAAGCCACCTTTCAAACGCAGGGTTGATAGCGTGGCTTGTTTTTTGATGGAGAGCTCCCTTGTCTGATGTGTCTGGCAGTCATGAAATTCCGTCTTTCAAAATCCCTTGAAAATGGTATAATAGAAACAGTACAAAAAATGGAGAAAAGAATGGCTTATTATAATCACAAAGAAATCGAGCCCAAGTGGCAGAAATACTGGGCAGAGCACCATACATTTAAGACAGGTACGGATAAGGACAAGCCTAACTTTTATGCGCTGGACATGTTTCCCTACCCATCAGGAGCGGGGCTCCATGTAGGGCATCCGGAGGGCTACACGGCGACAGATATTCTCAGCCGCTACAAGCGGGCTCAGGGCTATAATGTCCTGCATCCTATGGGCTGGGATGCCTTTGGTCTGCCGGCTGAGCAGTACGCCATGGATACAGGCAATGACCCGGCTGACTTTACAGCGAAAAATATTGCCAACTTCAAGCGTCAAATCAACGCTCTAGGATTTTCGTATGACTGGGACCGGGAGGTCAATACAACTGACCCCAACTACTACAAGTGGACCCAGTGGATTTTCACCAAGCTTTACGAAAAAGGCCTGGCTTATGAAGCTGAAGTGCCAGTAAACTGGGTTGAAGAGCTGGGAACGGCTATCGCCAATGAGGAAGTTCTGCCGGATGGCACATCTGAGCGCGGTGGTTATCCAGTCGTTCGTAAACCCATGCGTCAGTGGATGCTGAAAATCACAGCTTATGCAGAACGTTTGCTCAATGACTTGGAGGAGCTGGACTGGCCAGAGTCTATCAAGGATATGCAGCGCAACTGGATTGGTAAGTCAACCGGTGCCAATGTAACCTTCAAGATTAAGGACACAGACAAGGACTTCACCGTCTTTACGACTCGTCCGGATACTCTTTTTGGTGCGACCTATGCTGTTTTGGCTCCAGAGCATGCTCTCGTCGATGCCATTACAAGTGCAGAACAAGCCCAAGCAGTAGCAGACTACAAACATGCAGCCAGCCTCAAATCTGACCTGGCTCGGACTGATCTAGCTAAGGAGAAGACCGGTGTCTGGACAGGAGCTTATGCTATCAATCCTGTCAATGGCAAGGAAATCCCAATCTGGATTGCCGACTATGTGCTTGCAAGCTACGGAACAGGGGCTATCATGGCTGTTCCTGCGCATGACGAGCGCGATTGGGAGTTTGCTAAGCAGTTTAACTTGGAGATTATTCCGGTTCTAGAGGGTGGCAATGTTGCTGACGCTGCTTATACAGAAGACGGGCCGCACATTAACTCTGGGTTCCTAGATGGCTTGGACAAGGCTGCCGCTATTGAAAAGATGGTTGCTTGGCTGGAAGCAGAAGGTGTAGGAAATGAAAAAGTCACCTATCGTCTGCGCGACTGGCTCTTTAGCCGTCAGCGCTACTGGGGTGAGCCGATTCCAATCATTCATTGGGAAGATGGGACTTCAACAGCTGTCCCTGAAAATGAACTGCCGCTAGTCTTGCCTGTAACCAAGGATATCCGCCCTTCTGGTACTGGTGAAAGCCCTCTGGCCAATCTGACTGACTGGCTGGAAGTGACTCGGGAGGATGGTGTCAAAGGACGCCGCGAAACCAACACCATGCCTCAATGGGCTGGTTCTAGCTGGTATTACCTGCGTTACATTGACCCGCACAACAATGAGAAATTAGCAGGCGAGGACTTGCTCAAGGCTTGGCTCCCAGTTGATATTTACATCGGAGGTGCGGAGCACGCTGTGCTCCATCTCCTCTATGCTCGCTTCTGGCACAAATTCCTCTATGATATCGGAGTGGTTCCGACCAAAGAGCCTTTCCAAAAACTCTTTAACCAAGGGATGATTCTGGGGACTAGCTACCGTGATAGTCGAGGTGCCCTAGTGGCGACAGACAAGGTGGAAAAACGCGATGGTTCTTTCTTTAACATCGAAACAGGAGAAGAGCTGGAGCAGGCGCCTGCTAAGATGTCTAAGTCTCTGAAGAATGTAGTCAACCCAGATGATGTAGTAGAGCAATACGGTGCCGATACACTGCGTGTCTATGAAATGTTCATGGGGCCGCTGGATGCATCTATCGCTTGGAGCGAGGAAGGGTTAGAAGGCAGTCGTAAGTTCCTGGATCGGGTCTATCGTTTGATTACAAGTAAAGAAATCGTTGCGGATAACAATGGTGCTCTCGACAAGGTATACAACGAAACAGTCAAGTCTGTCACAGAGCAGATTGAGGAGCTCAAGTTTAACACAGCCATTGCCCAGCTCATGATCTTTGTCAATGCAGCTAACAAGGAAGAAAAACTCTATGTCGAATATGCTAAAGGTTTCATTCAATTGCTTGCGCCTTTTGCACCGCACTTGGCTGAAGAACTCTGGCAGGCAGTCGCTCAAACTGGCAAGAGCATTTCCTACGTAGCTTGGCCAACTTATGACGAAAGCAAACTGGTCGAGGCAGAGGTTGAAATCGTAGTTCAAATCAAGGGCAAAGTTCGTGCTAAGCTAGTCGTAGCCAAGGAACTGAGCCGTGAGGAACTGCAGGAAATCGCTCTGGCAGATGAGAAAATTAAATCTGAAATTGCTGGCAAAGAAGTCGTGAAAGTGATTAGCGTGCCAAATAAATTGGTTAATATTGTGGTGAAATAATCAGTTTGTTACAGCATTATAGTAAATTTAGAGAGGAGTCGTTTAAAACGGCTCTTTTTTCAATACTTTTCTTCTCTTAAATAGTAGAACTTTTCTCATTTTTCGATTTTCTCTTGTATTAGTTCTAGATTTTATTTATAATCATTATAAATAAAAAAGAAAGAGAAAATTTAAATAGTGGAAGAAAATAAAATTGATACGAACTTTAGTGGGCGGCTGAATATATTGCGGGCCGGAGTTTTAGGAGCCAATGATGGTATTATTTCCATAGCAGGTGTGGTTATTGGGGTAGCTAGTGCGACGGACGATGTCTGGATTATCTTTCTGTCTGGTTTGGCGGCAGTCTTTGCGGGTGCCTTTTCTATGGCTGGTGGAGAGTATGTTTCTGTTTCTACTCAAAAGGATACAGAGGAAGCTGCTGTTGCCAGAGAGCGGGAGCTTTTAGAGAAAAATCCGGATATCGCTAGGCAGTCTCTCTATGCTGCCTATGTTCAAAATGGCGAGTGTGAGACTTCTGCCCAGCTCATGACCAACCGGGCTTTTCTCCAAAATCCGTTGGAATCCTTAGTGGCGGAAAAGTATGGAATCGAGATTGAGGAGTTCACTAATCCCTGGCATGCTGCCGTATCAAGCTTTTTAGCCTTTGCTGTTGGTGCGCTTTTCCCTATGATTACGATTATCCTGCTTCCAGCCAGCGTCCGTATCTGGGCAACCGTTCTAATCGTGGCCTTGGCCCTCTTGGGAACAGGCTATACCAGCGCTAGATTGGGCAAAGCACCGCTCAAAAATGCTATGATTCGCAACCTCGTGATCGGTCTTTTAACCATGGCAGTCACCTATGCAGTAGGGCAAGTCTTTGCAATTTAGATAGTAGAAAAAGTTGAAGTCAGTAGTTTTACTGATTTTTTGAATTGTTAAATCTAGAGAAAAAATCCAGCTTTAACTATTGTCTGAATGAGTTCAGCGCCCTTTTTCCTATTCTCTAATTCCAAAGTTCGAGAGAAAGAAGTGCGTGGCACTTCTTTTTTGTGAAAATTTTCCTTATATCAAGAAAACTTTTGGAAAATATGATATAATAGTTGCGTATAAAATATGAAAAGGAGTTTTTGTAACATGGCAAAACTTACTGTTAAAGACGTTGATTTGAAAGGTAAAAAAGTCCTCGTTCGTGTAGACTTTAACGTACCATTGAAAGACGGAGTGATTACAAATGACAACCGTATCACTGCTGCTCTTCCAACTATTAAATACATTATTGAGCAAGGCGGTCGCGCAATTCTCTTTTCTCACCTTGGACGTGTCAAAGAAGAAGCGGACAAAGAAGGTAAATCACTTGCACCAGTAGCTGCAGACTTGGCTGCTAAATTGGGTCAAGACGTTGTTTTCCCAGGTGTCACTCGTGGTGCTGAATTGGAAGCAGCTATCAATGCTCTTGAAGATGGACAAGTTCTTTTGGTTGAAAACACTCGTTTTGAAGATGTGGACGGCAAGAAAGAATCTAAAAACGATCCAGAACTTGGTAAATACTGGGCATCTCTTGGAGATGGTATCTTCGTAAACGATGCATTTGGTACAGCTCACCGTGCACACGCATCAAACGTCGGTATCTCTGCAAACGTTGAAAAAGCTGTTGCTGGCTTCCTTCTTGAAAATGAAATTGCCTACATCCAAGAAGCAGTTGAAACTCCAGAACGTCCATTCGTAGCTATTCTTGGTGGTTCAAAAGTATCTGACAAGATCGGTGTTATCGAAAACTTGCTTGAAAAAGCTGATAAAGTCCTTATCGGTGGTGGTATGACTTACACATTCTACAAAGCACAAGGTATCGAAATCGGTAACTCACTTGTAGAAGAAGACAAATTGGATGTTGCGAAAGCTCTTCTTGAAAAAGCAAATGGTAAATTGGTTCTGCCAGTTGACTCTAAAGAAGCAAATGCTTTTGCGGACTACACTGAAGTGAAAGACACTGAAGGTGAAGCAGTGGATCCAGGCTTCCTTGGTTTGGATATCGGTCCTAAATCTATCGCTAAATTTGATGAAGCCTTGACTGGTGCGAAAACAGTTGTATGGAACGGACCTATGGGTGTATTTGAAAACCCAGACTTCCAAGCTGGTACAATCGGTGTCATGGACGCTATCGTGAAACAACCTGGCGTAAAATCAATCATCGGCGGTGGTGACTCAGCTGCCGCAGCCATCAACCTTGGCCGTGCAGACAAGTTCTCATGGATTTCTACTGGTGGTGGTGCATCAATGGAACTCCTTGAAGGTAAAGTATTACCAGGACTTGCAGCACTGACTGAGAAATAAGCGGTATACTCAGAATATTTAATATACCATAAAACTATAATAAGAGAAGGACTAGTAAAGACTGGTCCTTTCTTTTTTACGTAAAATCTGTGGAACAGAGAGGGAAGAGAAAATCAAAAATAGACATTATACACTTAATGTCTAAAAAACAAAAAAGGTAAATAAACTGAGGAAAAAATGCTTGCAAAACGAGGGAAAACTTGATAGGATAAAGGTATGTATTCTGATGCTTACAGATAGTCAAAATGAGAATGGAGCTTCTAATAGGAGGTTTCAATTATTTTTTGATTTTCGGAGGGCTTGGGAAAACGGCAGACTGTAAAAGTTTGCAGGGGGAGGAGAAAATGAAGAAAAAAGAAGTTTTTGGTTTTCGGAAAAATAAGGCTGTTAAAACTTTATGCGGTGCTGTTCTAGGTGCGGCTTTTTTAACGTCAACGATGCAAGTAAGAGCAGATGAAGCGGTATCTGATACCAATAGTCCTGTCAATACTGAAATGGTAGGTACTGGAAATGCAGCGACCAATCTGCCTCAAGCTCAAGGGGCAGCCAGTCAGGCATCTCAAGAGAGTCAGGCGCGAGCAGGTCAGGCAGATGGCAGTGTGACAGTGACTGTTCCAACAGCTGGTTTAGATGAAAGCGTCAAAAAGGCTCAAGAAGCTGGGCTGACAGTGGTCAAAGACCCAGCTGTTGACAAAGGAGTAGCCCAGACTGCTCAAGAAACAGCAGACAAAAAAGCGGAGATTGCAGCAGATTATCAAGCGCAGGTAACCGAGATTGATGCCAAGGTCAAGGAGTACAAAGAAAAAGTATCAGCCTACGAGGCGGAAGTAGCTCGGATTACAGCAGAAAACAAAGCGACAGCGGAGCAATACGCTAAAGATTTGGCTGCTCATCAAGCAGAAGTAGCTCGGATCACAGCAGGAAATGCTCAGCTGAAAGCAGATTATGAAGCAGCACTGAGCAAGTACAAAACAGATTTAGCAGCGGTTCAAAAGACGAATGCGGATAATGCGGCAGCCTATCAAGCAGCTAAAGCTGCCTATGATGCAGAATTAGCTCGTGTTCAAAAACTGAATGCGGAAACAAAGGCTAATTATGATACGGCTCTGGCGGCTTATGCTAGTGAGCTGGACCGTGTTCAAAAAGCGAATGCGGAAGCTAAGGCTCGGTATGAAAAAGCTTTGGCTGACAATGAAGCTGCCAATGCTAAGATTGCTGCTGATAATGAAGCTATTAAACAGAGGAATGCGGCTGCAAAAGCGGCCTACGAGGCAGCACTTGCCCAATATCAAACAGATTTAGCTACTGTCCGAAAGATCAATGCTGATAATGAAGCGGCATATCAAGCTGCTCAGGCGAATTATCAGGCAGAATTGGCCCGTATCCAAAAGGAAAATCAAGATAAAAAAGCTCAATATGAAGCAGATTTAGCAGCTTATGAAGCTAAAAAGACTCAAATTGAAGCTGAAAATGCAGCAGCTCAAAAAGAATATGAGCAAAAGCTGGCAGAGAACCAAGCTAAGAATGCCACTATAGCAGCTGAAAATGAAGAAATCAAGAAGCGTAATGCTCAAGCCCAAGCAAATTATCAAGCTCAGTTGGCCCAGTATAATGCTGATTTGGCTGTCTATAATACAAAATTAGCCAAGTATCAGCAAGATAAGGCTAAGTATGATGCTGAACAGGCCAAGATTAAGGCTGGACTGGCTATCGCAGAAGCAAAGAAGACTGAAGACGGGCATCTGAGCCGTCCAATTGCGCAAAGTCTGGTTTTCAAATCAGAACCTAATGCTGATCTGTCACTGACTACAACTGGTGAGTTTGTCAGCTATGCTGGCATGGAAGCCGCTGTGAAGAACACTGCAGAGTTTTCTAAGAAACTCTTCCAGTTGGACAACTTCAAAGTAACAGATATTCAAAATGCTAACTATCAGACCAATCAGCAGGAAAGCTTTGGTACGGTTGGCAAGTATGCAGACTATAGTTCTAACGTAACAAGTGGTAAAGGGCCGACTGAATGGTCTTCTGTTTTGCTGAGCCGCGGTCAGTCTGCAACAGCAACCTATACAAATCTTCAGGGAACTTATTATCGAGGGAAAAAAGTTTCTAAAATCGTTTATACTTATACTCTTGATCCAAGCTCCCAATTCCGCAATGATAAGGCTTGGTTAGGTATTTTTAAAGATCCAACCATGGGAGTGTTTGCTTCAGCTTATACAGGAAATTTTGAAGATGCAACCTCTCTCTTTGTGAAGACGGAATTTGTCTTTTATGATGATAAAGGCCAACCGATTAATTTTGACCAGGCCTTGATGTCCGTGGCTTCCCTCAACCGTGAAGCTAACTCTATCGAAATGGCCAAAGATTATACCGGAACTTTCAACAAGATTTCGGGTTCATCTATTGGTGAAAAGAACGGCCAAATCTATGCGACCGAGTCTGAAAACTTCAAAAAAGGAGTTGGCGGATCTCGCTTTACCATGTATAAGAATGCTCAGCCGGACTCAGGCTGGGACACTACAGATGCTCCTAACTCATGGTATGGGGCAGGAGCGGTGGAAATTTCTGGTACAACCAACAGCATGACGATTGGAACGATTTCCTCTTCTGAAGTGTTAGGCCAGCCAGAAGCTACTGATCCACGTAGGGCTGACAAACTAGCTCCTAAGAAACCAAATATTTGGTTTGCGATTAATGGTGATGTTCGAGCGAATGATCTGCCAATCATCACAGTAGAAGAACCGGAAGCGCCCGTAGCTCCTACAGCTCCTGCAGTGCCAAGCGAAGAAGCGCTTAAGCCTTTGGATCCAGCTCCAACTACACCAACACCGAAGGCTCTTCCAACACCTCCGGCAGCACCGACTTATGAAAAAGATCCGACGCCACCGACGCGTACACCGGATACACCAGAGCCTAGTAAGCCATCTGAGCCAAGCTATGAAGTGGAAAAAACTGTTCGGCCAGCAGTGGTAGAACCGACCTATGAAAAGGAGCCAACACCTCCGGCAACACCGACTTATGAGAAGGAGCCGGAAGCGCCAACTCGTACACCAGATACACCGGAGCCTAATAAGCCGGTAGAACCAACTTATAGCCCGCTGCCAACCTCACCAGCAGAGCCTGTTTATCAAAAAGAGCCAGCAGCGCCCGTATCTCCGACTGTGCATTATCATTATCATCTCTTGCAATCTCAACCGCAGATTAATAAAGAGATTCAAAATGACCAAGGTACCAATATTGATAAGACTCTGGTGGCTAAGCAGTCCGTCGTTCAGTTTGCCTTAAAGACAGAAGCTCTTCCAGCTGGACGCAGTGAAACAACTTCATTTGTCATTGCTGATCCGTTGCCAAGTGGTTATGAAGTTGACTTAGAAGCAACAAAAGCTGCTAGTGCAGGCTTTGATATCAGCTATGATAAGGCTAGTCACACAGTGACATTTAAAGCAACTGCAGCAACGCTAGCTACTTATAACGCTGATAGGACCAAAGAAGTTGCTACGCTCTTTCCAACGGTAGTCGGCCGAGTTCTCAATGATGGTGCAACCTATACTAATAATTTCACCCTGACAGTCAATGACGCCTATGGTGTCCGTTCGAACGTAGTACGCGTGACTACGCCAGGCAAGCCAGACGATTCAGATAATCCTAGCAATAATTACATCAAGCCAACCAAGGTCAATAAAAATAAGGCAGGATTGGTGATTGATGGTAAGGAAGTCTTGGCTGGTTCGACCAATTACTACGAGCTGACTTGGGATTTGGATCAGTATAAGGGTGACAAGTCATCTAAGAGCACGATTCAAAAAAGTTTCTACTATGTAGATGACTATCCGGAAGAAGCACTTGAACTTCGTCCGGAATTAGTCAAGCTAGTAGATGCGGATGGCAAAGCTGTGGCAGGTGTGACAGTGACCCACTACGAGAGTCTTGAAACAGCCCCTGCAGCAGTTCGAGAGCTCCTTCAAAAGGCGAATATCACTGTTAAAGGTTCTTTCCAACTCTTTGCAGCAGACGATGCCCAAGCCTTTTATGACCAATATGTCGTAACAGGTAAGTCTTTGACGATAACAAGCCCTATGGCGGTCAAAGAAGGAATGGGCCGCACAGGCGGTAAATTCGAGAACCGAGCTTATCAAATTGACTTTGGAAATGGTTATGCGACAGACATAGTCGTGAACAATGTTCCTAAAATCAGTCCTGAAAAGGATATTACCCTGAGTTTGGATCCGACAAGTGCAGAGAACTTGGATGGCAAGGAACTGACTTTGGGACGGCACTTTAACTACCGTCTCATCGGCGGCTTGATTCCTGCTAACCACTCTGAAGATTTGACAGACTATAGCTTTGTGGATGATTATGATCAACGAGGCGATGAGTACACGGGTGCTTACAAAACCTTTGCCAAAGTAGACATCGCGCTTAAAGATGGTAAGGTGATAAAGGCTGGTACAGATTTGACTGAGTATACAGCTGCGAATATTGATCTTGAGAAAGGCTTGATTTCTATTCGTTTCAAGGAAGAATTCTTAGAGACCATTTCTCTGGATTCAGCTTTTCAGGCTGAAACCTATCTACAGATGAAGCGGATTGCTGCAGGTACTTTTGAAAATACCTACATCAATACGGTCAATCATGTAGTCTATGCTTCAAATACAGTTACAACAGTCACTCCTAAGGCACAGCATCTGATTGTTTTAGATGTAAACGATCCAAGAAGAACCAATCCAACTCCAGTGGCTAAAAAGATTCCTGTTTCTCTTCTGCCAGAAACGGGAGCCAAAGATGCAGTCTATCTGCCATATCTAGGTTTAGCAGCCATTATTGGTGCTTTAGGTCTAGGAAAATTGAGACGTAAAGAAGACTGATAATAGATGAGGCTAGGGAATTCCTAGCCTTTTTATCTTTAAAAATACTGCAAAATCTCATGTAGCAAAAGTCTAAATCATTTGTAACATGACAAAAACATAACTCTAAAAAAACTGACATGTAAATGAGGTATGATTTTTTTATCATCAAATTATACGGAGAAAAACAGTTATGAAAAAAACATTTGCTAAAGCGACTCTTGGTTTAACTTCCACAGCTTTATTAGCGACAATCGGCGCTCAAGCTGTCAATGCAGATTCTTACGTTGTCCAGCAAGGGGACTCTTTTTTTGCCATTGCTAGCGCCAATGGGATGAATCCTTACGAACTTGCTGCCAATAATGGAAAATCAATTTTTGATACGATTAACCCAGGAGATGTGCTGCAAGTAAATGGCACAGCTTTGGCACAGACTTACAATCCATACAGTGCTCCAGCTTATGAAGCGACAAGCGATGCTGCTTTGGTATCTGATACTGAAGATGTTGTCTTAAATACACCAACTGACTATGGCAATTCTTACCCAATCGGCCAATGTACTTGGGGTGTGAAAGAAATGGCTCCTTGGGCAAGCAACTGGTGGGGCAATGCTAATACTTGGGCAATCAATGCTGGTGCTCAGGGTTATGCAACAGGAAATGTCCCAGTAGCAGGCGCTATTGCAGTTTGGGATGGCGGAGAATACGGACACGTTGCTTATGTGACAGATGTGCAAAGCGACAGCTCTATTCAAGTCTTGGAAGCGAACTACAATCGCCAAAAGCAGATTAACAACTATCGTGGCTACTTTAATCCGAATGAATTTATGGGTGGCGTTACCTACATTTATCCAAACTAAAGATAATAACAACGAGGCTGGGACAGATAATGTCTCAGCTTTTAAATAGTCAATAGCTCTTGATGCGGTAGCTGATAGGGCTTTTTCTTTGTGCGGGAAGAGTCCTGAGCAGAAAGAGTTTTTTTGAGGCGAAATATGTTAAAATGAAGAGAGGGAGGATTTCCTGGAAGGAGACTAATGAGTTATTTCAATAAGTACAAGTTTGATAAATCGAAATTTCGTCTGGGCATGCGTACCTTTAAAACCGGTCTGGCTGTCTTCATCATCCTACTGCTCTTTGGGCTTTTTGGTTGGAAAGGCCTGCAAATCGGTGCTTTGACGGCAGTCTTTAGTCTTCGTGAGGATTTTGATAAGAGTGTCCACTTCGGGACATCGCGAATCTTGGGAAACAGCATTGGTGGTTTTTACGCTCTGCTATTTTTCATTGCCAATAGTGTTTTTAAGGAGCAGTATTGGGTCACCCTCCTTTTGGTGCCGGTCTGTACTATGCTGACAATCATGACCAATGTCGCCATGAACAACAAGGCGGGAGTCATTGGCGGAGTATCTGCCATGCTGATTATTACCCTGTCCATTCGGCCGGAAGATACCATCCTGTATGTCTTTGCTAGAATCTTTGAAACCTTCATGGGAGTCTTTGTTGCGATTCTGGTAAATTCTGATATGAATCGGCTGCGAGCCATCTTTGAAAAGAAAAAATAAAATCTGTGTAAGAAAATCTGACATTATTTCTTGACATAAGATCTATTTCGTCCTATAATAGTGCGTAGAGAGGAATTTGAATGAAGGAAAAAGAGTTTCGCCGAAACATGGCAGTCTTTCCCATCGGCAGTGTTATGAAACTGACGGACCTATCTGCCCGTCAGATCCGTTATTATGAAGACCAGAATCTGATTACCCCTGCTCGGAATGAGGGCAATCGTCGGATGTATTCTTTGAATGATATGGACCGCCTTTTAGAAATTAAGGATTATATTTCAGAAGGCTATAATATTGCTGCGATTAAGAGGAAATATGCTGAGCGTGAAGCCAAGTCCCGCAAGACCGTTAGTGACAAAGATGTCCGCCGTGCCCTGCATCATGACATCTTGCAGCAAGGCCGTTTTGCTTCTTCTCTGCCAACCTTTGGTCAGATGCATCGACCATAGCTATTTTGTTTGAATTACAAGGAGAAATTTAATGTCTATTACAGCAGCTGATATCCGTCGCGAAGTAAAAGAGAAAAATGTTACCTTTATTCGTCTTATGTTCTCTGATATTTTAGGGACTATGAAGAATGTGGAAATTCCTGCTACGGATGAACAGCTTGACAAGGTCTTATCCAATAAAGCCATGTTTGATGGTTCTTCCATTGAAGGTTTTGTCCGTATCAATGAATCAGATATGTATCTTTATCCTGATTTAGATACTTGGACAGTCTTTCCCTGGGGAGATGAAAACGGTAGTGTAGCGGGTCTGATTTGCGATGTTTATACGACAGATCATGTACCGTTTCTAGGGGATCCACGGAGCAACCTCAAGCGTGCCCTCAAGCATATGGAAGAGCTGGGATTTAAGTCCTTTAACCTCGGACCAGAGCCAGAATTTTTCCTCTTTAAGCTGGATGAAAATGGTGATCCGACGCTGGAAGTAAATGACAAGGGCGGTTATTTTGACTTGGCGCCGACAGATTTGGCAGACAATACTCGTCGGGAAATCGTCAATGTCCTGACCAAGATGGGCTTTGAAGTAGAAGCTAGTCACCATGAGGTAGCAGTCGGCCAGCACGAGATTGACTTTAAGTATGACGAAGTGCTTCGGGCTTGTGACAAGATTCAGATTTTCAAGCTGGTTGTGAAAACTATTGCTCGTAAGCACGGTTTGTATGCAACCTTTATGGCCAAGCCTAAGTTTGGCATTGCAGGATCTGGTATGCACTGTAATATGTCTCTCTTTGATCAAGACGGCAATAATGCCTTCTTCGATCCAGAAGATCCAAAAGGTATGCAGCTGTCAGAAACAGCCTACCATTTCTTGGGTGGTTTGATTAACCATGCTTATAACTACACAGCTATCATGAATCCAACGGTCAACTCATATAAACGTCTGGTTCCTGGATATGAAGCACCAGTTTATATTGCTTGGGCAGGACGTAATCGTTCACCGTTGGTGCGTGTGCCAGCCTCTCGTGGTATGGGTACTCGCTTGGAGCTGCGTTCGGTTGATCCGATGGCCAATCCATATATTGCTATGGCAGTTCTCTTGGAAGTTGGCCTGCACGGTGTTGAGAATAAAATCGAAGCTCCAGCCCCAATCGAAGAGAATATCTATATCATGACTCCAGAGGAGCGTAAGGAAGCTGGAATTACAGACCTACCATCAACTCTTCACAATGCCTTGAAGGCATTGACAGAAGACGAAGTCGTTAAAGCGGCTCTTGGCGAGCATATCTATACAAGCTTCTTAGAAGCTAAGCGCATCGAGTGGGCAAGCTATGCAACCTTTGTCTCCCAATGGGAAGTGGATAATTATCTGGATTTATACTAAACTTAGAGCAGGAGGATTGGCATATCCCCTGCTTTTTCGTGGAGGAGGAGAAAGATGGGAAAATTTCATGATTTTATTAAGCGTGTTTTTGATGAGCAATATGAAGCCTATTTTGGTCCAGATATGCTTGAAAAACTTGGACCTCAAGATTATTATTTAAGGCGGGAGGAAGATGGCCAGTTAATTGCCTTGCTCCATGCCCGGCAGGTGTTGGAAAATATTCATGTCAAGGCTTTGGTGGTGGATAAAGAACATCAGAAAAAAGGTTTGGGAGCCAGTCTGCTGGCAGAATTAGAAGAAAAGGCTGTAGAAGCTGGAGTAACTAGCATTACCTTGTCCACTAAATCTTATCAGGCCAGGGATTTTTACATCAAGCAAGGCTATGAAATCTACGCCAGTCTAACAGATGTCCCGCAAAAGGGCATTACCAAATATCATTTTATCAAGCGATTGAATTGAGCTAGTCTCAAATAGATGTAAGCCAATTTGGCTTCTGTTTTTTAATATTCATTTGCATACATTCAGTATGTATGTTTAAATAAAGTTTAAGAAAAGGAGAACAAATGATTACCAGTTTATACCCCGTTTTAATGAGCGAAGATGTCCATCAAGCGGCACAATTTTTCATTAATCATTTCCAATTTCAGGAAAGCTTCCGTTCAGATTGGTATATTAGTTTAAAGAATATCGAGAGTGGTTTTGAGCTTGCTTTTATTGATAGTAAGCATAGGACAGTGCCACAAGCCTACCAGTCTAAGGCGAGTGGCCTAATCATCAATATCGAAGTTGACAATGTGGATTGTTTTTATGAAGAATTGCGTCAGCAAGAAGAAATGGAGTTCCTTCTTCCTATTAAGAGTGAAGATTTTGGTCAGCGCCATTTCATTGTGGAAGCGCCGGGTTCTGTTTTGGTTGATGTAATTCAAGTAATTCCACCTAGCGCTGAGTTTGCGGCAAATTATTTGGAGAGTGAAGATGAATAAAAAACAGCAGGCTTCTCTAGAGACAAGCAAGAAAATATTAGCTATCGCCCGGAAACATTTTTCTTTAAAGGGTTATGCAGAAACTTCCTTGGAAGAAATTGTAGATGAATTGGGAATGACAAGAGGCGCACTTTATCATCATTTCGGGAATAAGAAAACTTTATTTACTGCCGTACTGGCACAAATTCAGTCCGAACTGGGGTCTTATGTAGAAAAAAATGCCCTGGAAGCACACGATTCTTGGGAGCAGTTGGTGGAAGGCTGTGTTGCTTTTGTTCGTTTTGCGACCTTGACCGAAAATAAACATATTCTCCTGCTTGATGGTCCCAATATCGTTGAGTGGAAAGAGTGGCGTCGTCAGGACGAGGCTAATTCTTTCTTTCATTTGAGAGAGCAATTAGACATTTTATCTAAAGAAGGGAAACTTATCTCTATTGATCTGGATATGGCAGCTCATATGATTTCAGGCGCCTTGAACGAGTTGTCTCTTTTTCTTGCTGAGAAAGAGGAAGAAGCAGAAGTCAGAGAAGCAGTGAGAAGTCTGTTAAGGGGATTTAAAAATCATGGCGAAAAAGGTTAAAGATTATTATGATTTGGTTTATGCGAAGGATTTGAGCCGTCGCTTGCAAGAAGTCACAGATAAATTTGATGCTCAGCATTTTAGATCTCTAGTTGAAAGCGACTTAGAGGCTTTGGAATTTACTCAGCGTCAAGAGCTGCTGGCAAAGAGTATCAAAGAATGCTTGCCGCTTTCTTATGCTGATTCTCTGAAGGTTTTTGAGCAGATACTTGGTCCGGAGTTAGAGGGCGGCTTGGGGATGTTCTCAGAGGGGTACTGGTTGTGGCCGATTGGCAAATACGTAGAACTTTACGGAGGTCAAGAATTCGAGCTGAGTGCAGCCTTCAGTAAGGAATTAACCAAGCGATTTACTGGAGAATTTTCCATGCGGCCCTTGCTGGCTAATTATCCTAAAGTTACGATGGATTTACTATTAGAGTGGAGCCGAGATGAGAATATGCGCGTCCGCAGGTTAGCTAGCGAGTGTATGCGTATCCGACTGCCCTGGGCTAAGAAGCAGACTGTGGTTTTAGATTATTTTGATGAGTTTACCGCTATTCTAAAGAATCTAAAGGATGATGCGGATAAATCAATCCAAAAAAGTGTCGCTAATAATCTGAATGATTTATATAAAGAAGATCCTGAAAAATTCGAGAGGGTGATTAGGACTTGGCAAGAGGAAAAACTGAGTCCGAGTTGTGCTTGGATTATCAAGCATGCTTCGCGAACAAAAAATAAAGCAATAAAATAAGCTTTGCTAGACTAGCAAAGCTTATTTTTTAGTTGTCTTCGTCTGGTGTAAGCACCATCGGAATAATAATAGGTTCGCGCTCGGTACTTTCGTAGAGGAAAGGACGCAAGGCGTTGACGATAGCGCCGCTAACAGATTGGACGCTGGCATCTTTATTCTTAAGGGCAATGCGAATGGCATTGAAGAGGATGCGCTGGCTTTGGCGAATGAGGTCGCCTGATTCGCGCATGTAGATAAAGCCGCGGCTGAGAATATCTGGACCGGCTAAGATCATCTTGGATTCAAAGTCAACCGTCGCGACAGCCAGGACAACACCGTCCTCTGACAGGTCTTTACGGTCGCGCAGGACTGCAGCTCCGATTTCACCAATGCGGTTCCCATCAACATAGATATCTTGAGCGTTGAAGCTACCGGCAATACGAGCTGAGTCAGCTGTCAGAGCCAGCACGTCACCATTGCTCATGATGAAGATATTGTCTTTTGGTACTCCAGTATCAACGGCTAGACCTGCATGGACTTTCTGCATACGGTATTCACCATGGACTGGCATGAAATATTTAGGCTTGATCAAGCGAAGCATGAGTTTCTGCTCTTGCTGGCCACCGTGTCCAGAGGTGTGGATGTTGTTAATCTTACCGTGAATCACTTCTACACCGGCCTCGGAAATGATGTTAATCAATTTGTTAACGCTGGTCGTATTACCAGGGATAGGACTAGATGAGAAGATGACTGTATCTCCAGGTTGCAGCTGAACCTGACGGTGGGTACCATTGGCAATCCGAGACAGGGCTGCCATCGGCTCACCCTGACTTCCGGTACACATAATCAGCACTTCGCCAGCTGGGTAGTCCTTAAGCTCGTTTGGCTCGATAAAGGTATCTTTGGGAACCTTTATATAGCCCAGCTCAATCCCATTGACAATAGCCTTTTCCATGGAGCGGCCAAAGACCGCAATCTTACGACCGGTCTTGACAGCAGCATCAGCTGCCTGCTGGAGCCGGAAGATATTTGAAGCAAAAGAGGCGAAAATAATCCGTCCATTAATGCCTTCAATGATCTTCATAATAGACTGGCCGACAACTTTTTCGGAATTAGTAAAGGTCGGAACTTCAGCATTGGTCGAGTCAGATAGGAGACAGAGAACGCCTTCCTCGCCCAGAGCAGCCATACGGTGCAAGTCTGCCGGCTCACCAACTGGTGTAAAGTCAAACTTGAAGTCACCTGTACAGACAATCTTACCCTGCGGCGTATGGATGACAATTCC
This sequence comes from uncultured Streptococcus sp., assembly GCF_963525625.1. GTDB lineage: Bacteria > Bacillota > Bacilli > Lactobacillales > Streptococcaceae > Streptococcus. Next base: position 155,238 of record NZ_CAURLD010000001.1, read on the forward strand.
CAAAGGCTCTGGAATAGAGTGGGTTGTCCGGAAGAAAGTAGCTTTCAGATGCTTGAACTGCAGTTCTGTGTTTTGATTGATTTCATAGAGCTTGGCATCGCGCAAAAGTCCATGCTCTTCTAGCTTGCCGCGAATGAGTGCCAGCGCCAAAGGACCAGCATAGATAGGAACATTGGCTTGCTTGAGCAGGAAAGGAATACCGCCGATATGGTCCTCGTGCCCGTGGGTGATGAGGACAGCTTTTACGCGGTCGATATTTTCAACGATATAAGAGTAGTCGGGAATGACATAGTCAATTCCTAGTAGGTCGTCTTCTGGGAACTTGATACCGGCATCCACGATGATGATTTCATTTTGGTATTCAATCCCGTAGGTGTTTTTACCGATTTCGCCTAACCCACCAATCGCAAAAACGCCAACTTCTTTGGGTTTTAAGGTATATGCCATGGGTTAGAACTCCGTCAATTCAAAAGTGCCTGACTCTTTTTCGTATTCGAGGTGTTTGTCAGACAAGAGCTCAATAAATTCAATATTGTAAGGGGTATTTTCTTCGACTAACTTACGAGCCTGAATGCGGCCTTCCAATTCATTAGCTGCTTCGACATCTAAATAAAGGGCACGTGTCTTTTCACGGCGCGGACTGCGCTCTTTTGTTTCTTGATAAAAAACTTTGTAAATCATTACATTTCCTTTCATATTTTCATGATTAACCTGCAGAAAACAACAGCTGATTAGCTGTTTTCTTTTATTCAATTCTGAGTAGTAGATTAATCCTGATTCGTTACAATTATAATGATTATAACATAAAATAAGGGAATAGTAAAAGGTGGAGATAAGAAAATGTAAGAGTGATTTAGTCTGAAAGCATTCGGATTCCATATTCCTGAAATGCCTGTTCTGGATACTTTTAATCTTATGATAGGTAGCCGTGCTCTTTGTACCAAGCTAGGACATCTTTGAGAGTTTCTTCAAAGGGACGGAAATGGGCTCCCAACTCATTTTGAGATTTTGCAGAATTGAAATGTGTTCGGAGATATTCCTCTTCAGTAGAGGTCACAGCAGCCTTACTCAACAGAATAGGACGTTTTGTTAGACGATGATATAGTTCATTGTATTGAGCAATTATATTTAGAAGAAAAAGAGGAATCCGTCTAGTTGGAGCGGCAACTCCGCTGACCGCTTCTAGGTTCTTCAATAATTCTTCCATCGTCATATGCCTACCAGCTGCTAAATATCGTTCTCCTTGTCGGCCATACTGCATAGCTAGGATTTCGCAGTCTGCGACGTCTCGGGCATCTACGACGCTGTAGCTGCCGGGAATGATTCCAGGCAGTTTTTTATGAACGAAGTCGAAAATCAACTGTCCCGCAGAGGTAGGACCGATATCGCCTGGGCCAAACATAAATCCAGGCAGGACAAAACTAACAAAAAAATCAGGATGTTTTTTTGAAAAATCTAAGAGAACCTCTTCGCTTAATATCTTACTGCGGTAGTAGTCATTGCTTGTATTCCTGCTGCGTAACATGCTTTCATCAATCAGTTGATTTTGCTCACCATAGAGAACTGTAATCGATGAGGTATGGACCGCCTGACGAATGCCAGCTTTATAAGCGGCTTCAAAAAGTTCCAAACTACCCTTCACATTGGTATTATACAGTTCTTGCCAGTGCTGACCGCCTTTCAAACTATCTCGAAAGAAAGCAGCTGTGTGAAAAAGACTATCACAATCTTGCATATGATTTTGATAGCTGTCTGGCTGGCAAATATCTCCTTCAATGAAATGGATCGGCAGATTGCCAAACTGCTCTAAGGCTTTCTGTCGAGAGCGTACTAAAGCAGTCACCTGAATTCCTTTTTTTAGAAGGGATCGCACCAGATTATTTCCTAGTAAACCTGTTGCGCCAGTAACGAAGGCGTGGTGAATACTTCGGCTTTGGTGTTTTGGGGGCATGGCTCTTCTCCTTAAATTATATTTAGATGACATGTCATCTATTCTCTTATTTTATATTTTGCAAGATTAATTGTCAACAATTAAGGGAATTAGTGTAAAATAGATACAGAAGAAATTTGCAAAGGACAGGAATAGAATGTCATCTTTAGGAGACCGTTTTAGATATTTATTCAGAAGTGCGGAAAATCAAGCGATGAACATTTGGTCACTTGATTTTGAGGGCTGCTTATTTGGCGAAATAGCCGTGCTTGCGGTACCAATCTACCACGTCAGCTAAGCTTTCTTCGAGAGGGCGATGCTGTCCGCCTAGCTCGCTCTCGGTTTTGGCAAAGCTAAAATTACTTTTGAGATATTCTTCGGCCATGAGATGAGCGAGCTCATTGGTAACCAAAATTGGTTTTTTGGTGAGCCGGTGGTAGAGCTCACTTGCTTGGGCATAGATTTTGACGAAAAGAGGGGAGATCTTGCGCTTGGGGGCGGGAACGCCAGTGATTTTTTCCAGTATTTGGTACAATTCTGTCATGGTCACTTGCCGTCCAACTGCCAGATAGCGCTCCTTTGAGCGTCCGTATTTCATGGCGCGGAGATGAATATCTGCTACATCTCTAGCATCCACCATATTATAGCTAGCCTTTAAGATACCTGGAAGTTTTTGCTCTACAAAATTGATAATCAGCTGCCCACTGGAGGTCGGACCAAGGTCTCTAGGACCCAACATTACACTCGGCAAGATAAAGCAACCGAAAACATCTGAATGCTTGTCCAAGAAATCACGAACGGCCTCTTCACTCAAAATCTTGCTGCGATAGTAATCAAAAGGAGTATCTTTTGAGCGAGACATGCTTTCATCGATTAGCTGATTGGCCTCACCTTCCAGTACGACACAGGAGGAAGTATGGACAAATTGGCGGATACCAGCCTCGTAAGCAGCTTCTAGGAGGTTATTTGTGCCTATAATATTAGTGTCGTAGAGCTCCTGCCAGTGCTTGCCGCCTTTATAATTATCGCGGAAAAAAGCAGCGGTATGAAAGAGGCTGTCGCAGCCTGCTAGATAGTCACGATAGCTTTCGGGCTCTAAAATATCCCCCTTGACAATCTGGATAGGCAGGTCGGCAAATTGTTTGCGCGCTTTTTCCTCGGAGCGAACGAGAGCGGTCACTTGAATGTTTTCTTTTAGCAGAGCACGCACGAGATTATTTCCTAAAAGACCGGTCGCACCAGTCACAAAAGCGTGGGTCATTGTTCTAGCTGGTTTTTGATTTGTAGGGTTTGGGGTCATCCGTTTTTCCTCCTTTTGCAAATAGATGATATATCATCTATTTAAGATTTTATATTTTTTAACTAAAATTGTCAACAATTTACCTAATCTAGTGTAAAATAGTATAGAAGTGATTTTTGAAAGGAGAGCAGCGTGGTAGCAGAAGGAATTCGATTTGGCTATTTGTTTAGAAGTGCAGAGAGCTTAGCGACGAGAGAATATGGGAAGTTGCTAGAGCCTTTGGGAATTACGCCCAATCAAAGCGAGGTCCTGCTCGTTTTGGGCGAACATGCTCCGCTGTCTCTCAAGGGCTTGGGGGAATCCCTGATTTGTGAGGAAAAAAGCCCTAGTCGCTTGGTGCAGGCTTTGATTAAAAAAGGCTTGGTCAAGAAGGAAATTTCTAGCAAGGACAAGCGCAGTTCTCGCTTGAGCTTGACTGCTGCTGGAGCGGATTTGCTGCCCAAGATTGCTGAGCAAGAAGCGATTTTTGGAAAACACTTGGCGCAGCAAGTGCCTAATTTGGAGGCTTTTAGTCAGATTTTAGAGGAATTTTTGGTAGATAGTTTCTACGAAGACAAATTAAAACGCCGCTCACTTTGGTACAGTGAAGAATGAGAGGATTTTTATGAACATTTTAGCGATGGATACGTCCAACAAAGCCTTGTCCTTGACCCTTTTGCAGGATAAGGAGGTCTTGGGGCAGGTGACGCTCAATATCAAGAAAAATCATAGTATTACCCTTATGCCGGCTATTGATTTTCTCATGAATAGTCTGGATATGAAGCCGACGGATTTGGATCGTATCGCGGTGGCGCAGGGGCCAGGCAGCTACACAGGTCTGAGAATTGCGGTGGCGACAGCCAAGGCCCTGGCGCATACCCTCAAGATTGAGCTGGTCGGTGTGTCTAGTCTGCTGGCTTTAGTCCCAGAGCAGGTGGAAGGTTTGGTCATTCCTGTCATGGATGCCCGCCGAAATAATGTCTATGCTGGTTTTTATCAGTCTGGTCAGACTGTGCAGCCGGAAGCTCATCTGCCTTTGGCAGAGGTTTTAGAAATAGCTGGCGCTGCTAATCAGCCAGTCACTTTTGTCGGAGAGACAGCAGCTTTTGCGGAGCAGATTGGAGCTGCTCTTCCTCAGGCTGCCATTCAGCCAAGCTTGCCAGATGCGGCAGCTATTGGTCGTCTCGGTTTAGACCTGCCAGCCCAGTCCATTCATGACTTTGTTCCTAACTATCTCAAGCGTGTAGAAGCTGAGGAAAATTGGCTCAAGACCCACCAGGAATCCAGCAATTCTTACATTCAGCGTCTATGATTAAGTTGAGAAAATGGAGCGTCAGTTCGGATGTGGACGCGGCAACTCTCGCAAAAGAGCTGGAACAGCTCTTACTAGCTGTTTACGAGGTCAGTCCTTGGACCGCAGGCCAAGTGGCAGAGGTCCTGCGTTCGGATGTGAACAGTTGTGCACTAGCAGCAGATGAGAGTCAGCTTGTCGGCTTTTTAGTCTGGCAGGAGACAGACTTTGAAGCAGAAGTTCTGCAGATTGCTGTATTGCCTAGCTATCAGGGACAGAAAATCGCGACAGCCTTGTTTGACTTTTTGCCAGCAGACAAAGAAATTTTCCTCGAAGTGAGGGAGTCCAACAAGCCAGCTCTTCTATTTTACAAAAAAGAAAAATTTGAAGAAATCGCGCGGCGGAAGGCCTACTATCATGCGCCGGTGGAAGATGCGATTGTCATGAAAAGAGAGATCCATGAAAGATAGATATATTTTAGCTTTTGAGACGTCCTGTGATGAGACCAGTGTGGCGGTTCTGAAGAATGAGACCGAGCTTTTGAGCAATGTTATTGCCAGCCAGATTGAGAGCCACAAGCGTTTTGGCGGAGTGGTGCCTGAAGTGGCCAGCCGTCACCATGTGGAGGTCATTACGGTTTGCATTGAGGAGGCCTTGGCAGAAGCAGGGATTAGCGAGGAGCAGGTCACAGTAGTGGCTGTTACCTATGGTCCTGGTCTGGTTGGGGCGCTTCTGGTCGGTTTGGCGGCAGCCAAGTCCTTTGCCTGGGCTCATGATATTCCCCTGATTCCAGTCAATCACATGGCTGGACACCTGATGGCAGCTCAGAGCGTGGAGCCCTTGGAGTTTCCCTTGCTGGCTCTCTTGGTCAGCGGCGGTCATACTGAGCTGGTCTATGTCAGTCAGGCTGGTGACTATAAGATTGTAGGGGAAACTCGAGATGATGCGGTCGGTGAAGCCTATGACAAGGTCGGTCGCGTTATGGGCCTGACCTATCCAGCAGGTCGAGAGATTGATCAGTTAGCTCATGAGGGACAGGATATTTATGATTTTCCGCGGGCCATGATCAAGGAGGACAATCTGGAATTTTCTTTTTCTGGTCTCAAGTCGTCCTTTATCAACTTGCACCACAATGCCCAGCAAAAAGGAGAGGTCTTGTCTAATCAAGACTTGTCAGCAAGCTTTCAGGCAGCGGTCATGGATATTCTCATGGCCAAGACTAGAAAAGCCCTGGAAAAATATCCAGTCAAGACTCTGGTCGTGGCGGGCGGTGTTGCGGCCAATCAAGGCCTGAGAGAACGCTTGGCAGCTGAGATTCAGGATGTGAAGGTGATTATTCCGCCATTGCGCCTTTGCGGTGACAACGCTGGTATGATTGCCTATGCCAGTGTCAGTGAGTGGAACAAGGAAAATTTTGCCAGTTTGGACCTCAATGCTAAGCCGAGTCTGGCTTTTGAAACGATGGAGTAAGGGAGAAGAATGCGCGGACAGACATTTAAACAAGGGACACAAGCAGCAGTGCCAACGGCTCTGGGCTATATTGGGATTGGTCTAGCCTGCGGCATCATGGCGGCGCCCTATATGAATCCCTTGGAGATGGGACTGATGAGTATTCTGGTTTATGCTGGCAGTGCCCAGTTTGCCATGATTGGTTTATTTGCCCAGCAGGCGCCTGTCTTGGCCATCGCACTGACTGTTTTTCTTATTAATATCCGGCATCTTTTGCTCTGTCTGCATGCATCGACTCTTTTTCGTAAGTCTAGCTTGACTCAGAATATTGTCATTGGTTCTTTTTTGACAGATGAATCTTACGGAGTTTTGATGGGAGAGCGGGCACATACAGAGGAAATCGCTGCTAGTTGGATGATGGGTAACAATTTCATGAGTTATACTTCTTGGATTTTGGGTACTATTTTAGGAACAGCCCTCGGTGCCCTTCTGCCCAATCCTGAGAGCTTTGGCCTGGACTTTGCCCTGGTCGCCATGTTTATTGGTATTTTCTCTTCTCAGTTTACAATCATGCTGCGCCGGGTCAAGATAAAGAAGCTCTTTTTCGTCTTGGGCGTGGTGGGTCTTGCCTACTTAGTCCTAACTATGCTGCTTCAAAATTCGCTGGCGGTGCTTTTTGCAACCTTGCTAGGCTGTACAGTGGGGGTGCTTTTGGATGATAAGTAAATATATTTTGCTGGCTATTCTTTTGTCAGCCCTGGTCACTTGGATTCCGCGGATTTTGCCTTTTATCCTAGTCAAGTACAAGGGTCTTCCGCCTATGGCAGAGCGTTTCCTCAAATATCTGCCAGTTTCCATTATCTTTGCCCTTATCCTGTCTAGTGTCACCAATGCTAAAACAGGTCAGCTGCCAAGCTTTAAATGGTTGGATTTAATAGCCGTATTTCCGACTAGCTATGTGGCTTTTAAGTATAAGAACTTAATTGCAACTGTTGTATTTGGTGTAGTCTTGGTGGCCTTGCTGCGCTATCTAGCTGGGTTTCTTGGCTTGTAAAGAAAGTACAAGACAGATTGAATCGGTCGATTCGGTCTGTTTTTTGATAAAATCTAAGAATTATCTGAAAATATAATATTTTATGCTATAATGGAACCAATCAAAATCATGGAGGTTCGGAAATGGCAGAAGCAGGTCATAAATTTTTAGCAAAATTAGGAAAGAAACGTCTTCGTCCTGGTGGCAAGCTGGCAACAGACTGGCTGATTGAGCAGGGACAGTTTTCCAGCGAAAAGAAGGTTCTAGAAGTTGCCTGCAATATGGGGACCACAACAATCGAGCTAGCTAAAAAATATGGCTGCCAAATTACTGCAGTTGATTTGGATAAGGCTGCGCTGGCTCAGGCTAAGATTAATGGACACAAGGCTAGTGTTGGTGAACTCGTCACATTTGAGCAGGCTAATGCCATGAAGCTGCCTTATGATGACAATTCTTTTGATATTGTTATCAATGAAGCCATGCTGACCATGCAGACGGATAAGGGAAAAGCTAAATGTATGGATGAGTACTACCGGGTGCTGAAGCCAGGTGGAGTGCTCCTCACCCATGACGTCATGCTCAAACAAAGAGATGAGAATGTCCGGGAAGAGCTATCTCGTGCGATTAACGTCAATGTGGGACCTATGACAGAAGGTTCTTGGATTCAGCTGGCACGTTCTCATGCTTTTGACCGTGTGGACACCTTTGTCGGCGAAATGACCTTGATGAGTCTTCGAGGTATGATTTATGACGAAGGACTGGGCGGCACACTGCAAATCTGCTTCAATGCCCTTAAAAAAGAAAACTACAGTCAATTTATGAAGATGTTTAAGATGTTCCAAAAAAATCAGGAAAAACTGGGGTTCATAGCCATGGTTTCTCGTAAATAACTGCTAGCCGCTTTGGAAACTCTAAAGCTGTTTTAAAAAATTTCTAAAAAAGCTTGACCCTGACCTTTGGTCAGGGCTTATACTATAGTGGTAAGGAGGTCTATCATGTACCATATCAAAGAAGCTGCGCAGCTTTCGGGAGTCTCTGTCAAAACCCTGCATCATTACGACAAAATCGGACTTTTAGTACCCGCCAAATCAGAAAATGGCTATCGGACATACAGCCAAGATGATTTGGAGCGGCTGCAGGTCATCCTTTACTATAAGTATCTGGGCTTTTCCTTAGAGAAAATAGCAGAGCTGCTGAGTCAGGACGATCAGGCCTTATTGCCGCATCTGGTTAGGCAGTTAGAGTATTTGCAGCAAGAAAGAGATCGCTTGGATACCTTGATTTCTACCTTACAAAAAACCATCCAAGAAGAAAAAGGAGAAAGAAAGATGACAATGAAAGAAAAATTCGCAGGCTTTACCTACGAAGATAATCACAAATACCATCAAGAAGCGGTAGAAAAATACGGTCAAGAAGTTATGGCGGAAGCATTGACGCGTCAAAATGGACGGGAAGAAGAAGCTGCCGCAGCCTTCAATCAAGTTTTTCAAAGTCTGGCAGAGAATATGGGACAAGGCTTGCCGGTTGAAGCAGCAGAAAATCAGGAGCAGGCAGCGCGTCTCTTACAAGCCATTCGCACTTACGGCTTTGACTGCTCACTGCAAGTCTTTGCTTACATCGGTCAGGGCTATGTCCACAATCCAGAGTTTAAGAAGAATATTGACAAGTTCGGATCAGGGACTGCCCAGTACACAGCAGATGTGATTGCGGCTTATGTGCGGACAAATGCGAAATAAATAGACTAGGAATTTCCTAGCCTATTTATTCTACTTCAAGTCATAAAGCCAGTCGTCACCGTCTTTATAGTAAAAGAATTCACTTAAATCGTCTTCTAAAAAAACACGTAGCATATCAGACATGTCACTGGTTGCCAGCTTTAAATAGGACAGATTTTTAAAATCTTCCCACCAGACCTTTCCTTCATTTGAGGATTGCAGTACACCAGAATAGTGCCTTGTCTTATAGAGCAGGACGACATAACGAAAATCTTTATCATTATACCAATCCTTTATGCCGCAAAGTTGAGGCTTGGATATGGTTAATCCAGTTTCTTCTTTGACTTCTCTGATAACTGCATCGGTAAAAGATTCTCCACGCTCTACATGCCCGCCAGGAAAAGTGATGCCGGGCCAGTCAGACTTCACTCGTTCTTGGACGAGAACTTTTTCTCCGTCATAAATCATGCACATATTGACGAATTCGACTGTTTCGCATCTGTTCATCTTGTTCTCCCTTGAATTTTTAATCATAATGCAAACTGCCTGCCACCCAGCCGGTGCAGAGGGCAGAAGTGATGTTGAAGCCACCCGTGTGGGCATTGATGTCTAGGACCTCTCCAGCGAAGTGGAGGCCGGGAACGAGTTTGCTTTCCAGGGTTTTAGGATTGATTTCCTTGAGACTAACGCCACCCTTGGTGACAAAGGATTTAGCCAGAGACATTTTGCCAGTGACAGGGATGGCTAGTTCTTTGATTTGTTTAATAAGAGCCTCTTTTTCACTGAGATTGAGTTGTTTGACTTTCTCGGGAAAGGGCTGGGCAAAAAAGTCTGCTATTCGCTCAGGTAGGAGGATTTTCAGGCAGTTCTTCAGGGATTTTTCCCGGTTTTCTTCTAAAAATTCTGTCAAATCCGGCTTCCTCATCTGTGGCAAAAGGTCCAGATAGATGGTTTCACCGCCCTTGACAAAGCTAGACAAGCGCAGAGCTGCCGGACCTGATAGGCCAAAGTGGGTAAAGAGCAAGTCGTGGGTGCTGACATGCTTGCCATAGCTGAGGGTCACATCGTCCAGCGAAATCCCCTGAAGCGCTTTGTGAGGAAAGTCAGTCAGAAGAGGACTTTCAGCAGCTTCCAGGTCAGTCACCGTGTGCTTGAAGTGTCGGGCAATATCATGACCGAAGCCTGTCGAGCCTGTTGAAGGGTAGGACTTGCCGCCAGTCGTCACAATCAATTTCTGGCAGGTCCAAGTCTGGTCGCTGGATCTGACAGTGAAAAGGTCGTCGGATTTTTTAACGGAGATGATTTCAGTATTGGTGATGACAGTGCCACCCAGCTCTGCAATTTTCTTTTCCAAAGCTTCAATAATAGTGCGGGACTTGTCTGTCGCTGGGAAAACACGTCCGTGGTCCTCAACCTTGAGTTTGACACCGTTCTCTGTAAAAAAGTTGATGATGTCATGGTTGTCAAACTGGGAAAAGACGCTGTAAAGAAAGCGCCCGTTGCCTGGAATACCGGCCATGAGGTCATCCAGGTTTCCGTTGTTGGTCACATTGCAGCGACCACCACCCGTTCCGGCTAGTTTCTTGCCCAGTCGTTTATTTTTCTCGAGGAGCAGGGTCTTCTGTCCGTAGAAAGAACTGGAAATGGCAGCCATCATGCCAGCCGGTCCTCCGCCGATGATGATTGTGTCGAAATGGTTCATTGGTCTTTTCCTTTCGTAGGGAGTGGTTTCTATCAGTTAGTCAGAAATCTTGTGCTTCCTTGGTGAGCCGGCTTTTGCTGTCTTGTAGACGTTCTTGGAAGCCTTTAGCTCAACATCTCTAGCTTCTAAATTCATTCGATTTTTTCATTTCTCTTACTAGACTAATCTGTCTCATTGTATCATAAAAAAGGGCTAAAAAGATAGGAGTCAGGCTCAAAAAATATTGTGAAATTTGACAGTTAAGGCTTGATATGATAAGATTTAGGTATCTACAAACTAGAAAAAGTTTTTGAGGAAATTATGGCAATTGAAAAGACAGTCAGCGAGTTAGCCGAGATTCTTGGAGTTAGCCGCCAGGCGATTAACAATCGTGTCAAGGCACTGCCGCCAGAAGATACGGAAAAGAATGAAAAAGGAGTCACGGTGGTGACCCGCAGCGGCTTGATTAAGCTGGAAGAGATTTATAAGAAAACTATTTTTGAAGATGAACCTGTCAGCGAAGATGTGAAGCAACGCGAGCTGATGGAAATCTTGGTGGACGAAAAAAATGCTGAGATTGTGCGTCTCTATGAGCAGCTTAAGGCCAAGGACAGCCAGCTAGCTAAGAAAGATGAGCAGCTGCGCATTAAGGATGTCCAGATTGCTGAAAAGGACAAGCAGTTGGACCAGCAGCAGCAGCTGACAGCCAAGGCCATGAATGAGCGTGAAACCTTGCTGTTGGAGTTGGATGAAGCCAAGGAAAAGGTGCAGGAGCAGGAAAGCAAGGGCTTCTGGGCACGTTTATTTGGAAAGTAAAAATAAGGTTGGGACATCTGTCTCAACCTTGTTTTAAATAAGAATCAATTTTTAGCAAGTTTTGTATCGTTCACAACATAAAGGAGGAAAATGAAATCACAAAGACTGGGACTTTTACGTCTCTATCGCAATCTTGATAAAATTTTGTTGCTCTTTTTCACAGTCTTTATGCTCATGGAGCTGGCCTGGGTGCCTTTCAACTCCTTTGCAGCAGAGACTCTGCTCAAGCAGACAGGCTACCTCTTCTTATCTTATACGAATGCCTTGAAGGTTCTGACTTCAAATGTCTGGGTTGGCTTGGCCTTTCTAGTGCTTTTTGCAGCCAACCTCTTTGTCGCTTATTTTCAGATTGGGCTGATATTTATGGGGCTCCGCAATCTTCTGGACGAGGAAGAACGAAGCGCCTTTCAGTTTATCAAGAAAAGTTTCAAAGACAGCGGATCGCTGATTCGCTACGCCCGGCCCAGCAAGGTCCTCTTTATTGCACTGTATATGGGCTTTATCTTTCCCTTTCTGCGGCAAATTCTCAAAATCTACTACTTGAATAAAATTCTGATTCCAGAATTTATCGTGACCTATCTCAAGACGGCCTTATGGATGAGATTATCAATCTATGCTTTAGGTTTTCTGCTTTTTTTGATAGCGGTTCGCCTGATGTTTGCCCTGCCCAAGCTCTTTTTTGAGCATTTCCGCCTACGAGATGCGATTAGGTATAGTTTGGAGAAGACCAAGGGGCACTTGATTCGCTATACTTGGCAGCTCTTTTGGATATTGGCTAAGAGCTTTCTCTTCTTTCTTTTAAGCAGTATTCCGATTTTAGTGTTGCAGCAGTATGCGGATAGCCAGTCCAATCAGATAGCCTTGATAGCAGCGGTTGTTAATTACTGCCTCATCAAGCTGGCTTATTACTTCATGGTAGCTTACTTTTTGATTAAGTTTGTGGCTTTTTTGACAGACAGTAAGCTGTCTGAATACCGCTACAGAAAAGGCCTGCCTCTCATGCGCTGGTTTATCCTTTTGGTCACTAGCTCTGTCTTTGCCCTTGAAGGCTTTGTCTATCTCAATCTGCCCTTGGAAAACGTCCCTCTGACCATCTCTCACCGCGGAGTTTCGCAGGGAAATGGTGTCCAGAATACGGTTGAGTCGCTAGAGAAAACCGCCCTTCTCAAGCCAGATTATATCGAAATGGATGTACAGGAGACCAAGGACGGACAGTTTGTCATGATGCACGATGCCAATCTAAAAGCCTTGGCCGGCGTTGATGCTAAACCGCAAGAGCTGACTCTGCAAGAGCTGACAGCTTTAGATATTTCAGAAAATGGACACACTGCCAAAATTTCCAGCTTTGATGCTTATCTCAAACGAGCCAATCAAATGGGCCAGAGACTCTTGATAGAAATCAAGACTAGCAACTTGGACTCAGCTGATATGATGGACCGTTTCCTTAGTCAATACGGAGCCAATATCAAGGTTTATGGCCACCAGATTCAGTCTTTGGACTATCAGGTTATTGACAAGACAGTCCAGTATGATAAGGGCATACCAACCTTCTTTATCCTGCCCTACAATACTATTTTCCCACGGACACAGGCTTCCGGCTATACGATGGAGTACTCGACCCTTGATGAAAACTTTGTCGATAAGCTATGGACGACAGATAAGAAGCTTTATGACTGGACCATTAATGATGCAGACAGCATTGGCAAATCCTTCCGTCTGGGTGTTGACGGCATGATTACCGACGATTTGGAGCTGGTGCAGAGCTCTATCAAGGAACTGCAGAACAATCCTGACTATGCCCTGCTTTTGATGAGTAAGGCAGCAGATTTGCTTAATTTTGTGTAGTGGACTAGTGAGGAAACGACTATAAATCAAAAAGACTGAGATTCTTCAGTCTTTTTTTGCTGGTTCGAGTATCTCTTGACTTATGTTTAGTCAAGAGGTAAGGTTATTTATCTTGCTTAAAAAGGCAATTTGCCTGCGAAAGCGCCCATTTTCTTCTGAGTGGCCTCATCAATCTGAGCCAGCGCGTGATTCAGGGCCTGCGCAGTCATCTCTGACAGAGTCTCCAAATCTTCAGGATCAACAACGGCTGGATTGAAGTCAATGCTGACTACCTTTTTATCGCCAGTCAGTTTAGCAACGACTAAATCTTGGGCTGATTTGCCGGTGAATTCTGTTGCAGCCAGTTCTGCTTGGCCTTTTTCCATTTGTTTTTGAAGCTTTTGTGCTTGCTTCATCATGCTTTGCATGTTCATCATAAGATTTTCTAAATTCCTTTCATATCAAGGGTTTAGGCCGTCTTGTTTAATTTTTACTGCCCACCTCTGCCCTTTTTTTCTAAAAATCGTCCAATGTATTAGAGGACAGTGGGTTTTAAAGTTAGTTTAATTCTTTGTAATATAAAGAAGATTGCATAGTATAAAGCTCTTCATAGTATTTGTTTGTTTTCATTAAAGAATCATGCTTATCAAACCCTTCAATCGTTCCATTTCTCATTAACAAAATTTTATCTGCTTGTCTGACGCTTGATAATCTATGTGTAATGAAAAATACGGTTTTTCCTTCCGTTAATTTTAAGAATTTCTCAAATAATTCAAATTCTGTTCTTGCATCGAGTGCAGCTGTAGGCTCATCTAGAATCAGTATGGGTGAATTTGAAAAGAAAGCTCTCGCCAGTGCAACTTTTTGCCATTGACCTCCTGAAAGATCACGACTATTATCAAATTTTTTCCCAAGAATAGTATTTAAGTCATTTAAACTACTTTCAAACCCACTGTCCTCTAATGCCTTTAAGATTTTACCATCTGCATTTATCTCATTTATATTCGAAATTCCCACGTTCTCTCTAAGAGTAATATCAAATTTAGAAAAATCCTGAAAAATAGCTGATACATTTTCCCTAAATTTCTCTGGGTCAAATTTACTAATTGATAAGTTATTGACTAATAATTCTCCCTCTTCAATATTATAAAACATGGTAAGTAATTTAATTAGTGTAGTTTTTCCTGCGCCATTTTCTCCAACAATAGCAATCTTTTCTCCCTTATTAATACTGAAGCTTATATTTTTTAAAACATAGTTTTCACTATTCGGATACTTAAATGATACGTCTACGAAATCTATTTTTTCAATACTTGATGGAACTGAAACTGTAGCACTCTCAGAGTCTGATGGTAGTGCAATAAACTTGAAAAATTTTTCCATATAAAGCAAGGTATCGTAAAGCAAACTAGAATCTTCAATTAATCTTGACATACTATTAATTGCATAAACAATACTTGAAGAAAAAAGCATTACAGCTCCAATTCCCAATTGTCCTACTTTTATAGAATAGATAATATAGATAAAACTTCCTACACTCAATAGAGCAGTTAAAATTAAAAAAATGACAGAATTGTTAAACTTTTTTAATCTTGTCTTCTGAATATTTCTTTTTATCTGCGAGAAAGAATGAGTATATTTATTCATAAAGAAACTATATAGGTTATATAGTCTCACATCTTTGATCGCCTCTGACGATAGTAAAACCTGGCTATAATATTCCAGTTTTCTTGATTCTTCACTATTAGAAACAAGGACTTCAAAAGCTTGTTGTTGAAGGGAATAAGAAATTATTCCTTGTGGAACTAAAACAAGCAACATGAGTAAAGCGATTACTGGATGAAATGATGCAAATATAACAAGCATTGAAATAAACAGTATTGCATTTGAAATAATACTTGTCCCAAATACCAATAAATTCACAGGTCTCCAACTTGCTTCTGAACTTAATAATTGGATATCATTATAAAAATTATTGTCTTCAAAATAGTCAATTGTCTGAATTTCCTCAGACTTTTTCATAATATCACAGTTCAATGTATAAGTAAGATCATCTGTTAGCTTTCCTTGAATCATTGTTGTTAATGGTGTAAATATATTATTTAAAAGGAATGCTACACCCCATACTCCAAGTAATAAAAATAATAATTGTTGTGAAAGGTTGTCCATTCTATTAATGAGTGTATTAGAAATGTACAATGATAACGAAGGTAATAATGCCTGAATCGGTATCGTGATGATTAAAATTAAAATATTTAATGGTGAAGTTTTCCACAGATAGAGTATACTTTTAAAATATAATACAAGGTAAGTTTTATATTCACTAACTTTAACCATTTGACCCCCTCACTAATAAAACAGCATAGCCCAAAGAAAATATGATCTAAATGAACTTCTCTTTAGATTTAGCCTCAGCTACATTATACCCCCAGTTGAAAGGCATTTTATATGTTTCGTACAACCTGCGAATATCTGATTCAGAAATCTCATTCTGTTCTATAACGGAATAGCGAGATTTCATTTTTCCATCCTTGTATTGAACAATACAGTACTGAAAAGCATCAAGTGTGAAGAGTGAAAATCTTCTACCACACTCATCATACTCAAAAACTTCAATTGGAGAATCATAAGAATAATAAATATCTAAATCAGGTGCAAGAGCTTCGATTGTGATTGTAGTTGATTTAGATGTCCAACAACTGGTTCGATATTTATGTTGTGCAACAACATTTACTAGATTAGATGGTTCATAGTGAACTTTTCCGAAATAAACAATTGTCAATCCTTTAACTGTCATTTCAATGCAAAGTTGACTATTATTCCAAAGTCGATAAATATTTTCATCTGAATCAGCTACTTCTACTAGTGAGGAATGCGTTGATAAAATCGCATTTTGTCCTAGGATCATCCCTTCCTCTAATGGAATAACTTTATCATCAAAGCTGACAGTCGCACCTTCGCCAGAAATTGATCTAACAATGATTGTAATACTCCCATCAGAAAAATTTCCAATTTTTTTTATAGCAAGACTCGTGTTTGCCAATATCTCTAACTGAATGATATAAACCAAGTATTTTTGTCATAGCATAGCTCCTTTTCATGATATGTAAATATGTAAACGTTTACAAATGAATTATAGCATTTTTTTTATAATTAGTCAATTAAATTTTAATTTTTTATTTAAAATAATAGAAATATCTTTCGTGCTATCAATTTATACATTCGACAAAGCAAGAAAATCCTTATAAAAGGGTCAAGTGGTTGTGGAAAATCAACGCTCTTTTGAATAATCATAGGTGAAGAAAAACCTGATGGTAGTATGGTTACTTGTGGCACAAGGGATGGAGCTAAAACAAGTCACTTTATTCGTCAGGTGGGCATCATCAGCCAGGATTCTTTCCTCTTTAATAATACTGTTCGTTACAACCTCAGCTTGGGACAAGAGTTTTCAGATCAAGAGTTGGAGACTGGTTTGAAACAAGTCAAACTCGACCACGAACTGACCGATGGACTTGATTTTGTAATCACTGATAATGGAGAAAATATTTCAGGTGGACAGCGTGTTCGGATTGAACTAGCTCGCTTTCTACTTCGTAAAAAGGATATTTTATTAGCGGATGAGGTAACTGCAACTCTTGACGCAGAAAATAGCCAGATGGTCCGAAACTTGAATTTCTCACTACCGATGATGGTTTTAGAAATCGCTCACCATATTGATAATGAAAGTTGATATGTTCAAGTCATTGAACTAAGAAAAAATTGAATTATTTTTATAAAATAGTTATTGGTTTTTGAAGAAGTAACAAAAATTAGACTTCCCCCTAATTTTTGTTTGATTAGGAAATTATAGATATAATTTATTTCTCCTTTAAAAAATGTATAAAATTATAACAATTTAAATGATATGAACTTTTTGGTAAAATCTAGCTCAATTCGTATATTTTTAGGGTAAAATTCACACCATTCAAATGAAAGTTATTCAAATTAGATGAAATATTTCTTTCTGAAAACGTGGGAAAACATTGATTTTAAGCATATAATGAAATTCATTCAAATACGAGATTTTCAAATCAGATTTTATAAAATGGTAAATAACTAAAACACATTCTCCCTATCCATATTTTACTGATCCCAAAAAGTTAGACAAACCAGAGTTTTTCTTCTGTATTAAATACTTACTTAGTTTTTTTAAAACTATATTAAATTCTTAAAATAAATTAATTTTAAACTAGCTAAAATACAAACAAAAGAGGCACTTAAGCCTCTTTTACTCTCCCTCAAACACTCTGCCACTGTCCAGTTACTGTCCAACATAATGTAACATTACTGAATGTTGTTAATTTATTGAATGCTAAAACTTTTAAGATCAAGATTTCTAATGATAGCAAGTCCTAAAGAATCTTAAATTAAGTCTTGCATGTTCATCATAAGATTTTCTTTCCTTTCTCTCGCAAGGGCTGAGCCCTTGGTAATCTTCACTCTTCAAATTATATCATTTTTTGAAAAAGTGGCAAGAAGAACATTTCTAAGAGGTTTGACAAAGATTTAGCATTTATAGTAGAATGGTCATGAATCTATATATCAAGGAGAAGACAACTTGAAAAACAAGAAGA
Organism: uncultured Streptococcus sp.; assembly: GCF_963525625.1. Classification (GTDB taxonomy): domain Bacteria; phylum Bacillota; class Bacilli; order Lactobacillales; family Streptococcaceae; genus Streptococcus. The sequence goes on from NZ_CAURLD010000001.1 coordinate 172,869, forward strand.
TAAAAGGTTTGTTGTTGGTAGTGCTCTCATCCCTCTTCATCCTAATTGGCTGCAGCGGCAGCCCCAAAATTCAGGGAAAATGGAATGTACAGGACGCTAGCGGTGAACAAAAGACCATTGAAATAAAAGACAAGACTATCATTGTCAACGAAGAAGAGTATGAGTATACTCAAAATGCAGTTGGTTTTAAGAATGGGGTGAGTTATTATGGCCTGACCCGGAAAGATAATGGCGGAACATTTTCTATCATCTTTCCTGAGAAAGATAAAAATATTGCTATTATGCTAATTCCTGACTCAGACGATGACTATCTCACAGGCAGTATGCTCTTTGCTATGAACCGCAAGGAAAAGCCGGATTATAAAAAATATGCAGAGGAATATCTCAATCTACGATAAAAGAAAAGGCGCTGAATTTCAGCGCCTTTTAGGTTTTATTAATGTGATGTCATGGTCGGCAAATCCAGACTAGACTGCTCCAAGTCTACCGTCAGCTGATAATCGGTCTTATCACGGACGGTATGCTCAAAGTCTGTAGTGTAGAGGACGAGGCGCAGTTGGTCGCCTTTTTTCATTTTATAGATGGTTGGTTGCAGTTCAAAGGAAAATTCCAGCCATTGGTCAGGAGTGACTTCTTCGACAGTCAGTAGGTTGGTCCGGTTTTGCAGATTGAGGAAGCCTTTGGTGATGACACGGTGTGGCGTTTCAGCAAAAGGCAGCTCAAGCAGATTGTCCAGCATATAGTAGCGGCCGTTATCCATGACTCTAGGCTCAATAAGCGTAGGAATTGGTGTGAGGCGCTTAGCTGGTCCGAAGTCCAGCAATTGAGCAGAAATCAGTCCTTTATCAGTGCTGGATTTGAGGCGAAGATTGAGCTGGCTCGCTCCGTTGAGGAAGAGGTCCCTTTCCAAGGTCCAGTCCAGACTAATCTGGTTGACCTTGCCTTCAAAAAGCTCCGTTTTAAAGCTTTGGTAGTTTTTGGCAAAGCGATTATAGTCTTCTTCTGGATATTGATTTTTGATAGCTTGGCAGTCTTGGCCTAGTTGGAGATGAAGATTCTTCTCTTGTCCACCGAAGTCTTCTAAGGTCAGCCAGCTTTGAGCTTGGCTGTTGTCCTGCCAGATGACTGCTGGAAGTTCATAGTCTGATTCACAACCCAGCAGTTTTTTGCTCAGCAGAGCATTGATAGACTCACGGAAGTCGATGGACTGCCAGTTGTTCATGTAAACATGGGCACCGTTATGGAAGAAGAGATGCATTTTGATGTGGGAGGGTAGGGCTCTAAACATCTGATAGACGTGAAGTGGTTTGACATTCCAGTCTTGAGAGCCGTGGGTAAAGACGACTTCGGCCTTGACCTTATCTACATGGAGCAGGTAATTGCGGTCATGCCAAAATTGATTGTAATCCCCAGTTTGCCGGTCTAGGTCTTTGCGCTGCTGCTCTAGGCTTTGCTGATAAGCGTCGTTGTTGCGCAGGTAGTCACCAGCCCTCAGGTTGCGGGAGTAGGTCAGTTCGGTCAGGGATTCAAAATCCTCTCCTGGATAGCCACCAGGACTAGTGACAAGTCCGTTTTCGCGGTAGTAATTATACCAAGAAGAAATCCCAGCTTCAGCGATAATGACCTCCAAACCATCTACGCCAGTCGTTGCCAGCCCGTTGGACATGGTGCCCAGATAGGAGATACCGGTCGTAGCCACTTTTCCGTTGGACCAAGTGGCCTTGATTTCCCGCTGGCGTGTGTGGTCGGTGAAGGCTCGGCAGCGGCCGTTGAGCCAATCAATAACGTTCTTATAAGCCTCGATCTGCTGATAGTCGCCGCTGGTCATCAGTCCTTCAGAGTCTTTGGTTCCCACACCAGACACATAGAGATTGGCAAAGCCACGGGGCAGCAAGTAATCATTGAGCGTGTAGGTGCCGATATGACCTAATTTTTCCTCGGCTTCAGAGACTTCTTGGGCAAAATTCGGCGAATCCAGCTGGAGCAATTTGAGCTCAGGATCTTGTACTGTGATTTGATGAGGCTCTTTTTTTACTAAGTCCACATTCATATCATGGAGAGCCTTGTCGCTTGCGGGGTCATTGGTCCCTTGATGATAAGGAGAAGCGGTCATAACTGCAGGAATTTGTCCTTGATAGTGGGGCCGGATAATGCTGACTTTGATGAGGTCCGGACGGCCGTCTCGATCAGTATCTACACGTGATTCCACATAAACCACTTCTCGGATGGCATCATGGCTGGAAAAGGTTGCCAAGCTCTTGCCATTGAAGTAGTGGAGGGTATTGTCCTCAGGAATCAAACCCTCGCTGACTAGCTTATCAATCAGCAAATTACCATTTTTTGTCCGAGTGTTGAGCAGCTGGTAGAGGTTTTCCAACAAGTCTCCAAATGTAATGGGAAAGCCTGTTTCTTTGCGAAAGGTCTCAACATCTGTAAAATCGATAAAGGGTGAGAACTCAAGCAGCTGAAAGGCTACAGTATAAAAGACAGGAGCTGTAAGTTCTCTGTCAGACTGGAAAAAGCTCAGCAGGTCTGTTTGGCTGTCAGCAGCCCAGGATTTCAAGGGATAATCTGTATTTTTATAAGTGAAAAAGCTGGTGCGGAGAAAATCTTCAAGATTTTCCTTGTCAGAGCGATTGCTGTCATAAAAAAAGCCTAATTCAGCTAATTCTATCAACATATTTTCCCGTTTCGTTCTTGCATAACTATACTGATTAAAACGCATATTCTTCCCTCTTTTTCTTATTTTTATTAAAAATGACCTTTACATTATCCATTATACTTGATAAAATAGACTTTGTCTAAAAAATATTTAAGGAGTATCACTAAATGGATTTCGAATGGGTCGTTAAATACGCCACAGAATTTTTAGGAACAGCTATCCTCATTGTTTTGGGGAACGGAGCTGTTGCCAACGTTGAATTAAAAGGAACTAAGGGACATCAGAGCGGTTGGTTAGTCATCGCTGTCGGTTACGGTATGGGGGTTATGATTCCAGCTTTGATGTTTGGTAATGTGTCTGGTAACCATATCAACCCTGCCTTTACTTTGGGACTGGCTGTCAGCGGTTATTTCCCTTGGGCACAGGTTGCGCCATACATTGCAGCGCAGATTTTGGGAGCTATCTTCGGACAGGCCTTGGTCGTTGCGACCCACCGTCCTTACTATCTGAAAACAGAAAATCCTAACAATATCTTAGGTACTTTCTCTACTATCTCTAGTCTAGACCATGGCACGCCTGAATCACGTAAAGCAGCCTTGTTCAATGGTTTTATCAATGAATTTGTTGGTTCTTTTGTTCTTTTCTTTGCTGCTCTAGGCTTGACAAAACTTCATTTTGGTGCAGAGCTAAAATCAATTATTGAGTCAAATGTTCAGCAACAAGCTTTACAAGCGGCTCAAGTTGGTCAAAAAATAGCAGAAGCTGATTTGGATAAGGCGGTGCATAATACCTTTGCTCAAGCAACCAATGCTTCATCAGCAGTCGCTCACTTGGCACTTGGTTTCTTGGTAATGGCTTTGGTAACCTCACTGGGAGGCCCTACTGGACCTGGACTGAACCCAGCTCGTGACCTTGGACCTCGTATCCTCCACTTCATCCTGCCAGAATCTATTTTGGGCAAACACAAGGGTGATTCAAAATGGTGGTATTCTTGGGTTCCAGTTGTGGCACCGATTCTTGCAGGTATCACAGCAGTCCTCTTGTTTAAAACAATCTACGGATAAGCACATAAGATCAGAGTTGGGGGATTTCCCCAGCTCTTTTTTCGAACGATAGAGAAGGTAAAGATGGAGATGCAAGTATCAAAATTTCATAAGGTCAGTGGCCGCAGGACCTTACTCTTTGGTTTTTTAGCCCTTGTTTTTGGCCTGATTATCATTGTCAATGGCTTCAGATTTACCAAGCTGGCCTTCGATTTTATTTCGCTTTATCTGACAGTTGTTGGCTTGGTAAATATTGTTCTTCATGTTTTTACGCGCAAGAAAGAAGGGGCTGTCTGGCCTAGTCTGCTTCAGATTGCAGTCGCCATGGGTATCAGCTGGCTCAACCGAATCAGTGATGTGCCTGTCAATATTGTGATTATTAGTTTGGGTAGCTACCAGCTCTTGACTGCCGGTATTTACGGAATGACCTATCTGCTTTATCGGCAAAATCATGTCAAGGGAGGTTTGCGCTATCTATTTGATACCATTCTCTATGGTGGGATTGGGCTGACCAGTATTCTTTCGCCTGCGACCGACGGACACTTACAGTTTTTGATTTTGGGAATCTATTTGATGATGCTGGGAATGTCCAATATTCGGGATGGCCTCTTTTTTGATAATGACCGGGAAAAACATCGGCTGCGTAGGCAAATTCGTATTAACCTACCTATTATTTTTGCAGCCTTTATTCCGGTAGAAAATCTGGAGCGCTTTAATCGACTGATTCAGGGAGATGCAGCTTCTGATCGTAAAAATGTTTATAGTCTTGTTAAGAATAGAGAAAAAAAGGCGGACTTGGAGGTCTTGGTCCATACTTCAAAGACGAGTTTATTAGGGGGCATTGGTCATGTAGATATTTGCTATCAGGGACAAGTGATTTCTTATGGCAGCTATGATGTTTTTTCTGAGCGATGCAAGGGTATGATTGGAGACGGTGTTCTCTTCAAGGTTCCTAAAGACGCTTATATTGAGCTTTGCAAAAAAGAAAGCAAGAAAACACTCTTTGGTTATTCTCTGGCTTTGACAGATAAGGAGAAAGAGGCGGTTGAAAAGCGCTTGGCTGAAATCGATCAGCTGTTGGTAGAATGGGAGCCGCCAGCAGAATTGAAAAATGGCCATCCAACATACTCCTACAAGTTGAAGCATGAACTAGGAGCGCAGCTATATAAGTTTAAAACCAGTCGTTTCAAGACGTATTTTGTCCTATCGACCAACTGTTGCCTACTAGCAGATTCGATTATTGGACAGGCTGGGACAGATATTCTGGATATTCGCGGGATTATCGCGCCCGGTACCTACCAGTCCTATCTGCAGTACGAGTTTGAGTCCGCTAGGGGTTTGGTCATTGCTCAGACCGTTTACCAATAAATCCAAGGCCTTCTTGTTTTAAAAATTGTTTATTTGCGCATAATTTCTTGTCAAAAAGATGAAAATCCATTACAATAAAATGGTTTGGAGGAATTATGAGCGCGAATCATATTATTAGAATTATCCCTGTATTAAAGATCAATAATCGTCATTTAAATCAAGAATTTTTCGTAAATCAGCTGGGCATGAAGGCCTTTTTAGAGGAAGCTGCATTTCTGTCCTTGGGTGATCAGACTAAGACAGAGAAACTGCAGCTGGAAGAATCACCCAGTATGCGGTCGCGGCGAGTCAAAGGTCCTAAAAAATTAGCCAGAATCGTTGTCAAGGTTGCAGATGCTAAAGAAATCGAGTCTCTATTGGCTCAAAAGCCTGCTTGGACAAAGCTTTATCAAGGAGAGAAAGGATATGCTTTTGAAGCTCTGTCACCAGAGGGTGACTTAGTTCTCTTGCATGCTGAAGATAATAGAGCAAATCTGCAAGAGGTCACGGCAGCGCCTGAATTTGAAAAGCAAGAGGACTTTATCGGTCTTAGCCAATTTGAAATAGAGACGGTAGAAATTCGTGTACCAAATGCCGATGAAGCCCAAGAATTTTACAGCAAGATTGAAAATGCGCTGGACTTTCTGACCTTTACAGAAGCAGAGGGTCAAGACTTGCAGGCAGACAATGCCCTAACTTGGGACTTGACAATGCTTAAAGTTCAGGTCAATCGTTTAGAAACCGCTGCGCTGCGTTATGTCTTTGAAGGACACGAGGTCTTTGTGCCCAAGTCAGATAAGTTCCTGCTGAGTCAGGATTCGAGCAAGATTGAATTGTGGTTTGAAGCATGACTCTAGAAAACATCATCAGTAAAATCAAAGAACAGCTGAAAGACGGTATCTATCCCGGTGCTAGTCTGGCCTTGTATCAAGCTGGCCGGTGGCAGGAATTCTACTTTGGTCTGGCAGATCCGCAAGAAGGAAAGAAGACTCAAGCGGGATTGGTCTATGACTTGGCTAGCGTCAGCAAGGTGGTCGGAGTTGGTACTCTGGCAGCCTTTTTGTATAATCAGGGCAAGCTAGAGCTGGATTTGCCCTTGCAGCATTATTATCCGGCCTTCCATCGAGAAGATGTGACCTTGCGTCAGCTCTTGACCCACACATCTGGGCTAGATCCCTTTATTCCCAATCGTGATGAGCTGACAGCTCCTGAGTTGAAAGCAGCACTCAATCATTTGACGGTGCTTGAAGATAAGGCCTTCCGCTATACGGATGTGAATTTTCTGCTCTTGGGCATTATGTTGGAAGAAATCTATGGTCAGGCCTTGGATCAGATTTTTCAAAGTCAGATTTTCCAGCCTTGGGGTTTGACTGAGACAGGTTTTGGGCCAGTTCCAGGAGCTGTGCCGACCGTTTGCGGTGTCAAGGATGGTCAGGTTCATGATCCCAAGGCGCGTGTACTGGGTGTCCATGCTGGCAGTGCAGGCTTATTTTCAAGTCTCAGGGATTTGGAAATATTTCTGGAACATTATCTGCAGGATGATTTTGCGGCCAATCTGACCCAGAATTTTTCTAAAGAGCCGGGTAAAAGGCGCAGTCTAGCCTGGAATTTGGAGGGCAGCTGGCTGGATCACACTGGCTACACGGGCACTTTTATCATGTATAATCGCAAGGAGCAAAAGGCGGCTATTTTCCTATCCAACCGGACCTATGAAAAAGATGAGCGGGCTCAATGGATCTTGGATCGGAACCAGCTGATGGACCTGATAAGAATAGAACTTTAAAAGACTCCGGATGCAAGTCCCGGAGTTTTATCATGTCTGCCTATATAAATATCGGTCTCTAGCCCCAGTGATTTCCTCTTAATAAAAATCGCTTTTTTTGCCAAAGTATATTAAAATAAGATAGAGAGAATCTACAGACAAGAGAAGAATATGACAAAAGCAATCGGTGTCGGCAAGGCACACAGTAAAATTATTTTAATGGGAGAGCATTCGGTGGTCTATGGCTATCCGGCTATTTCCCTGCCTCTTAATCGTATTGAAGTGACCTGTCAGGTCTTTCCGTCTGAGCGGGCCTGGACTCTCTACGCTGAGGATACGCTGTCCATGGCTGTTTTTGCCTGTCTAGAACATCTCGGTCGGCAAGGAGCTAAGATTCGCTGTCAAGTAGAGTCCATGGTCCCTGAGAAGAGAGGGATGGGCTCTTCAGCCGCGGTCAGTATTGCGGCCATTCGGGCGGTCTTTGACTACTTTGAGGAAGAACTGGATGACCAGACACTGGAGATTCTAGCCAATCGGGCAGAGATGATTGCCCATATGAATCCCAGCGGGCTTGATGCCAAGACCTGCCTTAGCGATGTAGCTATCAAATTCATCCGCAATTTCGGTTTCAGTGAAATTGAGCTGGATTTGGATGCCTTTTTAGTGATTGCAGATACGGGCATTCACGGTCATACCCGCGAAGCCATCCGTGCTGTAGAAAGTCAGGGTCAAAAGGCTCTGCCTTTGCTGCAGGAATTGGGGAATTTAACGAAAATCCTTGAGAAAGCCATTTCTATCAAGGACTTGATGACTATGGGTCAAGCTATGACCAAGGCTCATGAGAAGTTAGCCAAGCTAGGAGTGTCTTGCCAGAAAGCGGATGAGCTGGTAGCGGCAGCTCTTGAAAATGGAGCTTTGGGTGCTAAAATGAGCGGCGGCGGTCTGGGTGGCTGTGTCATTGCTCTTGTAGGAGAAAAAAGTCAGGCGGAGGCCTTAGCCGCCTTATTGAGAGAGAAAGGGGCCATTAACACATGGATCGAAAGCCTGTAAGTGTCAAATCCTATGCCAATATTGCAATTGTCAAATATTGGGGGAAGAAAGATGCAGAAAAGATGATTCCGTCTACTAGCAGTATCTCGCTGACACTGGAAAATATGTATACCGAGACGCAACTGAGTCCTTTGCCGGATACAGCGACTGGAGATGAATTTTATATTGACGGTCAGCTGCAAAGCCCAGCAGAACATGCTAAAATCAGTAAGATTATTGACCGTTTTCGCTCTCCAGAAGATGGTTTTGTCCGAGTTGATACCAGTAACAATATGCCAACAGCAGCGGGTCTGTCTTCCAGCTCCAGTGGTCTATCAGCCCTAGTCAAGGCCTGCAATGCTTATTTTCAGACGGGCTATCAGACGGAAGAACTGGCTCAGCTGGCCAAATTTGCTTCAGGGTCCTCTGCTCGGTCTTTCTTTGGCCCGCTAGCAGCCTGGGATAAGGACAGTGGGGCCATTTATCCAGTCAAGACGGATTTGAAATTAGCTATGATTATGCTAGTTCTGCACGATGAGAAAAAGCCTATTTCCAGCCGCGACGGTATGGAGCTCTGTGCCAAAACTTCCACGATTTTCCCAGATTGGATTACCCAGTCTACCTTGGATTATCAGGCTATGCTAGGCTATTTGCAGGGCAATGATTTTGCCAAGGTGGGTCAGCTGACGGAAGAAAATGCTCTTCGAATGCATGCTACAACAGAAAAAGCTTATCCGCCCTTTTCTTATCTGACAGAGGAGTCTTACCAAGCTATGGATGCTGTCAGAAAGCTGCGGGACCAGGGCGAGCGTTGCTACTTTACCATGGATGCGGGGCCAAATGTCAAGGTCCTCTGCTTGGAGGAAGACCTAGACCATCTGGTGGCTATTTTTGAGAAGGACTACCGACTTATCGTCTCCAAAACAAAGGACTTGTCAGATGAAAGTTAGTGCAAGAGTTCAAACCTGCGGCAAGCTCTATCTGGCGGGTGAATATGCAGTGCTGACGGCCGGCCAGCCAGCCATTATCAAGGCCATTCCTATCTATATGACGGGGGAAATCCAGGCAGCCTCTGCCTATTGCTTGACATCAGATATGTTTGATCACAGCGCTAACCTAAAGCCAGACCCTGATTATGCCTTGATTCAGGAGACGGTAGCAGTTATGAACACTTATTTGCTAGCCTTAGGCTACCAACTTCAGCCTTTTTCTCTAAAGATTAGTGGCAAGATGGAAAGGGACGGCAAGAAGTTCGGGATTGGCTCCAGCGGTAGTGTGGTTATTCTGACCATCAAGGCTATGGCGGCACTTTATGAGCTAGACTTAGAGCCGGAGCCACTCTTTAAGCTGGCTTCCTACGTTCTCCTCAAGTGCGGAGACAATGGCTCCATGGGAGATCTAGCCTGCATTGCTTATGAAGACTTGATATACTATCGGTCTTTTGATAGAGAATTGGTCCGTAAGCGTATGGACAAAGTCGACTTGCCACAGCTGTTAGCAGAGGATTGGGATTTTAAAATTCGCATCATTAAGCCTTGCTTAGCCATGGATTTTCTGGTTGGCTGGACCAAGCAGCCAGCGATTTCTAAGGACTTGGTCGATCAGGTCAAGTCAGCTATTTCAGAGTCCTTTTTGACAGGCAGTAGGACACAGGTTGATGCTTTGGAGAGAGCTTTATTAGCAGGAGAGAAGCTCGCTATTCAGTCTAGCCTGGAAAAGGCTAGCCAACTCTTAGAAAGGCTCAGCCCAGCTATTTATATAGACAGGCTGAAAGTCTTAAAAGAAGCAGCAGAGGGACTGAACTGTGTGGCTAAGAGCAGTGGTGCCGGCGGTGGCGACTGCGGGATTGCTCTCAGCTTTGATGCCACATCTAGCAACCAACTGATTCAAGCCTGGCAAGAAGCTGGCATTGAGCTATTATACAGAGAAAGGATAGGCCATGATGAGCCAGAATCGTAAGGATGACCATATCAAATACGCTTTAGAGCAGCGTCCGGGTTATAACAGTTTTGATGAAATGGAACTGGTTCACCGCTCTTTGCCCAAGTACGATTTGGCAGAGATTGACCTATCTACTCACTTTGCTGGTCGTGATTGGGAGTTTCCTTTTTACATCAATGCCATGACTGGCGGTAGCCAAAAAGGTGGTCAGATCAATGAAAAGCTGGCTCAAGTAGCTGAAAGTTGCGGCCTTCTTTTTGTAACTGGCTCTTACAGCGCAGCCTTGAAAAATCCTTCTGATCCTTCCTATCGGGTTGCGGCTGGTCGGCCTAATTTATTGCTGGCTACCAATATCGGCTTGGACAAGCCTTATCAAGCCGCCCAGCAGGCAGTAGCCGATTTGCAGCCCCTCTTTTTGCAGGTCCATGTCAATCTCATGCAGGAATTGCTTATGCCAGAGGGCGAGCGGGAGTTTCGTTCTTGGCGCCAGCACTTGACTGATTATAGTCAGCGATTAGAAATCCCTCTAATTCTTAAAGAAGTTGGCTTTGGCATGGATCGCTCTACTGTCGAAGAAGCGCGTTCCTTGGGTATTCAGACTTTTGATATTTCCGGTCGGGGTGGCACTAGCTTTGCCTATATCGAGAATCAGAGGGGTGGCAATCGTGATTACCTCAATGATTGGGGGCAATCTACTCTGCAGAGTCTGCTAGCTCTTCAGCCAATTCGCGATGAGGTCGAACTCTTGGCTAGTGGAGGTGTCCGTCATCCTTTGGATATAATCAAAGTCTTGGTCTTAGGAGCCAAGGCGGTCGGCCTCTCTCGTACCATGCTGGACTTGGTGGAAAATCACTTAGTGGAAGAAGTTATTGATATTGTAGAAGGCTGGAAATCGGATCTGCGGCTTATCATGTGCGCCCTGTCCTGCCGAAACTTGCAAGAACTAAAGAGTGTACCCTATCTACTCTATGGACGGCTGAAAGAAGCTCAAGAACAGATTAAATAAATAGCATAAAGACATACAAAAAAGGCCATCAAGGCCTTTTTACTTTACTTGTCCTGCTTTCGTAAGTCAGCTAGTATTTCCTGGGCAGCAGCTAGGTTGAAAGTCTTATTGGCTGTTAAGCGACTAGCTACAGCAGCAATTTCTTCGTCCTGGGCTCCAGCCTGTAATGCTAAAGATTTGGCTTGCAATTTCATGTGTCCGGCTTGGATGCCAGTGCTGACTAGGGCTTTGAGGGCAGCGAAATTTTGCGCCAATCCGACTGATACGATGAGGGAAGCCAAGTCCTTGGCCTGAGGCTGCCCCAGTAAGTCAAAGCTGGCTGTCACTGCTGGATTGAGACCGATAGAGCCTCCCTTAGTCGCAATGGGCATGGGCAGGGTCATCTGACCATGAAGTTGGCGTTTGTCTGGGTCTGCCGTCCAAGTAGAGAGGCCGCGGTAGCTTCCTTCTCGGCTGGCATAGGCATGAGCACCGGCTTCCACAGCCCTCCAGTCATTTCCAGTAGCTAGCACCAAAGCATCAATACCATTAAAGATACCTTTATTGTGGGTAGCCGCCCGGTAAGGGTCGACCTGTGCTAGTTTGCTAGCCAGCTGCATCTTATCCGCAAGTAGCTCTGCCTCAGCCTTATCCCGGCTGAGAAAGCGATAATCAATGACACAGTGGGCTGTTACTAGGCTATCTGTTGCATAGTTTGACAGGATAGCCATCAGACTCTTACCGCCAGTCAGCTCTTCCAGAGGAAGGGTGAGAGCTTCCAGCATAGTGTTGAGCATATTGGCTCCCATGGCTTCCTGCGTATCCACAGATAGATAGAAAATGAGGAAGTCTTCCTTTGGCTCCAGCCAGAGCTCTCTAGCTCCGCCACCACGGGCAACAATCGATGGATAGGCCTGGTTGGCCTGTTCCAGCAACTCTTTCTTTTTCCTGAGAACATCTTTAATGGCTTGTTCGACCTTCTCAACCTGATAGAGGGCGATTTGCCCAATCATCTGGCGTTTGTGGACCTCTGTCTCAAATCCGCCTGAACGTTTGATAATCTTAGCTGCAAAGCTAGCCGCTGCTACCACAGATGGCTCTTCAGTCACAAAAGGAACTTGATAGGTCTTGCCATCCACCAAAAAGTCTGGCACCAGAGAGTAAGGCAGGGCCAGAGTGGCCAGTACATTTTCACTCATCTGGTTGGCTGTTTCCAGAGGCAAAGTCTGCTGACTGTCTAGCCGCTGCCAATGTTCATTTTGTAAAATCCCCTTTTCTTTCAGCATCTGCAGCCGCTCGGCAGAAGTTTTTTTGGAAAATCCAGTCCAGTTTACTTTCATGATGATTTCTCAACTTTGATGTACTTACGCTGATGCTCTGCAATTTCCGCCAGAGCAAAGCTTTGGTCTTCATAGCCAGAAAAGCTGGCATTACCTTCCGCATCCAGCTCAGCTTCTTCAAAAAAGATACGCTCGTAATCCGAGATGGAAAGAGCCTGACGCTGGTCTAATTCCTCTAGACGTGTCTTGGATAGATGCTTTTCATAGCCCTCTACCAAATTGGCACTAAAGATTTCAGAGACAGCTCCGCTGCCATAGCCGAAAAGAGCAATTCGATCGCCAGCCTTGAGGTTGTCAGAGTTTTCTAAAAGAGACAGGAGGCCTAGGAAGAGGGAGCCTGTATAGATATTTCCAACTTTTTGGCTGTAAAGAATAGAGGCTTCAAAGTTCTTTCTAAGCTGGTCTTGCTGCTCTTGAGGCAGGCTTTTATCCATGATTTTATTAAGGCCTTTGAGAGCCAATTTTGGATAAGGCAGGTGGAAGCAGTAGGCTGCAAAATCTTTGAGAGCAAGCTTGTGGCGTCTTTGGTACTCCGTCCAAGTTGTCTTTAAGCTATCCAGATACTGCTGGGTTGAATAGAGCCCGTTGACATAAGGCGTTGTCGAGTAATTTGGGCGCCAAAAATCCATGACATCGCGTGTCTGAGCTACATTATCATCATTGAAAGCGAGGATACGAGGATTGCTGCTAATCAGCATAGAAATAGCTCCTGCTCCCTGAGTTGGCTCGCCCGGTGTATGAATGCCATACTTGGCAATGTCGCTAGCTAGCACCAAAACTTTGCTGTCTGGATGTTTTTCGATATGGAGCTTGGCATAGTCCAGTGCAGCAGTAGCTCCATAGCAGGCTTCCTTGATTTCAAAGCTACGGGCAAAAGGCTGGATGCCCAAAAGGCCGTGGACAAAAACGGCTGCAGCCTTGCTCTGGTCAATCCCTGACTCAGTAGCCACGATGACCATATCAATCTTTTCTTTGTCCTCTGTTGTCAGGATGGGTTCTGCTGCCGCCGCTCCCAAGGTAACAATATCCTCAGTCAGAGGAGCAATGCTTAGTTCTTTGAGCAGGAGTCCCTTGCTAAGCTTTTCCGGGTCAGTTCCACGGGCTGCAGCTAAATCATTTAATTTTAAGACATAATTACTGGTCGCAAAACCGATTTTGTCGATTCCGATTGTCATTATAAGACCTCTTTAAATCCTTTTATTCTAGTATATTCCGAAAACTATTTTACCATACTTAGGAATAAAACTCTTACAAAAAACATCTAATCTCAGCTAAATCAGGCTTAAGATGTATTTTCCAAAATAAAAACAGCAGATGGCTCTACTGTTTATTTGCTATGAGTTTGATTTGGCGCTTTTTTAAATAGTGATAGAGCTTGAGTACGACAGTGCCACTGGCCATGCCAATTGAGATGACCAAGGCCAGAATGACCACCAGAGTAGCGTGAATCATGGCCTGGCTGTAATCACCAGTGACAAAGAAAGCAGTCGTCCGATAGGAAATGTAGCCTGGGACCAAGGGCGCTAGAATAGCCAAAATAAAAACAACAGCAGGCGTTTTGTAGATGATGCTGAGAATTTGGCTGACGCAGGAACCGACGATAGCAGCCACAAAGGTTGCTATGATGACGTTGGTCGGTCCTTTGAGCAGGAGATAGAGTAGCCAAATAGCCATGCCCAAGACTCCGCCGGGAATCAGCATACTGCGCTGGACATTTAGAACGATTAAAAAAGTAATGATAGCCAGTAGGCTGGCAACTGCTTGCAGTAAGAAAGTCAAGATTGTCATAGGCTTATTTCATAATAAGGAGGGCGACAGAGGTACCTGCACCGAGAGCAAGAGTGATGAGGAGCGATTCAAAGAGCTTGCTCATCCCAGAGTTGATATGGTTGGTCATGATGTCACGCACAGAGTTGGTCAGAGCAATGCCGGGCACAAAAGGCATGACAGAACCTGCAATAATCAAATCATCTGTGGAATTAAAACCGGAATAACGCGTCCAGATATGAGCCAGCAGTCCGAAGACAAAGGCTCCAGCAAAAGCTGTCACAAAAGGAATGCGGATATATTTGTCCACATACAAAGAGAAGGCAAAGCCAAAGAAGGTAGCAATGGCCGCGCCTAAAGCATCGTAGAAGTTTCCGCCAAACATGATGGAGAAGAAGGGAGCACTGAGCGTTGCCGCAGCAATCAGCTGCTTGTTATTATAGGGCAGCTCCTTAACTTTGAGGCGATTCAGCTCATCAAAAGCCTCTTGAAGGCTGATTTCTCCTGTAACCAACTGACGGGAGACCTGATTGACGTCGCAGACCTTCTCGATATTGTAGTTGGTCTTGAGATTGCGCTTCATCCGTGAGACATTTGTATTTTCGATCGAAAAGAAAATAGCCACTGGCATTGCTAAGGCATTGCAGTCGATAATCCCTTGCGAATGAGCGATGCGAATCATGGTGTCTTCTACCCGATAGGTCTCGGATCCGCTCTGCAGCAGCAGTGTCCCAGCCAGCATGATGACATCTACCGCCAGATTGAAATCTTTGGCTTCTTCCCTGATACCTTTCTCTGTCATTTCCCCAGTCCTTTTCCTAGTATAGCAATAGAACCATTATACCATAAAGCCTCTTAAAAATATCATCAAGTTAGTAGTCACTTGAAGTCTGAAATACAAAAAAGAAGATTGGGGATTTCCAATCTTCTTTCAAATGGTTTGTAAGTCTTTAGTCGTTTATTAGCTCAAAGCATCGTCCATAGAGAGTACTTCGTGGAAGACACGTTGAGTCAATTCAGTCTTTTGCTCTGGAGTCAAGTACTTAGTATTTACACAGTAACCTGAGATACGAACGATAACATCTTCGCCAGACATAATCTTCTCGTAAACATCCTTCAAGTCCATAACGTTCAAGTTAACGTGTTGTCCACCGTTTTCAAAGTAACCATCAAGGATTGTTACCAAGTTATCAACTTGTTCGTCACGAGTCTTACCAAGAGCGCGAGGTGATACTTGTGTAGTCAATGAGATACCGTCAGCTGCATAACTAAAGTCAAGGCTAGAAAGTGAGTTCAAGTTTTGCAACCATCCACCTTTAGCTTTGTTAGATGGGTTAGCACCTGGTGAGAAGAATTCAAGTTTAGACAAGTTCACAGAACCATCTTCGTTGAGGTATACACCTTTGTGGACTGGTGAGTTACCAGTTTGTTTAGAGTAAGCAACGTTAGATGTGATTGTCAAAAGTGATACTGTAGCTTCTGCGTCTTTGTAAAGTTTGTGGCTACGTAGACGAGTAGTGTAAGCTTCGATCAACCATTCTGCCAATTCGTTTGAACGTGGGTCATCTTCACCCCAACGTGGGTATTCACCGATTGTTTCGTAATCGTAGATGTAGCCATTCTCATCACGGATTGGTTTAACAGTAGCGTATTTAATCGCTGACAATGTATCAACAGTGTTAGCAAATCCACAGATACCGAATCCCATGTTAGCACGTTGTTTAGTTGGCAAGAAGGCCATTTGAACAGCTTCGTAGTTGTACTTATCAGTCATGTAGTGGATGATGTTCAAAGCATCTACGTAAGTGTCAGTCAACCAGTCAAGAGATTTTTCAAAGTTAGCTTTAACTGATTCGAATTCAAGAACTTCGTCACGGATTGGTTCGATGTCAAATACTTTGTAGTCTTTGTGAACATCGTCGTAACCACCGTTCAAACCAGTAAGAAGGGCTTTCAATACGTTTACACGAGCACCGAAGTACTGGATGTTGTGGCGTTGTTCTTCATTTTCTGGGTCAAGTGGAGACACACAGCATGAGATACAGCTCATTTCACCATATCCGTCTTTAGCCATTGTTGTTACACCTTCGTATTGGATAGAAGAGTGTTTGTGGCTCATGTGCATACAGTAGCGACGGAAGTTGTATGGCAATTTGTCAGTCCAAAGAACTGTCAAGTTTGGTTCTGGTGAGTTACCGATGTTGTCAAGAGTGTTCAAGAAACGGTAGTCCATCTTAGTAACACGGTGACGACCGTCGTTACCCATACCAGCCATAGAAGTTGTGATGAAGGTTGGGTCACCTGAGTACAATTGGTCATAAGCTTTTGTACGAGCAAATTTAACTGTACGAAGTTTCATAACGAAATCATCAACAAATTCTTGGATTTCTGATTCAGTGTAAGTACCGCGAGCCAAGTCACGTTCAGCATAGATGTCAAGAACGATAGGCACACGTCCAAGAGAAGTAGCAGCACCGTTGATAACACGGCAGACAGCCATGAAGGCGATGTTAGTCCATTGGATAGCTTCTTTAACGTCGAAGGCAGGACGGCGAACGTCAACTCCGTAAAGGTCACCCAATTTTACAACTTCACCAAGTGCTTGGTATTGCAGGTTGATTTCTTCGCGCAGACGGATTGTTTCTTCGTCAATATCAGTCAAACCATTCCAGTCGCGAACTTTTTCAGCCATGAGGTAGTCAGCTCCATAAAGAGCAAGACGTGCGTAAACCCCGATGATACGTCCACGTGAGTAAGCATCTGGAAGACCAGTTACAGTGTGGGCGTGACGAGCACGGCGGATGTTAGAAGTGTAAGCACGGAAGATTCCGTCATTTACTGTAGTAACATATTTAGTAAAGATTTCATGAACAGCAGGATCTGGTTCGTATCCATTTTCTTTCAAAGTAGTTTCAGCCATGCGGATACCGCCTTTTGGCATGAAGTTCAATTTGAAGAGTTCGTCGTTTTGGATACCGTAAATCAGTTCGTTGTCCTTGTCAATGTAACCAGCGTCAATATCAGCGATAGATGCTGGACGAGTGTCCATTGGGAAACGAGTTTCTTCGTAGTGAGCTTTTGTTTCTTCTACGATTTTCTTGATGTGGAGTGAGCGCTCAGTAGGACCTGCCAAGAAGCTTTCATCTCCATCATAAGGTGTGTAGTTAGCTTGAACGAAGCGAGAAACACTTGCTTTCTCTTTCCAGTCTTCACCTTTGAAGCCTTCCCAAGCTTTGTCAAAAATATCTTGAGCTTCAACAACTGTTTTTACAACCATTTGATTTTCCTCTTTATTCTAGCAACATAAACTGTTACATTTATAAGTAAAGTATATCATACGGTAATCGGTTTCACAAACCATTTTCGGCAGAAAGAAAGACTTTCTTTTATAATACAGAAAGTAAAAAGTCGCGGATGTGTACTATAGATTTGAAAAACATAACTCTTTTCAAATATTTTGGAAAAATGGGTAAAAAAGTTATAATAAAAGTAATTAAAATGTCATATAAAAATTACTGACGAAGAATCTTACTTTTAAAATACTTTTTACAAGAACAAAAAACTGTTTCAGATTTATTTGAGCAAAAAGGGCCGACTTTGTGAAAGCTCATAAGCTGAAATTTATGGTAGGAGAAAGGAGGAGGCATGCTGATTTTTCCACTGATTAACGATACATCTCGGAAGATTATCCACATTGATATGGATGCTTTTTTCGCTTCGGTGGAAGAGCGGGATAATCCTAAGTTAAAGGGGCATCCGGTCATCATCGGCAGCGACCCACGCTTGACTGGAGGTCGTGGTGTCGTCTCCACCTGCAATTATGAGGCTAGAAAGTTCGGAGTTCATTCGGCTATGAGTTCCAAGGAAGCCTATGAGCGTTGCCCTCAGGGGATTTTTATATCGGGGAATTACGAAAAATATCAGGCGGTCGGATTGCAGATCCGAGAAATTTTCAAACGCTATACGGACTTGATTGAGCCAATGAGCATCGACGAGGCTTATCTGGATGTAACGGAAAACAAGCTTGGGATTAAATCCGCAGTCAAAATAGCCAAGCTGATTCAGCACGATATCTGGAATGAACTCCATCTGACAGCTTCGGCAGGCGTTTCTTATAATAAGTTTCTAGCCAAGATTGCTAGCGACTATGAGAAGCCTCATGGTCTGACTGTTATTCTACCCGAAGAGGCTGAGGCCTTTCTGGCGCCTATGGACATCGCCAAGTTTCATGGAGTTGGTAAGAAGAGCGTTGAAAAACTGCATGAAATGGGAGTTTATACTGGTGCAGATCTGCTCAAGATACCAGAAATGACCCTGATTGATAAGTTTGGCCGCTTTGGTTTTGACCTCTACCGGAAAGCGCGTGGCATCAGTAATAGTCCAGTCAAGTCCAATCGCATCCGTAAGTCAATCGGGAAGGAGCGGACCTATGCCAAACTGCTCTATAGTGAGGAGGACATCAAGAAGGAGCTGACCTTGCTGGCTCAGAAGGTAGAAAATAGCTTGACTAAGCATGATAAGAAAGGACTAACCATCGTTCTGAAAATCCGCTATGCTGATTTCTCCACCTTGACTAAAAGAAAAAGTTTGAATCTAGCCACTCGAGACAAGGAGCAAATCGAGCGAACTGCGCATGAGATATACGATAGCTTGGAAGAGCAACCACGAGGTATCCGACTGCTAGGACTGACAGTGACGGGGTTTGAATAAAGATAAAGGCTTGGTTCGTTACCGGGCTTTTTTAGATATAGCTTTTAGTATGAGAGAGTTGCTTGTGACGAGTTTCTAAGTTGTCTGATGATTTTCATTGACTAAAAATAATATTTTTTGAAAAAATACTGGACAAAGTTTTCTGTGTCTGTTATACTGTGTCTATAAAATAAAAAACCGCCCGGTCGGTTTTTAAAAAGAAAGGAGCAGAAATGAAGAAATCTGTAGTAGAAAAAACAAGCCAGCACATCCTCAAGTTTAATCAGGAGCTGGATCGACAGCGGGAAGGTCAGAAAGAGTTTTTGCAGCAGCAGGCAGAAAAACGTAAGGTGCAGCTGGCAAAGATAACACAGGGTGAGAATGGCATACGCTATTCTAAGTGGGGAGTCAAAGCTGGATATGCTGTCCTTGCTGGTGGCTTGTTGACTTCTGTCTTTAGCCCTTGGCGAGGACTGGGTATTATGGCAGTAGGGGGTCTGAGCCTTGCCTCCAATCTCTGGCATATCCGGCGATTGCAAAATCAAGAAAGGAGCAAGTAGCAGAGAGATGGCCTGTCTTAAGCATCAGAGTCAGGACAACTTAGAAACTAAAAGCAGCAGGCAGTAGCTAGACAGTGCTGACATAGCTTTTAGCATTATTTAGTCTATCTTTGCTTTTTATTTTAAGCAAGGACTAAAAGACTATGTTTTCTATTTGGCGCAGGTCTTTATTTTTTATAACAAAACAAACCGAATGGTCGGATTTTAAAAATCTGCGTTTCAAAACAGGCAATCATCTGAAAGACTGAGAGTAAAGGATGCCTTTGTCCAGTTTTCGGATGGCTTTTCACTATTCTACATTTGATAAGGAGTTACCGTATGAACACACAAACACATGTAGGGCCAGAACCCAAGCATATTTGGCCTTTCTTAGCTTGGACCTTTGGTATTAGCTGGGGATCCTGGCTGATTCTGTATATTTTAGCCGCCCTGAAGCTGACCAGCGGGGCTGAGCCTTTGGGCTATGCTCTCATTATCATCGGTGGCTTCGGACCGGCCTTGGGAACTTTTATCAGCCTCAAAATTTGTCATCCTAAGAAGATGCTGGACTTTATCTTTTCTCATGCTAAGGGCTGGTGGATTTATATGCTGGCCTTCTGTCTGGTTCGGATTTTGACTCTCTTTATTGCCAATCCTGTATTACCGCCGCTCAATGCCATGCTCATGTTTCCTCTGGGCTGGACCTTTATCACCTTTGCTGGGGGCGGGAATGAAGAGTTGGGCTGGCGGGGAGTGCTGCAGCCGGCTCTGGAGAAAAAATTCTCCTTCCCTCTGGCAACTGTCATCACGGCTCTGGTCTGGGTGGCCTGGCATCTGCCCCTCTGGCTGATTCCGGGAACGAGTCAAAGTCAGCTTTCTTTGACCTTCTATCTCTCCTTTGGTATCTTGCTCTGTTTCAGTCTGGCGGTTCTCTACAAGCAGACGGCCTCTGTCTTTGCCTGCATGGCCTTTCACGGCTGCATTAACTTTGCTCAGGCGACGATTGTCGGCAGTGCTACAAATGGCGGAAGGTATCTCAGCTTCCAGGTTGCTAATCTGGTCATGACCGCCCTGCTGGTCGGCTGGTGGTATTGGAAGGGCAATCGGAAAGGAGTTCAGAAAGATGCAGGCTAAAAATCTTGGCAATCGCTCTTCTGCCAAAGAAAAAGGAGTAATCAAAAGAAAAAGGAGTAATCATATGAAAACACAAACACATGTAGAGCCAGAGACAAGGCATATCCTGCCCTTTCTGGCCTGGACTTTTGGCATTACCTGGGGATCCTGGCTGATTCTGTATATTTTAACCGCCCTGAAGTTGACCAGCGGAGCCCAGCCTTTGGGCTTTGCTCTCAATTTCATCGGGGGCTTCGGACCGACCTTGGGAACTTTTATCAGCCTCAAAATTTCTCATCCCAAGAAGATGCTGGACTTTATCTTCTCCCATGCCAAAGGCTGGTGGATTTACATGCTGGTCTTCTGTCTGGTTCGGGTTTTGACCCTTTTTATCGCTAATCCAGCCTTGCCGCCTCTGAATGCCGTTCTGATGTTTCCTCTGGGCTGGACCTTTGTCACCTTTGTTGGAGGCGGGAACGAAGAGCTGGGCTGGCGGGGAGTGCTGCAGCCGGCTCTGGAGAAAAAATTCTCCTTCCCTCTGGCAACTGTCATCACGGCTCTGGTCTGGGTGGCCTGGCATCTGCCCCTCTGGCTGATTCCGGGAACGAGTCAAAGTCAGCTTTCTTTGACCTTCTATCTCTCCTTTGGTATCTTGCTCTGTTTCAGTCTGGCGGTTCTCTACAAGCAGACGGCCTCTGTCTTTGCCTGCATGGCCTTTCACGGCTGCATTAACTTTGCTCAGGCGACGATTGTCGGCAGTGCTACAAATGGCGGAAGGTATCTCAGCTTCCAGGTTGCTAATCTGGTCATGACCGCCCTGCTGGTCGGCTGGTGGTATTGGAAGGGCAATCGGAAAGGAGTTCAGAAAGATGCAAGCTAGAAGCTATAAAGATTCCTCATCTGTCAAGCAAATTCTAATGTTTCTGCTTAGGACTTTTGGTATCACTTGGTCTGCGTGGATTCTCTCAGCTGTGCTGAAAGAACGAGTGCCGCTGCTTTATCCGCTTCTCATGATAGTGGGAACATTTGGTCCTGCTATAAGTGCCAAGCTTGTCTTAGGTAAGTCTTTGAAAGAAATGCTGGCTTTTATCAAGTTTACTAGGAAAAGAAGCTGGCCTTATCTATTGATTTTTGTGGGGCTATACACGATTTCCATTGCCTTTGTGACCAGGCCGCTGCCAGGTTTGAATCTTTTGAATGTCTTGGTTCTGGCTCTGGTAACGACTCTTCTGACAGGCGGCAATGAAGAGATTGGCTGGCAGGGCTTCCTGCAGCCAAGTATGGAGAAGATCCTGCCCTTCCCTTTGGCAACTGTAGCAACTGGGTTAATCTGGGCTGTCTGGCATCTGCCCCTCTTCTTTATGCCCGGCAGCAGTCAGGCGGGGACCTCCTTTCTGGTCTTTACAGCCGCTTGCCTGCTCAGCCGTTTCTGGCTGGCAGCTCTTTACAAGGTCAGTCAGTCTGTCCTCTATTGTGTCCTCTTTCATGGGCTCATTAATACTATTGGCGAAGCCATCTTTGTAGGCAAGGGAACGGAAAATCCCCTCTTTTTCCTAGGCTATATCTTGATGGCGGCTTACAGTATCTATCTTTGGTATCAAAGGGATCAGCAAGACAAGGCTTAAAGATATTTTTATGATTTTGTATTTCTCCGGCTTTTTTGGTAGAATAAAGCTATATTAGAAACAAAGGGGAACAGAATGGCGCAGCGAAAAGACAAATCCCAGGCCATGAGAGAAAAAATTTTAAATACAGCAACCCAGCTCTTTATCCAAAAGGGGTCCGAAAAGACCAGTATGCAGGACATCGCCCAGACGGCGGGCATCTCCAAGGGGGCTATCTACCATCATTTCAAGTCAAAAGATGAGATTGTCCTTGCGGTGATTAGGAGCCGGCAGGAGCTGATGGAAGAAGAGATGAAGCAGTGGTTCAAGGCTACGGAAAATCTGACCGGCAGGGAGCAGCTGCAAGCCATCCTCAAGTCCAATCTGGAAAGTCAGACAGCCCGGGCCATAGACGGCATTGTGGATGAGTACGAGCAGGATGCAGGTTTTATTTTGACCATGATGCGGGACAATCTGCGGATAGGCGCCCCTCTGGTCAGCGATATTATCAAAAAAGGCATGGCAGATGGGTCTATCCAGACTCAGTATCCGGACCAGACTGCGGAAGTCTTTCTGCTGCTGGTGAACTTCTGGATGAATGAGACCGTTTTTGAAAGCGATCCTGAAAAACTGCCAGAACGCTTCCATTTTCTGCAGTTTATGATGACCTCGGTCGGCATGGATATCTTTAATGATGAGCTCATGCAGCTCTTTAGCCAGAAAAATAAAGCATAAAAAAGGCGATAGGACAGAACTAAAAAATTTAATTCTGTCCCAGCCTTTTTATTTATGTGCTGAATATACTGTGGATATCTTCCTCGGTCAGGCCGATTAGGGGGTCGATTTTCTGGAAGTTTTCTTCAGTCAGGACATAGTTTTCCACAGGCGTTTTCATTTTATCCACAGGATTGTGAATATTGCTCTCAGCTTGCGGGAAGTCGCCAAAGCGCTCGATGAGATAGGTTTTGCGGGCGGTGCCAGTGTTTTTTGCAGCATAGTCAAAGGCAGCTTTTTCCCCAAGTAAGATCAACTTGCTCTTGGCGCGGGTGATAGCGGTGTAGATGAGATTGCGCTGCAGCATCCGATGACTGCTCTTGGTGATGGGCAAGATGACCACGGGAAATTCACTGCCCTGAGACTTGTGGATGCTCATAGCGTAGGCTAGGCGAATCTTGTACCACTCGCTACGCTGATAAACAAGTTCATTGCCATCAAAGTCAATGGTCAGCTCGTCCTGCTTGGAGTCGGTGTACTTAGCAGGCAGCAGGTCGCTGATGTAGCCTAAGTCACCGTTGAAGACATTGCTTTCAGCATCATTGACCAAGTGAATAACCCTGTCTCCTTGGCGATACTGACAGTCGGGAGCTTCAAAGGTCAGTTCGTCTTTCTCTACAGGATTGATGAGATTTTGCATAAGATTGTTAATCTGGTCAATGCCGGCTGGCCCCCGATACATAGGTGCCAATACCTGAACATCTTGAGCTGGGATGCCGCTGCGAATGGCTGCGCTAGCGATTTTCTCAATCATAGGCGGGATATGCTCATTTTTAGCTTCAAAATAAGAACGGTCCGCTTTTTTCTCTGTGAAGTCTGCTGGTAAAATGCCCTTCTGAATCTGGCTGGCCAGTGTGACGATTGTAGACTCTTCGCTCTGCCGATAGATGGTTTCCAGCTTGGTCTGTGGGATAGTCGGTATCTGCAGCAAGTCTGCCAGAACCTGACCTGGACTGACAGACGGAAGTTGATCCGCATCTCCGACAATCAAGAGCTTGGTCTGAGAGGAGATATTGCTGAGCAGCTGATTAGCCAGCCAAGTATCCACCATGGAAAATTCATCCACAATGATAAAATCAGCATCCAGATAATCATCCAAATGACTGGTATCATCATCGCCAGTCATTCCCAAATGGCGGTGAATAGTGGCGCTAGGAAGACCGGTCAATTCGTTCATGCGCCGAGCAGCACGTCCAGTGGGAGCCGCGAGCAGAATAGGCAGATCATTGACCTTTCGCAGATCCAAACCGCGAAGCTGGGCGTAGACTGCGATGATACAGTTGATAACGGTAGTTTTTCCAGTTCCCGGTCCGCCAGTTAGGATAAAGACCTTCTGATTGATAGCCTGACGGATGGCTTCTTTTTGGATGCTGTCATAGGAGATGCCGGAGTTCTCCTCCACTTGCTGGATAGCCGCAGTAATCTTATCTTGGTCGAAAGAATCTTGCTCTCCTTTTTCTAGCAGACGGACCAGATTACTTTTTATTCCTTCTTCAGCAAAGAAGAGGCTGTTTTCAAAGATTTTAGTATCGACATTCTGGACCTTATCTTCCTCAATCAGATGAGCCAGCTCATCAGCGACTAGACTAGGGTCCAGCTCCACTTGGCGTGAGCTTTCTAAGAGCTCGATGGTATGTTCGAGTAAATCACGAGCTTCAACATAGGTATCTCCCCGCTCCATGGACTGGGTCAGCAAGGTGTGGACAAGGCCAGCCCGAAATCGCTCAGGGGCATCACTTTGGATCCCCAGTTCATCTGCCAGATGGTCAGCGATTTTAAAGCCGATCCCCTGAATATCCTCTACCAGCTGATAGGGATATTTTTCGACAATATCCAGCGTTTCTTCCTTATAGGTATCCTGGATTTGAAAAGCAAGCTTATTGGGAATGCCGTAGGCTGCCAGCTTGGCTAGTACCATCTCAGTTCCGTAGTTGAGTCTGAGCTTGGCGACAAAGGCCTCGCGGTTCTTGGCTGCTAAGCCATTTATCTGAGTCAGCTTTTCCGGCTCTGCTAAAATCTTGTCAATGGTGTCCTCGGTATCTTCTCCGTAGAGCTGGACGATTTTTTGAGCAGTCTTGACCCCGATGCCCTTGAAATGGTCGCTGGAGAAGTATTTTACTAGGCCTTTACTGCTGGGTTTTGCTCGCTCATAGCGGGAAATTTTCAGCTGCTGGCCATATTTGGGGTGTTGGACAAGACTGCCCCAGAAGGTGTAGTCTTCGCCTTCCATGACATCTGCCATGGATCCGGTGACAATGATTTCAAAATCTTCAAAATCCTCAGCATCCGTATCCTCAATATCTAAGAGCAGAATACGAAAAAAGTTGCTGGGATTTTCAAAAATAATCCGTTCAATCGTTCCTGAAAAGTAAAATTCCATAGTTTATAGGTTCTTCTTTTAAAACGAACCCAGCTGACGTTCAACTGAGTTCGGTATGCTTAGTAGGTCTTAAAGGGTAGCAGAGGCCAGAAGCGGAACTTGGCTTCGCCCTGAATTTGTTCTTTTTGGAAGGTACCGACTTGGCGACTATCCTTGGAAACAATCCGATCGTCACCTAGAAGCAGATATTCATCATCCAGAAGCTTGACGGTGAAGACAGGGCTGCCTTCACTATCAACAGTGAAGGCTTGAGCCTGAGCAGCGAGTTTTCTGAAAAAATCACCATTATCATCATAATCGTCCCCAGTGTAAGTGGATTGGAGCTTGTCTTCTTTAAATTTCTTGATGTAGTCCGTCAGGTAAGGCTCATCTGTTTTTTTACCGTTGATGTAAAGAGTATCATTTTCATACTGAATAGTGTCACCTGGCATACCGATGACCCGCTTGACAATCTCCTTGGTCGTTCCGTCATTATCTGTCTCAGTGGCGACAACGATATCAAATCGGTCAATAGACTGATGTTTGAGGACAAGCAGGTATTCCCCATTAGCCAGCGTAGGGTCCATAGAGTGGCCATCTACCTTTACAGGGGACCAGAGAAAGAGCCGTGACAGGATAATGACAGAGATGAAGAAGAGAAAGAGGCCCCATTCTTTGAGAAATGAGAGGACAGGATTTGATTTTTTCATAGGTTACCTTTCTAGAAGTTTTTGTGCTTTTTCAGTATTTTTAAAGTGGAGTTTGGCAGAATGCTGCAGACCGGCCATTCCGTAGGCTTGAAGAATCTGGCTGGCAACATGATCGCTCTTGCTTCCGGCTCCGCTAGGCAGGGTATAGCCTAACTCTTGACTGAGATTTTCTAGGTTTTCCAGAAAGAGGTCACGAGCAATAATAGAGCTGACCGCAACAGCTAGGAACTTTCCTTCAGCCTTTTCAATCAGACTTACTGGATTTGGGAAATGATTTTTTTCCTGCTTTAAGTATTTATTGTAGTTTTGCTGGCTGGTAAAGGCATCGATGACGATGTTTTCGGGATTGATGCCTTTTTGCAGCAGTAGGTAAATAGCTTGATTATGTAAGGCTACCTTGACAGAGACGGCGTTGTAGCCAGAAGTGATGACTTCATTGTACTTCTCTGGCGATAAGAGCAGAGCTTGGTGGGCAATCTTTTCTTTCAAGACCGGCGCCAGTTGGCGAATCTTGCTATCGTTCAAGGTTTTAGAATCACCGACACCCAGTTTTCTCAGAAAGTCGTGCTGTTCTGGAGTGACGAAAGAAGCTACGACGGCTAGACCTCCAAAGTAGGAGCCGTTGCCGACTTCATCTGTCCCAATGAGGGCAAAATTCTGAGAATCAGGACTAGAACTGGATTTTTCTGGTTGATGGCCAAAAAAGCCAGCGTAGTGAGCAGCTTTTGCCCCTTGAAAGAGAACTTTTCCGGAGCTAAAGACACTGACCGTCGCCTGATCCAGCCGGAAGAAATATTGAATATGCGGGTTCTTGCTGGGAGCCAGCTGGCTCTGATATTTCTTAACAAAAGCCTGAATTTCTTGCTGTTTGGGACTGAGGGTGATATTTTCCATACCCCCTATTGTACCATAAAAAGGAAAAGTCGAAAGCCATAAGATTGAAAATCCTACAAAAATTTTGTAGGAGCGCACCGCTGCTTGCAATGTCAAAAAAGATGAAAAAGAAAGTCCCTGTCTAGTTCCAAGTGTTTTTATAACTGACAAAGGGCTTCTTTTTTGATATAATACAATGAGGTGATTTTATGGCAAATTTGAATCGATATAAATTTACATTTGGAAACAAGACCTTAACTCTAACAACAGAACACGATAATCTCTTTATGGAAGAAGTAGAACGGGTAGCAAAGGAAAAATACAAGGCTATCAAAGAGCAGATGCCTGCGGCAGATGATGAAGTCTTGGCGATTTTGCTGGCTGTCAATAGCCTATCTACCCAGCTCAGCCGCGAGATTGAGTTTGACGACAAGGAAAAAGAACTAGAAGATTTTCGTCACAAAATGCTCAGTGATTTGAGAGAAAAGTCGGGTAAATAGAGGAGAAATAATGCTTTCTATTATTATTTTACTAATATTGGCCTGGAGCTTTTATATCGGCTACTCGCGTGGTATTGTTTTGCAGGGCTATTATGCTGCTGCAACCATGGTTTCTATGCTGGTGGCTGGAGCTTTTTATAAGAGCTTGGCTAAGTTTATCAGCCTCTGGGTGCCTTATGCCAGCGCGACTCAGGGCTCTTCGACCTATTTTTTCCCTAGCTCCCAACTTTTTCACTTGGACCAGGTTTTTTATGCTGGTTTGGCCTATCTCATTATTTTTACGGCTGTCTACATCCTTGGGCGCTTTTTCGGGATTTTTGCGAATCTGATTCCCTACCCCAATAAGCTGGATACCAAATGGTACAATGTGACCAGCGGAGCCATCGCTGTTTGCATCTCTATTTTTGTTTTGGGAATGTGCCTGACTATTTTAGCGACGGTGCCGATGGAGATGGTTCAGGAGCGGCTCAACAGCAGCTTTATGATTCGCTTTATTGTCAAGTATACCCCTATCACATCCAATATCCTCAAAGATCTCTGGGTGAATCAAGTTATCGGATAAAAGACGACTCAGTTGGCCTGCTAGCTGGGTTCTTTTTTACTAGAAAAGAAAATTATGAACACAAAAATTTTAGAAACCTTAGAATTTAGCAAGATTAAAGAACTGTTTGCTCCCTATCTTTTGACCGAGCAAGGGCAGCTGGAGCTGGGTCTGCTTTTGCCGACCAGTAAGAAGGAGACAGTGGCCTCAGCTTTTCTGGAAATGACAGATATGCAGCAGATTTTTGTGCAGCATCCGCACTTTAGTCTGGCTGCAACTCAGGATATCACCGCCTTGACCAAGCGGTTGGAGCTGGAGAGCGACTTGAATATCGAGGAGTTTTTAGCCCTCAAGCGCGTCTTGGCTGTGACTCAGGAGCTCAAGTCCTTTTATGAGGACTTGGAAAATGTGCACTTGGAAAAGCTAGACCGTCTGTTTGAGAATCTAGCTGTGTTCCCTAAGCTGCAAGGAGGTCTGCAGGCTGTTAATGATGGCGGCTTTATTGAAAGCTTTGCCAGCGAAAGTTTGAGCCGTATCCGACGGAAAATTCAAGAAAATGAAAATCAGGTGCGGGAAATTCTGCAGGAGATTCTCAAAAATAAGGGAGAGATGCTGGCGGATCAGGTAGTGGCCAGCCGGAATGGCCGCAATGTGCTGCCTGTGAAAAATACCTACCGCAACCGTATTTCTGGTGTGGTTCATGATATTTCAGCCAGTGGCAATACCGTCTATATCGAGCCTAGAGCAGTTGTCAATCTCAACGAAGAAATCGCCAGCAGTCGAGCGGACGAACGATATGAAATTCAGCGGATTTTGCAGGAATTATCAGAGCTCTTCCGTCCTCATGCAGCTGAAATTGCCAACAATGCTTGGATTATCGGTCATCTGGACCTAGTGCGTGCCAAGGTCCGCTTCATGCAGGAGACGAGAGCGGTAGTGCCAGACCTGTCGGAAGAGCAGGATATCCAACTGCTCAGTGTCCGCCATCCCCTGATTGAAAATGCAGTGGCTAATGACTTGCATTTCGGGCCAGACTTGACAGAGATTGTCATTACTGGGCCTAATACGGGTGGTAAGACCATCATGCTGAAGACCTTGGGTTTGGCTCAGATCATGGCCCAGTCAGGTCTGCCGATTCTGGCGGACAAGGGGAGTCGCGTCGGGATTTTCAGTCAGATTTTTGCAGACATTGGTGATGAGCAGTCCATTGAGCAGAGCCTGTCAACTTTCTCTAGTCACATGACCAATATCGTCTCTATTTTAGAGCAGGTTGATAGCGAGAGTTTGGTTCTGCTGGATGAGCTGGGAGCTGGGACTGACCCGCAGGAGGGTGCAGCTCTGGCTATTGCTATCTTGGAAGATTTGCGGCTAAGACAGATTAAAACCATGGCGACGACCCACTATCCTGAGCTGAAAGCCTATGGGATTGAGACGGACTGGGTGGAAAATGCCAGCATGGAATTTGATACAGATAGTTTAAGGCCGACCTATCGCTTTATGCAGGGAGTGCCTGGTCGCTCCAATGCCTTTGAAATTGCCCGACGTTTGGGCTTGGCGGAAGTTATCGTTGGCCATGCCCAAGAGCAGACCAACACAGACAGTGATGTCAATCGGATTATTGAGCGCTTAGAAGAGCAGACGCTGGAAAGCCGCAAGCGCTTGGATAATATCCGCGAGGTGGAGCAGGAAAATCTCAAATTTAACCGAGCCCTCAAAAAGCTATATAATGAGCTCAATCGAGAAAAGGAAACCGAGCTCAATAAGGCGCGGGTGGAAGCCCAGGAAATCGTTGATTTGGCTTTGTCAGAGAGTGAGAGCATTCTCAAAAATCTCCATGATAAGTCTAGTCTCAAACCACATGAGATTATTGAAGCTAAGGCTCAGCTTAAAAAGTTGGCACCAGAAACGGTTGATTTATCAAAGAATAAGGTGCTCAAACAGGCCAAGAAAAATCGGGCACCCAAGGTGGGAGATGATATCCTAGTCACCAGCTATGGTCAGCGGGGAACCTTGGTCAAGCAGCTCAAGGACGGCCGCTGGGAAGCTCAGGTCGGTCTGATTAAGATGACTCTGGAAGAGCAGGAATTCAACTTACTCAAGGCTGAAAAGGACCAGCAGCCTAAGCGCAAGCAGGTCAATGTGGTCAAGCGGGCCAATACTGCTGGCCCCAAAGCCAGACTGGATCTGCGCGGCAAACGCTATGAAGAGGCTATGGAAGAGCTGGATGCCTTTATCGATCAGGCTCTCCTCAATAACATGGCTCAGGTGGATATTATCCACGGTATCGGGACCGGCGTCATCCGTGAAGGGGTGACAAAATACCTCCGCCGCAACAAGCACGTCAAGTCTTTCGGCTATGCTCCACAAAATGCTGGGGGGAGCGGTGCAACGATTGTAGTCTTTAAGTAAGAAGGATAAAGAAAAATGGCTAGTTAAGCCATTTTTTGTGCTATAATGTAGGCGTATAATAGATTGGAGGAAGAAGCCATGAGATTAAAACATGCATCAGATTCCTGCACGACTATTTTGGTGGGCAAGAAGGCCAGTTACGACGGTTCAACCATTGTGGCTCGTACAGAGGATTCACAAAATGGGGTCTTTACACCCAAGAAGTTTGTCGTAGTGGAGCCACAAGACCAGCCCCGCCATTATCAGTCAGTTTTGACATCTTTTGAGCTGGATTTGCCGGACAATCCAGTCCGCTATACGGCAGTGCCAGATGCAGTTCCCAAGGACGGGATTTGGGGAGCAGCTGGGATTAACAGCTACAATGTTGCTGTCAGCGCAACGGAAACGATTACGACCAACAGCCGTGTCCTGGGTGCTGACCCACTGGTCGAATCAGGAATCAGCGAGGAAGATATTCTCACGCTGGTCTTGCCCTATATTAAAACAGCCCGCGAAGGGGTTCTACGATTAGGGAAAATCCTAGAGGAGTACGGCACTTATGAGTCCAATGGGATTGCTATTTCAGATGTTAATGAAATATGGTGGCTGGAGACCATTGGCGGCCACCATTGGATGGCGCGGCGCGTGCCAGATGATGCCTATGTGACCAACCCCAATCAGCTGGGCAGTGATTATTTTGAATTTGACAATCCAGAGCACTTCCTCTGTCATCCAAATCTCAAAAATTTTATCGAGGAAAACCATCTCAATCTGAATTACTCGGACGAGGGCTTCAATCCGCGCTATGCTTTTGGTAGCCAGAAGGATAAGGACCGCCATTACAATACGCCGCGAGCTTGGGATATCCAGCGTTTTCTCAATCCAGAAGCGGAGCAAGATCCAAGGAGTTTCTTCATTCCATGGTGTCGCAAGCCTTACCGCAAGATCACGATCGAAGATGTCAAGTATGTCCTGAGCAGTCACTATCAGGATTCGCCTTATGATCCTTACGGAGCAGAAGGGGACCAGCACAGCAGACGAGCCTTCCGGACCATTGGTATCAATCGGACCAGTCAGACAGCTATCTTGCAGCTACGCCCTAATCAACCGCAGGCAACGACGGGTATCCAGTGGCTATCTTCCGGCTCCATGCCTTACAATACAGCTGTTCCTTTCTTTACTCAAGTCTCAACAACGCCAGACTACTTTGCCAATACGACGGACAAGGTTTCGACAGATTCCTTCTACTGGGCCAATCGCTTGATTGCTGGTCTGGCTGATGCTCATTTTAGCAGTCATGTCGGTGATTTGGATGATTACCAAGAGCAGACTATGGCTTGGGGACATGAAATGATTGGTCGGGTAGACCGGGCTCTGGTCAAGGGCGAGGCTGTGGACTTTGAAGCTGAAAATCAAGCCATGAGCGACAAGGTGCAAGAAGCGACAAACCAGCTCTTGGAGAAGGTTCTCTTGGATGCCAGCAATCTCATGACCAACCACTTCTCGCTGAGTGACTAAGCTCCTACCCGTAGCAAATATTTTTCTTTCTGATGTTTTTGGTGTAAAATGTTATCAAAAGTAAGCAATAAAAGGAGAAGATTTATGGTAGCAGCAGTTACAGATGCAACATTCGCAGAAGAAACAAAAGACGGATTGGTTCTGATTGACTTTTGGGCAACTTGGTGCGGTCCATGCCGCATGCAGGCGCCTATCTTGGAGCAGTTGGCAGGAGAAGTCCATGAGGATGAATTGAAAATCCTCAAAATGGATGTGGATGAAAATCCAAATACGGCCCGTGAATTTGGCATTATGTCCATTCCGACCCTTCTGTTCAAGAAAGACGGTCAAGTCGTGAAGCAAGTCGCAGGTGTTCACACCAAAGACCAGCTCAAGGCTATTATCGCGGAATTGAGTTAATATCATAGCTAAAAAAATCGTTACATGGCGTAACGATTTTTTCATTTAGCTGATGACAGTAAAGGTCATACAGAAAAGCAAGTATACTCTCAGAGTGTGCAAAATAGCATTGAAGAAGTGTTTGCTCAGGCATTTCTCTATTACTTATCATAGGCGCTTATTGTGAAATGTGCAAAATTTCAAATGTTGGTAGTTGTGTATCGGGTTTATTGGTATAAAAAGTAAAAATACATTTTTTCCATTTATCAGGATTGAAAATAACGACTTTACCACTTTCGTTGTTTTGCATTTGCTCGTGAATAGTAAAGGATTTTAAACTTTCAGATGCTTCTATATCAATGATTTCCAATGTAGCATATTTACTTGAATTAAAATGATCAGATATTTCGACTGATGAAGTCACTCCGATTTCAATATTCTGCCAGCCAAAAGAATTTAAAATATGATCAAAGTAACCATCAAATATGAATTTTGTCATTCCTTTGGTATTTTTCCATATATATAGTGGACAGTAACTGTTAAATAATTGGCCTTCAGACTTTTCAGAGATTAAATAAACTTTGAAAAACAAATCGTCGAATCCATCCATTAAATGACCTGTATTTTGGACACGTTGTCTAATGATATCCATGTCATAATCTGATGGTAATTTTATAGTATATTGCATTGCAGTACCTCTTTTCTAATTAACTATTGACAGTATAAATGATTTATATCATGTTGAATAATACTTAAAAATGATATAATTATCATAAAAAGTGATAAGGTATTTTAAATGAATTTTAATGATATGAGCATTTTTGTGACAATCTATGAGACAAGATCAATAAACAAAAGTTCAAAGATCTTACAATATGCGCAATCTAATCTCAGTGCTAGATTGAAGGTGCTTGAAACTGAATTAGATACAAAATTATTTTACAGAAAATATAATGGTTTAATTCCGACAGAAAGTGGAGACTTATTTTATCAATTTTGTAAGGAAACTTCTAACAATTTAGAGAAATTAAAAAAGAAATGTGAAACCTCGAAAATATCCATCTTAATTTCAGAATTGTTATTCAATCACGATATTAATAATTCGCAAACAATTGATTTGGATAAAAGTGAGATTAATATCCAAAAAACTTCGGATATACCAATCATTGCTCATCAGGAAGACTTTGATAAAATTTTTTGCTTTCAAAAAATTGAAAATTTAAAGCATTATGATGAGACTATCGGACATATTGAGTCAGTTTATGCTTGTTCGAGTATCATAAAGGCTAGTGAGGGAATGCCCATACTCGTTAATAAAGATGAAAATTGTCCTTTTAGAAAACAAAGCTTAATGAGGTTTGCTCATTTAAAATCAGTTGTAGAAATTGATTCTTTTGAAAACATTATTAGCTTAGTTGAGAACGGGAAAGGAATCGCACTATTGCCTAAATGGTTAAATAAGAGAGCGAATATCAGGTCATACGACCAAGACATCGTTCTTATCCCATTTTATCAGTATGAAAAGCAGAACCAAATCAAGTAGAATATTTTAGAAGAAATACTATTGCTAGAAAGAAAAAATGTTTGACAAATATTATAAATACACTTATAATAAGTATGCATATTATAAAGGAGTTGTTGTAATGGAATTTAGTTTCAGTTTAAGCATGAAAGCAGCAAAAGAAGATGTATGGTCCTACTATGAAAATATTGAAAAGTGGTATGAATGGGAAGAAGATTTAAAAAATATTACATTAAATGGTGGATTTAAGACAGGTTCTTGTGGGATGATGGAACTCGAAGGAATGCCCCCAATGGAATATCAGCTGACACTTGTCAAGCCCTTTGAGGAATTTTGGGATAAAACAGCGACTCCGTTTGGAGATATCCTTTTTGGTCATCAGATCATTGAGAACGATGATGGCACTGTAAATGTCAAGCACACCGTAGCTTTAGATAGCAAAGATCAGCAACATTTGGAATTTTTAAGCCAAGTTTTCTCAGATGTTCCTCAATCTATTTTTATTTTAAAAAATTGTTTGGAAAAATAAGAATTCTTTACTTAGCTAGAGAATTTTTTCTTTCTCTGGATTTTGGTGTAAAATGTTAAACAAAAGTAAGCTATTCAAAGGAGAAGATTTATGGTAGCAGCAGTTACAGATGCAACATTCGCAGAAGAAACAAAAGACGGATTGGTTCTGATTGACTTTTGGGCAACTTGGTGCGGTCCATGCCGCATGCAGGCGCCTATCTTGGAGCAGTTGGCAGGAGAAGTCCATGAGGATGAATTGAAAATCCTCAAAATGGATGTGGATGAAAATCCAAATACGGCCCGTGAATTTGGCATTATGTCCATTCCGACCCTTCTGTTCAAGAAAGACGGTCAAGTCGTGAAGCAAGTCGCAGGTGTTCACACCAAAGACCAGCTCAAGGCTATTATCGCGGAATTAAGCTAAGCAAGAAGCCTGAGGGCTTCTTTTTTGTATCAAAAAACGTTTACATGCTCGAAAATTTTTATAAAATATTGACAAAAAGCGAATGTTCTTTTAGAATAATATAAAATTAATAATCAACACCGAACGAAGTTTTTCAGAAAGAGGCAGGCGCCTCTGACTGTGAAATGGACGGAACTCTGGAGAGACCATGAATGGCACCGAAGGGGCAAGGCGGTTTAGAACCGCTCAAACTCTCAGGTAAAAGGACAGAGCGAAGAGGCAGGGATTTCCCTACTCCAGCACATCCAGAGTACATGTTTTGCATGTGCTCTTTCTTTTTCTCGGTGTGAAAAGGAGCTTATATCATGTTGGA
This sequence comes from uncultured Streptococcus sp., assembly GCF_963525625.1. Taxonomy (GTDB): domain Bacteria; phylum Bacillota; class Bacilli; order Lactobacillales; family Streptococcaceae; genus Streptococcus. The sequence goes on from NZ_CAURLD010000001.1 coordinate 207,539, forward strand.
AATATTGAATCGTCTGGATTCTTTGGTTTGGGGTCCGCCCCTGCTCATTTTGCTGGTTGGTACCGGTATCTATCTTAGTCTGCGTCTGGGCTTGCTGCAGATTTTTCGTCTTCCGCGTGCCTTTCGGCTAATCTTTGTATCAGACGAGGAGCATCAGGGCGATGTCTCTAGCTTTGCGGCTCTCTGTACGGCTCTAGCCGCGACGGTGGGAACGGGCAATATCATTGGAGTGGCAACAGCCATTAAAACCGGTGGACCGGGTGCCCTCTTCTGGATGTGGGTAGCTGCTTTCTTTGGAATGGCGACCAAGTATGCCGAAGGTCTCTTGGCTATCAAGTACCGGCGCAAGGATGCTCATGGTGCTATGGCGGGCGGTCCTATGCACTATATCTTACTAGGGATGGGCGAGAAGTGGCGCCCGCTGGCTATCTTTTTTGCGATAGCTGGTATCTTGGTGGCTCTCCTAGGGATCGGGACCTTTACGCAGGTCAATTCCATCACAGAGGCCATGCAGAATACCATGCAGCTGCCTCCAGCTGTGACAGCTTCTATCTTGGCTATTTTAGTAGCTCTGGTTATTTTCAGCGGCATTCAGTCTATTGCTCGAGTATCGACTAAGGTTGTGCCCTTTATGGCGGCGATTTATATCTTGGGTACTGTGACTGTCTTGGCGGTCAATCTAGATCGATTACTGCCCACTCTCCAGCTGGTCTTTAGCTCAGCTTTCAGCCAGACAGCTGCTGTCGGTGGCTTTGCCGGTGCGACCATCCAGATGGCAATTCAAAACGGGGTCGCGCGTGGAGTTTTCTCCAATGAATCTGGCTTGGGATCGGCCCCCATTGCAGCGGCGGCAGCTCGGACTAAGGAACCGGTAGAACAGGGCTTGATTTCCATGACCGGAACCTTCATCGACACCCTGATTATTTGTAGCCTGACAGGATTAACGATTTTAATCACAGGAGTCTGGGATGGCAATCTCAACGGTGTGTCCCTGACTCAGGCCGCCTTTGCGACTGTTTTTGCTAATTTTGGTCCGGTCCTGCTTTCAGTCTTTCTGGTCCTGTTTGCCTTTACGACTATCTTGGGCTGGAACTACTATGGTGAGCGCTGTTTTGAGTTTCTCTTTGGGGTTCGCTATATCCGCGTTTATCGTCTGCTCTTTGTCCTGATGATTGTCCTCGGTGGCTTTGTGGGTCTGGAGGCGGTCTGGATTCTTGCAGATATTGTCAACGCCCTCATGGCCTTGCCAAACTTGATTGCCTTATTAGTCTTGTCTCCAATTGTAATCAGTGAGACGAAGAGATATTTTGACAAGCATCGAAAGAACTAACTTTCGCACATAAAAAAGCCTCTAGCTTTCCGTAATGATGGAAGTCTAGAGGTTTTTTGTCGAAATTAATAGCGTTTTTCTTTTGGCCAGCTGCTCATCTCAGCCACAGCTGTAAAGAGAACGTCAGTAGAAGAGTTGAGGGCTGTCTCGCAGGAGTCCTGAATGACACCGATAACGAAGCCGACGCTGACTACCTGCATAGCCAAATCATTGGAAATTCCAAAGAGGCTGCAGGCGACCGGAATGAGTAGGAGAGACCCGCCAGCTACACCGGAAGCCCCGCAGGCAGAAATTGCCGCTACGACACTGAGAACTAGAGCTGTGCCAAAATCAACTCTGATACCCAGCGTGTTGACAGCAGCCAAGGTCAGGGTATTGATAGTAATAGCAGCCCCTGCCATGTTGATAGTGGCTCCCAGAGGAATAGAGACTGAGTAGGTCTCTGGATTGAGCCCCAGATCCCGACAGAGTTTCATATTGACGGGGATGTTAGCCGCAGAGCTGCGCGTGAAAAAGGCAGTCACGCCACTGACCCGCAAACAGCGCCAGACCAAGGGATAGGGATTTTTCCGCAGCATGATAAAGGTAATCAAAGGATTGATAATCAGAGCGACAATCAGCATGCTGGCTATCAAGGCCAGCAACAGGATACCATAGCTTTTTAGAGCCTGAAAGCCCTTGCCGGAAATGGTCGTGTAGACCAAGCCTAGAATACCAAGAGGGGCTAGATTGATAATCCACTCGACAATCTTAGAAGTTATATCTGCCAAGGTCTGCAGCAGTTCCTTGCTGTGGTGGCTGGCTTCTCGCATGGCAATTCCAAAGATGACAGCCCAGGATAGGATACCGATGTAGTTCGCGGTGATGAGGGAGTTGACGGGATTGTCCACCAGCTGAAGCAGAAGATTGCTGAGGACTTGTCCGATCCCATCTGGCGGAGAAACCTTTTGGGAGGATGAAGCCAACTCTATACTAATTGGAAAGAAGAAATTGACTAGGACCGCTACCAGGGCTGCCGCAAAGGTCCCTAGAAGATAGAGCAAGACGACTGTTTTCATATTGCTCTTTTGCCCTTTCTGCTACTGAGAAAGGGCATTTGCCACCAGAGCGAAGACTAGGAGCGGAGCGATGGCCTGGAGGCCGCCAACGAAGATTTGGCCCAAAAGTCCAATGGCTTGTGCTTGGGGGAAGATGATAGCCAGCAGGACACCAATGCCAATACCGATGGAAATCCGCTTGATTAGATTGGTTTTATTCCAAATAGTGATGAAGCGATGGACAATGTATGTTCCTTTCTTGTCTTGGATACTTATTTTATTATACGATAGAAAGGGGGCGAAAGCAATGCTAGGTCGGGTTAACCATTCTATGTCCGCGCTGATTGGTCTTTGTGGTATAATGGTAGTAATCTTTTTGGAGGTAGCCTATGTCTAAGACCGGAAATGTCTTTTCCCGCTATATCCAGCAGTTTGACTGGAGCAAGATTGCAGATGACCTCTTTTCCAAGCTGGTTTCTTTACTTCTGCTTTTTATCTTATTTTACATCGTTAAGAAAATCCTGCATTTGTCAGTGACCAAGATTATTGCCCCCTCTCTCAAGCTATCCAAGCAGGATGTAGCCAGACAGAAAACTATTACCCGTCTGATTGAGAATCTGCTTAATTATGTCCTGTATTTTCTCTTGATTTACTGGGTTTTATCCATCTTGGGACTGCCGGTTTCCAGTCTTTTGGCTGGTGCGGGGATTGCCGGAGTGGCCATCGGGATGGGAGCCCAGGGCTTCCTGTCGGATCTGGTCAATGGTTTCTTTATCCTTCTCGAGCGACAGTTAGATGTCGGTGACAATGTCCGCCTGACTAACGGTCCTATCAACATCGCTGGAACAGTAATCAGTGTTGGGATTCGGACGACGCAGGTACGGGACGCGGACGGAACGCTTCATTTTGTTCCCAACCGTAATATCATGGTTGTCAGTAATCTTTCCCGTGGAGATATGCGGGTCTTGATTGATATCCCCATTTATGCCCAGACGGATTTGGACGAAATTTACCGCATCATTTCTAAGGTCAATGAAGAAGCCGTGCCAGAACATCCAGAGATTCTCAAAGAGCCGAATATCTTGGGACCACAGATGGCTTCAAATGGCCAGTTCAACTTTCGTATCAGCATGATAGTGCAGGGTGGCATGCAGATTTCTATTTACCATATCTTCTACCGTCTTTACCATGAGGCGCTTTTACGAGAGGGGATTGAGCTTCCGACGCTTGGACCCCTTTCAAAAGGCAAGTAATTATTGATTAGAAAGGTCCATATGAATCAGCGAATTCAGCAGGAAATTGTCAGTGAGGACAATCTTGTTTACCGTTTAAAACGTCCTCTCCACAAGCAGGGTCTCTTTTGGGCAGCTCTGGTGTCTGGTATTATCATCTTTCTTCTGGCCTTGCTCAGCATTCTCCTCGTCATTACTACGATTGGTCTTATGGAGGAAAATGACCATCTCAAGTCTCTCACAGGTTATCATAACTCGCCTTTAGAGACCTATTCCAGCCATGCTTTTGAGAAAACAGTTGAATTTTCCAGCGGACTCAAGGTGACAGTTCATTCAGCAGTGGAAGACAGCAAGAGAGTCATGAGCGATGAGTCGACAGGAGTAGCTGTTGTTGCGACTATCACGGTTGAAAATACTTCTAAAAAGCCTATTCTGGTCAGTCCTTATGACTTTGGACTATATGACAAGAAAGAAAATGTCTATATTTTGGATGGCTCAACCTTTGACAATACACAAATCGGAACCAATCTGGCGCCAGGCAAGTCTATCCGCTTTGACCTAATCTTTGACGGTGAGGGCGGCGATGAGGATACCTATACCGTGACCTACGACAATGCTAAGTGGCAAAAGGAGAAAAGCAAGCCAAAGCAAGAGAAAAAGAAGGAGCAATAGGAAAAATTATCCCATTACTCTAATACCTTTGCTACTTTCCTCACTAGATTTGAAAGTGGAGGCAGCAAACTGTATAGATAAAAGAGGATTTGAGGCGAAAGTTTCAAATCTTTTTCTTGACTCTGACCTTAGAGGAGGGTGTATACTGGTGAAAATTAGAAAAGGAGATTACCATGCAAATCAATATGATTCGTTCAGATAAAGTTTATCAAGAGATGCTCGAGCTGCCTTTAGAAAAGAGAGAAGGTTGTTTTCGGGCTAAGATTTTAGCACCTTTTGCAACGAAATACCAAACTCAACATATTCCTCTGAAAGCGAAGTATCCCGGAGGATTTGATGCCTTGTTCCTGCTTGGCTTTATGAATCTGTTGCCCGCAACTCTGTCAGAAAATGATAGACCGGCTATTGATGCTCTGAGCTCTGATCAACTCTGGCAAAATTGTCAAGATACCATCAAGAGGAGTATCGGTCTTTTTGAGCAGGATGGCTATGATTTAGAGGTTGAGGATTATCATTTCACTATTTTGTTGGGCAATCCAGAAAAGCCCATGTTACAGCTCAATAAAGGTTACAGCGGAGATGGTGGAATTCCAGGCTACCTCATGCTTAGTCTGCTACCGAATGACTATACTTTGCCACGTGTGCAGGCTGCGTTGGCTCACGAGTGCAACCATAATGTCCGCTTCCAATTTATCAAATGGAACCAGCAGACGACATTAGCAGACTGGGTAGTTAGTGAAGGATTGGCAGAGTCTTTTGCAGCTGAGCTCTATGGCAAAGAGCTCATCGGACCTTGGGTCACTTTAACTAGTTCCGAGCAGTTAGAAAAGATTAAGCCCATCATCTCCAGTCAGCTTCAGCTAACGGGGATGGCGGAAATGGCTCCTTATCTATACGGTGATGAAATTGCAGAGATACAGGGTCAAATACCAGTCGGTATGCCTTATGCTGCGGGCTATGCTTATGGCTATCATCTGATACAAGCCTATCTGAAAAAGACTGGCAAGAGCATTATTGAAGCGACAGTAACACCGACAGAAGAGATTTTAGAGGCGACGAAAGACTTTTGGCAATGACACATTTTTGCTTGAAAATCTGCCAGGACCTGATATAATATAGGTAATTTCTGGAGGTGACTATATGCACTATAAAAGAGTCGAATTGAAAGTTACAAATCAAGGTATCCATGAGCGCAAGATTTTTCAAGGTGTCAAAATTTTCAGCCGTAGTAAGCTGTCCAAAGATCAGAAAAGCATTCTGACGCAGAAGCTTTACCTGACTCCGAAGCAAAACATTGTTTACTATCAACGGACAGATGTCAACTATGACCAGAACTGGCATCATAAGAAGGATTATTATGAACTAGCTTATGGCCAATTAGACAAAGAGACTGTTTTTAAGGTTTACCAAGATTTTGACGAACTAAGTCCTTTTCTGGAGACTGAGCTGCTTGAGAAGCTAAAAGAAAAGCAGTCTGCAGGCAAATTTTTTGAAAAATTAGATATATAAAAATCCGGCTGCTTTGATAAGCAGTCGGATTAATTCTAGTTTGATAGTGCTTAAACAATACCTTGAGCAATCATAGCTTTGGCTACGTTTTCGAAGGCAGCGATATTAGCACCAGCCAGATAGTCTTTGCTAAGTCCGTAAGTTTCAGCGGTAGTTTTAGCTGTGTTGAGGATGTTGGTCATGATATTCTTGAGACAGCCAGAGTATACAGACATCTATTCATCTGGTAAGAGGGATTTTATCATCCAAATATTCATAGCTGGGTGTCCGGCAGCATTAGAAAGTGGTTGTTGCAGTGATGTAAAACCATAGTGTTGATAGACGGCCACGGCCGTAGCCAGTTCAGTAGTGGTTTCTAGATAAAGCTGTTCATAACCTGCTAGGCGGGCTTCTTGGAATATCTGCTTTATCAGCCGACTGGAATAACCTTTGCCACGACTGTTTTTAGTGACATACAGTTTTTGTAATTCAGCAATTTTATCAGACACAGGTGCAAAACCACCGCAGCCAACGAGATGACCTTCATCTTCCAGAACAAAGTAAGCTGCCTTCTCTTGATGTTGATAGTAGTCGGCCAAATGATCTAGATGAGAATCAAAGTAGACAGTTCCTGGTTTGTCAAGCCCGAATTCTTCTAGGCTGGCTCGAATGAGCTGCGCTACAGCTGGATTGTCTCTCACTTCCATTGGCCGTAAGTTCATCATTTGTCCTCCGATAGGATGTATCGACTAATTAAACAATACCTTGTGCAATCATAGCGTTTGCTACATTTTCAAAGGCAGCAATGTTAGCTCCTGCAAGGTAGTCTTTATCAAGACCGTATGTTTCTGAAGTTGTTTTAGCTGTGTTGAAGATGTTTGTCATGATGTCTTTGAGACGTCCATCAACTTCTTCACGAGTCCATGAGAGGCGAAGGCTATTTTGGCTCATTTCAAGGGCTGAAACGGCTACACCACCAGCGTTGGCAGCTTTGGCAGGTCCGTAGAAGATACCATTTTCTTTGTAAACTTTGATGGCATCAAGGTCGCTTGGCATGTTGGCACCTTCAGATACACAGATAACGCCTTGAGCAACCAAACGTTTAGCTGCTTCACCGTTGATTTCGTTTTGAGTCGCACATGGAAGAGCGATGTCATAGTTTCCAGCGTAAGTCCATACAGAACCTTCATGATAAGTAGCAGTTGCTTTCTCAGCTGCATACTCAGTCAAACGAGCGCGACGTTTTTCTTTAACATCAACCAAAAGATCGAAGTCGATACCATTTTCATCGATGACATAACCATTTGAGTCAGAAACAGAGATAACAGTTGCACCAAGTTCAGTTGCTTTTTGAAGAGCGTACTGAGCTACGTTACCAGAACCTGAAATAACAACTTTCTTACCAGCAAAGCTGTTGCCGTTAGTTTTGAGCATTTCTTCAGTGTAGTAAACCAAACCGTAACCAGTTGCTTCTGGACGAATCAAGCTACCACCAAATCCAAGAGGTTTACCAGTCAAGACACCAGCATCAAATTGGTTAAGACGTTTGTATTGTCCGTAAAGGTAACCAATTTCACGTCCACCAACACCGATATCACCAGCAGGTACGTCAAGTGATGGTCCGATGTGTTTTTGCAATTCAGTCATGAAGCTTTGGCAGAAGCGCATCACTTCAGCATCTGTCTTGCCTTTTGGATCAAAGTCAGATCCACCTTTACCACCGCCGATTGGAAGGCCTGTCAATACGTTTTTAAAGATTTGCTCAAATCCAAGGAATTTCAAGATACCTTGGTTTACAGTTGGGTGGAAACGAAGTCCGCCTTTATAAGGGCCAACTGCTGAGTTAAATTGTACACGGTAACCGCGGTTGACTTGTACGTTACCTTCGCGGTCTACCCAAGGAACACGGAAGCTGATAACGCGCTCAGGCTCAGTAATACGCGCTAGGATGTTTTCTTCAATGTATTCTGGGTGTTTTTCGAAAACGGGCTCCAGAGTATTGAGAAACTCTTCAACAGCTTGGAGGAATTCTGCCTCGTGTCCGTTGCGGGCTTTTACGGTCTCGAAAGTGCTTTGGATATATTCTTTAGCAGTTGTCATCTGTCATTCTCCTTTAAATAAAATAGTAAACCATCCTGTCAAAAGCTGCTTGCAGCTTGTGTGACGAGGATGTGTTTAAATTTTTAAAACAGACATCTTTTAGATGTCATATTTTATTACACGGAACATTATAGCAGACATTTTTTCTCTTGTAAAGAAAAAAGTTGAATTTTCTAAAAATTTCCACAATTTATTTTCTGAAATATTCCAGAAAATAGATGATCGAACTGGATGTTTTCCGAACGTTAGTCAGGAATTGCTGGTTTAAAAAACGAAAAAGCGGGTTTTGGTGATATAATAGAGGAAATGAGCTAAAGGCACTCGCCTTCAGAAGAAAAAGGAGCGTTTTACTATGGTTTCGACATCTACACAGATTGCTGGTTTTGCATTTGACAACTGCCTGATGAATGCAGCTGGGGTTGCCTGCATGACAAAAGAGGAACTGGCAGAAGTCAAAGATTCTGCTGCGGGAACATTTGTGACCAAGACAGCGACGCTGGAATTTCGTCAGGGAAACCCAGAACCGCGCTATCAGGATGTTCCGCTGGGGTCTATCAACTCCATGGGCCTGCCCAACAATGGTTTAGACTACTATCTTGACTATCTGCTGGAACTCCAGAAAAGCGAACCAAATCGGACTTTCTTCCTCTCTTTGGTCGGTATGTCGCCAGAAGAAACCCACACCATTCTTCAGAAAGTGCAGGCAAGTGACTTTAAAGGCATTACTGAGCTCAATCTCTCCTGCCCCAATGTCCCTGGCAAGCCGCAGATTGCCTATGACTTTGAAACGACGGAAAAGATTTTGTCAGAGGTTTTTGCTTATTTTACCAAGCCGTTGGGTATCAAGCTGCCTCCTTATTTTGATATCGTGCATTTTGATCAGGCTGCTGCGATTTTTAACAAATATCCGCTCAAGTTTGTCAATTGCGTAAACTCTATCGGAAACGGCCTTTATATAGAAGATGAGTCAGTGGTCATTCGTCCGAAAAACGGTTTTGGAGGTATCGGAGGCCAGTACATCAAGCCGACCGCTCTAGCTAATGTCCATGCCTTTTACCAACGCCTTAAACCAGAAATCCAAATCATCGGAACAGGTGGTGTTCTGACGGGGCGTGATGCCTTTGAGCATATCCTCTGTGGTGCCAGTATGGTGCAAGTAGGAACAACCCTTCATAAAGAAGGAGTAGCAGCTTTCGAGCGCATTACCACAGAACTCAAGGCTATTATGGAAGAAAAAGGCTATGAAAGTCTGGAAGATTTTCGAGGAAAATTGAAGTATATTGAGGGGTAATCTTCTATTTCTAAAAAGATTTAATGCAAGAGTTGTTGTGATTTGAAATAAAGAACATGGCTGGGTTAATGGTCATTAAGACCCAGCTTTTTCATATCAATTTGAAGAAAGTTCTAATCAAATTGCTATAATTTCGACTCCTTTTATGAGAAAATAGACGCAAAGAAATGAGGTGTTTTTATGTCAGAAATTTATTTAGCAGGAGGATGCTTCTGGGGATTGGAAGAGTACTTTTCCCGCATTGAGGGGGTTAAGGAAACGACAGTGGGATACGCCAATGGACAGGTGGAATCAACTAACTACCAGCTGATTCACCAGACGGACCATGCAGAGACGGTTCATCTAATCTATGATGAAGAGCGGGTCAGTCTGCGGGAAATCCTGCTCTATTATTTCCGAATCATTGATCCTCTGTCAGTCAATAAGCAGGGCAATGATGTTGGCCGTCAATATCGGACGGGCGTTTACTATACCAATCAAGCCGATAAGGCGGTCATTGAGCAGGTCTTTGCTGAGCAGGAAAAGCAGCTGGGCCGAAAGATTGCTGTTGAGCTAGAGCCTTTGCGCCACTATGTCCTAGCTGAGGACTATCATCAGGATTATCTCAAGAAAAATCCTGGTGGCTACTGTCATATCAATGTCAATGATGCCTATCAGCCCTTGGTTGATCCTGGCCAATACGAGAAGCCTACAGATGCGGAACTAAAAGAGCAGCTGACGGAAGAGCAGTACCAGGTGACCCAGAACAGTGCGACAGAGCGTCCTTTCCATAATGCCTACAATGCCACTTTTGAAGAAGGAATTTATGTCGATGTGACGACTGGAGAGCCCCTCTTTTTTGCCGGAGACAAGTTTGAGTCTGGTTGCGGCTGGCCTAGCTTTAGCCGACCTATTGCCAGAGATGTTCTAAAATACTATGAAGACAAGAGTCACGGCATGGAGCGTATCGAAGTGCGCAGCCGTTCTGGCAATGCCCATCTGGGCCATGTTTTTACTGACGGCCCAGAAGCAGCAGGTGGTCTTCGCTACTGCATCAACTCAGCAGCTCTGCGATTTATTCCAAAAGAAAAAATGGAGGCAGAAGGATATGGCTATCTGCTGACCTTCATGCAGTAAAAGGGCATAAAATCAACTCAATTGCTTCAATCAGTCATATAAATTTTTTATCACGACGATAAATTATTTATATAAGCCAAGTCTCCTTGAACATGGTAAAATGAGAAGTAATCTTATAAAATAGAAGATTTAGAATTTTATCCATTAAAGGAGAATAAATGATGAATTTGAAAAAAATCTTTTCAGTCGGCTTAGTCGGCCTTGCAACCTTGGGTTTGGCAGCTTGCGGAGGCTCTTCTAGTAAGGAGAGCAAATCAGCAGACGGACCTGTAACCGTCAAGGTTGGAGTGATGAGCCTGAGTGATACAGAAGAAGCGCGCTGGAACAAGGTTCAAGAGATTCTTGACAAAGAAAATGCAGGCGTTAAATTAGAGTATACACAATTTACAGACTACTCTCAGCCGAACCAGGCCTTGCTTGACGGTGATGTCGATATCAATGCTTTCCAACATTACAACTTCCTTGAGAACTGGAATAAAGAGAAGGGAGTAGACCTTGTGTCTGTTGCGGATACTTATATCGCACCTATTCGTCTCTACTCTGGCACAAAGGACGGCAAAAATAAATATACAGATGTGAAAGACATCCCAGAAAATGGTACAATTGCCGTTCCAAATGATGCGACAAATGAGAGCCGCGCTCTTTATCTTCTTGAATCAGCTGGCTTGATCAAGCTTGATGTTAAAGGAAACGAGCTTGCGACTGTTGCCAACATCAAAGAAAACAAGAAGAATCTGACAATTTCTGAGTTGGATGCTTCTCAAACACCAGCTTCTCTGACTTCAGCAGATGCTGCGGTTGTCAATAATACTTTCGTCCGCGAAGCAGGCATTGACTACAAGAAGGCTCTCTTCAAAGAAGAAGCCAATGAAAACTCAAAACAATGGTATAACCTGATTGCAGCGAAACCAGATTGGAAGAAATCAGACAAGGCTGACGCGATTGAAAAAATTATCAAGGCTTACCACACTGATGAAGTGAAAAAAGTTATCGAAGAATCATCAGATGGTATGGATCAACCAGTTTGGTAATTTTTAAGTTGCAGAAGGTCATTGTATTGAATAAATGAAATGATTAAGAAGGGCGGAGATTAGCTTCTCCAGCCCTTTATCTGCTATTATGGTCATTTAGTTTGATCATTATCTAGCTTTGAGCTAGGTCGGTATAGATTGTAGCTTATGATTTTACATTTCCCTAGTCGAGCTACAGACGAAAATCAAACTAAAAGGCTACAGAGATACATCACATATTGGACAAATCAAGGAGTGAATCGGAAATTATGGGCAAAGAAATTATCAAATTGGATCACATTGATGTCGTTTTTAATCAAAAAAAGCAAGACATTAAGGCCGTAGAAGATGTGACCATTCATATTAATCAGGGAGATATTTATGGAATTGTAGGCTATTCTGGTGCCGGGAAATCTACTCTGGTCCGTGTCATTAACTTGCTGCAGGTGCCGTCTGCTGGTAAGATTACGGTGGATGATACGGTTTTCTATGATTATCATCAGGTTCAGCTTACTGCAGCTCAGTTGCGCCAAAAGCGTAAGGATATTGGGATGATTTTCCAGCATTTTAACCTCATGGCACAGATGACGGCCAAGGAAAATGTTGCCTTTGCGCTCAAGCACTCTCCTTTATCAGCTGCTGAAAAAGAGAAAAAAGTTCATACGCTTTTGGACTTGGTAGGCTTAGCGGATCGGGCGGATAATTATCCTGCTCAGCTGTCTGGTGGTCAGAAGCAGCGGGTAGCCATTGCACGGGCCTTGGCCAATGATCCCAAAATCCTAATCTCGGACGAGTCCACATCTGCTCTGGATCCTAAGACCACCAAGCAGATTCTGGCTCTATTGCAGGATTTGAATCAAAAATTGGGTCTGACTATTGTCCTCATTACCCACGAAATGCAGATTGTCAAGGACATTGCTAACCGTGTAGCAGTTATGCAAAATGGCCGGCTGATTGAGGAAGGCTCAGTTCTGGATATTTTCTCTAATCCCAAGAATGAGCTGACCCAAGACTTCATTACGACCGCAACCGGTATCAATGAGGCTATGATCAAAATCAACCAGCAAAAGATTGTGCAAAACCTGCCAGAAAATTCCATTCTGGCCCACCTGAAATACTCTGGTGTGGTAACAGACACAGCCATTATAAACGACATTTACAAGCAGTATCACATATCGGCCAATATTCTTCACGCTAATATTGAGATTTTAGACCATGTACCAGTCGGAGAAATGGTCGTTATCTTATCTGGAGAGACCAAGCAACTGGCGGCGGTGCAGGAAAGTCTGCGCGAAGCAGGAGTAGAGCTGCATGTTCTGAAAGAAAGGAGTAACTAATGCTACAGCTGATTCAACAATTTATGCCCAATGTTTATAGAATGGGCTGGTCTGGGCAGGCTGGCTGGGGAACAGCTATTTACCTGACTCTATATATGACTATCATTCCTTTCTTTATCGGAGGGATTCTAGGCTTTATCGCTGGTCTCTTACTCGTCTTGACAGGGCCGAGAGGTATTTTGGAAAATAGACTTGTCTTTTTCGTCCTAGATAAGGTTACCTCTATCTTCCGGGCGATTCCTTTCATCATTCTCCTAGCCCTCATCAATCCTTTTACTCGGATTATTGTGGGAACTGGGATTGGACCGACTGCGGCCTTGGTGCCTCTCTCGCTGGCTGTCTTTCCTTTCTTTGCCCGTCAGGTTCAGGTGGTCTTATCCGAACTAGACCGAGGAGTCATTGAAGCAGCGCAGGCTAGTGGAGCAACCTTCTGGGACATTGTTGGTGTTTACTTGCGGGAAGGTCTGCCGGATTTGATTCGTGTGACGACAGTTACGCTCATCTCTCTGGTTGGTGAGACTGCTATGGCCGGAGCGATTGGAGCTGGTGGACTGGGAAATGTTGCCCTGACTTATGGTTATCAGCGTTTCAACCATGATGTGACTATTCTTGCGACCATTCTTATTTTGCTGCTCATCTTCTTTATTCAGTTTGTTGGGGATTTCCTGACACGGAAGATTAGTCATAGATAATGATTGACAACTAGGGCCTCAGCTGGGGCCCCTTTTTTATGCCATAATTTTATAAAAAGGCTTGCACAATTAGATTAGGCTTGTTATAATAGCTAAAATCTCTTGAAACCAAGTGTCGGGAAAGTGAGGATATGGCGGATGAAAGCTTATACAAATGTCAATCTGGTGACCTGTGACAGCGCATTTCATGTTTACCGGGACGGGCTGCTAGTGATTGAGGGCGACCGTATTGCCTACTGCGGCACATATGATGAGACTTGGCTGGAACAATGCAGCGAGCTAGTGGATTATGAAGGGGCTTGGATCATGCCAGGGCTGGTCAACTGTCATACTCACTCGGCCATGACCTTGCTGCGCGGGATTCGTGATGACAGCAATCTGCATGAATGGCTGGAGGACTATATCTGGCCAGCAGAAAGTCAATTCACAGCGGATCTAACGACCCAGGCTGTCCAGCTAGCTCTAGCTGAAATGCTGCAGTCAGGAACAACGACTTTTAACGACATGTATAATCCTCAGGGAGTGGAGATTGACCGAATTTATCAGACTGTGCGGCAGTCTGGTATGCGCTGCTATTTCTCACCAACACTCTTTAGCTCAGGGTCGGAAACAGCAGAAGAGACTCTGGCACGTACTCGGACCATTATTGAGAAAATTCTCTCCTATAATGATGAATATTTTCAGGTTATGGTGGCGCCTCATTCACCTTATGCCTGTGACGAAGATCTGCTCAAGGGCAGTCTTGAGCTAGCGCGTGAGCTGGATTTGAAGCTTCATATCCATGTGGCAGAGACCCAGGAAGAAAATAAAATCATTCTGGGGCGCTATGGTAAACGGCCTCTGGCTTTCTTAAAAGGCTTGGGCTACTTGGAGCAGCCAGCAATTTTTGCTCACGGGGTTGAGCTGAATCCGTCAGAGATTTCGGATTTAGCGGCTTCACCAGTCAGCATCGCCCACAATCCTATCAGCAACCTCAAGTTGGCTTCTGGTGTAGCTCCAGTGACGGACTTATTATCCGCTGGGGTGACCGTTGGCTTAGCGACGGACTCTGTCGCTTCCAATAATAATCTGGATATGTTTGAAGAGGGGCGGACAGCTGCCCTCCTTCAGAAGATGAGGGCAGGCGATGCGACTCAGTTTACGATTGAGCAGGCCTTGAAAGCTTTGACTATTGAGGGAGCAAATGTTCTGGGCTTGGAGAAGAAAATCGGTAGTCTGGAAGTGGGCAAACAAGCCGATTTCATTGTCATTCAGCCTAAGGGACGACTTCATCTTTATCCTTTGGAAAATATGCTGTCGCACCTAGTGTACGCAGTCAAAGGCAGCGATGTTCAGGATGTCTACATTGCAGGACAGCAGGTTGTCCGAAACGGCCAAGTGCTGACCGTTGATGTAGGGAGTTTTGTGTAAGAATGAAAGTCGAGTTTCAGCTCGGCAATCAGCTCTTAGAATTGAAAAAATAGAAAATGAAGCAGGAGATTGGGAGAGATTGCCGTAATTTGAAGATTGTAGCATGCTTCTCCCAGCTTCTGCTTTTTGCTTTCCTTTTCTTTTGGCAGTAAAAATAGTACAATATAGTAAAGGTTGATGCGCTATTATTAAGCAAGAAAAAGCGGAGAAATGCGATGGATAAAAAATTTCTTTGGGAGAAGATTCAGACTTTTGTTCAGGAACTTTGGAAAAAGATATCGGGTTTTGCTGCAGAGCATACTCTCCTGACAGATGCCTACCAAGCTTGGCGGGATTGGATTAAGAAGTTGCCGCTTCCTCGTCCTAAGTTCTTTCAAAAACAGCTTAGCAATCGGCAGTTTGTCGGAGTGCTTTTGACAGTTGTTGGATTGTCAGCTGGTCTCATCCTCTTGTCAGAGCATTTACCTGACTTCAGCTTTTCCTTCCCTGCAAAGAAAGAGCAGCGGACGGATTCCTCGAAGAATCCGACGGTGCGTATCATGGCGACTGGGGATTTGCTTTATCACGACGGCCTCTATCTGAGTGCTCAGAAAGAAGATGGAACTTATGATTTTTCTGAGAATTTCCACTATGCCAAAGAATGGCTTCGGCAGGGAGACTTGGTCTTAGGGGACTTTGAAGGCACGATTCGCCCGGACTATCCCCTAAATGGCTATCCGCTCTTTAATGCTCCGGAAGCTGTAGTTCCAGCAATCAAGGATGCCGGCTATCAGGTGATGGACCTGGCTCATAACCACATTTTAGACTCTGGCTTGGAGGGAGTTTTTACTACAGCTCAGGCTTTTGAAAAAGAGGGAATCACTCCCATCGGTGTTTATCCACATGAAAGCCGCAGTCAGGCGCCGATTTTGATAAAAGAAGTCAAGGGCATTAAGATTGCACTGCTGGCTTACTCCTATGGCTACAATGGCATGGAGGGGCTTCTCAGTCAGGAAGATTATGATGCTCGCCTATCCGATCTGGATGAAGAAAAGATGCGAGCCGAGATTGAGCGGGCAGAAAAGGAAGCAGATATTACAGTCGTCATGCCTCAGATGGGGATAGAGTACCAGCTAGAGCCGACCGAGGAGCAGATGACCCTCTACCATAAAATGATTGACTGGGGAGCAGATATCGTCTTTGGGGGCCATCCTCATGTGGTTCAGCCGGCGGAGATTTTAGAGAAAGACGGCCAGAAGAAGCTGATTATGTATTCTATGGGAAATTTCATTTCCAATCAGCGCATCGAAACCATGGAGGAGATTGAAAATGCTCATTGGACCGAGCGCGGAGTGCTGATGGATGTTACCATTGAAAAGACACCAAAGGGCACGCAGATAAAAAGTGCTCAGGCTCATCCGAGCTGGGTCAGCCGAGTTGAAAAGGGTAATACTTCAGCAGACGGCTCTCCTTTATACACTTATCAAACCTGGATTTTGGACGACTTTATCGAAGGCGGCAAGTATCGAGACAAACTGAACCAAGAAACCAGAGCACGGATCGATACCGCCTATCAGGAAATGAAGTCGCATATTGGTTTAAATTGGCCGGGGCAATAAATTGCTTGAATATGATTTTTAGCCAGATTGAATTTTCCAATCTGGTTTTTGCTGTTGTAAAGTTGAGGACTTTGTTATAATTAAAAAGGATTATAGAACTGTTAATGAATGAAACTGGCCGCTTTCGAGCTCGTCTATTATTTTGACTTATTTTATTAGAAAGAAAATGAAATGCAATTTGGTTTGTGGCTGCTTTTGTATATTATACCCATGTTTATCTTGTTTTTGTTGCTAGTTTGCTCCTTGGTCTTGCTGGTTTTCTGCCTGTTTTTGCGGAGAAATTTCTTCAAGGAAAAGCAAGGGCGCTATTTGCTGCTAGCTATCTTTTGGTTAGGACTCTTCAATCTCCTGCTGAACTTGCTAGTATAGAAACGATGAGGTCGTAAGGACAACAATCGAAACACTTAGGTCTTAGCTGACTTATATGTAAAAACATACTATTATTTCTGTCCTTCTTGTGAAATTAGCATAAAAAAACGAATACCCTCAGCATATTTTGGTTAGCAGGTATTCGTTTTTTATTTTCTATTTTAGCGCTTCATTTCTTCCGATACTGGCTTGGTGTCATTTGGTAGTATTTTTTAAACTGGCGGTTGAAGTTGGACAGGTTATTAAAGCCTGCTTGGCTGGAGATTTCCAGTACAGAGAGGTTAGAGTGCTGCAGGAGTTCGGCTGCCTTGCGCAGGCGGAATTGGATCAGGTACTCAATGCAGGAAACACCCAGATGCTTCTTGAAGAAGTTCATGAAATGGGTGGAGCTGTAGCCACAAATGCCAGCCAGTTGGTCAATATTCAGGTCTTCTTGGTAGTGGGCATTGATGTAGTCAATGATGGAGCGGATTTTTTCTTCCTTGCGGTAGCCTTCTGGTGATAGGTCTTTGGAAATGACATAGCCGTTCTCAAAGAGCAGGTAGAAGAGCTGGTTGAGTTGGGCTTTGAGCTGAAACTCGTAGTGAGATTTACGGAAATAGCCTGTTTCCATAGCTGCTAAGAGGCACTGGCGAATCTCCGCATAGGCTGTATCATTGGGCTTGATCACATGAGTCAAGTCCAGCTGACCATTGTAGAGGGGCTGCAGGTAGTTGATGCTGGTCTGATCCATGGCAGAGTAGCCCATCAGATCCAGATGAAAATTAATGGCGTCCATATAATGGTGCTCGTCGTTGATGGGGTGGATGGAGTGTAGGGCATTGGGGCGAATCAGGATAATATCACCTTTTTCGCTGTTAAAGTAGTCGTCGTCAATATGAAATTGTGCTTTTCCTTCGTGGACATAAATCAGTTCAACATCGGTATGCCAGTGGAAAAGAATATCTGGATGACCATTCTCAGTGATGGTGCGGGTCAGAGAATAAGGGGTTCCTTGGTTTTTGAAAACGGTATTTTTATGTAGTTGGCCTAAATCAATCATGGGGACACTCTTTCATAGAATAGTACAATTTATTAAGATAATTGTGTTAGAAAATATGTTTGACAACTATTATAATATAAATATAAAAAAAACGAAAGCGAGAAAATGCAAATGGGTAAATTTCCGCAGAATTTCCTCTGGGGCGGTGCAACTGCAGCCAACCAGTATGAAGGAGCCTATAATATGGATGGAAAAGGCCTGTCTGTTCAGGATGTGACTCCAAAAGGCGGAGTGCCAGCCACGCCAGGTGATTGCAACCCTTTGATTACCGAGGAGCCGACAGCAGATAATCTCAAGCTGGAAGGGATTGATTTCTATCATCGTTACAAGGAGGACATCGCCCTCTTTGCGGAGATGGGTTTCAAGGTTTACCGGACTTCCATAGCCTGGTCTCGGATTTTTCCAAATGGGGACGAGCTGGAGCCCAATGAAGCTGGTTTGCAATTTTATGACAATCTTTTTGACGAGCTGGCTAAATATGGCATTGAGCCTCTGATTACCTTGTCTCACTATGAAACGCCCCTGCATTTGGCGCGTCAATACAATGGCTGGGCAAACCGTGATTTGATTGGCTTCTACGAGCGTTATGTCCGCACGGTTTTTACCCGCTATAAGGACAAGGTCAAGTATTGGCTGACCTTTAATGAAATCAACTCTGTTCTCCATGCGCCTTTTATGAGCGGTGGCATTGCCACGCCAGCTGAAGAACTATCCAAGCAGGACCTCTATCAAGCGGTCCATCATGAGCTAGTGGCATCTGCCTTGGCAACGAAGATTGGTCATGAGATTAATCCTGATTTTAAGATTGGCTGTATGGTTCTGGCTATGCCGGCCTATCCTATGACACCTAAGCCTGAAGATGTGCTGGCAGCTCGGGAATTTGAAAATCAAAACTACCTCTTCTCTGATATCCATGCGCGTGGAAAATATCCAGCCTATATCAATCGTTTCTTCAAGGAGAATGGGATTGAGATTCAGTTTGCGCCGGGCGACAAAGAGCTTTTGGCTGAAAATACTGTAGACTTCATTTCCTTCTCTTACTATATGAGTGTGGTTGCGGCTCATGATCCGGAAAATTATTCTTCCGGCCGAGGCAATCTTCTAGGTGGCATCCTAAATCCTCATCTGGCTAGCTCAGAATGGGGTTGGCAGATTGACCCAGTCGGCCTGCGCTTGGTGTTAAATAGCTTTTATGACCGCTATCAGCTGCCTCTCTTCATCGTGGAAAATGGTCTTGGTGCTAAGGATGTCTTGGTGGATGGTCCAAATGGCCCAACGGTTGAAGATGACTACCGCATTGATTATCTCAAACAGCACTTGCAGCAGGTAGGAGAAGCGCTGGAAGATGGCGTAGAACTGCTAGGTTACACAACTTGGGGCTGTATTGACCTGGTCTCAGCCAGCACGGCAGAACTCAGCAAGCGTTACGGCTTTATCTACGTTGACCGCAACGATGACGGTAGCGGAACTCTAGCCCGTTACAAGAAAAAATCTTTTGATTGGTACAAAGAGGTCATTGCGACGAATGGAGACAATCTCTATCAGGATTGAATGACTTAAACAAAATAGAATGGCTCCTTATAAAAAAAGGATGAATCAAAAGATTCATCCTTTTTTATATACTTTTATTTCTTCCAGCTTTCGACTTCTTTCTGATGGTTTTTGATCCACTCTTTGGCTGCAGCTTCTGGTGAGCTGCCTTCGTTAATCTTAAGCATGACTTCTTCCATGTCCTTTTGAGTCCATTTGAAGTTGTCTAGGACCTTATTGACTTCTGGTAAGTCCTTGTCTAGATTTTTCCGAGTCATAGTGTGGATAGCTTCCTTACCACCCATGGTTCCTTTAGGATCCTTGAGGTACTTAAGGTCATATTTGGAGAACATCCAGTGAGGTGACCAGCCGGTTACGATGATATCTTCTTTATTCTTAATAGCCTGATCCAGAGCAGTGGTCATGGCTCCTGTTGAGGAAGAAGAAAGATTCCAGCCACTGAGATTGCTGTATTCTTGCATAGTCTTCTCAGTCGCGGTCATGATACCAGCGCCGGGCTCAATACCTGTGATAGTTTTCTTGGCTTGGTCTGACAGATCTTCGATAGAGTCAGCATCCATATAACTTGGTACGACTAGCCCTGTCTTAACGCCCTCAAGGTTTGGTCCCAAGTCCACTAGCTTGTCCTTGTACTCATCATAAAGAGCAGCATGGGTAGTCGGCAACCAGGCAGAAACCATGGCATCGGCTTCGCCATTAGCAACAGACTTCCACATAACGGCATTGTCCAGCGGTGTGATGGTGACATCGTAGCCCATTTCCTTGAGAGCTTCTGCTACGACATTGGTTGAGGCAACTTCGGAGTCCCATTCAACATAGGCAAGGTTGACCTTTTCTTTTTTGCTTTGCTGAAGCTTGGTTACTTGATTTCCGACAAAGGCTGTCAAGATGACAGCAGCCAGAGCTGACCAGAGCATAATCTTCTTGCGTTTTTCCTTGGCAGTGACCGGCGATTTTTTAGCCAGAGGCTGGTTGAGCTTCTGGGTCAGGCGGTCAATGATAATGGCCAGGATAACCAGAGACACCCCATTGACAAAACCGGAACCAATGTCAGCATGCTGCAAGGCAGAGAGAACGCCGCGGCCCAGTCCTGGTGCCCCAATCATAGAGGCAGTAACGACCATAGACAGAGCCAGCATGATGGTCTGATTGACCCCAGCTAGGATGGTATTTTTAGCCAGAGGCAGCTCGACTTTGAAGAGCTTCTGCTTGCCAGTGCCCCCGAAGGAGTCTGATGCTTCAATCAGCTCGGTCGGAATTTGACGAATGGCTAGATTGGTAAAACGGACAGTCGGTGGCAGGGCAAATATGACAGAGGCAAAGACCCCAGGCACCATACCGATGCCGAAGAAGGCCACGGCCGGTATCAGGTAGACAAAGGCCGGCATGGTCTGCATAAAGTCCAGCAAGGGCTTGATAACTGCTTCGACACGATTGCTCTTAGCCATCCAAATCCCCAGTGGAATACCAATGATAATGGAAATGGCACTGGAGACGATGACCAAGGTCACAGTGTTCATAAGATTTTCCCAGAGGCCTTGGTTGTAAACAAAGAGCAGGCCTAGGAAGGTGAGTAGGGGCAGCCCCAGCTTACGCTTGGAAATCAAATAGGTAAAAATAGTGATGACTGCGATAAAGAGCAGGGGTGGAATGAAGAGCAGGGTGTCTGTCATTCCATTCATGATGGCATTTCCGATAGCCTGAAGGACCGAGAAAAGCCCGGAGAAGGTATCAGTTACCCAGTTAGTAAAGGCCTCAACCCATTGAGAAACGGGGATTGGCTGTTGTAAAATATTCAAAATGCGAACCTCCCTTATTCTTCAGATTCAGTAGTATTGGCCAAGGCTTCGATGACTCGGCCTTTGATAATAACGCCGACTAACTTGTCCTTATCATCTACAACGGCCAGAGGCGCTGGTGAATCGTAGATCAGCGGGAAAATATCGGTAATCAGGGTTTCCTGAGTGACCTTGCGGACGTTCTTATCAATCACTTCAGCCAGTGCTTGATGCTGTTTACGGGCATCGCGGGCGGCTTCGGCAGTCAGACTGCCCTTGAGGTGCCGCTTCCTATCCACAGCCAGCAGCATACTGACCTCTTCTTTTTTCATGCGATTGAGAGCCACGGTTGGTCCGTCGATGTCAATGTTGGTAGTCAGTGGCGTTGTCATGATATTCTGGGCAGTCAAGACCTTGGAGCGGTCCACATCTTCAACGAACTCTCGAACGAAGTCGTTGGCTGGATTGGTCAGGATTTCCTCACCGGTGCCAATCTGCATAATCTGACCGTCAGCCATAATAGCAATACGGTCACCAATACGCAGGGCCTCATTGAGATCGTGGGTGATAAAGATAATAGTACGCTCATGCTCTGCCTGCAGATCCAGTAACTCATCCTGCATTTCTCGTCGGATAAGGGGATCTAGAGCTGAGAAGGCCTCGTCCATGAGCAGAATGTCAGGATTGTTGGCCAAAGCTCGAGCGAGACCGACCCGCTGCTGCATCCCACCGGAGAGCTGATCGGGGTATTGGTCCTTGAAGGACAGGAGACCGGCATTGTCTAGAGCTTGTTCAGCTAGGCGCGTGCGCTCTTCCTTATCAACACCTCGAACTTCCAGACCGAACTCAGTATTTTCCAGAATGGTCCGATGCGGGAAGAGTCCAAAGTTTTGGAAGACCATATTGAGCTTGTGGCGGCGAACGTCACGCAGCTCCTCTTCGTTCATCTTGGCCACATCTTGGCCGTCAATGTAAATGTCGCCTGATGTTGGGTCAATCAATCGGTTGAGCAGGCGGATAAGGGTAGACTTCCCACTACCGGACAGTCCCATGATGACAAAAATTTCTCCGGTCTGAACCTCAAAGTTTACATCGTAAACTCCGACAGTAGCACCTGTTTTTTCTAAAATTTCCGTCTTGCTTTTGGCTTGCTGCACCATTTCTAGTGCCTGCTTTTGCCTTTTTCCGAAAATTTTAGTCAAATGTTTTACTTCTAGTTTATTCAACGTATTTCTCCTTTTACACAAGTGACTACATATTTATTTTGATGAGTTGTCACTTAAAAGACCATCACAGTATAACATCGTGTGGTCACTTTGTCAAACCCAAAAGACCGCCAGACCGGCCTTTTTCGGCTATTATAAAAAAGGGAGTGGGGATTTTTGGAATATTTCTGAAAGTCATAAAAACCTTGTCAGACAGCGGATTCGCCTGTCTATTCTGTTTTTTTGACAAAGAAAAAACAAGTGCTGTTTCACTTGTTTGTTTCAATTTCATTAAAAAATAAATTATGCATCAAACCGACTGATAATTCGTTGCCAACAAAATAGATGGTATTGCCGGCTTCCAGCTTGGTATAAGGACCAGGCGAGATTAGGAGTTGGTCTCCCTGCTGGACTGCGACAATGGTAGCGCCAGTCGAGTGCCAGATATTGAGTTCATTGATAGATTTTCCTAGGTTGATGGCGTCTGCTGAGAGCTGGAGCTCGTAGGGATTGAAAGGGAAGCGCTGCTGGACATCTTTAGTTCGGCTGAGAAGCTGGTTAAGCAGCTGGGAAAAGTTAGCAAATTCTTCCTCTTGGCGTTGGATGCTCTGGTGGAGCTTGCTTTTGAGGTCCTGCAGAGAGTTGACATCTTTATAGGTCTCGAGAAACTGCTGAGCTTTTTCCTTGGAGGAGATGAAGGCTCCACTGCCATGACGGACTTCCATGATTTCCAGATCTACCAGCACATTGATAGCCTTGCGGGCTGTCTCAGGGGAGACATTGAAGTTACTGGCTAGGGTAGAGCGGGCATAGATCTTGCTGCCGATGGGATATTTGCCATCAACAATTCGCTCGGCAATGGCGACGGCAATCTGCTGGTAGCGTGGGAATGCGACTTCTTTTTTGCTCATGAGGACCTCCAATTTTACGACAGGAATATAGCTATGATTATAATATAAAACTGGAAGATTGAAAAGTGCTCTTTGTAAAATCGACCGTCTTAACCGCCTCTTCTTGCCTTTCTTTTTACTTTTTTAAGTAGTATAATATGTCTAAAAGTCAGAGGTTTTCTGGAAAAGAGGCAATCCAAATTGGATGATAAAGATAGAAATGGATAAAAAGATGACTGTAAAGATGATAGCGACAGACATGGATGGAACCTTGCTGGATGGACAGGGACAGCTGGATTTGCCTCGTCTGGCTACTATTTTAGATGAGCTGGAGAAGAGAGACATTCGCTTTGTGGTGGCTACTGGTAATGAAATTCCACGGATGCGACTGCTATTGGGAGATTTGGTAGAACGCATGACCTTGGTAGTCGCCAACGGAGCGCGGATTTTTGAAAAGAACCAGCTAAGCATGAGCAGCTTCTGGGAACCTGGATTGATTAGGGATGCGCTGGCTTATTTTTCCGGTCATGAAAGGGAGCTTCAGCTGGTTGTGACCTCCGAAAGAGGTGGCTTTGTTCAGGAGGGTACAGAGTTTCCCTTGATTGAAAAAGTCATGACTAAGGAAATGGCCCAGCTTTTCTATAAGCGGATGAATTTTGTGCCAAGCCTTCAGGATTATCCCTTTGACAAGGTCTTGAAAATGAGTATGATGGTAGAAGAGGCTGCAGCAGCAGAGCATGCTCGTCTGATTAATCAGCATTTTGCAGGCCGATTGAGCGCAGTTGCCAGTGGTTACGGAGCCATTGACATCCTCCAAGATGGGATGCACAAGGCTTGGGGCTTGCAGCAGCTGATGGCTAAGTGGCAGATTCAAAGCTCGGAAATCATGGCTTTTGGGGATAGTGAAAATGACATAGAAATGCTTGAATTAGCTGGTATTTCTTACGCTATGGAAAATGGTGATGAGCGAGTCAAAAAGGTAGCAGACTACCTAGCACCGGCCAATACAGAAGCCGGTGTTCTACAGGTGATTGAGCAATACCTAGAAGAGGAAAAAGAATAATGGCAGTACAATTACTAGAAGAATGGCTTCTCAAGGAGCAGGCAAAATTGCAGCAAAACTACAGAGAGCTCAATCAACTCTCCGTCAAGGAGCCAGACATCATCTTTATCGGAGATTCTATCGTAGAATACTATCCGCTCCAGGAACTATTGCGGACGGATAAGGTCCTGATTAACCGCGGCATTCGGGGCTATAAGACTGATTTGCTTTTAGACAACCTAGATGCCCATCTCTTTGGGCAGGCTTTGGATAAGGTCTTTATCCTGATTGGTACCAATGATATTGGCAAGGAGATGCCTCAGACAGAAACGC
Organism: uncultured Streptococcus sp.; assembly: GCF_963525625.1. GTDB lineage: Bacteria > Bacillota > Bacilli > Lactobacillales > Streptococcaceae > Streptococcus. The sequence goes on from NZ_CAURLD010000001.1 coordinate 232,062, forward strand.
TGGCGAATTTAGAAGCCATTATTCAGGAGATTTCTCGCGACTATCCTCTGGCTCAGATCCAGTTGCTGTCGGTCCTGCCGGTCAATGAAGCTCCAGCCTACAAGAGCACGGTCTATGTCCGCAGCAATGAAAAGATTCAGGCCCTTAATCAGGCCTATCGCCAGCTGGCTAACGCCTACATGAATGTCCAATTTATCGATCTCTACGATGCTTTTCTGAACGGGGAAGGCCAGCTGCGCCCAGGCTACACAACTGACGGCCTCCATCTGACCATTGCTGGCTATGCAGCCCTGTCCAAGGTTTTGCAGGAGACGTTATAGAGATAAAAATAGGGAGCGAAAAAAGCCCAACCAGACAAATCTTCAAAGGAAGATTTTTTTTTTAAAACTTTTGGTTGACAAATGTAAATCTTAGAGCTAAAATAGGATTATAAGATTTACAAATGTAGATTTAGAAAGGAGAGGTCATGCAAATTTCCAATGCGGAATGGCGCATCATGAAGATTATCTGGATGGAAGGCAAGCAGACCAGCACGGATTTGATCGCCGTCTTGTCCGAGCGCTTTGACTGGTCGAAGTCGACGGTCAAGACTCTCTTGACCCGCTTGGTGGAGAAAGGATGTTTGACTAGAGAAAAATCAGGCAAAGCCTTTGTTTACTCGGCTTTGTTGAAGCAGGACCAGAGTTTAGACTTGGTCGTTGAGGATGTGAAAGACAAGGTTTGCTCCAAAAGGATTGTCCAGGTGCTTGAAAACTTGATTCAGGCGAGTGACTTTACGCTTGCAGATCTTAATCAGCTGCAGCAGGTCCTGGAAGAAAAGAAAGCAGAGGCTGTCGAAACAGTCCCTTGCAATTGTATGTAATAGAAAGAAGGAAATTCCATGTTTGGATTGTTGATTAGTATTGTTTGTTTACTTGTGGTTGCTTTTATTGCTTGGTGGTTCTTTGCAGAGCATGAAAAGGTAAGCGGCCACGCTCGTCAGAAATCAGGTTATCAAGAAATTGAAGTCGAAGTCATGGGGGGCTATTCGCCTGAAACCATTGTCCTGAAAAAGAATGTTCCAGCCCGGATCATCTTTAATCGCAAGGATCCATCTTCATGTCTGGCTCAAGTGATCTTTCCAGATTTTGGCGTTCATGAAGATTTGCCTTTAGGTGAAAAACATGTCATTGAAATTACGCCAGAAAAAGCGGGCGAATATGGGTATTCATGTGGAATGAACATGATGCATGGTCACATGATTGTGGAATAAAGGAGTAGGTATGGTAGAAAAACAAAAAGCAGTTGTGGAAAACGGAGTGCAAAAGATCCGTATTACAGCAGAAAAGGGCTATAGTCCCAAAGAATTTCAACTTCAAAAAGGGATCCCTGCTGAAATCACCTTCCATCGGGTCAATCCTTCCGGCTGTTACAAGGAAATTTTGTTTGAAGATCAGGGGATTTTAGAGCCTTTGGAAGTCGGTGTGGATAAGGTGATATCCTTTACCCCGACAGAAACAGGGGACTTCGAGTTTTCATGTGGAATGAAGATGCAAAAGGGTTCCTACACGGTTGTGGAAAAACGCCGTCGTGTCTTAAGTTTACGGGATCGCTTTTGGATTACTAGTATCTTTACCCTTCCTTTATTGATCTTGATGATCGGGATGATGGCAGGATTTGTATCCCATACAGTCAGTCGCTGGGGGACTTTTCTAGCGACAACGCCGATCATGTTGGTAGCAGGAGTTCCTTTTATCAAGAGTGCCTGGGCCTCATTTAAGAAGCACCATTCCAATATGGATACCTTGGTAGCTCTTGGAACCCTGGTAGCCTATGTCTATAGTGTATTTGCCCTTTTTACTGGTCAGCCAGTATACTTTGAGGCTGCGGGTTTTATCATCTTCTTTATCCTCTTAGGGCAAATCTTTGAAGAACGGATGCGTAACAATGCCTCCGAGGCTGTGGAAAAGTTGTTGGATTTGCAGGCAAAAACGGCTCAAGTTCTCCGTGATGGGAACTATGTCGAGGTGGCGGCAGAAGATATCCAAATTGATGACTTGATTCGGGTCCGTCCTGGGGAAAAGATTGCGGTTGATGGGACGATTGTAGAAGGAAGTACGACCATTGATGAGTCGATGGTGACAGGTGAAAGCTTGCCTGTGGAAAAATCAGTTGGTGATGCAGTTATCGGCTCCACTATCAACAGCAATGGGACCATTCTCTTTAAGGCTGAAAAAGTCGGTAGTGAGACCCTCTTATCTCAAATTGTGGACTTTGTCAAAATGGCCCAATCCAGTCGTGCTCCTATTCAAGATTTGACGGATAAGATTTCAGGTATCTTTGTTCCAGTGGTGACGATTTTGGCCATTGCGACTTTCTGGGTTTGGTCCGTGCTTCTGGGCGCGTCGCTTCAAGAGGCCATGCTCTATGCAGTCTCTGTCCTCATTATTGCCTGTCCTTGTGCCCTTGGTTTAGCAACCCCAACAGCCCTGATGGTCGGAACCGGCCGTAGTGCCAAGATGGGGGTTCTGATTAAAAATGGAACGGTTCTTCAAGAAGTGCAAAAGATTCAAACCGTTGTGTTTGATAAGACAGGGACTATTACCATTGGCCAACCACTTGTAACCGATGTTGTAGGAGATGAAGCGCGTGTCTTGACACTGGCTGCTAGTCTTGAAACTTTTTCAGAACATCCACTAGCCCAAGCGGTGTTATCCCAAGCAGAAGAAAAAGGTTTGGTGTTATTCCCTGTGGAAAACTTCCAAGCGATTGAAGGAAAAGGGGTCCAAGGTCAGATCGACCAGCAGTTGGTGACCTTGGGAAATGGCAAACTTCATGACGGGACAGCGATGGATCTGGAGCTTGAAAAACGGATGGTAGAGTTGCAAGAGCAGGCCAAAACAGTGATTAGTTTGTCTGTGGATGGGCAAGTGATTGGCTTGATTGCCATTCAAGATGCTCCGAAGGCCAGCTCAAAAGAAGCGATCAAAAAGCTCAAAGAACGGGGCTTGAAAACGGTCATGTTAACGGGGGATAATGAACGGGTGGCCCAAGCTATTGCTAAGCAAGTGGGAATTGACACCGTCATTGCTGATGTCCTTCCTCAAGAAAAAGCTAGCGCCATCCAAAAACTGCAAGAAGCTAGCAAGGTCGCCTTTGTTGGAGATGGGATCAATGATGCTCCAGCTCTCTCGATCGCGGATGTGGGGATCGCTATGGGATCTGGAACGGATATTGCGATCGAGTCCGGTGGCATCGTGCTCACGCAAAATGATTTACTTGGCGTTGTGCGCGCCTTTGACATGAGTCAAAAGACCTTCCGCAGGATCTTACTCAATCTCTTCTGGGCCTCTATCTACAATATCCTTGGGCTTCCAATTGCTGCTGGAGTCTTTGTAGGACTGGGATTGACCCTCAATCCAGAACTAGCAGGTCTTGCTATGGCCCTTAGTTCTTTGTCTGTTTTGACTAGCTCGCTGCTTCTCAATGTTGAGAAAATTGATTAAATGAAATAAAAAGTGATACAGAATTTTGTATCGCTTTTTGTTTGATTTCCTACAACTACAAGTCTTAGAGGTGCATGCAAATTATAATAAAATATCCTATTCTACTATAGTTTGTGAAATTTTCTCAAAAAAGAGCATCTGCTATGTAATAGGGATTGAGCATCTCTGAGCAGATTCTTATATATGTGAATCTCTTTGTGATAAATTAATACTGTAATCGTTTTGTAAATCGTTTTCATGAGAAATGTCAGAAAAAACTCATTTTCAAAACGAAACCTGATCGCAAAGATGTAGTAGAAGCGCTATGCTACATTTTTAAAGGATCAAAATAGATTTAAAGGAGAGTTAGAATGACTCAAGGGAAAATTACTGCATCTGCAGCAATGCTCAACGTATTGAAAACAT
>NZ_CAURLD010000002.1:0-228800 GCF_963525625.1 uncultured Streptococcus sp.
TAAATCAATTAGATATTATCGTTTCAAATGTTCCCCAAGTCTGTGCTGACTTGGAACGTATTTTGGATAAAAAGGCAGACTATGTTGACGACAGTTTTGCTCAGTTCACGATTGGCAGTCACTGTCTCATGTTGTCAGAGAATCATTTGATTCCTTTGGAAAATTTTCAGTCAGGCATCATTCTTCACATCGAGATTGAGGATGTAGAGCAGAACTACAAACGGTTGAAAGAGCTTGGTGCCGAGATTTTACACGGCCCAGCTGTAACTGATTGGGGAACAGAATCGCTACTAGTTAAAGGCCCTGCTGGTCTAGTGATTGATTTTTATCAAATGAAATAGGTCTGTTTGACATAGAAGAAACGCATAAAATCAACTGATTACAAAAGTGTTGATTTTATGCGTTTTTATGTAAACTGTTCTTATATTTCGGCTAGAAATTAAGTTTTGTCTAACTTCTTGCTCTATATCAGCAGGTTTATTTAACTTCCCCGCCTTCAACAACTAGGTCGTCAGCCTTAGCAGCTTCGCCGTATGTTGGGTGGAGAGTTTCTTCATAGTCCTTGTGGAAGAAGTTTTCTTTGCCCAGTTTCTTGATTTCGTCGTTGATGTAGTTGAGCAACTCGGTATTGCCTTTTTGCACAGCTGGGGCAATGGTATCTGGATCACCCAGCGAAGTGATGCCGACTTCAAAGCCTTTGTTTTCCAGCGCCCAGGCTAGGACTTCAGTGTTGTCCGTAGAAAAGGCATCGCCGCGGCCGTCTAGCAGGGCTTGGTAAGCATCGCTGTATTGATCATACTTTTGCAGTTTGATATTCGGGTAGTTCTTTTCAAAGTAGGTTTCAGCCGTGGTTCCCTTGGTGATGATCAGGGTCTTACCTTCCAACTGCTCAGGCTTGGTGATAACTGAGCCTTTTGGTGATACAACTCCGAGAGATACTTTCATATAGGGCAGAGCGAAGTCAACTTGTTTTTTCCGCTCGTCTGTGACAGTGAAGTTGGCTAGGGTAATATCGACCTTGTTGGAGATTAAGTATTCAGCCCGGTTAGCAGCATCTACAGGCACATACTCTGGCTTAACACCTAAATCTTTAGCGAGTTGGTCGCCCAGATAAATGTCATATCCTTGATATTTGCCGTTGTTATCTACATAGCCGAACGGTTTCTTGTCGCTGAAAACCGCGATACGAAGCTTACCGCTCTTTTTAATTTCCTCAAGACTGCGGGCCTTGACCGTTTTGCTGGAAGCTGCGTCTTTGTTACCAGCATCTTTCTTGCTGGAACTGCCACAAGCGACAAGGAAGAAAGCCAGAGTTAGGGTTGTTAAAGCAAAGATTGTTTTAGATAATTTCATAAGAGACTCCTTTATAAGATATGGGAAGGTGAAGAAAACACAGAGATACCAAAGAGCAGCCACATCAGTGGTGGGGTAGGCATAACTGTCAGCCTAGATGGCTGAAGTCAAAGACATTGAGAAATTCCTGGGCTCGCTTGGTTTTGGGTTGGGTGAAGAACTGCTGGGCGGTATTTTCTTCGAGGATACCACCTTGGTCCATGAAGATGATCCGATCAGCAATGGCGCGGGCGAACTGCATTTCGTGGGTCACAATCAACATGGTCCGGCCTTCCTCAGCCAGGTCATTAATGAGCTCTAGCACTTCGCGGACCATCTCGGGATCCAGCGAAGCAGTCACCTCATCAAAAAGGATGATTTCTGGGTGCATGAGGAGCGAACGGACGATTGCTACCCGTTGCTTTTGGCCGCCAGACAGTTGGCGAGCAAAGCTGTGCTTTTTATCAGCCAGGCCGACCCGCTCTAGCAGGCTTTCAGCTTCCTTGATGACCTCGTCCTTCTTGCGCCCTTGAGCTTTTATGGGACCAAGAATTAGATTTTGCAGGACATCCAGATGGGGGAAGAGCTCATAGCTTTGAAAGACCATGCCAATCTTCTGACGAACGAGATGGAAGTCCTTTTTTTGACTGAGGATGGATTGGCCGTCTAGCAAAATATCGCCAGACTGGATGCTTTCAAGGCCGTTGATGCAGCGAAGCAGGGTCGACTTGCCGCAGCCAGATGATCCTAGGATGACCACGACCTCTCCTTTTTGGACAGAGAGAGACAGGCCTTTAAGGATGGCATTACTGCCGAAAGACTTGCGAATGTCCCGTAATTCTAAAATGATTTCCGACATGATGTCCGTTACTCCTTCCAGATGGTTTCCAAATAAGAGGATAGTTTAGAAATGGGAAAGCAGACTGCGAAGTAAAGCAGCAGAATGCAGCCATAAATCCAAAAAGCAGCAGAAGGGATAGACAGACGATTGCTGTCAATGATCTGCTGGCCGACCTTGACGACCTCGATGACTCCGATAAGGACGATGAGTGAGGTTGTCTTAATCATCCGCGTGATTAGATTAATCGCCTGCGGCAAAAGCCGTCGCAGTACCTGTGGGATGATAATGTAGACATAGAGCTGGCGCTGCGACAGTCCCAGTGCCTGACCGCTCTCAAACTGATGCTTGGGCAGGGAAGTGATGGCACCCCGTACCAAGTCACCCATCTCCGCCGTTCCCCAAAGAGAGAAGACTATAATGGCTGAAAGCTCACCAGAGATATTGATGTCGAAATTTCTGGCTAAGCCAAAGTAAACCAGAAAGAGCAGAACCAGCTGGGGCATGACGCGGATAAACTCTAGATAGGCTCTGGACAGAAAGCGCACGACTTTTGACTGCGAGGTCATGATGATGCCAAAAATAGTCCCTAAGATAAGGGAGATGATGACCGAGAGGATGGAAATACCAATGGTAACGCCCAACCCCTGTAAGATACGTAAGAAATTATTCCCCTGAAAGAGAACTTGAATGCCCGAATCCTGCACGCCGCAGCCTCCTTTCTATCCAGCTAAAGCCAAGTGAAATTGGCAGCAAAATAATCAGATAAGCGATGACCAACATGAGCAGAGCCGTATCTGTCTCGTAGTAAAGGCCAATCAAGTCCTTAGCTACAAACATTAGGTCTGCCAAGGCAACAGCTGAAAATACTGAGGTTTCCTTGATTAAAAAGATGACATTGGCACTAAAGGAAGGCAGGGCAATAGCTGCAGCCTGAGGCAGGATGACATAGTAGAAGACTTGTACTGGTCGCAGGCCGATAGAGAGTCCGACTTCCCTCTGCGTTTGGCTGACTGCTTCAAGGCCGCTTCGGAAAGACTCAGCCATATAGGAACCACCCAGAAAGATTAGCCCAATCGTCGCACAAGCCTCAGAGGACAGAACGAGTCCAACACGAGGCAGGCCGAAGTAGAGAAAGAAAAGCTGCAGCAACAGCGGCGTATTGCGGGAAAACTCGATATAGGCGGTTGCTAGCGACTTCAAAATTGGAATCTTGTAAAAGCGAATCAGACTGACTAAGAATCCGACAGCAATTGATCCCAAAATTCCCCAAAAGGCTATGAACATGGTTAAAAGAAAGGCCTCTTGATAGAGGGGATAGTAATCACTGACGACGTCCCAGTTCACGGCTCTCACTCCTTAAACACTTGATGTTCCTAGTTTAGCATAGATAACAGACCTTTAGTAATATGTATTTTTTATCGCACTGATAAGGAAAATCTATCACTGGTCTGAAGAGAAATGCCAGATTGGGGGTTTGTTATTTCAGCTGTGAAATCGATTAAACTAAGGTGGTTATAAAACATTGCGCTTTGATTTTGGATGAGTATAAAAAGGCTAAAAATCCCTGACCTATGGTATAATAGGATGATATGACAAGAGACAATACTAGTTCAAACAAATTATACAAACTACTCTTTGCTTTATTAAGTTGTGTCTTGGGGCTATCGTTTCTGTTCATGATGCTGAAAGATGTCTCGTCCACTAACTGGTACAAGAGTCGATTTCAGGGGTGGCAGACCATAACGGCTGAGGTAAGCGGGTTTACGACCAGTCCGCAAAAACGCTCTACACCCGCTTACTACCCTATTTATCACTACATTGTTGATGGTCAAACCTACCAGGGGATTTCAGACCTCTATCAAGATGAAGTGCCTAAGTCTGGGGAAACCATTAGCATTCTCTATAATCCCAAGTCGCCTGAGCAGAGCCAATATAAGAATGACATCCCAATCCCTATCCTTGTACTCATGCCAGTGCTGGGATTCTTATTATTTATGGCATTGGCTGTCCTCTCTCTTTATCAGGCCTTTAATCCCCCACAGGAGCCAAAGCCGCAACCCAAGGCGGCAAAAAGGATCAGTATTGTTGAGGGAACGGTTCGTAAAGAGAATCTCATTGTGACCTTTGTTAGCCTAAGCATGGTTATGATAGTCCTCACTTATATTTGTATTACTGAAACAGGGCAATTCAAAGCCTTATTTTATGGTTGGAAAACTACATCCGCTCAAGTCATTGACTATGATGTGTATAATAGAGGAAGAAGAGGATTAAGTTTTTATAGTAGCATCTACCAATACCAAGTAGACGGCGTGGCTTATGAAGGCCATTCTGTTATCGCTAAATTTACGCAACCCAAAATTCAAAGTCAAATCTCTATTGCCTATAACCCTGAGTATCCCTATCAGAGTGCTTCCAGTGAAAACTATCATATCTTTTATCTAGTCTTTTTTCCTGGCTTCAGTCTGCTGCTAGTCGGCAAGAGCCTATCTTTAATCATTGCTGCTTGGATAAAGAAGGCTAGCCTCGCTCAAGCCAGAAGACTAGGGTCTGTCTATGACGGCTATATTATCGATGTTATCCCCGCTGAACAGTTTAGAGAGTATAATCCGTTGCATGAGATTTGGCTTGAATTTGATATTAACCAAGTGCCCTATCAAACCAGCATTTGCCTTCCCTTAAGAGAACATCATTTTATCTCTTACAGCCAGAATCCTAGACCTATCCCAGTCTATGTGGATCCTCATGATGATAGCCAGTTTCTGATAGATGACAATGATATCTATGCCATTACAAATCAAGTAAGGATTAGTTGATCTCCCTCCTAATGCTAGCTCCCTCATCATTGACCAGCAACTGGCTGTCCTACTGTCTTGACCTGCTTTGAGGTGGTTCTACATGAGCTGAAGAGTATCGGGAATACTGAACCTCACAGACACCATAGAGCTCAGAATAGTACCATTTTTTCGTAGTATTCTAGAAGTTTATTTGTTGATTGGTTGTTATAATATAAGAAAAACGTTTAATTGATAAGGAGGCAAAAAGATGACTGAAAAACTGACTTTTCCGGATGGTTTCTTGTGGGGCGGAGCGACAGCTGCCAACCAGTGTGAGGGTGCTTATGATGCAGATGGTCGTGGGCTGGCTAATGTAGATGTGGTGCCGATTGGTGAGGACCGTCTAGCCATCATCACGGGTAAGAAAAAGATGTTTGACTTTGAGGAAGGCTATTTCTACCCAGCCAAGGAAGCTATTGACATGTACCATCGCTTCAAGGAGGACATTGCCCTCTTTGGTGAGATGGGTTTTAAGACCTATCGTCTGTCCATTGCTTGGAGCCGGATTTTCCCTAAGGGGGATGAGCTGGAGCCCAATGAAGCTGGCCTGAAATTTTACGAAGACCTCTTTAAGGAATGCCACAAGTATGGCATTGAGCCCTTGGTGACCATTACTCACTTTGACTGTCCCATGCACTTGATTGAGCAATATGGTGGTTGGCGGAGTCGTCTCATGCTGGAATTTTATGAGCGTCTCTGCCGCACTCTCTTCACTCGCTACAAGGGCTTGGTCAAATACTGGCTGACCTTCAATGAAATCAATATGATTCTGCATGCACCTTTTATGGGGGCTGGGCTCTGCTTTGAAGAAGGCGAAAATGAGGAGCAGGTCAAGTATCAAGCAGCCCATCATGAGCTGGTCGCGTCAGCTATTGCCACCAAGCTGGCTCATGAGATTGACCCGGAAAACAAGGTCGGCTGTATGCTAGCGGCGGGTCCATACTATCCCAATACAGCTCATCCAGCTGACTATTGGGCTGCCATGCAGGAAGATAGAGAAAACTATTTCTTCATTGATGTGCAGGCGCGTGGTGAATATCCCATCTACGCTAAGAAAGCTTGGGAGCGCGAGGGCATCACTGTCGAAATGACAGAAGAAGACTTGCAGCTGCTTAAGGAACATACGGTGGACTTTATTTCCTTCTCTTACTACTCTAGCCGGGTGGCTTCGGGCGATCCTAAGGTCAACGAGCTGACTGAGGGCAATATCTTTGCTTCTCTCAAGAACCCTTATTTGGAAGCTTCTGAGTGGGGCTGGCAGATTGATCCTCTGGGCTTGCGCATTACGCTTAATACCATCTGGGATCGCTATCAAAAGCCCATGTTTATCGTGGAAAATGGTCTGGGCGCAGTGGACACTCCGGATGAAAATGGCTATGTGGCTGATGACTACCGGATTGACTACTTGGCGGCCCATGTCAAGGCCATGCGGGAAGCCATCAATGAGGACGGCGTGGTGCTGTGGGGCTACACGACCTGGGGCTGTATCGACCTGGTATCAGCCGGCACTGGCGAGATGAAGAAGCGCTATGGCTTTATCTACGTGGACCGGGACAATGAAGGTAATGGAACACTCAAGCGCTCCAAGAAAAAATCCTTTGACTGGTACAAGGAAGTCATCGCGACTAACGGAGCATCTGTGAAATAAACTAAGGCTGAGATATGAATGTCTCAGCCTTTTTTAAGTATGTGTTTTTAATAGGAACTTTAGTCTAACTGAAATTTAAATACTTTACAAGATTCATTATTTCAAGAATTCCTTTATTTGCTGGGCGATTTCCTCTGGCTTTTCGTCATGGATATAGTGGGAGCCTTCTAATGTCACAAGTTTGGCTTGGGCATTCTGCGCTACAAACTCTTCCTCCAGCTTGGGAGCTTCTCCGCCTTTCTGGACAGCCGCAAAGATAAGAGTCGGAATCTGCGGCACAGGTTCTTTATTAATCCTTTCAACATTTTTCTTCCGATTCTTGACTTCGTTCATGACCGCCTGGGTGATTGACCGCTGGTGGAACAAGGCTTTAAAGACAGCTTTTTCCTGATTATTGAGGGCTCCAGACTTTATGGCTGGGCTGCTATTTTCATCAAAGAAAATCGGTAGGCGAGCCAAGCCTAACATTCTCCCCAGCTGGATAGTCTGATAAGAACCATAAAATTTCTGCTGGTCAGCCACCTCTGTATGAGGCATGGTCATATCCAGCCCGATAATAGCTTCTACTTCTTCTGGGTAATGATTGGCCCAGTGAATCGTTTCTAAACCGGCAATCGAATGCGGAACCAAAACATAAGGCCCGGATATCTTAGCAGCTTTGAGGGCCTTACGTGTCTGCTCTACCCGTCTATCCAATGAGCGATTATCGTTCCCATCATCGCTGTAACCATAGCCTAGACGTTCTACCACGACGATGCGATAATCCTCCTCTAGCTTGGAATAAAGAGCCTTGAAATCCAGCACCGGAGCATTGGTGCCCAGTCCCGCTAGGAAAACCAAAGTCTTCTTGCCCTTGCCGGCAGTGTAGACATTAAGCTTCTTACCCTCTACCTCGACTAGCTGACCAATCGGCTTCTCAATGAGTTTGCTTTCCTGAGCTATTTGAAAGCGGTGATAGAGAAAGATAGCCAATAAGGCCAGAGCTAAGAGTCCTACCAGCCAAGTGATTGTTTTAAGGATAAATATAAAGATTCTTTTCAACATAGGGATTCCTTTCTGTTCATCATATTTTAGACTCGCATACTTTTATTTATAATCTTTACTTCAAGCGGTCATATCGTGATTTACACTAAAAGCGAATAGAAGTTTAATCAGGTAAAGTGATAAAAGAGCTGTCATACTGATTGGCAATTTACTGTAACTAATAAGAAGAATGCAACCCAACCCCGCCATAGAAGCACCAGTTAATGCTTGCTCCCTGCAATCTTTCAGTAGTTCGCTAACAAACAGAGCGCCTATCATCGCACCAAGCCAGACCATAGTACAGATTAGTAAAGATTGATTAAAAAGTAGAGCTAGAAGTAAGGGCTGAATATGAATCAGGAGGAAAATACATCGTCGTTTTACAGACTCCTGATAATAATGATTAGTCCCTTGAGTTAAATTAGCGATCACTCCTCCGCTGATATCTACAGATAAGAGGCAAAAAGTGATGATTTGCCATAATGGCCAATTCTGATCTGGCAAGGAAAGACGCCAGAGTAATCCAGTTACCAGAAAAGAGAAGGTCATCGTTATAACTATGGTCATCAGGCTTGTTTTCCGTCCAAATAGTTCCTGTAAAAACTTAGGTGTGCAAATATCTCTCAATATTTTATTCCTCCCTGCCCCATGATAAATTCTATCTGTTCCAATCCTTTTTCCATTAAAAGTGATGGTGGCATATCCGTATAAAGATATCGGATTACCAAAAGCCCTAAATTGTTATAAAGTATTTCCAGCAGGAGGTCGATTGGGTAGTTTTCTGGCAGTAGATGAGCCTTGCTTTCCAAGTAAGTCTTAATTGATTGAAGATATTGACTATCAAGATACAGCAAGTTGCTCAAATATTGACTGGAATCAGTATCAGAGGTGAGAATTTGAAAAATGCTCTGCCAGTCGGACTTCTCAACTTCAGTTATAGTGCCAACATCAGATATAATCTGCTTTTTAATACTTGCCACAAGCTCTGTATAAGTCTCAGCATTTTCATCAAATTTTGTAGTCAACTTAAACTGCTTCTGGATAACTATTTCAATAAAAATTTGCCCCTTGCTTTTAAAATAATTATATAGAGTTCCAGTAGCTATATCACAGACTTCTGCAATCTCTCGCATAGAAACTGCTCCAAAGCCCTTAGAGCGAAACAACTCCCCTGCCACTTCTAAAATAGCTTGACGATTCTTCTCTTTTTTACTTACTTTCATTTTTAAATCCTTTTCAAAATATGAATACGTTCATTTTATGAACTTGTTCATATTGTAATAAATAAAATATAAAAAATCAAGAAAAAACTAAATAAAATTTAGTGGTCAAAAAATAGAAAGCCAGAGGGACTGATATATAAAATTTGCCTTAGAGCACCCACCACTGCCAAAGCAGAGAGACTGGTCAGGTGTGTCCATATTATTGTTTCTGTCGCGACAGAGTTGGAAATAGCAGCTTACAAACATTAGATATGTCTGATTGGTTGCAAGTCCAAACTTAAAATAGCAGAATAGAACTAAGCTACTTTTCGATTTTTGGTGAGTATTAGTCGATTAGTTATGCATTTGACTTCTCATAGAATTTTTGAAGAAGATTATGAAATAGGGAAGGGAACTCAGTTATTTTTTCTTGCGATATATTTTTCATAATAACGGTTGCTATCAAAAGGATAAGGAGTCTCTTTTGATTTGAACAGTTGCTCAGGGATAAGAACGACACTACTTACAAGAACTGTTCCACTGATAATGGCTAAAATGATTATTGGCAAACCGGGGAGATTTGTAGGATACTGGCTCAGAACATAGTAGAGAGCATGAAGCATAAAGACAACCGCTGTCGCAAAACCTGGGTTATAAATGGTTCTTTTTCCTACTGTTCGAAAACGTCGGTACATACTGAACCCAAAAATCAGGTGGCCAATCATTTCAAAAAAGCAAAAGATAAGATTCCAGATGACAATGATCTGATTGACACCGTAGAAAAGACAGACAATACCAATTAATTCAGCTAACATAATAGTCAGCATATCAGAAAATTGATTCATAGGATAGCAATCGGGCTGTTGAGAGCGCCGAAGCATGTTGTAGTTATAATGAAAACCGCCAGGAAATCTCCATTCCTCTAGACAGTGCAAAGGGAGCATGACATAGATTATAGCTACAAATCTGCTTCCAGCATCTAGTGTAGTCCAATTTGTGATAAGATATAAGAGAATACCGATTCCCATAGCAAAGAGAATGGGAATCCAGATTTTTAACCAAACAGAAATCAGTTTGAACATAATAACACCTCATTTATCAAAGCACCCACCACTGGTAGAGGGACCAGTAAAGGATATTAGCGACCACTGCCAAAGCAGATAAACTGGTCATGGCCGTCAGGAAGAGGCGGCCCTTGCTGAGTTTTTCTCTGGACTTTCTGAAGAGCGGCAGCAGAGCAGCAGCGGTTAGCAGGAGTCCCAAGGCAGCAAAGAGCATGTAGCGCCAAGGAGCTAGAGAATCAAGGTCATCAGCCATCAAAGGTATCATAATCATTAGTAGGTTTAGGGGAACAGCCAGAATACCAAGAGAAGTCAGTAGATTCCAGACCTTCCAAGTGCGGTCTGTGCGCTCAACCGTTTTTCGGGAAATTAAGCGATAAGCTCCTAATAAAAGGCTGATGATGAGCGTTCCAAAACCATAGACAATTCCAAGGATGCCTAAACCTAAGATGATATAGTCCTTATAGAAGTCGAAAGCAGAGATTTTCTCATAGTCTACCACAGCGACGGGGATTGTAATCTTTCCCTTGCTCTCATAGATGGTCCAAAAATTGGTACTCAAGATTCGGTTCTGAGCAGGATTGTCAATCTTCTCTATTGAGGGCATCATGAGTCTTAGAAAGGACAAGGGACCATGGAGATAGGTGCGCGGAGAACGGTAGTAGCCTGGTTTAAACTGCTTTTGAGTCTCTTCGTCAGCTGTTTTGCGTCTTCCGAAAACCAGTTCGGGCATTTGGTAGTTGTAATTCTCTTCCATGCTTTGATTGGTCATGACTATGTAGCCGATGCCACTTTCCAAGTCTAGCATAAGCCGGGAGCTGAAACCATCAGTATTGCCGCCGTGGCCAATGATGCTGATTCCGTATTCGTTGATCCAAAAACCGTGGGCATTGCGAGCAATGTCTGTACCTGGATAGGTCGAAGTAGGAGTGTAGAGAGTATTCCATGTTTCTGGACGTTCAAAGAGAACCTTGCGCCCCAGCAGAGCCTGAGCAAATTTCTGTAAATCCTCCAAGGTACCGGCTGCTTGGCCAATTGAGTAGAGACCATATTCATAAAAAGCTGTCCCTAATGAATTTCCCTTTGTATCATAGGCCTTAGACTCTTGACGTTTTTTCTGGACATAGGGATTATCAGATAAGTTCGGTAGGAGAGCTGTCTTGTCCATGCCAAGCGGCTGGAAGATATGCTCGTGGGTATAGTCAGCAAAGGTCTGACCGGAAATCCGCTCGACAATCAGAGAAGCGAGCCCAGCACCATAATTGGAATAAGAGGTTACTGTTCCAGGTTCAAAGGACTGGACAGGCTGGAGCATGCGTAGATTTTCCTCTATATTTTTATCACCTTTTGTGTAAGACAGAGATTCATCAAATCCCGTCTGATGATTCATGAGATCCAGCATCGTGATAGCTTTGTCGAAGTGCAGATTTTTAAGAAAATTCTCTGGCAGATAGGTCTTGATATCTTCCTCTAGGTCAATCTTTCCTTGTTCCCAGAGTTGCATGACAGCTATCCAGACGGTCAGCTTGGTCACAGAGCCCCAATCAAAGACGCTACTTTTGTCAGCTTTGATGCCTTTTTCTTTATCCATATAACCGAAGTTGCCTTGGTAAATGGTGCTATCCTTGTCAAATACTGCCGTTTCCATAGCGGCAGTCGTCTTTTCATGCTCCTTGACATAGTCTTGGATTTTTTGCCCAACTTGGTTGCGGTCAATGCCAGATGGGAGTTTCTGTTCTTCAGCCAGTGCGGTAATTGGTCGAAAGAGTCCTAAAGTCAAAAGTGTTAAAAGGATTAGGGAAAATGTTTTTTTCATAGCTGGCTCCTTTCATATTAGAATACCCACCACTGATAGAGGGACCAATAGAGGATATTAGCGGTCACTGCTAAGGCAGATAGACTGGTCATGGCCGTCAGGAATAGGCGCCCTTTGCTGAGCTTTTCTCTGAACTTTCTGAAGAGAGGTAACAGAGCGTCTTGCGAGCCAGCAGGGCTTGGGCGAACTTCTCCAAGTCTTTCAAGGTGCCAGTAGCCGCTCCGATAGGATAGATGCTAGTGATGAAATGGTCCTTGCTCAGTAAGTTTCCTTTAGTGTCGTAACCTTTGGTTTCTTGACGCTTTTTCTGAACGTAGGAATTGTCTGATAGATCCGGCAAAATAGCCGTTTTATCCATGCCCAGTGGTTGGAAAATATGCTCATGGGCATAGTCGGCAAAAGTCTGACCAGAGATCCGCTCGACAATCAGAGCAGCCAAGCCAGCACCGTAATTTGAATAAGCTGTGACTGTACTGGGTTCAAAAGACTGAATAGGTTGTTGTTCTTTAAGGATTTCTTCGATACTTTTATCTTCTTGTAGGTACATGGTTACCTCATCGAATCCTGCCTGATGACTCATCAGATCCAACATGGTGATAGGTTTGTCATAGAGGAGATTCTTAAGAAAGCCCTCTGGCAGATAGGTGCGGATGTCTTCTTCTAGGTTAATCTTACCTTGCTCCCAGAGCTGCATGACAGAGACCCAGATGGTTAATTTGGTTACGGAGCCCCATTCAAAAACGCTATCATCATCAGCCTTAATGCCTTTTTCCTTATCCATGTATCCAAAGTTGCCTTGATAAATGGTACCATTCTTGTCAAAGATAGCAGTTTCCATGCCAGCTGTTGTTTTTTCATGTTCCTTGACATAGTCTTGGATTTTCTGGCTGATCTGGTCACGTTCGATACCAGATGGCAGCTTTTGAGACTCCTCAGCCGATGCAGTAATTGGCCGGAAGAGTCCTAGAGTTATAATCGTTAGAAGCGTTAGAATAAATGTTTTTTTCATAGCATTTCCTTTCTGTTCAACTTTAGTATTCACATAAGCTGAGTTCAGATAGTCGGCGCAGTCTCCTTTTAATTTTAGAATTAGGCTATTCTTATTTTTTAATCATGCGTTTTTCTCTTCCTTATCCGCCCGATACCAGAGATAAATACTGTAAAGGGTCAGAATGCCCAAGCCGCCAAGGTAAAAGAGGGAGTTAACCTGAGAGAAATCAAACTTATCAGCTAGGTTGATGCCGACAAAAGTTTCTATCAGAATATCTAGCAGGGCGTGGAAAATCATACAGGCAAGGACAGATTTCGTCTTCTTATGCAGTGCAGCAAACCAGATGGACTGGACTATACTTACAATGATAAAGACTAGAAAGGGATCCTGACTTCGATCATAAAAGCGGTCATAAAACCAGAGAGGAATATGCCAGCAAGCCCAAGCTAGTCCGGTTATCGAGGAGGCGATAAACATAGAGAACTTCTTTTCCAAAGCCGGCTGCAGAAAGCCTCGTCAGCCAGGCTCTTCCATGCCACCAGCCAAGGTCATAAGGTAGATAAAGGATCCAATAAATGAAAGCAGAGCCCCGTCTACCAGCTTGCCTCCGGAAGCTAATGCAAAAGTCACAGCCAGACCTCCACTGAAGAGTAGGAGATAGAGCCAAGTCCCTTTCTTGCTTGAGAAGATAAAGGAACAGATGGCTTTGAAGCCTTTTATTTTCAGCACCATTAGACTAGCTATTACTGGTCCGAACATACTGAGACTCGTTAGGAGGCCTTCCAGAGTTAGATAGAGTATAGGTGGATTTTCCGGCCAGAGATTTTTGAGAATGATAGCTAGCAACATAAATCCCCAAGTCCAGCCGAAGTTCCAGGCCAGGAACGGCCAGACTAGTTTTGGTTGTGGTTTTATTCTTGTTTCATTAGTCATAGAATTTTCTCCTTTAAATGGTTTGATTTTTATACTCTGATAAGGTCATTGATTTTTTGCATCATTTAGCCGTACCCTGTATAAAGGATGGCATCTGCACTCCGGCTCCTGTTGAAAAATCCTTGACCTTAAGATTGTTAAAAAAATCAGTCAAATCAGTTTCTTCATGCGGCTCTCCTTTTTTAGCCCTCAAGGGCGAAAGTAATACTTCTAAAAATGATTTTGTAAAAAATTTTAAACATTCTGAGCCTCCTTTTTATAGCACATACATTTCTTATTTCTTTCTATTTTAAAGTCCGATTCTCAAATATCCTTCAAGTAATTCTAAAATATTTCTAAAGTTTTTCGAATAGTCCATCTTTTATTGACTTAGCCTCTTATCCTTGCTACACTAGTGATAGGAAATTTCTGGAGGCGAGTGTTTATGGCTCATATTTTACTCATCGAAGACAATAGTGATATTCATGAAATTCTAAAAGATCTTTTTCAGAAGGAACACACGGTTTATTCTGCCTATTCGGGGACAGAGGGCATTTCGCTGTTTGAGCGGGAGGAGATTGATTTGGTCCTTTTGGATATCATGCTGCCGGGGAAGAATGGTGATGAAGTGTTGAAGGAAATTCGCAGCAGCAATGCTACGGTGCCAGTGGTCATGCTAACAGCCCTTGATGAGAAAGCGCTGGTTAGCCAGTATCTGCTGAATGGTGCTAATGATTATATCGTCAAACCTTTCAATCTGGATGAGGTTTTTGCTCGTATCACCGTGCAGCTGCGCAGCCAGCAGGCTTTGACTGGCGAAGAAGAAGGCCAGTCCTTTAAAAATATCCGTCTGCTCAAGGCTACCTTTGAGGCGGTCTGCGGTGAGAAAAGCGTCCGTCTGAGCAAGAAAGAATATCATATCCTCCAGCTCTTGCTTCGTCATCCCAAGAAGATTTACACCAAGGAAGAGCTCTTTGAGCAGGTCTGGGAAGAGAGCTATCTGCCTGGGGATAATACTCTGAATACCCACCTCAGCAATCTACGCAAGAAACTGGCTCAGTTGGACCCAACAGAGGAATACATAGAGACTGTTTGGGGACTAGGTGTCCGGCTCAAGGAGGACTGATATGTTGGTGTTAGTCATTTTATTTGCCCTTATCAGTCTGTTTCTGGCTATTGGTTTCATACGCTATCATCTGGCGGTCAAGGACGTGGCTCAGCAGATTCGTCGGAAGCGGCAGACAGGGAGCCAGAATCGTCTGGCTCCTGCTGCTCATGCCCCCAGTATTTTGGAATTGACAGAGGAAGCAGAGCTGCTCTTTAGGGAGCTAGATAAGACGACCTTTGTCGTCCAGCAGGAAAAGAAGACGCTGGATATGGCTATCAGTAATATTGCCCATGATATCCGCACCCCTCTGACCATTGCTAGCGGCTATACCCAGCAGCTGCTGAAGGATGATAGTCAGGAAAGTCAGCAGTTAATCAAAATTGCAGATAGTCTGGGAATGGTATCCAAACGGCTGGAAGCCTTGATGGAGTACCGCCGGCTGATGGAGGGAGCCATTCGGGCCAATGTCCAGCCGACAGATATATCTCAGCTGGTAACCCAGCAGCTTTTTACCTATTATGATGCCTTTCAGAAAGCCCAGATTGACTTGCAGGTAGAGCTGGCTGAAGGTCTAGAGTTAGAGACAGACCCAGAAATTCTAGAGCGCATTGTCCAAAATATGATAAGCAATGTCCTCAAGCACGGCCGTAAGGCCGCCAGCATTTCTCTGAAAAAAGAGGGCGAGCATTGTATCTTTACCGTCAAAAATATCGTCCAGCAGCCTATCCAATATCTGGATAAGCTGACTAATCGCTTTTACTCAGAAAACTTATCCAGCAGCGAGGAGTCTTCAGGGCTGGGGCTCTACATCACCCAGCAGTTAGTCGAAATTCTGGGCGGGGACTTGACAATGAAAGCAGAGGACGACTGGTTTGAACTAGTTGTGACTTTGTAAATGACTTTTAAAAAAGCAAAAAAGAAAGAGTTAGCTCTATTAGCTATCCTCAAAATCCGCTCATAAACCTCAGCTAATTTTTGAATTGGCGGAGGTTTGTTTTTAGATTAAGTCGAAGAAAGGCATGATAAAGATGCCTTTTTGTTTTGTGATTTGAAAAGCAAGTCATATCAGCGAGGTCATTTTAACAGTCAAAGTGAAAAACCAGCCAACTGCTCTAAACCCTTGATATAACTGACTTGCAACTGATAGTTGACAATGATTCCAAGTTCAATCACTCAAAAAGCAACTAGATTTTTTCTTTATTCCAAGTCCAGTCGCTAGAAAGGCAACTGGCTTTTTTGTTAATCTGAAAGCAGAAACCGAGTTTTTGATTTCGGAATGAACGAGTCGCTGTCTTTGAAGATTTGGATCAAAAACTTGAGTTTAATTATATTATAAGGAGGTATTCTCATGAATACAGAAACAACTATCAAACCACAACCCAAACTAATTTTGCCGTTCCTGGCTTGGAACTTCGGCTGGACATGGGGATTCTGGCTATTGGACATTATCCTCAAAAACCTTTGGCCAGACAGTCCACCTACAGCCTATCTTGCTCTTGAAGCTATTCTAAATGGTATTGCTATGTTTGGGCCTATGCTGGCTAGCCTGATCGTACTGAAAAAGAAAGGCTTCAAGGCCATTTGCTCCTATCTCTTTTCAGGCAAGAAAGAGACCTGGCTCTACTTGCTAATCTATGGTGGCGGTCTGACCGCCTTCTATGCCCTAGCTTCTGGCGGCAAGCTGGTAGACGGCGCTTTAGTAAGATTTCCTTGGTTTTTTATCTATTGTATTGTCCTATCGGGCGGGATTGAAGAATTTGGCTGGCGCGGCTTCCTACAGCCGGCCTTAGAGAAAAAGTTTTCTTTCTTTGTCTCTACCTTGATGACCGGTATTATTTGAGCCATCTGGCATATTCCTCTCTGGTTTTACGATCGCTTTTATGATCGAAGCCAGGATCTGTTCTCGGTTTTTATCATTTTCAGTATCCTTCTATCTTTTTGGCTTGCAGCTCTGTATAAGAAGACCCAGTCTGTCCTTGCTTGTAACATCTTTCATGCACTCTCCAACACTCTCATCCCGACTTTTGTTGGAATAGCTCAAGCTAACAATTTAGATTTCTCTCAAGTTAATCCCTTCTTTTACTTTGGAGGTGTGATTCTCCTGACACTTTATAGTATCTATCTCTGGTATCGGACGGATAGGGAGGAAAAAGCTCTTCCATCTAAAGAAGAAGTCTAGCATTTTATGAAGAGATGACAATCAGACTTTGCAGTCTCTCCGCCTTGTGCTATAATAAGTTTCAATGAAAGAAAGTATAAAAAATAAGAAAGAGTAGGTAAAACAATCCATGAATCTATCAGACAGAATCCAGTACCTGCGAAAAGTGCGGGGCATTTCTCAGGAGGGGCTAGCCGAAAAACTCGGTGTGTCTAGACAGGCCGTTTCCAAGTGGGAGAGCGAGCAGAGTATGCCTGATTTGGATAAGATCATTTCCATGAGTGACTATTTTGAGGTGACCACAGACTATCTGCTCAAGGGAATTGAGCCTGTAGTCCAGAAAGAGGAAGAGCAGTCAATCAAGCACAGGAGAATAGCCAGCAATATTTGCTATCAGCTCTCTCTTGGCTTTGTCGGTCTGGGCATCATCCTCTCCATTATCCTAGCTGATTTTCTCAAAATCAGTATCTTGCTAACGCCGGTGCTGATCGTTCAGGGAGTAGGGCTGCTAGTGTGGGGAACGGGCCGCAATCTATCCGAGGTAAGACCTTCTTTTCAGGTTAAGCTAGCCTTGATTTTATTCTTGCTCTTTGTTCCCCTCGGATTTCTATCTAATATTCTTTTTCCTCTGGGCAAGATCTTTCCATATCCGACCAGTCTGGCAGCCAGTCTTACCTTTGTCACTTTCTACCTTATCCTAGGAGTCTGCATCAGTTTGTTCTTGAAAAAGCAAGATTGGAAGCAGTGAAAGAAAGCCGATAAAGAGGGCTAGACCAGAAGGAGTGAAATCCGCTCATAATCCAATCAAAATCCGCTCAAAAATAAAAACTCAGCTAATCACTAAATTAGCTGAGTTTTTATTTTACAAATCTCTCTTTTTCAGTGTAGCCAGTCCTGCTAAGCTAAAGACTGTGATCAGACTGAGAGCAAAGATAGCTGTTTTGGTGATGACACCTGGTATTGAAGCGTCTCCGTAGACGAACTCCATCTTGATAGCCTTGAACCATTCATTATTGGCATCAACCATTTGACTAGGGAGGCCGAGTAAGATGTAGGTCATGATATAGGTGATAAAGACGACACTATAGTTTCGAGTCAAGTAGAGGACAAAGCTGGTAATGCAGTACCAAGCATAGGTACAGATGACCTGCATGACAAAGAGTATTGCGAATTGTCCCCAGAAATTAGCTGGCAGGGTTCCCATATTACCGCCGGTTCGGACAAATTCGATGACAATACCTAAAATGTAGAGCAGTATGAACTGCATAGGCAGTAAGCTACCGATAACCAGTGCTTTAGAGAAGTAATACTGGGTCCGAGTCTTGCCTGTAGTCAGGTTATTGTGATAAAGTTTGTCATTGAGATCAACACCGAGAAGCAAGCTAGTCATGACATTGCAGGCAATAAAGAGCATGCCGCTGTTGTAGGAGACGACATCTATGGCAAAAAAGATACCGTTGTCGGAACTGACAACTTTGGAAGTGAAAATGGCGAGGAGAATTCCAAAGATGCAGAAAGCCTGCACTCCCCAGAATCCTACGGAGCGGAAGAGACGGTAGTAATCCGCCTTGATACTATTAAACATGAGTGTTTCCTCCTTGTTGGTTGATTAAGTCTGTAAAGTATTTTTCTAAGTCTTTGTGGGCGTAGTAGATTTCCCCGATTGGGATGTCGGCTAGGACTAATTCCTTGGCAATCTTGCGAATTTCTTGTACCTTACCGGAAATATGCAGCTCATCTTCCTTGTTGGTCGGTCTGAGCTGGTAGCCTAGCTTGTCTTGCACTAAATGAGCAGCTTGCTTGAGATTATCCGTTTTGAGGATGATATAGTCGCCGCTTTCTCGGTTAAATTCTTCCTTAGACAGCTCCTTGATGAAATGCCCTTGATTGATAAAGCCAAAGCGAGTTGCTACTAGATAAAGCTCGGACAGGATATGGCTGGAAATGATGATGGTGATGCCTAATTCTTGATTGAGGCGCTTGACCATTTCTCTAAATTCCTGAATCCCAACTGGATCTAAACCATTGATGGGCTCGTCCAGAATGAGCAAGTCGGGACGCCCCAAAATGGCAATGGCAATGCCCAACCGCTGTTTCATCCCTAGAGAGAAATTGCGGAATTTTTTCTTTCCAGTATCGGTCAGGCCGACATATTGCAGGGTTTCTTTGATGACTTTGTCAGCATTTGGAATGCCCCGGTCGGTACAGTAGTAGCGCAGATTTTCATAGGCCGACATGTGGGCATGAGCTACAGGGGTCTCGATAACAGATCCAGTATGGCTGAGGGCCTTGGTCCATTCTTGTTGGTTCTGAGAGCCCAGGACAGACACGGACCCTCCGCTAGGATAGATGACTTGAGTGATGATTTTGATCAGTGTGGTCTTACCAGCACCGTTTTTTCCGATGAGACCGTAGATCTCTCCTTTCTTGATGGAAAGACTGACGTCTTTCAGAGCATATTGATCACCGTATTTTTTAGTGAGTCCTTTCACTTCTAAAACATTTTGCATGATGTTTCTCCTTTAATTACTTTGTTTATACTTTTATTATACAAACTAATTATCAAATATTTCTCAAGAAATTCTAAAATATTTCTAAAGAAATATGTAATTGAAGAGATTAAAATGAGCCAGTCAAGAACTAGCTCATTTTCTACTATAAATCCTTTTTATGGAAAGTATAGAGGCTTGCTGCTGTGAAGACGGTCCCCAAAAACAAGGCGATTAGAACAATTCTTAAGGTTACACCGTTGCTTTGAAGTGTCTCAAAATCAAAGCTCATGGTTAAATGCTGCAGCCATAAAGATTTGGGATAAAATTGAGCAAGAGCTCCGGTTAAGGATGCGCAGAAAAGGTAACCTCCCAGAGCAGCAATCATAGATTTACTCAGATAAAGAATAAAGGAAATAATGGCTGTCCAAGCAATGACAGTCAGGCACTGCACAAAGAATAGAAGAATAAACTGAAGCAGGAAGGTGGCGGATAAATCACCGATACCGTTTAGAATGGCTGCTAGGATAAAGTTGATGCTATAATAGAGAGTCAACTGCAGGAACGTTACGCAGACCATGATTAGGGCTTTAGAGACGAAGAAACTGGTACGGGAAACACCGCTGGTTAATGTATTCTTGTAAAGCTGCTTGTTCAGATCTGTCCCGATGACGACCATAGACAGGATAATGATGATAAAAGTATTATTACCGATAGCGTTAGACACCGCTTGTATAAGCTGGACGGCATTTAATTTGCCAAAGACTGCGCTCAAGGTCGTCAGTAGAAAGATGAATTCGGTAATCCAAACAGCCTTGGAACGAAAGAAGCGGTAAAAATCTGCTTGAAAAGTATGTAACATGGTTTTTTCTCCTTACTGGACTAAATCTGTAAAGTATTTTTCTAAATCTTTGTGAGCTGCATAGATACCATTGACATGAATGTTGGATAGGACCAACTCCCTGTTGATGTCATTTAGTTCCTGCTCTTGGGCGACAATGTGCAGTTCGTCAGATTTATCAGCGTCCTTGAGCTGATAGTGGAGCTTGCCTTGGATGAGATTGGCAGCCTGTTCTTTATCGCTAGTCTTGAGGACGATATAATCTTCGCTGGCTCGGTCAAAGTCATCCTTGGTGAATTCTGCGACAAGCCGTCCTTGGTCAATCACTCCAAACTTGGTGGCTACCAGATAAAGCTCGGACAAGATGTGGCTGGAAATGATAAAAGTGATTCCCAATTCTTGATTGAGTCGCTGAATCATCAGTCGAAATTCCTTGATGCCAAGAGGATCTAGGCCGTTGATGGGCTCGTCTAAAATCATGAGTTCAGGCTTACTGATAAGTGCAATAGCGATTCCTAGACGCTGCTTCATTCCTAGCGAAAAGTTGCGGAATTTCTTTTTACCAGTATTGCTCAATCCGACATAGGCCAGGGTTTCCTTGATGAGCTGGTCGGGCTGGGCAATCTGGTGGACCTTGCAGTAGTAGTTGAGATTTTGATAAGCAGTCATCTGATTGTAAGCAACTGGTGTTTCGATGACAGTACCTATCTTGCGCAGGGCTTCATTCCATTCCTTAGAGTTCTGCGAACCAAAGACAGAAACGGTTCCGCTGTTGGCATGAATGAGCCGGCTAATGGTCTTGAGAAGAGTGGTTTTGCCAGCCCCGTTCTTGCCAATCAGTCCATAAATATCGCCTTTCTGGATTGAAAGACTCACATGATCGAGGGCGTATTGCTGGCCATATTGTTTGGTAACTTGCTTTACTTCTAAAACAGTTTGCATGGTATATTCTCGCTTTCTTAGGTTTGATTTTAGTATACAAGCTAGACTTCAAATATTTCTCAAGAAATTCTAAAATATTTCTAAAGAAATGCGGAACAACCAATCGGCTGACTGGCTGCTTGGGGTGTTCATTTTTTATGTTAAAAGATGTCAAGTTCTCAAAAGCAACAAAGGTTTCAGCAATGCTTTGTGAAGAAGAATAGTCATTGCTAGACTTGTAGCTAGTTAAGCTGTTCTGGTATAAGTTGAGGGTCGAATTCTTCTTTGGTAAATTCTGTGACAAGCTTGCCTTGTTCCAGAACGCCAAATTTGGTGGCGACCAAGGAAAGTTCAGATAGGATGTGACTGGAAATGATAAGGGGCGTCCCTAGTTCTTGGCTGATTCGCTGGATCATGAGGTGGAATTCCTTGATGTCAATAGGTCCCAGATTATTAAAAGGCTCATCCAATATCAGCAGGTCTGGCTTATCAATAAGGGCGATAGCGATGCCTAGCCGCTGCTTCATGCCTAGGGAAAATTCACTGAATATTTTCTTGCCAGTCTTGGTCAGTCCGGTATAAGTTAGGCATTCTTGGATAACCCTATCAGGATTGGCAACCTTTCGATCAATGCAATAATAGAGCAGATTATCAAAGGCCGTCAGATGCTCGTGGGCAATCGGTGTTTCGATGATAGCTCCGCTTTGCTTGAGCGCCTTCTTCCATTCCTTCTGATTGTCAGCAGAGGAAAAGAGGGCAGTTGTTCCGTTGCTGGCATGAATGAGCTGGGAAATTATCTTAATCAGGTTAGTTTTTTCACTCCCTTTCTTGCCAATCAGTCCATAAATATCGCCTTTTTGGATAGATAGGCTGACTTGATCAAGGGCGTATTGCTGGCTGGATTGTTTCGTAATATGTTTAATCTCTAAGATATGCTGCATGGTGATACTCCGTTTCTTTGTTCTTACTTTTAGTTTACAGCCTAGACTTCAAATATTTCTCAAGAAATTCTAAAATATTTCTAAAGAAATGCAGAACCAATCCAAAAGCAATAAAAAAGCAGCCAAAGGGCTGACTGCTTAAATTTATAAGTCCCTGTGCTGAAAGGCTTGGTAACCACCTAAGATAGAACCAGCTAGGATAAGGAATAAGAATAGTTCAGAATTTATCTGAGGGAAAACGATGACGAGGCTAGACTGAAGCATAATCAGGGCGAAAAAGACGAGATAGCTGGCTAGGGTGGAGCGGGTCAGGTAGAGAAGACAGGTAACTACGGAACTGCAGGTCATAATAAAGAGAAAGGAGCGAAAGAAAGACAAGGAAAAGCTCCAGAAAAAGTTCTTTGGCATAGTTCCAAGTCCGTGGAAGAGGCTCCCAAAGATAAAGGCTATAGCAAAGGCTGCCACTAGTTGAAAGATGATAATTATGACAAGAACAGCTATTTTGGATAAGTAAAATTCTTTCCGAGAAACCCCGCTAGCCAATATATTTTTGTATAGTTTTCTAGTCAGGTCACGACCTAGCAGAAAGATGATGAGCACAAGGACAGTAATCATGACAAAGGGCAGGAAATCTTTAGCAAGCTGCCCGAGAGCTTCAAATCCTGTCCAACCTTGGCTGACTATTTCTTCTGGATCAGAAGATGTAGAGATATAAAAATTAAAGTTTCTTTCACCAAGAGAGCTGATGAAAATGAGAAAAAAGAGCAGCCCTTCTATTAGCCAAAAAAGCTTGGAGCGGACAAGCTGGTAGAGTTCCGCCTGAATGGTATGTAACATGAAATCTCCTCTGAATGTTTAAGATTGTACCTGCTTTTTATAAATCTTTCTTTTTGAAAACCATCAGCCCGCCACCTAGAAAGAGCAGGGTGACCGTTACCACTGTCAGGATAGCCTTGATAACAGCTCCGCTATCTGCTGCCATATCTGTGTTAAATCGCAGAGTCAGATAGAGCAACCATTCATTGTCAGGGTAAAAGATGAGGGGAATAGTCAGTAAGGTACCGCCAAGGAAATAGGTTAGAAAGCTAGACACGATGGAGTGGCTGGCATAGAGTACAAAAGAAATGATGGCAATCCATGCAATCGTGCCGAGAAATTGAACGAAGAGAGCAGCTACCAGCTGAGGCAAAAAAGAGCTGGGGGCACTACCAATTCCGTTGGACAGACTAGCGGTCACAAAGGAGATAGATACAATCATTAGGAAGTGAAAGGCTGCGATGCTAACGCAGACAAAGAATTTAGAAAAATAATAGCTGAGCTTAGAGATGCCATAGCTCAGACAGTTTTTATAAAGTTTCCGAGACAGGTCCACTCCAAGAACTATACTGATACCAATAATAGTGAAAAATAACAGACTGTCTGTATTGCCTGCAAAATAGTCCAGAGCTTGAAGACCGGTTAGTTTTCCTAGAGCTTGAGTAGCAGCCTCATTTCTGGAGATATTTACTCCTAAATGAATATTTGCTTGGAAGAAGGTTGCTGAGAAAATCACACAGAATAGTAAAAACTCAGTAATCCAAAAGCCTTTTGAACGCATGAGCCGGTAAAAATCGGCTCTAATGAAATCCATCATGATAAGCCTCCCTTTGTCATTTGACCAAGTCTGTAAAGAAGTTTTCTAGGTTTTGTCGTGCATAGTAAATCTCCTGCACTGGTATATCTGCAGTCGCAAGTTCCTTGACAATCTTGCTAATCTCATGAGAATGGGTGAAGATATGAATCTCGTCAGAAGCATTGACCACCTTGATGCGATGCATGAGCTGGTCGTGAATCAGCCGGCTGGCTTCTTCTAACTGTGACGTTTTAAGCACGATATAGTCTTCACTCTGTTCTTCAAACTCCGCCTTGGAAATCTCGCGAATCAGCCGTCCTTCCTCGATAATGCCGAACCGAGTACCCACCAAGTAGAGTTCAGACAGGATATGGCTGGAGATGATAAAGGTCATGCCAAACTCCTCGTTGAGCCGCTGCACCAGCTGGCGGAATTCCTTGATGCCGACCGGATCCAGGCCATTGATAGGCTCGTCCAGTATCATCAGGTCAGGTCTAGTAAGAAGCGCAATAGCCAGACCCAGCCGCTGTTTCATCCCGAGAGAGAAGTCACGAAATTTCTTCTTGCCGGTATCCGTCAAGTCCACGTATTCCAAGGTTTCACGGATGACCTTGTCCGCATGGGGAATATGGCGGAGCTTGCAGTAGTAGCTGAGATTTTCATAGGCTGTCAGGTGGTTGTGAGCAACCGGTGTTTCGATGACCGATCCGACCCGTTTGAGGCTCTGCGTCCATTCTTGATAGTTCTGAGAGCCAAAGAGGGAGATATTGCCACTGCTTGCTTCCAAAAGCTGGGTGATGACCTTGATCAGAGTGGTCTTTCCGGCCCCGTTCTTGCCAATCAAACCGTAAATATCTCCTTTTTTTATCGTCAGACTCACATCGGTCAGAGCGTACTGCCGGCCGAATTTTTTGCTGACTTGCTGTAAAACCAAAACATTTTCCATGATCAATTCTCCTTTTCATGATGTTAGGAGAGAAAACTCCTCTTCTTATTAATTAGTATAGCGCCAAACCTTCAAATATTTATAAAGAATTTCTCAAATATTTCTAAAGTTTTTGATTGGTTTTATAAAAGGGTCAGAACTCATGTAGGAATTTCTCAATTATTTGAGCAAATGTTTCTGGCGCTTGGCTATTCAGAGAATGGCCGCCCTTTTCTATAATGCGAAGTTGAGAATCTTTTAGCAGCTTGTTAAGTTCATAGGCAGCTTTTAGATTGGGCTTGTCTTTGTTTCCGCAAACCAGCAGGCTGGGGAGCTTGATTTTCTTTACCTTATCAGTAAGATTTACCTTACGCAGTTCGGTCAAAATCCGCAGCATCTGGCCTTTATCCGCCCCTTGCTTGGTGAAGACGCTTTTGGGCATCAGTTTAAAGACGAGAATCTGCAGTCTGTAGAGAAAATTATCTGCTAAATTATATTGAGTCCCGGATAAAATCAAACCCTTCAGATGAGGAAGAGCTTGGTCAGCTAGGTCCAGTGCCAGTAGGCCACCGAGTGACAAACCGACTAAGATAAAAGGCTGTTCTTCAGCTTGAAGGTGCTGGAGGGTTGCTTGTCGAATGTCTTGGTAACTTTCATTGCCCTTCGGAAAAAGAGCCAGCGACTCCGTTGGGACATTGACTAGGGCTTCTTGAACTTTCTTCCAAGAATGCGCATCTTGCCCTAGTCCGTGCAGAAAGATAACTTTCATGTCAGAGCTCTCCTTTATAAATCTCCAGCTCGTACAGCCCTCTGACTGCATTACAGGCGTAGATTTTCTCCGCTTGAGCCAGGTCAGCCAGCGTTAAAACTTTCTCAGTAGCCTGACCCTTATCCAGTAGCTGCTGGCGGTAGATACCCTTAAGCAGGCCTAGTTCAGCTGGAGGCGTGTAGAGCTTGCCGTCTAGCTCCAGCAGCAGATTGCCGATAGAGGTTTCCAGTAGCTGGCCTTGGGAATTGTAGTAAATCTGTTCTTGCTGCTTCAAGGTCAGATGTGGCCGATGGCTGGTCTTGAAATAGGTAAAGGGCTGAGCTAGATTGGCTGTTTGCTCGACCAATTTTGCCTTTCTGAAAGTCGCCGTCAGCGGCAACAGAGGAGCCATTTCTAGCTCAATGCTGCCGTCTTTTTTAAGAGCTATACGCAGCCTGTAATCCTGCCCTTTATCCAGCTGAGCGTAGGTTTCTTCTAACTTTTGCTTCAGTTTGTCTTGGTCGAAAGGATAGGCGAAGTAGCTGGCTGCTTCTGTCAGTCTTTGCAGATGTTGTTCTTGCCAGGTTAGCTTTCCGTCCGTTACTTTTCCTGTAGAAATCAGGTCGAATCGCGGATTTTTCCGATAGAGGACGGCAGATTTTTGCTGGGTTTCGATGTATTCAGATTTCCACGTGCTGTCCCAAGTGATTCCGCCGCCAACGCCGTAGATAGCTTTTTCCCGCTCTAGCTGGATGGTGCGGATGGCAACGTTAAAAATCCGTCTCTGGTCTGGCAGACAGATACCTACTGTACCGCAGTAGACCCCGCGGGCAGCTTTTTCTGTCGCCTTGATGATAGCCATGGTCGAAATCTTAGGAGCACCTGTAATGGATCCGCAAGGAAAGAGCGCCTTGAAAAGCTCTGCCAGCCCAATTCCCTCATGTAGCAGGCTTTTAATGGTAGAGGTCATCTGCCAGACTGTAGAGTATTGCTCGACGCTGCAGAGATGCTCAACCCGCTCGCTGCCCGTTTGAGAAATGTGATTCATGTCATTACGGAGTAAATCGACAATCATCATATTTTCTGCTCGGTTTTTGGCATCTTGTGCTAACCATGCAGCCTGCTCTCTATCCTGCTCTAAGGTCAGTCCCCGATTGGTGGTTCCTTTCATAGGACGAGTGGTCAGTTGACCTCGCTGCTCCTCGAAAAAGAGCTCGGGGCTGATGGACAAGATGGCGGTCTCATCATGCTCTATATAGGCATTGTAGGCCGCATTTTGCTCGACGACCAGCCTGTTGTAAATAGCTAAGCTGTCCTCAGGATTGAGCTCTGCACACAGCTGCACCGTGTAGTTGACCTGATAGGTATCACCCTGGCGGATATGATGATGGATAGTCTCGATAGCTTTCTGGTACTCTTGCTCAGAAGTCAGCCCCTGCCAAGCCGCTGGCATCCCCACTTCCTTATAGGTCAAGGGAATGGAAGCCTCCTCGGCCTTATCGTGGATAGTAAAGTAGAGGAGGTATTCTTTTTGGAGCGGAGCTGAGTGAACCTGAAACTTTTCCTCGAAGGCTGGCGCTGCTTCATAGCTGACATAGCCGACAGCATAGTATCCTTTCTCCTGCCAGCCCTCAATCTCTGTCAAAAGTTCCTCCACTTGGTCAAGACGGCGAGTCTTTAGCTCCTTGATGGGATTCGTAAAAATCAGGCGTTGGCCCAACTGCTTAAAATCAATAATCGTTTTCTTGTGCATAAAGTTATTTTATCATAAGATAATTTGAATGAAAACGGATTTATCGGATGAAACAGTCATTCTTTTATAATGGTTGACAGATTAGAAAGTAGCTAGGTATACTATTTTAAAAAAAGAAAGAATGAGATTTCTATGAAGTCGAATAAATTGTTATTGGTAAATGGGATTGTGAGTATTATAGCGGGAATTCTTATCATCTATTTTTCTTTACAAAGATCGAGTTTTGAGTTTGTTGATTTGATTGTCAGCTTCATTGAGAATTACATATGGGCACTTCTGATTATGCTAATTAATGTTTTCTTGTTGATACTTTCCTTAGCGGGTATGTCTCATTATAGTGGGGACTCAAGGGTCAATAAGATGAATCATCAGATGCTGCTTTTTGCATCTATCATGGGATTTATTCCTTTTCTAGCTATCTTTGCAGGCCTTCTGTCCATAGGGGCTGGATTTCTATATCTTCAAGATTTTCAAAAAATTAAAAGTGAAGACAAAGCTGATTAACCCTTGCTTCCTCCTGCTCGAAAGCCCGCGAAAATTATGATAAAATAAGGAAATGACAAAACCTTAAAAGGAAGCCTTATGAAAAAAATAAATGAATCTTATAAACTGATCGTCTTTGCGGCGCTCGCTCTGGCTCTGGTTCTCTATATCGGGAACATCTGGTCTGGGCTGCAGAGTCTGACTTCGGTTTTTTCACCCATTATATTAGGTGGAGTCCTGGCCTTTATCTTTAATGTTCCGATGAAAAAGCTGGAAGACTTCTTGGGCAAATGCCGAGTCCCTCAGAAGTTGCAGCGCGGTTTGGCCTTAGTTTTAGAGGTGCTGATTTTAGCTCTCATTATGACGGGGATTGTCTCCATCGTCGTGCCAACCCTGACCACAGCGGTCAATCAGCTAAGCGCAACAATCGGCAAGGTAGCGCCTCAGGTAGCCAAGTGGCTGCAGCAGTCTGGCTTGCTTTCCTCTAGCCAGCTGAAAGATTTGACCAAGCAGCTGCAAAATAGTGACATTGTCAACCGAGCCATCTCTCTTCTGGGCAGTCTGACAGGCAATATCTCTGCCATCTTTGGCAATTTCTTCTCGGTCATCATGTCTATTTTTCTCATGTTTGCTTTCTTGAGCAGCAAGGAGCATTTGCAGACAATCACTAGCCGTCTCTTGCAGGTCCTGCTTCCTGAGAAAGCTGTCAAACGCCTATCCTATGTCGGTTCTGTCATTGTTGAGACCTATGATAAGTTTCTGATGGGGCAGATGATCGAGGCCGTCATTGTTGGGATTTTAGTCTTTATCGCCTACTCTCTGACAGGCCTGCCTTATGCGGCCTTGACAGGAGTTCTGGCTGGAGTGCTCTCTTTCATTCCCTACATCGGGCCTTTCTCAGCTTGTGCTCTAGGTGCTATCTTTATCTTCACCGACAGCCCTTGGAAAGCCCTTCTTTCAATCGCAGTCTTTCAGGGAGTGCAGCTGATTGAGGGCAATGTTATCTATCCGCGCGTGGTAGGCCAGTCCGTCGGTCTCCCAACTCTCTTTACCCTAGCCGCCGCCCTGATTGGGGGTAACCTCTTTGGCTTGGTCGGCATGATTTTCTTCACGCCTATCTTTGCAGTTATCTACCGCTTAATCAGAGAGTTTGTTGTGGAGAAGGAGGAGAAAAAAGCACTAGTAAAAGAATGAAAAGAAGCCAGCGAAAATAAAAATCGCTGGTTTTTCTTTTTCCAAGGTCATAACTTCTACCTATAGCAAACAATAATTACAGTCAATGGTGCTTCTAAAATGGGGATTTTGGACTGGTTGACGAGATAGGTTATAGTTTTAGGCTATATCAAACTCTGGAAAATTCCAATTATACAGAGGGGGGATTTTCTGATAAGATAAAATCAAGAAAAATTTTGGAGGACGTTTATGTCAACGACTATCATTGGTTTCCCACGTTTGGGTGAATTCCGCGAATTGAAATTTACTACTGAAAAATACTTTAGACATGAAATCTCAGCAGAAGAGCTTCTGGCTGCGGCCAAAGAGCTGCGCGCTAAGCACTGGAATATTGTTAAGGAAAAGGGGATTTCAGAGATTCCGTCAAATGACTTTTCTCACTATGACAATGTGCTGGATGCGGCCTTTCTCTTTAATGTAGTGCCGTCATCTGTACAAGGGTTGGAGTTGACTGACTTGGAGCGTTATTTTGCCTTGGCTCGTGGTTATCAGGGCGAAAAAGGGGATGTCCGTGCCCTTCCGATGAAGAAATGGTTCAACACTAACTACCACTATATCGTTCCTAAATTTGAAAAAGAAACCCAAGTCAAACTGGCTGGGCATAAGATTTTTGATGAATTTGCAGAAGCTAAAGAGTTGGGCTTGGTAACCCGTCCAGTTGTGGTTGGACCATTCACCCTCCTGCAAGTATCTGACTTTGAAGATGGTTCAGCGCCGGCTGACTTTGTAGATGCTCTGGCTGCAGCTTATCAAGAAGTTTTTGCCAAATTAGCAGAGCTAGGTGCAGAGCGTATCCAGCTGGATGAGCCAAGTCTGGTCAAAGACCTGTCAGCAGAAGAAAAAGCTCTCTTCTTGGACCTTTATAAGAAGCTTTTGGCAGACAAGAAAGGCTTGGAAGTCTTGATTCAAACCTACTTTGGTGACGTTCGTGACATCTATGCAGACCTTGTAGAGTTGCCAGTAGATGCGATTGGTCTGGACTTTGTAGAAGGCAAGAAAACTCTTGAACTTGTCAAAGGTGGTTTCCCAGCTGATAAGACACTTTATGCAGGGATTGTCAATGGTAAAAATATCTGGCGCAACAACTATGAAAAGAGCTTGGCGGTGCTTGAGCAAATCCCAGCTGAAAATCTTGTTTTGACAAGCTCATGTTCACTGCTCCATGTGCCATTTACAACGGCTAATGAAGAATTTGAACCAGCAATCTTGAACCACTTTGCCTTTGCGGTGGAAAAATTGGATGAAATCCGTGACTTGGATGCTATCCGCAATGGCAGTGGTGCAGAAGCACTTGCTGCTAACAAAGAACTCTTTGCGACTGAACGTGTTGGTGAAAATGCCGAACTTCGTGCACGCATCGCTGGTTTGACTGACGCAGATTACACTCGTTTGCCAGCCTTTGCAGAGCGTGAAGAAATCCAGCACAAGACACTCAATCTGCCACCGTTACCAACTACGACAATTGGCTCCTTCCCTCAAACTAAGGAAGTCCGTGCTAAACGTTTGGCTTTCCGCAAGGGTGAATTGTCAGCAGAAGACTATGACAAATTCTTGGCTGAGCAGATTGATGAATGGATCAAGTGGCAGGAAGAAGTCGGCTTTGACGTGCTAGTGCATGGTGAGTTCGAGCGTAATGACATGGTTGAGTACTTCGGTCAAAACCTGTCAGGTTACCTCTTCTCTAAGAATGGTTGGGTACAATCATACGGTATGCGTGGGGTTAAACCACCAATCATCTGGGGCGATGTGACCCGTCTCAACCCAATTACTGTAAAATGGTCTAGCTATGCGCAAAGCCGTACAGACAAACCTGTTAAGGGCATGCTGACTGGACCTGTTACCATCCTCAACTGGTCATTCCCACGCGAAGACATCTCTATCAAGGATTCAACCCTTCAAATCGCCTTGGCAATCAAGGATGAGGTGCTTGACCTTGAAGCTGCAGGTGTTAAGATTATCCAAATCGACGAGGCTGCTCTTCGTGAGAAATTGCCACTCCGTCGCAGCGACTGGTATGAAGATTACCTTGACTGGGCAATTCCAGCCTTCCGTCTGGTACACTCAACAGTAGCGCCAGATACGCAAATCCACACTCACATGTGTTACTCAGAATTTACTGATATCATCCCTGCTATTGACAATATGGATGCGGACGTGATTTCCTTTGAAGCGAGCCGCTCTAACTTGGAAATCCTGGATGAGCTAAAGGCTAAGAACTTCCAGACAGAAGTGGGGCCTGGAGTTTACGATATCCACTCACCGCGCGTGCCAAATGAAGAGGAAATTGACCATACGATTGAAGCTATCTTGGCTAAGGTGCCAAGCAGCAAGGTCTGGATCAACCCTGACTGTGGTCTTAAAACTCGTGGTATCCCAGAAACCAAGGCTAGCTTGGTGCGCTTAGTAGAAGCAGCCAAAGCAGCTAGAAAACACTTGAAATAATCCTCCTCGAACCTCAAAAGTTGATCTTGATGGAGGAACATACCAAAATTGAAGCGGAGCTGACAATCCTGCAGGAGCTGTTTTTGTAGGATTGTCCTTGGCTATCGCTACCATCATTGAAAGGAACTTTTTGTTATATGGTTCGTCGTCACACACCCAGTCTCTCATTTGAAGTATTTCCTCCCAATCCGGCAGTAGGCAATGATAAGATTTTTCAGGCATTGAGAGAGATGCAAGATCTGGCTCCTCACTTTATCAGTGTGACAGCCAGCAATAATAAATTTGACATTGAGGAGACGACGGTTCGTTTGACTGAGTTCATCGCCAACGACCTCAAGATACCGACGATTGCTCACCTACCCGCGGTTTATCTGACCAAGGACATGGTGTCCAATATCTTGCAGTCTCTAGATCGGGTTGGTGTCCATCAGATTTTAGCTTTGCGAGGGGATATTTTTCCAGATGTAGCGCCTAAGGATGATTTTACCTATGCTACTGACTTGATCGAATACATCAAGACAGAAGCACCGCACTTTGACATCATCGGAGCCTGCTATCCGGAGGGCCATCCGGATTCTCCAAATCAGATTTCGGATATTCAAAATCTGAAGAAAAAGGTGGATGCTGGCTGCTCTAGCCTAGTGACCCAGCTTTTCTTTGACAATGAGCGCTTCTATGATTTTCAGGACAAGTGTATTTTAGCCGGTATTGAAGTGCCCATCCATGCTGGGATTATGCCGATTCTCAATCGCAATCAGGCTCTGCGCCTGCTCAAGACCTGTGAGAATATCAAGCTGCCAAGAAAATTCCGGGCTATTCTGGATAAGTACGAACATGACCCAGAGTCTCTGAGAGCAGCTGGTCTGGCTTATGCTGTGGACCAAATTGTTGACTTGGTGACCCAGGATGTGGCGGGCATACACCTTTACACTATGAATAATGCTGCAACAGCCTACCATATCTATAAGGCTACCCATGCCCTCTTTAATCATAACCCATCCGTCCAATCTTTCTAAGATGAATGAAGAAACCACTAATCAGATTCATTTGCTGTTTAGTGGTTTTTGTTTTATAATAAGGATAAAAAACTTATCCAAATCTAAGGAGGAGCTGATGGAGCATTCGCTGACCTTGGTTAAGTCTATGCAGTTTGGCCAGGAAGATTGTTTTTTTGCTTTCTGTGGTTATTCAAAAACGGAAGCCCATCATAGCTTTGGGCCGGCTGTTCGGGATGTTTATGTCATTCATATCATACTGGAGGGACGGGGGACTTACTCCGTTGGCAATCAACGTTATGATTTGCAGGAAGGGCAGGGCTTTGTGGTGCCACCGGGTCAGTCGGTCTTTTATCAGGCTGATGGAGAAGAGCCTTGGTCTTATGTCTGGATGGGATTGGGTGGACGCCTCTTGCCTCCTTATCTGCAGGCTCTGGGCTTACAGTCTGGCCAATGGTCTTTTGAGCTGACTTCTTTGCAGGAATTTAAGGCCTTGGTCTTTGAAAGTCTGGCTTACGAAGGCAGCGGAATAACAGCTGAACTGGCTCTGCAAAGGCAAGTTTATCGCTTCTTAGAGCTCTTGTCCCAGCGTCTTAAGCAGACCTCTTTAATCACGGAAAGCCGTCGGGTCAATCCCTATGTCCAGCAGGTCTTGGAACTGCTGAGCAGTCATCTGCCAGAAAGTTTATCTGTACAGGACTTGGCGCAGAAATTGGCTCTGCACCCTTCCTACCTATCTCGGCTTTTCAAGGATGAAGTAGGAAAGGGGATCAAGGAGTACAGTAATGATTTGCGGCTCAATATGGCAGCCGATTTGCTGACGAGCAGCCAGCTTTCGGTGGAAGAGATTGCCAATAAGACGGGCTTTGCCGGAACACAGAGTTTTTCAAAAGCCTTCAAAAAGGCGCGTGGCCAGTCGCCCTTGAATTTTCGCAAGTCTAGCTCTCATCTGGGGCAGGAGCTGTAAAAAGTCACATTTGGATAAATAATACTAGAAAGAAAGGCTTACCAAAAGGGAGAGCCTTTTTTATAATGAAAGGAGAAGCATGATTGCGGACTACGAAAGGAGAAGGTCATGAATAAGGCGAGTATTTTGTTTAATGAAGAGTACAGACAATTTCATCTGACTAATGGTGAGATTTCTTATATCTTTCGGGTTTCGGAGGATGGTAAACTCTTGCAGCTTTACTACGGCGCGGCGGTACCGGAGCGGGATTATTCTTATCTTGTGGAGCTGCAGCATCGACCTATGACGACCTATCGGAAAGAAGGGGATTTACGTTATTCTTTGGAGCATGTGCGGCAGGAATTTCCAGAATACGGCACGACAGACTTTCGCCATCCCGCTATCTGTCTGCGGCAGGGAAATGGCTCGTGCATTACTGACTTTGTCTATGTCAGTCATCAGATGGTAGATGGTAAGCCAGCTTTAGAGGGGCTGCCCGCTACTTATACAGAGGCTCAAACGGAGGCTAAGAGTCTTATTCTAACCCTGCAAGATGCGGTGACAAAAGTAGAAGTTCAGCTGTTTTATACGATTTTTGCTGATTGGCCGGTTATCGCTCGCTCCTGCAAAGTGATCAATCAAGGCAGGGAAACTTGCTACTTGGAATCCCTAGCTAGTCTGTCGCTGGATCTGCCAGATGCTGATTATGACTGGCTGCAGTTATCAGGGGCATGGGCCCGGGAACGCCATATCAAGGAGCGCCCGCTTCAGCAGGGGATTCAGTCCATTGAGTCAACTCGTGGTATTTCCAGTCCTCACCACAATCCTTTTGTAGCTCTTAAGCGACCGGAAACGACTGAGTTTTCAGGTCTAGTGCTAGGAGCGGCCTTGGTGTATTCAGGCAATTTTCTCATTCAGGCTGAGGTGGATACCTATGATGTGACTCGGCTGCAGCTAGGCATCAATCCTTTCGGTTTTGAGTGGAAGCTGGCTGCGGACCAGTCCTTTACCAGTCCAGAAGCTCTGCTGGTATATTCTGAGCAGGGCCTCAACGGCATGAGTCAAGTCTTTCATCAGCTATTTCGTCAACGACTAGCAAGGGGATACTGGCGCGAGCGAGCGCGTCCTGTGCTCATCAATAACTGGGAAGCTACCTATTTTGACTTTAGTGAGAATCAGTTGCTGGATCTTGCTGAAAAGGCTCAGGAAGTAGGAGTGGAGCTCTTTGTGCTAGATGACGGCTGGTTTGGCCAGCGGACTAATGATCGCGCTGGGCTGGGGGATTGGTTTGTCAATCCAGACAGGTTGCCGCAGGGGTTGGGCTCTTTAGCAGAACGTATTCACGGTTTGGGCATGCAGTTTGGTCTTTGGTTTGAGCCGGAAATGGTCAATAAGGACAGCCAACTCTACCGAACTAATCCTGACTGGCTGTTGGCAGTGCCAGATAGACAGCCCCACCATGGTCGGAATCAGTTCGTTTTGGACTATTCTCGGTCGGAAGTAGTGGATGAGATTTTTGAGCGTCTGTCGGCGGTTATTGAGGAAGCGCAGCTGGATTATATCAAATGGGATATGAATCGCCCTCTGACGGATGTCTTCTCAGCTGCCTGGCCAGCTGATCAGCAAGGAGAGATTTTTCACCGCTATGTCTTGGGTGTTTATGACTTGTATGAGCGTTTGATTAGTCGCTATCCGAGATTGTTATTTGAGTCCTGCTCTTCAGGTGGGGGCCGCTTTGATCCAGGTATGCTCTACTATGCTCCGCAAGCTTGGATCAGCGATGACTCGGATGCGATTGAGCGCTTGAAAATCCAGTATGGAACCAGTCTTCTCTATCCGCTTTCATCCATGGGAGCTCATGTCTCCATCGTGCCCAATCACCAGACCAATCGTCTGACTCCGTTGAAGACGCGGGGCAATGTCGCCTTTTTCGGTTCCTTTGGCTATGAGCTGGACCTTAATCAGCTAAGTCCAGAAGAATTGGCTGAGGTCAGAGAACAGATAGCTTTTTACAAGCGCCATCGAGTTCTGATTCATAATGGAACTTTTTATCGACTGCAGTCGCCATTTAAGGGAGATGGGCAGACAGCTTGGATGGTTGTTAGTCAGGATCAGAATACTGCACTTTTAGGCACTTTCAAGGTCCTCAACCAAGTCAATCGCTCTCATCAGCGCTTGCAGTTGAAAGGACTGGCTTTGGATAAGGTCTATTGGCTAGAGGGGCGTGCCTATATGGGGGCTGAGCTTATGCGAGTTGGGCTGGTCACAACGGACGCTTCCAGCGGTCAGCTTCTGGAGGATTCTGAGCAAAAGCCGAGCTATGACTTTGATTCAAAACTCTGGCTGTTTGAAGCAGAGGATGAGTAGATAAGATGGGAAATAAATCATAACCACCCGTCTAACGGGTGGTTATGATTTATACTTGACTGTAGGTTTCACGACGACTTATTTTTGAATCTTCTTTTTTGCTGTGTATTGGCTGTGCTTG
This sequence comes from uncultured Streptococcus sp., assembly GCF_963525625.1. Lineage (GTDB taxonomy): Bacteria > Bacillota > Bacilli > Lactobacillales > Streptococcaceae > Streptococcus. The sequence goes on from NZ_CAURLD010000002.1 coordinate 35,744, forward strand.
GCATTCTTTATTCCTCTCACTTCGAGTAAAGACCATGGAGAGTAGTGCCAGAGCCGCAAAGGCAGCTCCTACGTACCAGTAGGGCATATCCAGCGTCGTGGAGCGGCCAGATAGATTGACGATGCCACGGATGAGCATGCCGGTTGTCATAATGGCTACAGCCGAGTTCCAGAGGTTGAGGCTGAGCCGAGAGAGGTTAGGGATGACCTTCATGAAGAGCAGGAGGAGGATGCCACCCACTAGAGGAATGGCAAAGAGATAGTGCATGTGGCTAGATGTTTCGCCGAAACTGAAGGATTCATAGATTCTGCTGAAAGCAAAGAAGAAAATAGTTAATAGTGCGTAGATAAGGGCTGTTTTTCTAAAACGTTTTTTGCTGGGATTAGTAACCGATGTAGACAATATCACTCACCGACCTTTCTGAGATAGTATTTCCGTTGGTTGTAGGTTTGTTAATGACCTGACCGTTAAAGTAAAGTGTAGAGGAGCCGCCGCCGTCAAGGTTATAGGCAGTCTTGACACCATAAGATTTCATGATTTCTGCCATCTGGTAGAGGGAAAGCCCCTCGCTTTCTGAGGTGCGTCCGTCTGAAACGATGATGATGTAGTGGTTTTCATCAATGATACCGATAGCTGTCCGTGGATTGGAAGACATGGACTGGCCGACTTCAGAGTTGGTATCAACGACAATCTCACCGTTTTCGACCAAGGATGGACCGAAGGCCAAGATATTGACCACACCGTCTTTGACCAGTTGATCGGCAGAGACTTGGTCTTCATAGATAATCTTGAAGGAGCCGTCTTTGTAAATAGCCAAATCACCATTGCTGGAGTCTTCTCGGACGGTATCGCGGTAGACGACGCCATTGCGGATGACATAGCCAGTTGTGTTGGCTCCATAGTAGTCGCCGTTAACCGCTAGGATAGCATTGTTGTTGGCCGCCGTTTCCGAGGTCTTGGCGGTGACATTGTTTCCGTAGGTATTTTGGGCAAAGGCCGTTTTCAGATATTCTGATGAGCTGACGGTCACATCGGCGATGTAGACTTGGGTGTTGCTGACGGTCTTTTCAGTTAGCGTGACCGAGATGTTGTCATCTGAATAGCTGGTGTCCGTTACAGTCGCTGTTTCCGCAGCCTTGCTGGCAGCCTCGGCATCGGACGACGAACTTGTGCTTGAAACCGTGGAAATGGTCTCTGCGATGACAAAGGTTTTCAGCATGGAGTAGCTGAAAGAAGCTGTCAGAAGCAGCCCGAAAATGGAGGCATAGGCATAGCCTTTCTTTAAAAATTTCATGATGCGGTGTGTGTCCTTTCCTTAAAAATAAATCTCTTTTGCACCATCCAGGAGACGGTGAAGAGCAAGATGCCGACGATGATTTTGACAATCAGAAGATTGAGAGCAAAGACAGCATAGAAGAGGCGAATCAGCAGTGTATCTAGGATAAAGAGCACTGCAGCTAGGCTGAAATAGCCGGTTCCAGTCTTGAGTATACTGTCGTCGTTCTTAAAGACCAGCTTTTTGTTGGTTGAGTAATTAAAGATTGAGCTGGTCACGCGGGCAATCCCATTTGCGAGAAGAATTCTCAGACTGGTCGGCACGGCAGCTAAAAACAAGAGAGCCAGTGCGTAGACGATGTAGTCAACGACGAAACTGCTGAGAGAAGTCAGGGCAAATTTGAAAATATTTTTATAAATCATGAGCCCGTCTCGAATCGGTCGGAAGTGGGAGCCTTGATTGTCATTGATATAGATCGTCTCAATGGGCACTTCCAAAATGGGATATTCCTTGCTGGCTTCTAAGAGCATGTTCATTTCATACTCATAGCGCTGCCCCTCTATCTTTAGCATAAATGGAATCATGTTGGTCGTAAAGGCTCGCAAGCCTGTCTGAGTATCGGAGACACCCACGCCAGTTTGGGCTTTGAAGAGAGCCCGAGTCAGACTGTTGCCGAAGCGGCTGCGCAGAGGCACCTTGCCAGTAAAGGCGCGTGCTCCCAGAATCAGCCGATTGGGATTTTCAGAAGCCTTGCTCGCTACACGGAAAATATCCCAGACCTTGTGCTGGCCGTCCGCATCTGCTGTTGCCACCGTTCCGTATATCTTCAGTGCTTGGATAAAGGTAAAAGCAGTCTTCAGCGCTTGCCCCTTGCCTTGGTTGACCTGATGACGGAGCACGGTCGCGTACTGCTCCGCCTGCTCAAAGACTATCTGGCATTTAGATGAGCTGCCGTCATCGATAACAATGATATGAAAATCACTCTTATGGTGAATTTTTTTAATCAGCTTAATAAGATTATAATCAGGCTCATAGGCCGGAATCACTAGATAATCCATATCCATACCTCTTTCTTAGATGATTTGTAGAAAGTATACAGACTGCGGCTTAAAGATTCCTAATATAAGTTAGTTTTAAGAAAATGTTAACATTTCTTTAAGGAAAGAGCAGAGAAAGGAGAGGATAGAAAGGCTGGTGGGAATGGGCTAGATAATACATAACTATCTTAAATGAGTCTTAAAAATTAGGAAAATAAATATGAAGATACTCCAACTTTTTATTAAAAAACTATAACATTGTACCAAAAATATTAACAGTATAAGAAATATGCGTTATAATATTAAAGGTATTATATTATAGAAAGGTTGTCTTATGAAAAAATCATTTCGTAAAGTTGTTATAGCTTCGGCTGTCATACTGAGTGCGATGGCTTTTCAACCTCACGAGGTAAAAGCTTTCGATTTTGGCGGAGGTTTTAGCAGTTCTAGTTTTGGAAGTTCTTTCTCAGCCTCTGATTATGCGCCAATCAGTTCTAATTCTAGTTCAAGCTTAAGCAACATCAGCACAAGCGACTACCGTCCGATTAGTACACCATCGGTAAGTGAAAGTGTCAGCAACGTTAGTTCGAGCGACTACCGTCCGATTAGCACACCGTCGGTAAGTGAAAGTGCTAGCAACATCAGTTCGAGTGACTATCAGCCAGTTAGTACACCATCGGTAAGCGAAAGTGTCAGCAACGTTAGTTCGAGCGACTATCGTCCGATTAGCACACCGTCGGTAAGCGAAAGTGTCAGCAATGTTAGTTCAAGCGACTATCAGCCAACTAGTACACCATCGGTAAGTGAAAGTGTCAGCAATATCAGTTCGAGTGACTATCAGCCAATCAGCACACCATCGGTAAGCGAAAGTGTCAGCAATGTTAGTTCAAGCGACTATCGTCCAATTAGTACACCATCAGTAAGCGAGGACGCTAGCAATATCAAGCCTAGCGATTACAAACCAATCAGCGATTCATCTGTAAGTGCTTCAGACAGCTTGGCGGATTCTGTTGATTATAAGGCGATTGCTGGTAAAGATGATACTGTAACGACAGACAATCTTGCTAAAAAAGGTAAAGATGATGCCTTGAAAATGGCGGATTCCAAAGTAGATCAATCAGCGACAGACGCTTTGGGTGCAGTAGACTTTACTGAAAAGGCCTTGGAGTCTGCCAATGCTGGAACTCAAAAAGCAAGCACAGGCAGTAGCCGCTATAACTTAGCTGTCTCACCGGAAGTTGAAACAGCTTTAGATTCCTTGTCAGAAGAACATAGAAATCAGTTTATTAAAGCGTTAAAAGACCATGGTTATGGTCTGAATAATTCTGAAACGTCGGCTACCACAACTCCAGAGTATAGTTTAAGCTCAGCCTCCTCAAGTAACAAGGGAAAGTTAGATTTTACTCCTTATGGTCAGTCTACTCTTACCGATAGCCAAGGTCAGCCTACATCGGCTTATCAAGGCTTGTTGGATTTTGCAAATAGTAAAGAAAGTCAGCCTCTATTTAATCAATCTGCAAGTAATGACTATCAGATCAAGAAAGGTGATAGCTTAGCCAAAATCGGCAATCTCCATTATCCAGATGATAAGGAAAAAGCAGCAGCAGCTTCTATGCTGGCTCTTCAGGATTTGCATGGGCAGAATAAGCTGAACATCAATAATAAACAAAATCGTATTAATCTGACACCTGGTGATAAGGTCAATGTAGATTTATCTAACTATACATCAGAAGAAATCAGTGCGTTAGCCAAAGGATTTAATAAAATCCAGTCGGCAGAAAATAAAATTGATACTTTCCGCCAGGCTCAAGAAGAAGCTAAGGCCTTGGCGCGAGCTCAAGAAAGACAAAACAGAGCTTCTCAAGCAAGGCAAGCTCGAATCGAAGCTAGAAATCTTGCCCAAGACCAAGCGAAAAAAAATCACACGCAGCTGACCCAACAAGCAACACAGAAAAGTCAAGAATCTAATTATAGTCCTCTTTACATTAGTCCATTGTTCAATCTCAATAAGGGGAATAAGGTTCAAACCGTCATTCCATATAGGATAGGGGCAAAGAGCTATATTCCAAAGAATAGTTCGCCTGCATCAGGGGGAGTTAGTGACTTTCAAAATAGAAAGGGGCTAACTGATAGGATTAATAATTTAGTGAACAGTCTTCCCCATGTTTCTAAAAGTCTTTCTGATGAGGCTAATGAGCTTGGTGAGAAGCTTATGGATAGTGGTGCGAGCGAAAAGAGATTTGATAAATATATTGTTGGGAGAGGAAGTGTCGCTTTAGGAGAGGGCATAGGTAGTGTTTCAGCAGCTATTAAAAGGATGGCTGATAACCCTAGCGCAGCTCCTTCTGGCATCTTTAAAGGCGCTGTCAACTTAGTAGCAGATGTACCAAATGGGGCCATAAATCTTGGAAAAACAATAATTGATGGTTGGACTTTAATAGCTGAAGAGTTACCGTTCATACAGCGAGGAGCTTTGCAAAGTTTCCGTGATAGCACACCATATAATTTTCCTAGACCTCTTGAGTATAGTAGTAAGGCTGAGGAAGATTATAGTATATTTAGTCCAGGTGCGCTAGCCAAGGGGGCTAAATTATTAACTAAAGGAGCTTCTGCTCTAGGAGTTACTAAAATGACTTCGGGTGTTGGGGCAGCTAAAGATTTATCGGTTACAGAGGTGACTAGGAAATCTCCATTTGCAGAAGTTGCTAAACTTGAGCAAAAAGGCCATCAGTCTGCTTTAACAGAAAAAGTTTTAAACAACATAGCAGATAGCGCAAGGGCTCGAGAGGCTTCTAACTTCTCTACTCACGCTAGAACTGAAAGAATACTAAATAATATAGCAGATAGCGCAAATGCTCGAAGAGCTTCTAATTTTTATCCTCACATTGGCAAGGAAAAGAGGATTGATACGCATCGTTACGATCTATGGAATCGTTATGTGAATGAAGGATTGGAGCCATCTGATAGAGCAAAGCTGACCCAATGGTCTCAACTACTTGAGCCTGAATTCTATCTTGAGAACAAAAAAGTATTTGACAATCCAGATTATTTTAATCAGCTAACCGGAAACGCCATTTATCCAGGAACTCCCGAAAGTGCTTTGGGCAGGGTTGATGGAAGTATACATAAAGATGGATTTTTGAATGGTGAATACAAAGAATCCGTTATATTACCAGGAACCAGAATAAATAGGATTGGTTCTAATCCAACAGGAAGGTATTTCTCTCCTGCAGGAGCAACATTTGGTGAAAAGGCTTTGCCTCCTTTTATGAAATTACAACCGGATTCAGACTATATTTCTCTAAAAGAGATACCAATAAGAGAAGGATTAGTCGCACCTTGGTTTGATGAACCTGGTATGGGTATTCAATATTATACATATTTGCCGATGAGAGAACTAGAAAAAGGTGGTTACTTACATAAAACAAAAAAGGAATGATTTTATGTTAACAAAATTAAAAAACAAAATTGAAGATGGAGTTTCCGAAATTGGAAATATAAAATTAGAAGAATTTGGAATCTATTTTTCAAACAAACCGCCCTACTTTCCAGAAGGAATCAATATAATAGAAAATAGAAATGAAAAATATAATCTAATTTTTACAGAAAGAGGTAAAATTACATCTGAGATTTCTAATCTAACTGATGACGAAGTGGCTTATCAAATTTTAAAAATTATCATTGAGATTGTTTCTTCACAAGTGATTGATGAAAAAAATGCGGATGTAATAGAAAGATTAATTAAAAGAAACGAATTTGATAAAGTTAGTCAATTAGTTGAGGAGACACAGGGGAAGAGGTATAGATACGGAAAGGAGCTACTGCAAAAAATTAATCCTCTTTATGCTTTATGGTATGAAAGCGAGCATTATAAATAAATCTTATCATAATCATATATATAATCAGATAGCCATTCAGATCAAAAGAACCTGGGACAAAAGTCCAACCTCAAATATAAAAAGCGAACAAAACTAGTTTTCTGGTAATCAGAATTCTGCTTTGTTCGCTTTTCGTATTTAATTATAGATTTGAAGGGCTTAATAATTAAGATTTTTAAAAATTGAAATCTTTTTGTCCCAAACTCTTTTGGTATTATTCCCCTCACAATTCTTCCTGATCGATTTTATGGGCTGTTCGGTAGGCTTGGTAAAAGATAAAGACAGCCAGAGCAGTCATGGCAGGTACGATGATTGGGATATCTGTTTCGATAGCAGTCAGCGGTGAGTTCCAGAAGAAGTGGAGAACGAAGGCTGATAGGAAGTAGAAAAGCCCTGCTCGGAAGTATTTTTTCTGAGTTTTAGCATAGCGCAGCATGAGAGCTAGACCGAGAGTGGTTAGGGCGGTGTAGAGCCAGTGAGAGGCAACGCCGCCAGTGATGCGGCCTAGGATACCAGAGATAGTGAAGGAGAAGCCTTCGGGCAGGTCAGAGAGGATGTAAGAGAAGTCCTCGCTAATCTGAAAGCCCATGCCAGCCGTAATCCCCAGCATCAAGAAGGATTTGAGCTTTTTGACTTGGACTAGATAGACAGCGAAGGCAACTGCCAACAGCTTGAGGGGTTCTTCAACCAGCGGAGCTGCGATAGCATTTTCTAGGTCGCTGAGCAGAGTATTTGGGAAGCTCGTGCTGACCCACTCGTGGATATAGGTGTTGGCCAAGCCAGAGGTCCAGCCAGAAATGAAAAGGCCACCTAGCAGAGCTACCCCAAGACTAAGTGCAGGCGTCTGCCATTTTTTTCCCAGTTGACGAATCAAGAGCAGGGAAGGAATGATATAGAGCAGGGCCAAGAGGGCTGATAGTCCGACAATCCCATAGGAAGTGCCTGACATACTGCCAGTTGTATAGGCTTGTGTCTCGTATTCTAAGCCAATCGCGCTCAGAAGGAGAAAAGTGAAAAGAACAATATTTTTCTTCATAAGTAACTTTCTAAAATTTTATTTTCATCCTAGTATAACAAAAAAATCCTAAATAAAACCAATTTAAAAACTGGAAATTAAGGGCTGGTATAATACTTTACTTGCCAAACTGTCTCTTTTTGTTTATATTAGTTCTATAAGGTTTCTTGGAGGCGTTTGCATGACGAAAGATCTGTTGAGGTTGAAATTGCTGGGAAGTCCGAGTGTCTTTCTCAATCAGGAGGAAGTCTTTTTTCCTTTTGCCAAAATCAATGCTCTGCTTTACTATCTTCACATCAATGGAGCAGTCAATCGGGAGGAGATTGCAGGAATCCTCTGGGAAAATAAGGATAATCAGACCGCCAAAAAGAATCTGCGCAACACGATTTATCAAGCTAACAAGCTACTAGGTGGGGAATGGGTTGTCGCTCCCAACCGGACTGTGCTGTCGCTTAATCCCGAGTGTGCGATTGAAAGTGATGTAGAATTTTTTACGAACCATCCTGCGAAGCATCTGTCTCTTTATCAGGGTGATTTTCTGCAGGGCTTCTATCTCAAGGACAGCGAGGCCTTTGATTACTGGGTGTCTAAGATACGGACGCGATATGAGCAACTTTATATCCAAGCCTGCTACCAACGGCTTGAAACGGAAAAAGACCAGCTAGATTTGGAAGAGGCTGAGCGGAATTTGCATCGCTTGATCAGCATTGATGAGTTTGATGAGAAGAACTACCATCTGCTCATGAAACTCTATCAGGATCATGATCGGCCTGGCAAGGTGATAGAGACTTATTATAAATTGGTCAATATTTTGGATAAGGAACTGGGCATTAGTCCTACGGAACCGATCCAGCAACTATATCATGAGGTGCTTGCTAAGGACCGTAGCGAGCGTAAGACCAAGCAGTTTCTGCGCAATACGGATCACTTTTTCGGGCGGGTCGATGAAATCAAGCGTTTGGAATCTTACTTTTCTAAGGTGATAGAGACTCAGGAGGCGCGTGCTCTGGTCCTAGTCGGTGGTACTGGTATCGGAAAGCGGACAGTGACTCGTCAAGTACTGGCCAATCAGACCAAGTATTTCCAGATTGTCATGGCTGAGTGCTTCAAGGAAGAGATGAAGGCAGAACTCCAGCTTTGGCGTGGTTTGCTGGACGGTTTGGGGGATTTGGTCATTCAGCACCAGATTCTCTCTATCAGCCAGTGGCAGGTCATTTTGGAGAGTTATTTTCCCATTTTGACAGGCGGTACTTCCGGTCTTCAGTTGGATGCGGACAAGCTGGCTCAGTTTGTGGTGGATATTCTGCAGAAGATTTCTAAGAAAAAAGCTTTGATTGTCTTGATTGAGGACTGTCACTGGATGGATGAGGCTAGCGTTACTGTCCTAGAGCAAGTTATGAATCATTTGACCGGCTATCCTGTGGCCTTTGTGCTGACCAAGCATCTGAGCACCCCTTCTTATTTGGAACATTTTTTCAATCACCTGCTGGTACGCAATAAGCTGGGCTTTATTGAACTGCAGCCGCTGAATTTTAAGGATAGTGCAGCTTACTTGCAAGCCCAGACAGGTCACTTAGCCATATCTGAAGAAGGCCTTGAGGATATTTATCGAGTTAGTCAAGGCATCCCTTTCTTCTTGTCGGAATACGCTGAGCAGCTCCTGCGGGGAGAGAAATTTCATCCGCTGACTCCGGCCATCAAGGCTAAGCTGTCCTTGAAGCTGGATTACCTGAGCAGTCAAGAAGAGGAGTTGGTGGACTATCTGGCTTGTTTTAGGGCTCCTGCGTCGGTTTCACTCTTGGCTAGGTTATTAGGCCTTTCGATGGAAGAAGTAGTCGAAATCACTGAGGAGTTTGGACAGAAGCAGCTATTGATGGAAGAGGAGCAGGGCGAGGACTTGGTAGCGCGGTTCAGCCAGGAGCTTTTGAGGATTTACGCCTATGAGCGCTTGTCATTGGCCAAGAAGCGAATGCTGCATCACCAGATTGCCCAAGGCATGGAAGACCAGCTGGGAGACTCTCTCTATCATGCTCAGCTGCTCAATGAAATCGCCTATCACTACAAGCTGTCCAAGCAGCCGATTAAGTCTCTGGAGTACGAGCTGCATTATCTTGAGGCTACCCTGCAGTTTCATCACGAGCTCTTTCCAATTTATTCGCGGGAGTTTGGTTTTATCGAAAAGACGGATGATAGCAATCAGTCCGCAGTTTTAGACCAGTTTGACCGTATCCGTCGGGAGATAGAGGGCTTAGAGAGAAAACATCAGAATCACAAGGATTTTCAGCTATTGGTTCTCCGTTTCCTCTATCTAGAAGGGCGCTATGCTATCCGGACGGGGAATTACCAGCAGGGAATGGACAATATCCAGCAGGTGATTATTTCAGCCAAGGAGCTGCAGCAGATGGAGTTTCTCCTAGAAGGCTATCGGCAGATGATTTATTACTGCATCCAGACGGAGAATATCTCTGAGATGCGCTATTATACGGAGTTGGCTCTGGATGCATCGGTCCAGGCCAACAATCACGAGGCCATTGCTATCAATCTCCGGCTCAAGGGGCTCTATCATCTCATGATTGGAGATGAGGAGCAGTCGCTTCACCATCTCTACCAGTCTATTGATTGTTTCAGCTTGACGGCTTCGCTGCGTTCCAAGTACTCGATTCAGATTGCGGCGGCTCTAGACTATTTGGCGGAGATTGAGCAGATTCGCGGAAATTTCACGACTGCGCTGACCCATCAGAAGGAGGCCATTAAGCTGACGGAAAATAAAACAGCAGAGCCTTCGATTTTTGCTTTCTACATCGGCTTGGGTATGACCTATTATCAGCTGAAAGATTATGAGCAGGCGGAGCGGATTTTCCTCAAGGCTAAAACAGCCTTGAAGTCCCTCAGTTTCCCTTGGAAAGAGACCCAGTTGGAAGTGTATTTGGCCTTGATTGGCTGTGAGAAGAGAGATTATCTGCCTGTGCTTGATCTGCTGCGGAAAAAGGATAGCCTCATTAGTCGCTATGGCAATCCGCGGGACAAGGGGCTGATCTACTATCTGATGGCTGTGATTAAGTATCGCCTGCTGACTGGCAGCTTGCAGGAAGCAGGCTTTGAAGACTTGCTAGATCAGGACTTTGAGACCTACTATGAAACAGCCAAAAGCCAGCTCAATCCCTACCGTGATCGGCACCAGCTCAAGGAATTAGAAAACTTACGCCAAGGTCTGTATCAGGCATTAAGCACAAAATAAAAGAGGATGAAAGCAATGTTCATCCTCTTTTGATGTTTGTAATGAAGTTTTTAAATGCCTATCAGTCATGTGCTTGCGCCCAGACTTGGGTCAGGTAAAAGACAAAGCTGGCTGCCAGATTAGCCGTATGGTTGTCTATATCGTGAGGCGGAGAGACTTCGACGATATCAAAGCCGATCAGCTTGCCTGAGGCAGCGATGTGCTGGAAGACCAAAACAGCTAGATTGGGATCCACACCGAGCGACTGAATGGCACTGACACCAGGCGCCGCACCAGCTGCAAAGCAGTCAATGTCAATGGTCAAATAGACCTGCTCCTTGCCGGCCAAAAAGGCATCGACTGCCTTGCAGACTTCCTTGTAACCCATTTGGTAAATATCCATTCCAGTCAGAAACTGGATAGCCTTGGATTTTGCCACAAAGTCAAAGAGAAAGAGATTGTTATTGTGCTCCTGAATCCCTAGGATAAGGTAGTTAAAGGCCTGCTTCTGAGCCAGAGTGTCATCGAACATCTGGCGAAAACCGGTACCAGAGTTAGGACCAGTCTGGTCATAGGGACGCAAATCAAAGTGGGCATCCATATTGATAACGGCCAAGTCTTGGTCAGGAGCTAGTGACGACTTAAGTCCCAGATAGTGGCCGTAGGCTGTTTCGTGGCCGCCACCTAGGACAATGGGCCGGAGATTGAGCTCTCGCAGGCGTTTGACTGCTCGAGCCAAGCTTTGCTGCAGCTGCTCCAGAGAGCGGTTAGGACCGTCAATATCGCCAACATCAAAGACGCGGACGTTTCTGCCAAGATGCCAAGGAAGTTTGGCCAGCTGAGTTCGGATAGCTTGTGGCCCTTCGACAGCCCCCACTCGGCCGTGGTTGATATAAACCCCTTTGTCACTCTTGAAGCCAATCAAGGCAAAGTTGACGCCGTCAAAGGGTTTTAAGTTGGGGTCATTTAAGTCCAAAAACTCAATAACCATCCCCCATTTGGCAGCATATAAATCATCATCTAGTCTCTTATGATAGTAGCTGTTATCTAGCTGATAGTAATCTTCTAACATGATTTTGTCCTTTTCCATAACGATACTTGCGACTTTATTATAAGAGTTTCCGCTAAGCCTGTCAATGACTTTTGGCGGGAAAAGAAGCCCAGCTGAACGAGAGCGGGCTTCTTAGGTTAGCTTTTTTACAGAGTCATCAGCTTTAGAATTGAATGGTCAAGTCCACAGCCTTTTCAACGGCTGCTAGGAATTCTTCGTTTTCAATCAGCTCAGAAGCCTTGTTGAGCTCTTCATAGATTTCGATATCCTTGTCGAACTCGATAAAGCGGACATGCTGACGGAAGAGGTCGTAGGCCGGCTTGGTTCCTTTACCCAGTTCATGGTTTTCTGGTTTCAGATCCAGAGCTTGGCAGGCGGCCATGATTTCTGTTGCCACGATGCGGCGAGAATTCTTGAGAATTTCAGCTGCCTTGCGTGCTGCAGTAGTCCCCATGCTGACAAAGTCTTCTTGGTTTTCACAAGATGGGATAGAGTCTACGCTGGCTGGATGAGACAGAACCTTGTTTTCAGAAGCGAGCGAAGCACAAGCATACTGGGTAATCATAAAGCCAGAGTTGAGTCCTGGGTGTTTGACCAAGAAGGATGGAAGCTTGCTCAGTTGACTGTTGACCAGACGTTCCACACGACGCTCGGATACATTTCCGATTTCAGAAATAGCAATGCCGAGGAAGTCGAATGGCTGAGCCATTGGTTCTCCATGGAAGTTACCGCCTGAGATGACATGACCTTCCTTGGTGATGATAGGGTTGTCTGTAACGGAGTTAATCTCAATCTCAACCTTGGTCTTAACATAAGCGATAGAATCCTTGCTAGCACCATGAATCTGCGGAATACAACGCAAGGTGTAAGGGTCTTGGACCCGTTGTTGAGTGGCTACGGTCGTATTTCCACTGCCTTCCAGCAGGTTGCGGATATTGCGGGCTGTAGCTAGCTGTCCGCTCTGAGGTCGAATGGTATGCAGGTCTTCTTCGAAAGGACTGGTAATACCATTATGAACTTCCATGGAAAGAGCGCCAGCGACATCTGATAATTTAAGCAGCTGGATGGCATCGTAGGTAGCCAGAGCTCCGATACCTGTCAGGACAGTCGTACCGTTAATCAGTGCCAACCCTTCCTTAGCTGCTAGAGCAATTTTCTCGATACCGGCTTTGTCTAAAGCTTCTTGTCCAGAGAGCAATTCACCTTGATAGTAAGCGCGCCCCAGTCCTAGCATAGGCAGAACCATATGAGCCAGAGGAGCCAAGTCACCAGAGGCACCGAGAGAGCCCTTTTCTGGAATAAATGGCACGACGCCTTTATTGAGCAATTCCAGGAGCTTTTCGACAGTAGAGAGACGAATACCAGAATAACCTTTGACCAAGGAATTAATCCGGATTAGCATGATAGCGCGGACGGCATCTTCAGGCAGGGGATCGCCATAGCCTGAAGAGTGCGTACGGATTAGGTTTTCTTGCAGTTGAGTCGTATCTTCTGGTGAGATGCTGACATTGCAGAGAGAGCCAAATCCGGTTGTAACACCGTAGACTACCCGCTTTTCGCGGACGATGTCATCCACGATTTTACGGGAAGCTTCAACAGCTTCCTTTGCTTCTTGGTTGATTTCGCAGGTGGCTCCATGACGGGCTACTGCGATGACGTCTTCTAAAGTAAGGTGTTCGCCATCCAAATTGATTACATGTGTCATAAGATTCATTCTCCTTCTTGTTCAAGAACTTTATTTTTACAAATCAGTACTATATAGATAAAGTATACTGCACTGGCGATAAGGACACCGATGAGGCCGTAGACATAGTTCATTGGGTTTTCACCCCAAATCATGACGAGGCTGACTAGAACCGCCAAAATTGGAATTACTGGACCAAATGGAACGCGGAAAACTACTTTCTTGTCTGGATATTTCTTTCTTAATACTAGTACAGCTAGAGCAGTTGGGATGTATTGGAAGAAGCGGAAGACCACGCTGAGAGCTGCTAATTCTTCAAATTTACCAGAGAAGAGCAGGACGATGGCCAGGATTCCTGAAATAATAATGGCAACTATAGGGGCATTTTTAGAGTTGGTTTCTGCAATTTTCTTAGGAAGCAGACCTTCATTTGCGATAGCTGCACCATAACGTGGAACCATGATAGATTCCCCGATGTTAAGTCCAGCAATAGAAATCAGCGCTCCGATAGAAACAATCCATGCTCCAACAGGGCCAATCATCTCTACAAAGGCGTCTTGTACAGAGGCATCTGTTTGCAGGATACGGCTGCCTAACATGGCGATAGTTCCTGCGATAATCAGCATATAGAGAACAGAGACAATACTGATAGAGCCCAAAATAGCCCGAGGTACATTCTTTTCCGGATTGCGCATTTCACCAGCAACGATAGACATGGTTTCAAATCCGATAAATCCGTAGAAGATATAAATGGCTGTACTAGAGATAGCTTTCATGATATCTACGCCAGGTTCTAGCTGAAGAAACGGAGTGAAGTTTCCTTTGTCAATTCCTCCTTTGATGAAGAAAATCGCACATAGACTGAAAGCGACAATTGGGATGAGCTTGGCTACGGTTGCGGTCAAGGTGAACATTTTGGAAGTCTTAAGACCTGATATATTCATTAGACTGAGCAAAATAATCAGGCTCACACTGAGCAGAAGTTCATAGGGGGCAAAGGATTTAAAAGTAATAACAAAAAGTCTCGCAAATCCTGCTGCCATAGCAGACCAAGCGATGATGGTAACCGCCCAGCCTAGGAAGCCAACATTAAATCCGACAAAGTCTCCAAAGGCTGCTTTGGAATATTGGAAAGCTCCGCCGTTTTTATTAAAATAACCTGCAGTTTCTGCTAAGCAGACGGCTAGGAGAATAACGAGGAGGGCAGTTCCAAGCATGACAGCTAGAGAGGCAGGACCAAGTCCTTTATAAATCTTTTGCGGTAGGAGGAAAATCCCTGATCCGATAACGGCATTGATACCGTAGAGAGTTGCACCGGAAAAGCTGAATTTCGCTTTTTCCTGTTCTTGTTCTTGTGCAGTGAGTTTAGTTGCATCCATAATAATGTTTCTCCTTTAGAGATATGGGATCCTTTCCAAGTAAAGATAGAATGGTGACAAGGCATCATGGTATCTTTACTTAGTAGGGATGTGGGTCAAACCAGCCCATATAGCAAGAGACGCACCCTTTGGCTGGTTACTCGAAAACATTATATGCAGCTCAGTTTCCTGAGTCTCTTTTTCCACTATCAGAAGCTGCTCTGCCTCTAGGTTAAGTGCTGGCAGGTTTGTTCCCGTCACCGTCAGATCCTCTAAGGCATAGATAAATTGAATTTCGTCATCTCGGCTAAGCTCTTGCCCATTTGAGATAGCAATCATCTGTCCCTGATAATGGTTGCTGTAGATTAAGTTAAAGTCGGTACAAGTTCCACGACTTGTGATAGAATCACTCCCTTCAAATACATAAGGAGTAAAGGGAGCTAGAACCGTTTCCTCCTGCCGGCTGGCATTGTGGAGATGGAGTGTGTGGTCTAGGCTCATGAGAATGCGGTGAAAGCCGCTGAGGTCAGAAAACTGACTTTCAGCCAACTCCACAGTCGCTGTCGAGAGCCGATAGTCAAATTCCCGCTTGCCATAGTGGCCAGTTGGCGGGGAAAGATAAAGCTGTTTTGTCTTTCCCCCCGACCAATCGGAAACTTGAAAATCATTTACTCTTAAAAGGGTTATATGTGTCATTTTTGGTATTTATTAGAACAAACCGCTGATATTGCCATCTTTGTCAACATCGATCTTTTCGCTGGCCGGCACTTTAGGCAATCCTGGCATGGTCATGATTGCACCAGTAAGAGCAACGATAAAGCCTGCACCAGCAGAAACTTTGAGCTGGCTGATAGTCACGACAAAGTCTTTAGGTGCGCCCAGTTTCTTAGCATCGTCTGAGAAGGAGTACTGAGTCTTAGCCATACAGATAGGATAGTTGGAGAAGCCCAGCTCTTCCAGTTGTTTGAGCTCGCGTTTAGCGGCAGGAGTCAGGCGAACGCCCTTGCCTCCATAGACCTTAGTAACAATTTTGTTCAGCTTGGTCTCAATGGAGTCCTCTTCATTATATACAAATTGGAAGTGATTGTCTCCTTCGGCCAGTTCCACGACTTTTTCAGCCAACTCTTTACCACCGGCTCCGCCATTCGCCCAGACGTCGGAAATCACGACGTCAACTCCACGTTTTTGGCAGGCGTCATAAACTGCTTGCAATTCTGCTTCGGTATCCAGCGGGAATTTATTAATAGCAACGACAGCTGGCAGTCCATAAACATCTTGAATGTTTTCCAGATGTTTTTCCAAGTTTGGCAGACCATCTACAACAGCTTGGACATTTTCTTCAGCCAAATCACTCTTAGCCACACCACCGTGCATCTTGAGAGCGCGGATAGTAGCAACCAGAACTACAGCCGATGGACGAAGACCAGATGTACGACACTTGATATCAATGAATTTTTCAGCACCGAGGTCAGCACCGAAACCAGCTTCTGTGACTGCATAGTCGCCATATTTGAGAGCTAGCTTGGTAGCTAGGACACTGTTACAGCCATGAGCAATGTTGGCAAAAGGTCCACCATGAATCAAGGCTGGTGTGTGTTCCAGAGTTTGAACCAAGTTTGGATGGATAGCGTCTTTGAGGACAGCAGCCATAGCGCCACCAGCTTTCAGATCCTTGGCAGTTATTGGCTTGCCTTCAAAGCTGTAACCAATGATGATCTTTTCCAAACGGTTCTTGAGGTCAGTGATATTTTCCGACAGACAAAGAATAGCCATAACCTCAGAAGCAACTGTGATGTCAAACCCATCTTCACGTGGAACACCGTTGACCTTGCCCTGCAAGCCATTTACGATGTGGCGAAGTTGCCGGTCATTCATATCCACTGCCCGCTTCCAAGTGATGCGGCGAGAGTCGATGCCTAAGGCGTTGCCATGGTGGATGTGGTTATCAATGAGAGCCGCCAGCAGGTTGTTGGCAACACCGATGGCGTGAAAGTCACCAGTGAAGTGGAGATTGATGTCCTCCATGGGTACAACCTGGGCGTGACCACCGCCAGCAGCTCCGCCCTTGATACCAAAGACAGGTCCGAGTGAAGGCTCCCGCAGAGCGATAACAGCTTTTTTACCGATAGCAGCCAAAGCATCGACCAATCCGACAGAAGTCGTGGTCTTGCCTTCTCCTGCTGGTGTTGGAGAAATAGCTGTCACGAGAATCAGTTTACCGTCTGGTTTGTCTTTTAAGGCTTCCAGTTGGCCGGCACTGATTTTTGCCTTGTAATTTCCATAAAGAGACAAGGCGTCTTCAGCAATTCCTAGCTTTTCTGCCACCTCTTTGATGGGCTTCATTTGAACCGAATTCGCAATTTCAATATCTGATAAAACCATATTGTTACCTCTTGAGAAAAGAAAGTCCATTCATGGGAAAGAGTGGGCTCCTCTTCCGTTTATCTATTAGACAACTTTCAAAATTTCTTGATAAATTTCATCGGCTAGAGAGCAGCCTTTTTGGAGGAGTTCTTCACCCTTGCTGCGGTAGTCTGCGACGAATGCTTCATCTTTGACACCTGACAGGTTGATGAGGACATTGAGCCAAGCCCCTTGCAGGCCAGCCTTAAGGTTGAGAGCTGCTACCCCCAGGTCGCTGGCAGCATTGGTATTGGACTTGCCGACAGCCTTTTGAGTCGTTTGCAGGGCAGCCAAGATATCTTCCATCATACCATAAGGTGACTTGGTCGCTTCCTTGAGAGCTTGCTGCATAGCTTCCCGACGAGCAGCCTTATCTTCCTCTGTTTCCTTAGGCATATCAAAGACGGCGGAGACTAGATTGAAGGCTTCAGTGTCCTTGTCAATAGCTGCGAGTAGGCTTTCTTGCAGGCGGGCACTTTCTGCGTGTACTTGAGCAATTTCTGCTTCAAATTCTGCGTATTTTTTCTTGCCAAGGGTTAATTCGCAAACCATCTTAGTCAGGGAAATACCGTTGGCTGCGGAAAGAGCAGCGGCAGATCCGCCTCCTGGTGCAGGAGCATCTGAGCCTAGGACTTGGGCAAATTCTGTCAAACTTAAATCTACTAATTTCATAGGTTTCTGTCCTCCTAGCCCAGCAAATGGTTTTCCAGAACTTGCTTGCCGTAGTCAAAGTCTTCGATTTGCAGATAGTATTCTGCTGCATCAATCAAAGCCTTGGCTGGAGCCAAACCGATGACTTCTGAGCCGAGGATACCAACTCCATAGCGTTTAGCTTCAAAGCGAACTGTTTCAAAGACACGATAGAGTGGGAATTTTTCCAGATTGACCATGTTGATAGAAACCTGAGCAATGTTGCGGTCTTCCAGCATTACACCGATAGCTTTACAGTACTTGTAACCACCGCTTGATCCACGGATAATTTTGGCAATATTGTTGGCAATTTCCAGATTGTCTGTATCCAAGTTGATGTTGTAGGCGATGAGCGGCATTCTAGCACCAACAGCAGTAACACCAGCAGTTGGGTGAATCTTTCTTTCACCGTAGTCAGGTGCCCAGTCAGCTTCCAAGAGTTTTTCTGGCATGCCTTCAAACTGTCCTTTACGAACCTTAGCCAAGTTCTTACGCTCTGGGCGAGTCGCTGCATCTTCATAGAGGAAGATAGGAATACCGAGCTCACGGTTGATCCGCTCAGATACTGTCTTCGCAATTTCTACGCATTCCTCACTTGTGATGTCCTTGATAGGTACAAAAGGCAGGACATCAGTTGCGCCCATACGAGGGTGTTCACCCTGGTGCTTGGTCAAGTCAATGTTTTCAGAAGCATATTTAACCAAACGGAAAGCAACTTCCTGAATGTTTTGATCGTCGCCGACCAAGGTAAAGACGCTGCGGTTGTGGCTGGCATCAGAAGAGTGGTCCAAAAGTGTTACGCCTGGCACGCTCTTAGCTGTTTCCACTAGACCGTCAATGACCGCTTGGTTGCGGCCTTCAGAAAAGTTAGGAATACATTCAACAATTTTTGACATAAGATATTACCTCGTGTTATATGTTATTAAAA
Source organism: uncultured Streptococcus sp. (assembly GCF_963525625.1). GTDB lineage: Bacteria > Bacillota > Bacilli > Lactobacillales > Streptococcaceae > Streptococcus. The sequence goes on from NZ_CAURLD010000002.1 coordinate 54,281, forward strand.
TTACAAAGTGAATAAAGTGGAACTTCCAGCTGAGCTAGATGTGAGATCTAGCTCAGTTCAGAAGTTGGGGGAATTTTTTCTTATTTAAACAATTTCTTAACAGATTCTTTGACCAAATCTTCGTCAGTCAGGAATGGAATGGTGATGTGGTCTGTTCCTTCATGGAGACGGTTGTACTCGATAGCTGTTTCGATAGCATGCTCATTGCGAGCCCAGTTACGACGTGCAACTCCGCCGATGGTATCCCAAGCGATAGCAGATTTGATGATTTCATCAATGCGTTCGCTGCCGTCCAGTACCAATCCAAAGCCACCGTTGATAGACTTACCGATACCAGTTCCACCACCGTTGTGGAGAGCTACCAGACTCATACCGCGAGCTGCGTTACCAGCATAACATTGCACAGCCATGTCGCAGGTAACATTAGATCCGTCCTTGATATTAGAAGTTTCACGGAATGGTGAGTCCGTACCAGATACGTCGTGGTGGTCACGGCCGATCATGACAGGGCCAATCTTGCCTTCGCGGACTAATTCATTGAACTTGAGGGCGATATTGACACGGCCCATACAGTCTTGGTAGAGAATCCGAGCCTGAGTTCCAACAACCAACTGGTTCTTTTCTGCATCGCGGATCCAGTTGTAGTTGTCGCGGTCTTGGTAGCGGCGGTTAGGGTCAATTACTTCCATAGCTGCATGGTCAGTAGTTACCAAGTCTTCGTGCTTACCGCTCAGACATACCCAACGGAAAGGACCATAACCATAGTCAAAGAGCATTGGGCCCATGATATCTTCTACATAAGATGGCCAGATAAAGCCGTCTTTGTCATCAAAGCCATTCTTAGAAATTTCCTTGATGCCAGAGTCATAGACTGCCTTCATAAAGGCATTACCATAGTCAAAGAAGTAGGTGCCGTTGTTAGTCAAGGTCTTGATTGCCTTGAAGTGATGTTCCAATGTTTCATCAACCAACTTAGCAAAGGTTTCCTTGTCTTCAGCTAGGAGACGTGTCCGCTCTTCAAAGCTGATGCCAGCCGGACAGTAGCCACCGTCATAGACGTTGTGACAAGAAGTTTGGTCAGACAGCAAATCTACATGGATATTGTTCTCGTTGACATATTCTAAGAGGTCTACGATGTTACCATGATAGGCGATAGAAGTGGATTCGCCAGCTTCCAGAGCTTTCTGAGCCAAATCGATTGCTTCTTTTGGACTTTCAGCCAATTGGCTAATCCATCCTTGGGAGTGACGAGTTTCAATCCGAGAATAGTCTACTTCTGCCACGATTGCTACAGCTTTAGCAATTTCGGCTGCTTTCCCTTGAGCTCCACTCATGCCACCTAGACCAGAAGAGATAAAGAGTTTACCAGTCAGGTCGCCATCATCAGCTACACCTAGTTTCAAGCGTCCAGCATTGAGGAGAGTGTTGAAAGTACCATGGACGATACCTTGAGGGCCGATGTACATCCAGCCGCCGGCTGTCATTTGACCATAGTTGGTCACGCCCATTTCTTCTGCAATTTCCCAGTCCTTCATGTTGTCGTACTCACCGACCAAGAGGCCATTAGTGATGATAACGCGAGGTGCTTCTGGTTTGGACTTGAAGAGTCCGAGTGGGTGGCCAGATTCCACGACCAAGGTTTGATGGTCGGTCATGATTTCCAAGTATTTCATGATGAGGTTGTACTGCATCCAGTTAGCGCAGACAGATCCAGTTTCCCCATAAGTAACCAATTCATAAGGATAAAGGGCGATTTCAAAGCTCAGGTTGTTGTCAATCATGACCTGCATAGCCTTGGCTGCGGTACAGTTCCCTTTATACTCATCAATTGGTTTGCCGTAGATGCGTTCTTTTGGACGCCAGCGGTAGCCATAAATCCGTCCGCGAGTTTTCAGTTCTTCCAGAAATTCTGGAATCACTTCCTCATGGAATCTCTTTGGAATATAGCGAAGGGCATTTTTAAGAGCAATTTCGGTTTGAGCTTGAGTCAAACGGAAGCCCCGGTCAGGTGCTCGACGAATGCCTTCTTGGAAAACTGTTTTTTCAGGCAGTACATCGTCTAATTTGACGGTCATTGCTGCTGCAATTTCATTTTCGCTAAAGTATGACATGAAAAATCCTCCTTTTAGTCAAGTGTAAAATATCTTTCTCCTACATTCTATAAGAGTCCCGTCCATAAAGAGTCAAGAAAATGACAAAAACAGTAAAAAAAGCGGGGCTCCTATCTTTTACAAGCTTTTGACTATAATTTGACGATAGTGTATTATGATAAAAAGCAAATATGTCGGGAAATGAAATGGAGGAACAAGCATGACTGCTGATTTACTATTAACTCACTTTAATCAAGTCTTCTGTCCCAAGGACCTCGGCCATCCCCTTTTTGGCGAGGAGATGAAGGAAGCTCAGGTCTTGGAGGACGGCTACATTGCAGTCAAAGACGGCAAAATCCTAGCAGTTGGCAGTGGAGAGCCGGATGCCAGTCTGATTGGACCAGATACTAAGATTCAGTCTTATGAAGGCAAGATTGCCACACCTGGCTTTATTGACTGTCATACTCACTTGGTCTACAGTGGCAGTCGGGAGCATGAGTTTGCTAAGAAGTTAGCTGGGGTCCCTTATCTGGAAATTCTTGCCCAAGGTGGCGGTATTCTCAGTACAGTTCGGGCGACGCGAGAAGCTTCTTTTGACACTCTCTATGGTAAGTCTAAGAGACTGCTGGACTATATGCTGCTACATGGGGTGACGACTGTTGAGGCCAAGAGTGGCTATGGTCTGGATTGGGAAACAGAGAAGCGCCAGCTAGATGTTGTTGGGGCTCTGGACCGTGACCACGAGATTGACCTCGTTTCTACCTTTATGGCTGCCCACGCCGTTCCACCAGAATATAAAGGACGCTCTCAGGAATATCTGGAGCTCATCGTAGAGGAAATGCTGCCTCGAGTAAAGGCAGAAAATTTAGCTGAGTTCTGTGATATTTTCTGTGAAAAGGGCGTCTTTACAGCTGACGAGTCTCGCTACTTACTTTCTAAGGCTAAGGAAATGGGCTTCAAGCTTCGTATCCATGCTGATGAAATCGAGTCTATCGGTGGAGTAGATGTCGCAGCTGAACTAGGAGCAACCAGTGCGGAACATTTGATGATGGCGACAGACGAAGGTATTCGCAAGATGGCGGAAGCCAAGGTTATCGGTAATCTCCTGCCGGCAACTACCTTCAGTCTGATGGAAGATACCTATGCACCAGCTCGCAAGATGCTAGAAGCTGGTATGGCTATCACCCTGACTACCGACAGCAATCCAGGCTCTTGTCCAACAGCTAACCTGCAGTTCGTTATGCAGCTAGGTTGTTTTATGATGCGTCTGACGCCAGTGGAAGTCCTTAACGCTGTAACCATCAATGCGGCCTACTCAGTTAACCGTCAAGATAAGATTGGCAGCTTTGATACTGGCAAGCAGGCTGACATTACCATCCTAGACGCTAAGAATATCGACTATCCACTTTATTTCTTTGCGACTAACCTGACCCATCAGGTTTACAAGGCTGGAAAACTAGTTGTCGATCAAGGAAGAATTGTCTAGCCTCTCTAAAAACGAATCGTATTTTTCGGACTCTCCTTGGTAACAGGGAGAGTTTTCTTTATATCAAAACTTTCCCTTGCCATTCTGCTGGAAGTCTGCTATAATAGTTATTTGTGAGCAAACCTCACTTACCCCTTGCAAAGTCTCGGGGTCATTAGACCAAAAGGAGGAAAAATCAATGGCTAAATACGAAATTCTTTATATTATTCGTCCAAACATTGAAGAAGAAGCTAAAAACGCTTTGGTAGCACGTTTTGACTCTATTTTGACTGACAACGGTGCAACTGTTGTTGAATCAAAAACTTGGGAAAAACGTCGTCTTGCATACGAAATCCAAGATTTCCGTGAAGGACTTTACCACATCGTTAACGTTGAAGCAAACGACGATGCAGCTCTTAAAGAGTTTGACCGTCTTTCAAAAATCAACGCTGACATTCTTCGTCACATGATCGTCAAACTTGACGCGTAAGAAGGTAAACTATGATTAACAATGTTGTACTTGTAGGGCGTATGACACGTGACGCTGAGTTGCGTTATACCCCATCAAATGTAGCAGTTGCGACTTTTACTCTTGCAGTAAACCGTACATTTAAGAGTCAAAATGGCGAACGTGAGGCTGATTTTATCAATGTCGTTATGTGGCGCCAACAGGCTGAAAACCTTGCTAACTGGGCTAAAAAAGGCTCACTTATCGGGGTGACAGGTCGTATCCAGACTCGTAGTTACGATAACCAGCAAGGACAACGTGTCTACGTGACAGAGGTCGTGGCTGAGAATTTCCAAATGTTGGAAAGCCGTAGTGTGCGTGAGGGTCATACAGGTGGAGCTTACTCTGCACCAAGTTCAAACTATTCAGCGCCTACAAATTCAGTACCAGACTTTTCACGTGATGAAAATCCATTTGGAGCAACCAATCCTTTGGATATTTCAGATGATGATTTACCATTCTAATGGACAATTAAAACTATAAAGGAGAAAAAACATGGCTCAACAACGTCGTGGCGGATTCAAACGCCGTAAAAAAGTTGATTACATCGCAGCAAACAAAATTGAATATGTTGATTACAAAGATACTGAGCTTCTTAGCCGTTTCGTTTCAGAACGTGGGAAAATCCTTCCTCGTCGTGTAACAGGAACTTCAGCTAAAAACCAACGTAAAGTAACAACAGCTATCAAACGCGCTCGCGTAATGGCTTTGATGCCTTTCGTAAATGAAGACTAATTAGATTGACAGCAGGCTCTGGCTTGCTGTTTTTTTGTTTTATCATTGACAAAATGTCAGTGGAGTGCTATACTGACCACAAGGAGGCAGAAATCATGCGTGATGTCAAGGAAGTAGAGGTGCGGCGGTCGGAGATTATGTCTGCAGCCTTACAGCTCTTTGCCCAAAAGGGCTATCTAAAGACAAGAACTCAAGACATTATTGATAAGCTTGGAATTTCTCGAGGTCTGCTTTACTATCATTTTAAGGATAAGGAAGATATTCTCTATTGTTTGATTGAAAAGAACTCTGAGCCCTTGCTGAGGAAGCTCGAAAAAATCAGCTATCAGGCAAATGTCGGGGCCAAGGAAAAAATCAGATCTTTTATTGAGGCAACCCTTATCCCAGAGGAAAGCAGAACACAGGAAAATCAAGTCTTGCAAGAAACAGTCAATTTAGAAACAAATCGCTATGTCTTGGATCGCTTTTATCATAGACTCTGTGAGCGGATGATTGTTTTCTTTTCTCATATCTTGGAGGAAGGTCAGAAATCTGGAGATTTTCATTTGAAATATCCGCATGAAACGGCTTCTTTTCTCATGACTGCCTACGTCTTTGTGTCCAATGATATCAAGATGAGTCAGGAAAAACCAGAGACTTTGCAGGATTATCTCACCAGCTTCCAGGCAATCCTAGAAAGAAGCTTAGGATTAGAAGAATCTATTTTTTAGAATAATCGGCAGTTTTCTGCCTTTTATTTAGAGGCAAAACTGACAAATTGTCAGTTCGAACCTTCAATCTCTTAATCTTGATATTTAAAAAATTTTACGATAATACTGACAAGATGTCAGTTTAAATAAAAGGAGAAATTCATGTTAAAAATAGAACATTTAACAAAAGTATATAGCAATGGTAAAAAGGCAGTGGATGATCTTAGTCTGATGGTGGAGCCTGGGGATATTTATGGCTTCATCGGCGCCAATGGAGCAGGTAAGACATCCACCATTAAGTCCATTGTAGGGATTCATGATTTTGATAAAGGAGAGATTTATATCTGTGGGCACTCTATCAGGAAGGAGCCCTTGCTTTGTAAGAAAAGGATGGCGTTTCTGCCGGATAACCCAGACCTTTATAAAAATCTGACAGCAAGGCAGTTTTTGGACTTTGTAGCAGACATTTATAGAGTCTCTTTGGAAAAAAGGCAAGCGGCTATAGAAAAGTATTCTAAAATGTTTGAGTTGGATAGATCTTTGGATCAGTTGATATCAGCTTATTCACATGGAATGAAGCAGCGATTGGCACTAATAGCGGCTCTCTTACATGAACCAGAACTATTGATTTTAGATGAACCTTTTGTCGGTTTAGATCCGAAAGGTGCTTATTATTTTAAGCAGATCATGAGAGAGCTAGGTAGTCAAGGGCATGCGATTTTCTTTTCTACCCATGTTTTAGAGGTTGCGGAAGAACTCTGCAATAAGGTGGCAATTCTGCAAAAGGGACGTTTAGTGGCTAATGGAAGGACCTCTGAAATTAAGGGGGCATTCAGTTTGGAACAAGTATTTATGGAGTTACAGGATGATGACTAATATTCTTTTGCTTTTAAAAGTACAATTATACAGCACATTTTCGCTTAATGATTTAAGGAAAGGACGAGGGTTGGGCAAGTATTTTAAGCTTGGCCTGCTCTTCTTGCTTGTTTTGCTATTTTCAGGCTACAATCTTTTGACGGCTTTGAGTTTAGTCAAGTTGGGGCAGGTAAATTTGATTCCAGCCTATATGATTGCCTTGGTTAGTTTTATTATTTTCTTTTTCAGTCTGATGCAGTCAAATGGCATCTTGTTTAACCAAGAGGAACTTGACAGGCTCATCGTATTGCCGCTCAGTATTAGAGAAATCGTCTATGAGAAATACGCTTTTCTTTATCTTTTGAACAGTGTGTTTGCCGTTCTTCTCATGCTGCCAGCAGGCCTCCTTTGGTTTGGATATGGTGCGTCCTTCTTGGAGTTGCTTCTTTATCTGCTTTTAATGGGATTTGTCCCTCTTTTACCTCTCTGTTTAGCCTCTTTACTTGGCTTGTGCGTTGCCTACATAGCCTCAAAGGCCCCTCATAAAAATCTAGTTGCCTTCCTTTTTTCTCTCCTCTTGCTTTTGGTGCTGGCAACAGGCAGTATGTGGGCTATGAGAGCTGGACTGTCAGCGGAAAATGTTGGTCTCTTGCTTACCAAGCAGATGACTTCTCTCTATCCTCCAGCAAGCTTGTTTTTTAACCCTCAGCATTTTTGGTGTGCTAGCCTTCTGTTGATGCTTATATCGTTTGCGCTGACAGGACTTTTTCTAAGGTATTTAAGTAGAAATTATTTAAAAATGAATCAGATGATAACAGGGGTGAAGTCAGAAAGCAAAGTCTATAGAAGCAGGCAGAAGTCTCCCTTTATGGCTCTTTATAGGAGAGAAATTGCGAATTTTATGAGTTCCTATCTTTATATGCTCAATAGCGGACTGGGAACCATTTTAATCATCGTTTTAGCCATCTCGCTTTGTTTTATGAGTCCTGATGTCCTCTTTTCTTCGATTGGACTCAGCAATAGCCGAGAATTTTTGCCTCTATTACTGGCTGGATGTCTTAGTATTTCCAATCCTGCAGCTGTCAGTATTTCCTTAGAGGGGGAAGAGATTTGGCTGCTTCAGACGTTCCCGGTCTCTATGAGGCAGATAATGATGGCAAAGTTGGCCTTGACAGTTTCCTTACACTTCACAGCCTTGCTGCTTGGCTGGCCTGTTCTGGTTTGGCGTTTCTCTCTAGGAGGCTTGCAAGTAGTGGATTTGGTCCTTATTTCACTGGCTTATTCTCTATTTACAGCCCTTCAGGGACTTGTGGTCAATTTTCATTATCCTAAGTTCATCTGGGACAATGAAATGATTATTATTAAGCAAAGTTTTGCGGCTATCTTGTCTGGAGGAATTGGCATCTTGGTTCTTGTGTTCCCTTTTTGCTTTTCCTTACTGTTTGGTATGGACTTGGAGATTTCGCTGCGAATCTTAGCTCTTGGACTTTTGCTTTTGGCAGTCGTCCTTTATAGGCATTTAATAAAACAAGGATATTTTAAGGAGGTCCGTGGCTAATGAAAAAGAAAGATTTATTCGTTTTGTTTTTCTTAGCAGTAATCATATTTTTGATTATCTGCCTGCTGCCAGAGCAGGTTCCCATTCATTTTAACAGCGCAGGAAAGGCGGACATTGTTGTCAATCGCTTTTGCTTGATTCTCAGTTTACCCATTCCCTACTCTCTTTATTGGAAATATTTCCGAAGCAAATCAAAAAGAGGTCACTGACCTCTTTTTGTGTGATATTAATATCTCGTCGGCCCCATAGTTGCGCTCTTGATATTGAAGCGTTTTTTGAGATAGAAGCGCAAGGCTAGGGCGATAGCACCGACAATAGCAACTACGATATTGGACAGGCGGGGGTTTAGGAATTCAGGCAGGAGACTAGTCAGGACGATGGACATGCTCCAGAGGAGAATAGCCGCTACCATGGTAAGGATGGACTTGAGCAGCTTAGGGCGCTGACTGCGGTCCTTATCTGGTCCGTAGAAGCGGTAGATAAAGTGGTAGAGGGCATAGAAAGAAAGGCCGCCGACGATGCTTCCAAGAACGAGAGTCGTCAGTCCATAGACAGATGGCTGAGAGGAAGCCAGATTGACGATTGAGGTCAGGAGGGTAAAGAAACCAAAGATAAAAAGGACAGAGTCCAGCATCATCCATTTAGGATCGTCATTTTCTTTTGGATGTTCGGCATCATAGCGCTCTTTTGCAGTCAGAGAAGCTGCCCAAGTAGTTGGGGCTCCGTAGAGGCCGCGGGCAGTGATTCCCTTGGTTTGATTTTCCAGGATTTCCGGCAGAATGCCTTCTAAGATAGTCTGGATTTCCTGATCGGATTTGCCGTCTTGTAGGAGTTGGTTAGTCGCGATATGGATAAATTCTTTGTTTTTTTTGCTGAGTTTGTCGAGGGATACTTGTGACATAGGCGTTCTTTCTAAAGGTTAAAATAGTTTTTTGTGCATGAGATAGGCCATGACCGAAGCACTCATGGCAAAGGCGATGAACATGATAATCCAGAAGGCATGTGGTTCACCGTTGAGAGGCAGTTCGTTATTTTTGAAGTTCATCCCATAGGCCGAGAAAATCATAGTCGGGATCGACATGACGATGGTCACCAGAGCCAAGGCTTTCATGATATTGTTCTGGTTATTAGAAATGATAGAAGCAAAGGTCTCTGTCATACTGTGGAGGATGTTGCCGTAGATATCAGCCATCTCAATGGCCTGCTGGGTCTCAATCAAGGTATCTTCCAGCAAGTCCTCGTCCTCCAGGTATTTCTTGATATTGCTAGTGGAGCTGGTCAGCTTCTTAATCACGCGCTCATTTGTCTTAAGGGAGGCCTTGAAATAGACGATGGTCTTTTCCAACTCCATGAGCTCAATCAGTTCTTCATTTCGCGTGGACTTGTGCAGCTGACTTTCAATCTGCTCACTCTTGCGGTCAATGGAGCGCAGGGCTGTCAGATACAGCTCGGCATTGTGGTAGAGAATCTGAAAGATGAAACGTGACTTCATAAAAGTATAGAAGTTGCGCAGGCGCCTGTGAATGAAGATGTCCAGCAGAGGTAATTTTTCCAAACAAGTGGTAATAATAGCCTCTTCCGTGATGATAATACCAAGGGGGATCGTGACATAGTAAGTCTGGTTATTCCGCTCCTCAGTGATGGGTACGTCAACGATGATTAGTGTATACTCATCCTCGATCGTAAGTCGGGACATTTCTTCTGCATCGAGCGGTGCTCGCAGGTCGGCGATGTCAATACCAAAGGCGTTGGCGATTTCGATTGATTCGCTCTGGGAAGGATTGACAAGATTGATCCAAGTGCCTGATTCGAGTGAATCAATCTCTTTGAATTCTGTCGTAGTTGATAAAAAGACTTGCTTCATAATCATTTTCCTTTCCAGAGTTTTTTGCATACCGTACTATTATACTACAAATTCGGGTTTTTGGGGCAAAAGTTTGCAGAAAAATTTGTTATAATGGAGAAGGTTTATAAGTGAAACGAGGTCAAGATGCAAGATAAAATTGTGATTCATGGAGCGCGAGCTCATAATTTAAAAAATATTGATGTAGAAATTCCACGGGACAAGCTAGTCGTGGTGACGGGGTTGTCTGGTTCAGGCAAGTCCAGTCTGGCTTTTGACACGCTCTATGCAGAAGGGCAGCGCCGCTATGTGGAGAGTCTGTCGGCCTATGCTCGGCAGTTTTTGGGCAATATGGAAAAGCCAGATGTGGATTCGATTGATGGACTCAGCCCGGCTATTTCCATCGACCAGAAGACGACCAGTAAAAATCCCCGCTCAACAGTGGGAACTGCAACCGAAATCAATGACTACCTGCGCCTGCTCTATGCTCGTGTTGGGACGCCTTACTGTATTAACGGTCATGGAGCTATTACGGCTTCATCTGTTGAGCAAATTGTTGACAAGGTCTTGGAATTGCCAGAGCGTCAGCGGCTGCAGATTTTAGCGCCGGTCATCCGCAAGAAAAAAGGCCAGCATAAGACCGTTTTTGATAAGATTCAGAAGGACGGTTATGTCCGTGTGCGCGTGGATGGCGATATTTACGATGTGACGGAAGTACCAGAGCTGTCCAAGAGCAAGCAACATGATATTGAGGTCGTGGTGGACAGAATTGTCATCAAGGAAGGGGTGCGCAGCCGCCTCTTTGACTCGATCGAAGCAGCTCTGCGGATTGCTGAGGGGTATGTGGTGATTGATACTATGGACGGTCAAGAGCTGCTCTTTTCTGAGCACTACGCCTGTCCAGTCTGTGGCTTTACAGTCCCAGAACTGGAGCCACGCCTCTTCTCTTTCAATGCGCCTTTTGGCTCCTGTCCGGACTGTGATGGTCTGGGGGTTAAGCTGGAGGTGGATCTAGATGTGGTTGTGCCAGAAGCTGGCAAGACCTTGCGCGAAGGAGCGCTAGCGCCTTGGAATCCCATCTCCTCCAACTACTATCCACAGATGCTGGAGCAGGCCATGATTGCCTTTGGCATTGATATGGACAAGCCATTTGAGGAGCTGACGGAGGAAGAAAAGCAGCTGATTTTCTTTGGCTCAGATGGACGAGAGTTCCATTTTCATTATGAAAATGAATTTGGCGGTGTGCGCGATATTGACATTCCTTTTGAGGGGGTTGTCACCAATATCAACCGCCGCTACCATGAAACCAATAGTGATTTTACTCGGACGCAGATGCGAGCTTATATGAATGAGCTGACTTGTGCGGCTTGTCACGGTTATCGACTCAGCCCTCAGGCCTTGTCTGTCAAGGTTGGCGGCGAAGCTGGCTTGCATATCGGTGAGATTTCAGATTTGTCGATTGCTGATCATTTGCTTCAGTTGGATAAGCTTAGCTTGACTGACAATGAAGCTACGATTGCGCAGCCTATTCTTAAAGAAATTCATGATAGACTGACCTTCCTTAATAACGTTGGCCTTAATTACCTGACTTTGTCTCGCTCGGCTGGGACTCTATCAGGAGGTGAGAGTCAGCGGATTCGCTTGGCGACTCAGATCGGTTCTAACTTGAGTGGTGTCCTCTATATCTTGGACGAGCCCTCTATTGGCTTGCACCAGCGTGACAATGACCGCTTGATTGCCAGCCTCAAGAAGATGCGCGACCTGGGCAATACCCTCATTGTGGTTGAGCATGATGAGGACACCATGCGGGAGGCTGACTGGCTGATTGATGTGGGACCAGGAGCCGGTGTTTTCGGTGGTGAAATCGTCGCAGCCGGCACCCCTGCACAAGTAGCTAAGAGTAAGAAATCTATCACAGGCCAATACTTGTCAGGTAAGCGCGAGATCCCAGTACCATTGGAACGCCGTGTAGGCAATGGCCGCTTTATCGAAGTGACTGGTGCTCAGGAAAATAACTTGCAGAATATCACGGCTAGATTCCCCTTGGGCAAATTCATCGCTGTGACGGGAGTTTCTGGATCCGGTAAGTCAACGCTGGTCAACTCTATCCTTAAAAAGGCTATTGCTCAAAAACTCAACCGCAACTCTGCTAAGCCAGGTAAGTTCAAGAAAATCAACGGTATTGAGCACGTGGATCGACTGATTGATATCGACCAAAGTCCGATTGGCCGGACACCGCGCTCTAATCCAGCTACTTATACTGGAGTCTTTGACGATATTCGCGATCTGTTTGCCAAGACCAATGAAGCTAAGATTCGCGGCTACAAGAAGGGCCGTTTCAGCTTTAACGTCAAGGGCGGTCGCTGTGAGGCCTGCTCGGGTGATGGGATTATCAAGATTGAGATGCACTTCCTACCTGACGTCTATGTGGCCTGTGAGGTCTGCCACGGTACCCGTTATAATAGCGAGACTCTAGAGGTTCACTACAAGGAGAAGAATATCGCTCAGGTTCTGGACATGACGGTCAATGATGCGGTAGAGTTCTTTCAGCATATTCCCAAGATTGCCCGCAAACTTCAGACTATCAAGGATGTGGGACTAGGCTATGTGACTCTAGGGCAGCCAGCCACAACCTTGTCAGGTGGTGAAGCTCAGCGGATGAAGCTGGCCAGCGAACTTCACAAGCGCTCGACTGGTAAGTCCTTCTATATCTTGGATGAGCCGACCACGGGTCTGCATTCTGAAGATATTGCCAAGCTCCTTCAAGTGCTATCACGCTTTGTGGACGATGGCAATACAGTACTCGTTATCGAGCACAATTTGGATGTTATCAAGACAGCTGACCATATCATTGATTTGGGACCGGAAGGCGGTGTCGGTGGCGGTACGATTATTGCGACGGGGACACCGGAAGAAGTCGCAGCTAATCCAGCCAGCTATACCGGTCAATATTTGAAAGGCAAGCTGCACGTAAAATAATTCATCAAATCCCTGTTTGATATTAAAAACAGGGATTTTTTGTGTCAGAGAATGCTCGTTGGATTCTAATTCCTGGATAAGGTTTGTCAAAAAATGTCCTATTTGACTGGTTTTTTGATATAATAAGCTTAGTTATTTCACGGAGGTGCCTCATGTTATCAAGAGTTGAAAAGTTTGAAGCAGCATTGGCTCAGACAGACTGCGATGCTGTTTTAGTAACCAATCTGAAAAATATTTACTATCTGACTGGTTTCAGCGGGACAGAAGCGACGGTTTTCATCAGCAAGAATCGTCGGATTTTTCTGACGGATGCACGCTATACGCTGATTGCCAAGGGAGTAGTCCAAGGTTTTGATATTGTGGAATCGCGCGACGCGATTGGAGAGATTGTCAAGATTATTGCGGATGACAAGCTGCAAAAAATCGGTTTTGAGGATGAGATTTCCTATGCTTACTTCAAAATGCTGGAAAGTGTCTTCTCTGCCTACGAGTTGGTTCCCATGACGGGCTTTATTGAAAATCTGCGCATGATTAAAGATGAGCAAGAAATCGCGACCATTCGCAAGGCCTGTCAGATTTCGGATCAAGCCTTCCTAGATGTACTGGACTTTATCAAGCCTGGTGAGACGACAGAGCTGGCTGTTATGAACTTTTTAGATGCCCGTATGCGGCAGCTAGGTGCTTCAGGTGCCTCTTTTGACTTCATCATCGCTTCGGGTTACCGCTCTGCTATGCCGCATGGTGTGGCTAGTGACAAGGTCATTCAAAAGGGTGAAACCCTGACCATGGACTTTGGCTGCTACTACAATCACTATGTCAGCGATATGACGCGGACTGTTCATGTGGGGCAGGTGACGGATGAGGAACGGGAGATTTATGATATCGTCCTGCGTAGCAATCAAGCCCTGATAGAAGCAGCCAAGGCTGGGCTTAGCCGAATTGATTTTGACCGGATTCCGCGTCAGATTATTAACGATGCTGGCTATGGTCCTCACTTTAGCCATGGGATTGGCCACGGTATCGGTCTGGATATCCATGAGATTCCTTACTTTGGCAAATCAGAAGAGCCGATTGAGGCGGGCATGGTCCTGACGGATGAGCCGGGTATTTATTTGGACGGCAAATACGGTGTCCGCATCGAAGACGATCTCCTCATCACAGAAACAGGCTGTGAAGTCCTAACTCTTGCGCCGAAAGAGTTGATTGTTATTTGAGAATTATCAGGCTTTATGATAGAATAAGTAGAAATATAATTTTAAAAAGAGGTAATATAGAATGATTGAAGCAAGTAAGCTGAAAGCTGGAATGACCTTCGAAACAGCTGATGGAAAACTCATCCGCGTTTTGGAAGCGAGCCACCACAAACCAGGTAAGGGAAATACGATTATGCGTATGAAGCTGCGCGATGTTCGTACTGGCTCTACCTTTGATACCAGCTACCGTCCAGAAGAAAAATTTGAACAAGCCATTATTGAAACTGTTCCAGCTCAATACTTGTACCAAATGGATGACACTGCTTATTTCATGAATACTGAGACTTACGATCAATATGAAATTCCAGTAGTCAATGTAGAAGAAGAATTGAAATTCATCCTTGAAAACTCTGATGTGAAAATCCAGTTCTACGGAACAGAAGTGATTGGTGTGACTGTACCAACAACAGTTGAATTGGTCGTGACAGATACTCAGCCTTCTATCAAGGGAGCTACTGTTACCGGATCTGGTAAGCCAGCGACACTAGAGACAGGTCTTGTTGTCAACGTACCAGACTTCATCGAAGTTGGACAAAAATTAATCATCAACACTGCAGAAGGAACTTACGTTTCTCGCGCATAATATAGAAGAGGTAATAACTATGGCAGCTGAACAATTAGGTGAAATCGTCATTGCGCCACGTGTTTTGGAAAAAATCATTGCCATTGCAACGGCAAAGGTAGAAGGTGTTTATTCCTTCGCAAATAAGAGTATGTCAGACAGTCTTTCTATGCGCTCACTTGGTCGCGGAGTATCACTCCATACCGATGAGACAGGTGATGTGACGGTGGACATCTACCTGTATTTGGAATACGGTGTCAGCGTTCCGACTGTTGCAGTAGCAATCCAGAAGGCTGTAAAAAGCGCTGTTTTTGATATGGCTGAGGTAGAGTTGTCTGCTGTCAATATCCATGTGGCAGGCATTGTTCCAGAAAAGGCACCAAAGCCAGATTTGAAAGATCTATTTGATGAGGACTTCCTCAATGACTGATATACTGTTGGAATCCAGAAGAGGTCTGCGCCAGCGGGCTTTTCAGGCCCTGATGAGCCTAGAGTATGAAGGGGATCTTGTAGAAGCTTGTAGATTTGCCTATTCCTATGATAAGGACGAAGAGGCAGACAAAGCGGCGGAAGCTGATATTCCGGCCTTCTTGCTCAATCTGGTCTCTGGTGTGGTCCAGTCCAAGGACGACTTGGATAAGAAAATTGCCCAGCACCTCAAAAAGGGCTGGACAGTGGATCGTCTGACGCTGGTAGAGAAAAATATCCTGCGTCTGGGTATCTTTGAGATTACAGAGTTTGACACCCCACAGCTAGTAGCAGTCAACGAAGCCATTGAGCTTTCCAAGCAATTCTCTGACGAAAAGTCCAGTAAGTTCATTAATGGGATTTTGAGTCAATTTATCGTTGAATAAAATGAAGGTCGAGACAAGTGTCTTGGCTTTTTTGTTTGCCTATTGTTGTTTGAATCGCAAATAGCTTATCGAATCATCAAAATCCACACAGAGAGCATGAAGTATCTGAGTGAAAAAACTCCTCTTGAAAGCCTTTACAAGTTCAAAAAGAATCGGTATAATAAATACAGAAAACGTTTGCACAGATGTTCTCTAAGAAATATAAAGGAGTTTTCTGTTTATGAAAAATAACTATCACCTACAGTCTAGGAAGAGCGAAAAGCGTCATTATTTCGGCATCCGTCGCTTAAAAGTAGGAGTAGCCTCTGTTGTCATTGCCTCAGGATTCCTACTGGGGAATGCCCAATTAGTCCAAGCGGATGAAGCGAGCACATCGGGTAGCCCAGCGACAGCAGCAGTCTCTGATACAAATGCGGCAGCCCAACCTAAGTCAGCAGATGAAGAAAAAACTGGAGAGACAGATAGTTCAGGAGAGGGAGCTTCAGAGCAGGCAGCTCTAACTGGTGTGCTAGCAGATCAAGCTCCAGCTAGTGCAGGTTCAGAAGCAGCTGGTCAAGAAGCTGCAAATCCAAGTGAAAAAGACAAGCATGAAGCAGTTAGTCAGTCGCAAGCTTCAGCGAAAGATGCTATTGAAGAAGGCAATATTCGCTTTCATTTCAAAACCTTGCCGTCACAAAATCTAGAGAGCTTAGGCCTGTGGACTTGGGATGATGTTGAGACGCCTTCTAGCCAAAAGGGAGGTTGGCCGACTGGAGCGACTAGTTTTGCGACTGCTAAAGAAGACGACTACGGCTATTATCTTGATGTCAAGATGGCCGAAAAACGAAGCAAGATCAGCCTTCTAATCAATAATACAGCAGGTCAGAATATTACGGGTGACAAGACAGTTGAACTGCTCAGTCCTCAGATGAATGAGGTTTGGTTTGACACAGACTATCAACCTCATACTTATGAGCCTTTGAAAAAAGGGATGGTTCGAATCAACTACTATCGTACAGATGGCCAGTATGATAAGAAGTCGCTCTGGCTCTGGGGAGATGTCCAAAATCCAAGCAAGAATTGGCCTGACGGAGTGGATTTTGAAAATACTGGGAAATACGGCCGCTATGTAGATGTTCCCCTGAAAGATGCTGCTAAGATGATTGGCCTTTTGCTTTTAGACGAGAGCAAATCAGGAGATGATGTGAAGATTCAAAATCAGGATTATAATTTCGCTAATTTGGAGAAAAACAGCCAAATTTTCTTGCGTGATGCGGATCCGACAGTTTATACCAACCCTTACTTTGTCAATGATATTCGTATGACGGGTGCCCAGCATGTAGGATTGACCGAGATTGAAGCCAGCTTTTCTACCTTAGAAAATGCTAAAAAAGAGGACATTTTAAAGAACTTAAAGATTACAGACAAAGATGGCAATGAAGTCGTTGTTAAAGATGTAGTTCTGGATCCTAAGACCAAAAGCGCCAAATTCATCGGTGATTTTAACCAAGCTCAGTCACCTTATATTATCAAATATGGTAATGATCAATTCAAAACCAGCATGAACTGGCAGCTGAAAGATAGTATTTATAAGTATGATGGTGATTTGGGAGCGCGTGTTTCTCAAGCGGGCAAACAAGTGGACCTAACTTTCTGGTCACCAAGTGCGGACCAAGTCGATTTGGTGGTCTATGACAAGGAAGATCAGAACAAGGTCATTGGACGCCTTGCTATGCAGAAAGGTGAGTCTGGCACATGGACCAGCAGCCTGACGCCTGAGAGCGGTCTAGGAATTTCAGACTATCGAGGGTATTTCTATCATTATGAAATCACTCGCGGCGGCAAAAAAGTTCTTGTGCTGGATCCCTATGCCAAGTCTTTAGCCGCTTGGAACAGTGAAGATGCGGACAAGGGGGATGCCTACAAGATTGCCAAGGCAGCCTTTGTAGATCCAAGTGAATATGGACCGAAAGACCTGACCTATGCTACTATTCCGAACTTTAAGAAGCGGGAAGATGCCTTGATTTATGAGGCGCACGTTCGTGACTTTACCTCTGATCCAGCTATCTCAAAGGATTTGAAATCTCAATTTGGAACTTTCTCAGCTTTCATTGAGAAATTAGATTATTTGAAAGACTT
Source organism: uncultured Streptococcus sp. (assembly GCF_963525625.1). Taxonomy (GTDB): domain Bacteria; phylum Bacillota; class Bacilli; order Lactobacillales; family Streptococcaceae; genus Streptococcus. The sequence continues at coordinate 71,790 of NZ_CAURLD010000002.1, forward strand.
GGGAGTGACCCACGTTCAGCTCTTGCCAGTTCTAAGTTATTACTTTGTAAATGAGCTGAAAAATGCTGAGCGCATGGACAAGTACGCTTCCAGTAACAGCAACTATAACTGGGGTTATGATCCGCAAAACTACTTCTCGCTGACAGGTATGTACTCCAGCGCGCCGACAGATCCAGCCAAGCGCATTGAGGAATTCAAAAATCTTGTCAACGAAATTCATAAGCGTGGAATGGGCGTTATCCTGGATGTGGTCTATAATCATACAGCTAAGACCTCTATCTTTGAAGACTTGGAGCCCAATTACTACCACTTTATGGATGCGGATGGTACACCGAGAACCAACTTTGGTGGCGGCCGCTTGGGGACCACCCACTATATGAGCAGACGAGTCTTGGTGGATTCGATTAAGTATCTGACAGAGCAATACAAGGTAGATGGTTTCCGTTTTGATATGATGGGAGATCATGATGCTGAGTCCATCCAAAAAGCCTTTGAAGAAGCTAAAAAGCTTAATCCAAATCTCATTATGCTGGGTGAGGGCTGGAAGACCTATACAGGTGATGAAAATAAAGCTGTCCAGCCTGCTGACCAATCTTGGATGAAGTCAACAGACACGGTAGCGGTCTTCTCAGATGATATTCGCAATACCTTGAAATCAGGTTATCCAAATGAAGGAACACCAGCCTTCATCACTGGTGGCAAGCGTAGTGTGGAAAATGTCTTCAAAAACATCAAGGCGCAGCCAACCAATTTTGAGGCGGATAGCCCAGGGGATGTGATTCAATACATCGCCGCCCATGATAATCTGACGCTCTTTGATATCATTGCCCAGTCGATCAAGAAAGATCCGGCAGTGGCTGCCAATTATCAAGAGATTCATCGCCGCCTACGTCTGGGAAATCTGATGATTCTGACTTCGCAAGGGACACCATTTATCCATTCTGGTCAAGAGTACGGCCGGACCAAGCAATTCCGTGATCCTGCCTACAAATATCCTGTCTCTGAAGACAAGGTTCCAAATAAAGCGCATTTGTTGACCAATGAAGACGGCACGCCGTTTGACTATCCGTACTTCATTCATGATTCTTATGATTCGAGCGACGCGGTCAACCATTTTGACTGGACCAAGGCGACTGATTCGGAGAAGTTCCCTGAAAATGCCAAGAGTCGTGCCTATATGAAAGGCTTGATTGCCTTGCGGAAATCAACGGATGCCTTTACCCGCAGTTCCAAAGATGAAGTGGAGCAAAATGTGACCCTCATCACTCAGCCTGGTACGGATGGTATTGAGAAAGAAGACCTTGTACTCGGCTACCAAGTAGTTGCGTCGAATGGCGATATTTATGCGGTCTTTGTCAATGCGGACACCAAGGAACGACAATTCAACTTTGGTGAAGCCTACAAGCATCTAGCAGGTGCAGAGGTTGTAGCAGACGGCAATACCGCAGGATTGACTGCCATTGCTGATCCAGCAGGTGTCACCAGAAACAGCAATGGTTTAGCCCTAGCTCCGCTGACAGCGACTATTTTGCGACTTCGAAAAGTGACCCCAGCTCAGGAAGAAAAATCTCAAGCTCCAGTAGCTCAAAAAGAGCAGCTGTCTGCCCCTTCTGCAGCCAATGCTCAGCTTCAGGCTATATCCTTGGATGGGCAAAAACCTCAGGCTTCAGAAGTAAAAGAAGCGGCTAGCCAAACAGAAAAAACCTTGCCAAAAACCGGAACAAGCACTTCCCTGCTGGCACTTTTAGGTGGCTTCCTTGCTTTCCTGGCCGGTTTGTTAACCTTTAGAAAGAAAGAGTAATAATTGATTATTGCCCTGTGAGAAATTTTTTAGACTATGGCTAAATAAAGACGACTTCCAATAATGGATGTCGTCTTTGCTTGCTTATATCTGTGTTAAACACTCTTACCAGGTAAGAGACTGACTGGCAGGAAATAGCCAGTTGTTTGGACTTCTTGGCCGGCAATTTTTTTGAGGAGTAGGTCTACAGAGAGACGGGCAATATCTTTCAGTGGCTGCTTGATCGTTGCTAGCTGCGGGTAGTAGTTTTCCACAAAGTAGGTGCCATCGTAGCCGATGATTTTCAAATCTTCAGGGATCTGGATGTTCAGCTCCTGTGCGACCTTCATAATTAAAATGGCTGTCAAATCATCTGAAGCAAAAATAGCATCGGGCTTAGTTTGACTCAGGATTTGCTTGATTTCCATTTCCTTTCGGACTGGAGAAAAGTCACTGGATACATTGATAATAGGAGCATCAGGCAGGACAGAGGCAAAGCCAGCATGGCGCAGGCCGGTCGGTGAGTTGGAATTGTCATTGCCAGTAATCATGATGATATTTTGCGCTCCAGCCTTGACCAAGGTCTGAGCTGCCAGCACTCCGCCTCCGTAGTTGTCTGAAGAGACAACTGGGATATCCGGCGAGAGATTGCGGTCAAAGGCAATGATTGGTGCGGTCACACGATTGTAGTCCTCAATGCCTAGATTGTGGCTGCCAGAAATGATGCCGTCCACCTGATTGGCTTCCAGCATCTCAAGGTATTCTCGCTCCTTGTCAGAGTCATGCTCACTATTGCAGATGATGGTTTTATAACCTTGTTTAAAGAGCTCATGCTCCAGCTTGTCAATCAATTCTGCATAAAAGACATTGCTGATATTAGGGAAAATGAGTCCAATTAGCTTGGCTGATTTTCCTTGGAGACTGCGTGCCAGATTGTTGGGCTTGTAAGCCAATTCTCGCATGGCTGCCTCAACCTTGGAAATCGTTTTGTCAGACAAGTAGCCTTTTCTGTTGATGACGCGGGAAACAGTTGTGGGGCTGACTCCTGCTAGTTTTGCTACATCAGTTAGTTTTGCGACCATAATCTAATTCATAGTAAGTACCGGTTGGATTGCCCTTAGTAATGGCAATACCTGTTTGGTCTTCTCTCGGGAAGACACGGCCGGAAAATACTTTCTCTCCTTTACTGATGAAAATTTCAAAAATCGATTTATCTATAAATATACTAGCATTTGTAGCTTCTTTGTCAATATTGCAGCTTCGGCTGGTTCCAAAGTCCAGAGCGAATGGCTCACCCGCTTGACTGCGGTCAACGGTCACTTGACCAGCCTTGAGGTCAAAGTTGATACGTAGTCCCTTGCCATCCTTGTCTGCAAAGAGGACGATTTCATGCTCGGTGTCTGCAGCGAGATTCAGCTCTAGTTCATAGCTGTTCTTGCTTTCTGCCAAAGCAGCGAAAGGCCGTTCTTCTGCTCGCAAATTCTTGATAGCAGGCACTGGATACTGGTAGAGCTTGCCGTCTTTCAGGGTTAATTCCTTGACGAGGGAGAAGGTTCCTTGATGGTCGAAGCGGTCAGATGGGTATTCCACATCAGGCAAGCCTAGCCAGCTGACAGCCAGTGCGCGACCGTCAGGTGCGTTAAAGGCTTGGGTGGCGTAGCAGTCGAAGCCGTAGTCCATATTTTGGATAGGACTCGGATCAATCATAGCAGCTTTGCTTGTATCAAACGATTGACCTATTTTATACATGTTTGGATAAATGTTGCCATAATCCAGTACGTCCTTAGACAAACCTTGAGGGCAATAGAGCAGGACTGGCTGGTCATTGATAAAGACTAGATTAGGGCACTCCATCATATAGGCTGTCTTGTCATTGGCGAAGTCTAAATCGCCGACGGCTTCCCAGTTGGTATAGTCGTTATCAACAGCCTTGTACAGCTTGATATAGCCTTGTTTGTCTAGATTTTGCCCACCGACAATGGCATAGAATTGCCCCTTGTAGTTGAAGATTTGTGGGTCGCGAAAGTGGTCTGTCGCTTCAGCAGGCTGCTCAATCAAGACCTTGTCAATTTTTTCCAGCTTACCTGATTTATCTAACAAGGCACCGATTTGATAGGGGTGACGCACCCAGTTCTCATCACGTACATTGCCAGTATAGAAGAGAAAGAGCTTGTCGTCAAACTGCATGGCAGAGCCCGAGTAGGCGCCGTGGCTGTCCAGAGGAGTATCTGGCAGCACCCGAAGACCAGTTTCCGTGAAGTGAACTAGGTCATCGCTTTCCAACTGTACCCAGCACTTGAGTCCATGAGCAGCTCCGAAAGGAAAGTTTTGGTAGAAAACGACCCACTTGCCGTCAAAATAAGAAAAGCCATTAGGGTCATTGAGGAGACCTGTCTGAGGCTCCATATGGTAGTTAGCCCGCCAAGGAGATTTAGCGATGTTTTCTTTGATCTGCTGTAGCTCTTCCTGAGTCCAGTCTTCATAGCGTTTGTAGCGTTTTTCAGTCGTCCAAGCCAATCTTTTGTCCTCCGAATCATATTATTTCTTATTACTATAGTAAACGTTTTCTGCTGAAAAATCAACATTTAACAGTAAAAAAATATTTTTTCTGCAAAACGCTTGACATATTTTTGAATCATGGTAAAATAATATTCGTAAAGATGATAAAATCGCTTTCAAAAAGTTAAAAATATTTATAAGGAGATTTTTGCAAATGAATAATACTGAAATTGCAAAAAAAGTCATCGATGCCCTTGGCGGACGTGAGAATGTCAACAGTGTGGCTCACTGTGCGACTCGCTTGCGCGTCATGGTAAAAGATGAAGGTAAAATCGACAAAAATACTGTCGAAAATCTGGAAAAAGTTCAGGGTGCCTTCTTTAACTCAGGCCAGTACCAGATTATCTTTGGTACTGGTACGGTTAATAAAATCTATGACGAAGTTGTAGCCTTAGGATTGCCAACTTCATCAAAAGATGACATGAAAGCAGAAGCTGCCAAGCAAGGAAATTGGTTCCAACGTGCTATCCGTACATTTGGTGATGTATTTGTGCCAATTCTTCCGGCTATTGTTGCGACAGGTCTTTTCATGGGAGTTCGTGGAGCAATTGCTCAGGATCAAGTTTTATCTTTATTTGGTACCACAGCGGATGCTTTCAAATCGACTGACTTCTACACTTATACAGTAGTCTTAACTGATACAGCCTTTGCATTCTTCCCTGCTCTGATTTGCTGGTCAGCTTTTAGAGTCTTTGGCGGAAACCCAATCATTGGTTTGGTTCTTGGTTTAATGATGGTTAACTCAGCACTTCCAAATGCTTGGGATGTAGCTGGTCAGGCTACTAAATTTGCTGTTGATCCTTCTAAGGATATTTTAGACAAAATTGCTAATATGGATGTTCTTGGAAGTTTGAAATTCACTAGCGAAGTTACAGCAACAAAAGTCCATCCGATTTATTTCTTTGGTTTTATTCCAGTAGTCGGCTACCAAAACTCTGTGCTTCCAGCCTTCTTTGTAGGTTTGTTTGGTGCTAAATTTGAAAAATGGCTACACAAGAAAATTCCAGATGTTTTGGATCTTCTTCTTGTTCCATTCCTTACCTTCCTTGTAATGTCTATTTTGGGACTCTTTGTGATTGGTCCAGTCTTCCACATTGTTGAGTCATATGTTTTGAATGGTACAGAGTTCCTTCTTAGCCTTCCGTTTGGTCTTGCTGGTTTGATTATCGGTGCAGTTCATCAACTGATTGTCGTAACTGGTGTTCATCACATCTTCAACTTACTAGAATCTCAATTGGTATCTCAAACCGGGAAAGATCCATTTAATGCGATTATCACTGCTGCTATGACAGCTCAGGCTGGTGCGACTTTGGCTGTAGCTGTGAAGACAAAATCTAAAAAACTCAAGGCTCTTGCATTTCCTGCGGCACTATCTGCGGGATTGGGAATTACTGAACCAGCTATCTTCGGTGTTAACTTGCGCTTTGTTAAACCGTTTGTAATTGGACTGGGTGCTGGTGCTGTTGGTGGTTGGTTAGCTTCTATTATGGGGCTTGCAGGAACAAGTTTCGGTATCACAATTATTCCAGGTACACTCCTTTACCTGAATGGTCAATTGTTGCAATATATCTTTATGGTTGTTTTAACAACTGGTTTGAGTTTTGTACTGACTTATATGTTCGGTTATAAAGATGAAGACACTGTTGAAGAAAAAGCTGAAACTGAAAAATTAGTAGAAGAAGAAACAACTGGCAATGTTCCAGCAGCTCTTCAAGACGAAACAATTATTTGTCCAATCGTTGGTCAGGCAGTGGCTTTGAGCGATGTGAATGATCCTGTTTTCTCTAGCGGAGCGATGGGACAAGGAATTGCCATCAAACCTAGTGAGGGTGTTGTTTACGCCCCAGCTGATGCAGAAGTGACGATCGCTTTTGCGACAGGCCATGCCTATGGTTTGAAGACAGCTAATGGTGCTGAAATCCTTATCCACGTTGGTATTGACACGGTGTCTATGAATGGCGAAGGTTTTGACCAAAAGGTTGCTCAAGGTGACAAGGTCAAAGCTGGTGATGTTCTGGGAACATTTGAAGCTGAGAAAATTGCAGCCGCTGGTCTGGATGATACGACTATGGTCATCGTTACCAACACAGCTGACTACGCTTCTGTGACTCCAGTAGCAGAAGGAGCTCTTGCTAAAGGCGACGCAATTATTGAAGTGAAAGCCTAATGGAATTTAGAAAACGAACAAAAGTTGATTTGTTCGTTTTTTATGTCATAAGTACAGTCTTGTTGAAAAAGCTTTAAAAAGACTATTTTTAACAAGAAGTCTGCAAGAGATATGCTATAATGAATAGAGTAGAAATCAAATTTTAAAAGAGGATTTATAATGACAAAATTGTATGGAAGTTTGGAAGCGGGCGGCACTAAGTTTGTCTGTGCTGTAGGCGATGAGCGGTTTGAAGTTGTTGAAAAGACACAGTTTCCAACGACCACACCTATTGAAACGCTAGATAAGACGATTGAGTTCTTTTCTCGTTTCGACAATCTAGCTGGTCTAGCTGTTGGATCTTTCGGGCCAATTGATATTGACCCTAATTCAAAGACTTACGGCTTTATCACGACTACTCCTAAGCCGCACTGGGCTAATGTGGACATTGTTGGCGCTCTGCGCCGGGCCCTCAATGTGCCCATTTACTTTACAACGGATGTCAATAGTTCAGCATATGGTGAAGTAGTAGCCCGCAACAATGCTGGCGGCCGCATTGAAAATCTGGTCTATTATACGATTGGAACAGGAATCGGTGCTGGCGCTATCCAGCGAGGCGAATTTGTAGGGGGGACAGGACACCCAGAGATGGGGCATTATTATGTGGCTAAGCACCCTATGGATGTGGAAAAAGAGTTCAATGGCGTTTGTCCTTTCCACAATGGCTGCTTGGAAGGATTGGCGGCTGGACCAAGCTTAGAGGCGCGGACCGGAGTTCGTGGGGAAAATATTAAACTCAATAGTTCTGTCTGGGATATTCAAGCTTACTATATCGCTCAGGCGGCTATTCAGGCGACAGTGACTTTCCGTCCAGATGTCATCGTCTTTGGTGGCGGTGTTATGGCTCAGCAGCACATGCTGGATCGGGTTCGTGAGAAATTCACAGTTCTCCTGAATGGCTATTTGCCAGTTCCCGATGTTCGTGACTATATCGTGACACCAGCTGTGGCTGGAAATGGCTCCGCAACGCTGGGCAACTTTGTACTGGCTAAAGAAGTTAGTGAGCGCCACGCAAAATAAGTTTATAGGGTCTGATTTATCAGGCCCTTCTCTATGAGGAAAAGTAATGGAAAAAGCAATTTTCAAAGATATTTTCTTCCTACAGCAGCCATCAGAGCAGACCTTTATCTGGCTCAAGACTTGCAGGATACGCTGCAGGCAAATCAAGAAAACTGTATAGGACTCGCAGCCAATATGATTGGCGTCCGTAAGCGAGTCATTATCTTTCTATATGGTTTGGTGCCGGTAGTCATGTTTAATCCGGTGCTGCGCTCTAAGTCAGGCCCCTATCAGACAGAAGAGAGCTGCCTGTCCTTGGTTGGAAGCCGTCCTACCCAACGTTATCAGGAAATCACAATTGATTATCTGGATAAACATTGGCAGCAGCAGACCATGACCTTGAAAGGCCTGCCTGCCCAAATCTGCCAGCATGAATTGGATCATTTGGAAGGGATTATCATTTAGAAAAATTTGACAAAATTGCAAAAAATGTCTAAAATTAGAGATAATTAGCAGAATAATATTGAAGGAGGCAAGATGTAAATGAAAACAAAAACTTTAGCACTGATAAGCGGTCTGGTTGGTTTGATTGGAGGGACTATTTTGCTGCTCTCGAATATCTTTTTTGTTCCTTTTTCAGCCCTACTAGGTGATTCTGGCCTGAATTTACTGGGAGCGGTGATTAAATTGGCAGCTCTGGGCTTGGGAATTACTTCCTTGGCTTATTACAAAGGTCAAATGCGTTTCAGTGTCGCAGCGGGCGTCCTCCTTATCGTCGGAAGCAGCAACATCGCGCCCATTCCATTTATAGGCTGGATTGCAGGCATTCTCCTTATCATTGGAGGGGCTCTATTCCTCGCTTCTTCTTCAAAATTTTAATGCGGGACCAATCAATTTTTAGGCTGTTTGTCAGTTTGAAAGGAAGGGTGAAGAAATTTTCTTCGCTTTTTTTCTTGTTGAAAAAATAGTTCTCATGGAAACTTTTTTCTTGACTTTCTTTTTTCTTGTGTTAAAATAGTTCTCACGAAAACTATTTTTACAAAGGATACAGGTATGGATAAGCCTTTACTGGAATTGAAGCGTTTTGGACGAAAGATTCATCTCATAGCGGAAAAGCTTGCCAAGGAGCAAGGGATTGAGTCCATGGCTGGGCCTCAGGGGCAGGTCTTGCATATTGTCGCCTGTCGTATGGAAGAGGGGAAGGATACCCTTATCAAGGATATTGAGCAGGAGTTGGATATTTCAAAATCGGTGGCCTCTAACTTAATGAAAAGGATGGAGAAGAATGGCTTTATCAAGCTGGAAATGGGCAAGACAGACAAGCGGGCTAAATATATCCGTCTCACTCCGCAGTCGCAGGAAAGAATGAAAAAAATCCGTGACTTTTTTGATGAAATGAACCTTTCTATTTTGAATGGTGTTTCTGAGCAGGAACTGCTGATTTTTTCTCAAGTCATGGCCAAGTTTTATCAGAATATCGAAAGTTTAGAAAATGGAGGGAAAGATGTTTAAGTTATTTAAACGGCTGACGGTAAGGGAAGTGAGCATGATTGTTCTCAGTGTGCTCTTCACCTTCCTAACGGTATATCTGGAATTAGAAGTTCCAACCTATATTTCGACGATTACAGAGTTGCTGCAAACACCAGGGACTGGTTTGGCAGATTTGTGGGAGCCAGGTCTGAAAATGATCGGCCTGTCTTTTGCTAGCTTGCTGTCAGCTATTGTGGTTGGCTTTTTTGCCGCTCGTATAGCAGCCAGCTTTACCCAGAGCTTGCGGAGCGATATTTTCAACCGTGTGCTAGACTATTCGCAGACGGAGATTAAGAAATTTTCAATCCCTAGTCTGCTGACTCGGACGACAAATGATATTACCCAGGTACAGACCTTAATTACCATGGGGCTTCAGGTGGTGACCAGGGGACCGATTATGGCGATTTGGGCCATGACCAAGATTATTGGCAAGTCCGAGAACTGGCTGATAGCAGTTCTTATTGCTGTTATAGTCAATATCCTGCTGACAGTAGTTTTGGTGACATTGGCCTTTCCCAAACAGTCAGTTGCGCAACGCTTGGTCGATAAGCTAAACAGTGTCACTAGAGAGAGTCTGACTGGGATTCGCGTGGTCCGGGCTTACAATGCTGAGGATTATCAGGATGAGAAATTTGCGGCGGCCAATGATGAAGTAACCCGGCTCAATCTTTTTATCGGTCGTCTGATGGCCATGATGAATCCAGTTATGATGGGGATTTCCAGCGGCTTGACACTGGCGATTTACTGGATTGGTGCTTATTTGATCCAGGAGGCTGGACTGCAGGAGCGTCTCCCGCTCTTCAGTGATATGGTCGTCTTTATGTCCTATGCTATGCAGATTGTGATTGGGTTCTTGCTCATGGGTGCCCTCTTCATCGTCCTGCCTCGGACCATTGTATCGGCTGGCCGGATTAATGAAGTGCTGGATCTGCATTCTTCTATCACCAGTCCGGAACATCCTAAGGCAGCGGCAGATAGCAAGGGAGAAGTGGTATTTCGAGATGTGTCCTTCCGCTATGCTAAGAATTCTGAAGCGGTCATTGAGCATGTTAGCTTTACAGCGCAGACTGGTGATACCGTGGCCTTTATCGGTTCAACTGGTTCAGGGAAATCCACACTTGTCAATCTCATCCCTCGTTTCTACGATGTGACTGAAGGAGAGATTCTGGTAGATGGTGTCAATGTTCAGGATTATCAGCTGGAAGACTTGCATAATAAGGTCGGCTACATCCCGCAAAAGGCTGTGCTTTTCTCTGGTGATATCGAGAGCAATCTGGACTTCGGTCAAAGCAAAGAAAGCCCGCTGGATGAGCAGAAAATGTGGGAGGCTCTTGATCTAGCACAGGCTAAGCCCTTTGTCCAAGAGAAGGAAAAGGGGCTGAAAGCTGAAGTGGCTCAAAGCGGGACCAACTTCTCTGGTGGTCAGCGTCAGCGTTTGGCTATTGCCAGAGCCTTGGCTCGTAAGCCAGAAATACTCATCTTTGACGACTCCTTCTCAGCCCTAGATTATAAGACAGACCGCATTTTGCGCAAGGAACTGGCTGAGCGGACGCAGGATATGACTAAGCTGATTGTGGCGCAGCGGATTTCTACCATCATGGATGCGGATCAAATCTTGGTCTTGGATGCTGGTAAGGTTGTCGGTCAAGGGACCCACAGAGAGCTCTTAGCCAGCAACGAAGTCTATCAAGAAATTGCTTACTCACAACTATCCAAGGAGGAATTAGAAAATGGAAAATAAGAAGCCTTCATTATTTAGCCAGATAAGGCCTTATCTCAAAGGCTTCCAGCTTCCTCTTGCTTTGGCATTTGTGGGAGCTGTCTTGTCAAACATTATTACGGTCTATGGGCCAAATAAATTAAAAGAAATTACCAATCTCATTTCTGATGGTTTGACTACCAGCATTGATTTGAAAGCTGTGTCTGAGATTGCCCTTCTGCTGACCGTGCTCTATGCAGTCGGAGCTATTCTCAACTACGGTCAGTCCTTTATCATCAGTACGGTTATCCAGTATTTCTCCAAGCGGCTGCGGACGGCCATTGCAGAGAAAATTAACAAGCTGCCGTTGGGCTATTTCGATGGTCATTCTCAGGGGGATACTCTGTCGCGCGTGACCAATGACGTGGATACGGTCGGCCAATCCCTCAACCAGAGTTTGGGTAACGTCATCTCTGCCAGCCTGCTCTTGGTGGCTGTAGTTTTGACCATGTTCTTCATGAACTGGATCTTGGCCATGGTAACTATCTTGGCTACTGTAATAGGCTTTGTCTTTGTTGGTCTCATTATGGGCAAGTCCCAGGGTTATTTCACCGCCCAGCAAAACGATCTGGCAGCTGTCAACGGTTACGTGGAGGAGATGTACTCCGGCCATAATGTCGTTACCAGCTATAATGCCATTGAGCAGTCAAAGGAGCACTTTGCGGTTCTCAATCATAATCTCTATAACAGTATTTGGAAATCGCAATTTATCTCTAGCATGATGATGCCGCTCATGTTCTTTACGGGGAATTTTGCCTATGTGCTGGTTATTTTGGTCGGTGCTGCTCTGGCGATTAATGGCTCTATTAGTATCGGAATTATTGTCGCCTTTATGGTTTATGTGCGGACCTTCTCTCAGCCTTTGTCACAGATTGCGCAAGGAATCACTGTCTTGCAGCAGGCTGGTGCAGCGCTGGTTCGTGTCTTTGAATTTCTAGCTGAGCCTGAGATGGAAGACGACCAGCATAAAGAGCAGAAGTTTACTGCTGTCAAGGGAGATGTTGCCTTTGAAGATGTCTTCTTTGGCTACAAGCCGGACCAGACCATTATTCATGATTTCTCAGCCCAGGCCAAAGCCGGACAGAAGATTGCCATTGTCGGCCCAACGGGTGCTGGCAAGACAACTATCGTTAATCTCCTTATGAAGTTCTATGAAATTGACAAGGGACGGATCAGCATTGATGGTATAGATATTAAGGATTTGAAACGCTCCGAGGTTCACGATGCCTTTTCAATGGTCTTGCAGGATACTTGGCTCTTTGAGGGAACAATTCGAGAAAACTTGATTTACAATCAGGAGCATGTGACAGATGAAGCAGTTGTTGCCGCAGCGAAGGCGGTCGGTGTTCATCACTTTATCATGACTCTGCCGCAGGGCTATGATACAGTGCTGGATGACACGGTCAACTTATCGGTCGGTCAGAAGCAGCTATTGACGATCGCTCGTGCTCTGCTGAAAGATGCACCGCTCTTGATCTTGGATGAGGCAACTTCATCGGTCGATACACGGACGGAGGAGCTGATTCAAAAGGCTATGGACAAACTCATGGAAGGCCGGACTTCCTTTGTCATTGCCCACCGCCTGTCCACTATCCGTAATGCAGATCTTATCTTGGTCATGCGCGATGGAAATATCATCGAGCAGGGCAACCATGATGAACTCATGAATCAGAATGGCTTCTATGCGGACCTCTATAATAGCCAGTTTGTAGAGGAAGATGCAAGTTGATGCTCAAATAAAACATCAGGAATGTTCGTTTTTCTGATGTTTTTTTTAATTTAACAGAATTGTAAAAAATGCTCAGTTTTCAGTGAAGACGCTCTAAAATCCTGACTTTTTTTGCAGATGCTCTATTAAAAACTTGACAGCTTTTATGCTTTATATTAAAATAAATTTAATATAAGAACTGAAAGCGAACACAACGGGGTGTTTGCTCTATATATAAGTGAGCAACGGTGCTACAAAAAAATAAAAATTCTTTATTTTTTGTAGTACTTTTTTTATCAGCGAATCTGGAGTAAAAACGATGAAGCAATTTATGCTGGCTGGTGTTTCCAGCGGTGTCGGAAAGACCACAGTTACCCTAGGGATTTTGAAAGTTCTGGCAGACAGAGGCTATCAGGTCCAGCCTTATAAGGTTGGACCAGATTATATTGATACGGCTTACCATAGTCGGATTACCAAGCGGCCGTCGCGGAATGTGGACAGCTTTATGATACCGGATAATCAGAGTCTGGCTTGGTCCTACTACAAATGGCATGGAGACGCAGATGTGGCAGTGGTTGAAGGAGTCATGGGCCTCTTTGATGGTCTGGGAACAGATAAGGACTGTGCGTCCTCTGCTTCTGTTGCTAAGAAGTTGGGTATTCCAGTTGTCTTGATTATCGATGGGAAGGCGACATCCACCTCGGCAGCAGCCATGGTCCATGGCTTTGCGACTTTTGATCCGGATTTGGATATTGCTGGAGTCATTATCAATCGGGTGGCTTCACAGAACCACTATGAACTCATCAAGGGCGCCATAGAGCGGTATACCGATGTTGAAGTTCTGGGTTATCTTCCTAAGAATGCAACAGCAGAGCTGCCATCGCGCCATCTGGGTCTAATCCCTGATGTAGAAATGGATGATTTGGACCATCGATTTGAGGAATTGGGAGCGGCAGCAGCCAAGCATATAAATCTAGACAGGCTGCTGGAAAAGGCAGAACTTCCCGATAAGCGGATGACCAATCCTTTTCATATCCACAATGATCAGCCCTTGACTTTGGCTTATGCTTTGGATGATGCTTTCCACTTTTACTACGAAGATAATCTAGACTTTCTAAGAGAGCTCAATGTCCAGCTAGTGCCTTTCAGCCCTCTGAAAGATAAGGAACTCCCAGCTGCAGATGCTTATTATTTTGGCGGCGGTTTTCCAGAAGTTTACGCTCAGGAGCTGATGGCAAATGCGACTTTCCGGGCTTCAGTCCTGAAGGCTCATGAGCAGGGACGGCCAATCTACGCAGAATGCGGCGGACTCATGTATCTGGGAGAGCTGCTGGAAGTAGAGGGTCAGGTCTATGAAATGGTCGGTATTTTCAAGGGCAAGAGCCTGATGACACCCGGCCTGAAAAGCTTTGGCTACTGTCAAGCAGAAACGCAGGTAAATAGTCTTTTTGGTCCTAAAGGTACAGCTGTCAGGGGACATGAGTTTCACCATTCGGTCTTTGAGACTGAGGAAGATACGGTCCTCAAGCTGGAGAAGGTCAGAGACGGTCAGGTCGTAGCTGCCTGGACAGGCGGTTATCAAAAGGGCCGAACCTTTGCCAGCTACCTGCATGTTCATTTTTATCAGGATGAGCAACTGCTGGCCAACTGGCTGAACTATATCAAAGAGGCGAAGTGATATGACACTCATTGCAATTTTTCTAGCCGTCTTACTGGACTGGCTGATTGGCGATCCTTATAGCTGGCCTCATCCGGTCAAGTGGATGGGTTCCTGTATTTATCTATGTATGCGCTTGCAGGAGAAAAGGCAGTTTTCGCCCTATCTATTTGGCTTTTTCCTCTGGTTGACAACAGTTGGTTTGGCGCTGGGAGTTAGCTACGGGCTGCTTTGGTTAGCTGGTTTGGTTCATCCTGTCCTCTACTGGATCGTCTGGATCTATCTGGCCTATGCCAGTCTGGCGACTAAGAGTCTAGCTTTTGAGGCCCAAAAAGTTTACTATACGCTCAAGTTTGGTACTTTGGAAGAAGCTAGAAAGCAAGTTGGCATGATTGTCGGCCGTGAAACTTCTCAGCTGACACCAGAGGAAATCAGCAAGGCGACGATTGAGACGGTGGCTGAAAATACTAGCGACGGGGTTATCGGACCGCTGCTCTGCCTCTTTCTAGGTGGCCCCATCTTAGCCATGACATACAAGGCCATCAATACCTTGGACTCCATGGTGGGCTATAAGACGGAGAAATACCGCAAAATCGGCTTGATATCTGCCAAGATGGATGATCTGGCCAATCTGATTCCTGCGCGGTTGACTTGGATTTTCTTGATTCTCAGTAGTCAGATTTTACTGCTGGATATCAAAGGAGCCCTGCGAATTGGCTGGCGGGATCGCTATCAGCATGCTAGTCCCAACAGTGCTTTTTCGGAGGCAGTTGTAGCTGGTGCTCTGGGCATTCAGCTGGGCGGACCGCACGTCTATCACGGAGAGCTAATCGAGAAGCCGACCATTGGAGAGGCTTCCAGGCCGGTTGCGGCGGATGATATTCAGACGGCTATCTCTCTGCTTTATACAAGCACCATGACAGGTTTAATCTTGTTCACTCTTTTTTATTTAGTAAAGCAAGCATATTTCTAGGAGTATACTATGACATATATCCAAAATCCTTCCTCTATCGAGGAAAAGAGCTTTCAAATTATTCAGTCTATGATTACTGAAAAAGATCCTGATTATGTCTTCCATTCGGAAATGGAAGAATCCATTATCAAGAGGGCTATCCATACGACGGGAGATTTCGATTATCTCTATACCATGCGATTTGAGCATGATGTACTTAAAAAAATAGAAGAAGTAATCAGAGCTAAGGGGACTATCCTGCTGGACTCCAATATCTCTCTCAATGGGATTAATAAGCGGGTTCTTGACCAGCTAGGTGTGAGCTACCGCTGTTTGATTAGCGATGAAGAAGTGGTTGCGCTGGCTAAGGAAAAGCAGATTACCAGAGCTATGGCGGCTGTTGAGATAGTAGCCAAGATTGAAGGCCCTAAAGTATTTGCCTTTGGTGGTGCTCCGACGGCTTTGTCTTATCTGATTGAGCTGGCAGAGCAGGGACTGGTAGAAGCGGACGCTGTGATTGGGGTTCCGGTCGGCTTTATCAATGTTGAAGAATCCAAAGAGGAGCTGCTTCAGTCAGGTCTTCCTGCCCTTGTCAATGTCGGCAGAAAAGGTGGCAGTACGATTGTTGTAGCCATTATCAATGCCATTATCTACCAGCTGAGAGAAGTGGTGACGGATGACTATGTCCGCTACTCTACACCATCCAGTAAAGAAGGAGGAAAGAACTAGATGTCCTATCTAAAAGCAGCGCACAAGATTGAAGAAGCAAGTTTCAGCAAGATTCAAGAAATTATTGACCAAGAGCATCCAGATATTCATTTTTCGGATCCTTTTGAAGAGGCAGTGCTCAAGCGGGTTGTCTTTACCAGTGCAGACTTTGACTACCTCTACAATATCAAGTTTTCCAATCAGGTTATTGAGAAAATCCTCTACGTCCTCCGAAACAAGGGCACGATTTTTACGGATACAACCATGGTCTTGGGTGGTTTTAATAAGAAATTGCTGGATGACCTAGGTGTTTCCTATCGCTGTCTGGTCAATGAGCCGGCAGTCTTTCAGGAAGCTAAGGAAAAAGGAATTACTCGCTCCATGGCTGCTGTAGAATATGCAGCTAAAGTGGACGGTCCAAAACTTTTTGTCTTTGGGAATGCTCCAACTTCTATCTTTAAGGTTTTGGATATGGTCGAAGAGGGGAGCTTGCAGCCGGATGCGGTTGTCGGAGTTCCAGTCGGCTTTGTCGGAGCGGCAGAATCCAAGCTCAAGCTCCATGAAAGTTCTGTGCCTTCTATCGCGGCGTTGGGACAAAAGGGTGGCAGTACCATCGCAGCGGCTGTGGTCAATGCCATCCTCTACCAGCTCAAGCTCGACACTACAGACTATGAGCGTTACAGTGTTTCAGATAAAAAGCAGGCTCCGGAGAAAGGAGAGGGCTAATGATGGATGAATACGCTTATGTCAATGGAAAGAAATTAAGAAAAGGTTTTACAACTGGTACTTGTGCGACGGCAGCGACCGTTGCAGCCATGAGCATGATTTTAAATCAGGAAAGAGAAGAAAAGGTCACTGTTCATACGGCTTCAGGTGTGGAAGTGACCATGGATGTTCACAATCCTTCCTTTGGACCAGAAGAAGCGACAGCGGCCATTGAAAAAGATGGCGGCGATGATGCGGATGCGACGCATGGCCTCTTGATTTATTCGACCGTGACTCTTTTACCAGATCAGACGGAAATCGAGATTGACGGCGGTCAGGGCGTCGGGCGCGTGACTGAGAAGGGGCTGGCTTGCGATGTCGGCATGGCAGCTATCAATCCAACTCCTAGACGGATGATTGAGCAGCATGTCCGTGAGATTATCGGTCCCAACTGTGGAGCACGGGTTATCATTTCCGTTCCTGGCGGCGAAGAAACGGCCAAGCTGACCTACAATTCCAGACTAGGCATTGTCGGCGGCATTTCAATCTTGGGAACGACAGGGATTGTCAATCCTATGTCCGAGGATAGCTGGAAGGCGTCCATAACGATCGAGTTAACCATGCTCTATAATCAAGGACATCGCTCAGTCGTCTTGGTGCCAGGGAATTACGGTGAAGATTTTGCTACTAATACTGTGGGGATTCCAGCTGGGCGCATTGTCAATATGAGTAACTTTGTCGGCCATGTCCTCAAAGAAGTGCAGCGAATCGGATTTACAAAGGTTTTGATGATCGGTCACATGGGCAAGTTTGTCAAAGTGGCGGCTGGGATTTTCTCTACCCACAGTAAGGACTCGGATGCCCGTATGGAAACGCTGGTGGCTAATCTAGCCCTGATGGGGGCGCCCATGGAGCTGCTGGAAAAGGTGGATAAGTGCTTGACGACCGAGGCAGCTGGGACAGCCATTAAAGAATTTTCTTATGAGGGTGTCTATCAGGTCTTGGCGGATAAGATCAAGGCTAGAAGTGAGCGCCTGCTCCGCTATCGTAAGCCAGAAGTCAGTATTGAAGTGGTTGTCTTTGGGACTGAGGAAGGCTATCTGGCATCAACTCAGCCTTTAGAGCAGATAAAGGAGGAATGGACATGATTTATGT
This sequence comes from uncultured Streptococcus sp., assembly GCF_963525625.1. GTDB lineage: Bacteria > Bacillota > Bacilli > Lactobacillales > Streptococcaceae > Streptococcus. The sequence continues at coordinate 89,508 of NZ_CAURLD010000002.1, forward strand.
TATCGGAATTGGTCCGGGAGATCCTAGCTATGGTCTTCTGGGACAGGAAGCCTATTTTGAAAAGGCTAACCGCATTTTAGGCAGCGAGCGGCATTTAGAAATTTTGCCACCGGCTTATAAGGATAAGGGCCTGGTCCCGCCTAAAAAATTAGCCGCGCTGGCAGAATTGCTGGAAAGCTTTGGTGAGGATGAGGAAATTTTATATCTGGCCTCAGGAGACCCGCTGATTTACGGTTTGGGCAAATGGCTATCAGAGAAGTTCAAGGGGCGCGTGGTCATCTCCCCAGGTATAAGCGCCATGCAGTATCTGGCCAGCAGAATTGCCCTGCCCATGAACGACGCTTATCTGACGAGCAGCCATGCTAAGGCACCTAACTTTGACTTGATTATGAGTCTGTCAAAAGTCTTTATGGTGACGGATCAGAAAGTTGGTCCCTACGAGATTGCTCAAGAGGCCGTTAAAAGAGGCTTAGATAAGGTGCTGGTCATCGGTGAGCAGCTGAGTTATGAAGACGAGCGTATTACTATTCTGCCTGCGAGTGAGGTGGAAGATAGAGAATATGAAATGAATGTGGTGGTGGTGTTAGATGAGGGATTCGGAATTTATAAGGGCTAAAGTCCCTATGACTAAGGAAGAAGTCAGAGCCATCAGTTTGGATAAGTTGGAGCTGCATCGAGCCAAGCGCATGCTGGATGTCGGTTCTGGCACTGGCAGTGTCACGATTCAGGCAGCCCGAACCTATCCAGAACTGGAAGTGGTGGCAGTGGAGCGCAATGAAGACGCGGTGGCCTTGACTCAGGAGAATATCCAGCACTTTGGCTGCCAAAATGTCCGTCTCCATCAAGGACTAGCTCCGATTGAGCTGGAAGGCAGCTTTGATGCCATTTTTGTCGGAGGGACCGGGGGCAATATGCAGGAGATTTTCGACTGGTGTGCCCAGCTCATGGAGCCGGGCGGTCGGCTGGTCTTGAACTTTATCCTGCTGGAGAATGCTCTGGAAGCGGCTCAAATAGCGGAGCAGATGGACTGGGAGGATTTAGAGATTGTATCAGTTCAGGCTAGCCGCTGGACAGCTATAGGCAAGGGGCACTACTTCAAGCCTCAGAATCCGACCATTATCGTTTCCTGTAAGAAAAAAGAAAGAGAGGCTAATTGATGTCCAAAGTACATTTTGTTGGAGCAGGCCCAGGTGATGTAGAGCTGATTACGCTCAAAGGTTACAAGCAGCTGTCTGAGGCTGATGTGGTCATTTACGCAGGCTCCTTGGTCAATCCAGACCTGCTGAACTACTGTAAGGAAGGGGCTGAGATTCATGATAGCGCCAGCATGCACTTGATGGAAATCATCGATGTCATGGAGGCTGGAGTCAAGGCTGGTAAAGATGTGGTCCGCCTGCAGACGGGTGATTTCTCCATCTATGGCTCCATTCGAGAGCAGATCGAAGAGATGAAGAAGCGGGGTATTGAGTTTGACTGTACGCCGGGCGTCAGCTCTTTTCTGGGAGCTGCTTCCAGTATCGGGGCGGAGTATACTGTACCAGAGGTTTCTCAAAGCCTCATCATCACTCGGATGGCTGGCCGGACGCCTGTGCCAGATCGGGAATCCCTGAAAAGCTATGCTCAGCATCGGACCTCTATGGCCATCTTCCTATCCGTTCAAGGCATTGAAAAGGTCGTCAGTGAGCTGATTGAGGGTGGCTATCCTCCAGAAACGCCTGTGGCTGTCATTTACAAGGCTACTTGGCCAGATGAAAAGAAGGTCTTTGGCGATTTGACAAACATTGCTGAGAAGGTCAAGGAAGCTAAGATTAGAAAGACAGCTTTGATTTTGGTCGGTGACTTTTTAGGTCAGGAATTCTACTATTCCAAGCTCTATCATGCGGATTTCCAGCATGAGTTCAGACGGGGGAAGAGCAGCCATGCCAAGTGATTCTCAAGCCCGCTATGCCATTGCGACAGTGACAGCGGTCGGCAAGGACTTGGCTCTGACTCTGCGGGAGAAGCTGGGCAAGGAAATCCCTATCTATACGACGCCTCGATTGGCAGATGACAGAGTCATTGCCATCGAAGGACGAGTGATTGAGGCGCTTGGTCAGCTCTTTCAGGAAGTGGATGTTCTCATTTGTATCATGGCTATCGGGGCAGTTGTGCGAGCTATTGCTCCAGTCTTGAAAGACAAGGCGAGCGATCCAGCAGTAGTGGTCATGGATGAGAAAGCGACGAATGTCATCAGCCTGCTGAGCGGGCATCTAGGCGGAGCCAATCAAGTGACGCGAGACATCGCAGAATTGCTCGGTTCCAATCCTGTTATCACGACAGCGACAGATGTGCAGAATGTAACAGCTCTGGACAATCTGGCTCAATCAGTCAATGGCTGGCGACCGGAATTGAGAGAATTTATCAAACCTTTCAACAGCTATCTAGGCAGCGGCCGAACCGTCTATTTCTATCAGGAAAAGGACTGGGTTACCGACCTTCGCGGTCTGACTCTGGTGGATGAGGAAGGACTTGCAGCTGTTCTCAAGGGAACGGAACCGTTGATTCTGCTGACTGCAGAAAAAAAGGACATTCAAAGAGACAATCTGGCTCTCATCTATCCTCAACCTTATATCTTAGGAGTTGGTGCTAGAAAGGATGTGGCTCCTGCTGTCTTCCGAGAAGGCTTTGAGGAATTCTGTCAGCAGCAGGGGATTTCTGCCAGTGAGATTTCCAAAATCGTCAGCATTGATGTCAAGAAGGATGAAGCAGCCATTCTGGCCTTAGCTGAGGAATTGGGCTGTCCCTTTGAGACCTTTAGTAAGGAGGAGCTGTCTGTCGTAGCAGACCGCTATCCTCAGTCAGAATTTGTCAAAAAGACAGTAGGAGTCGGCAGTGTCGCCTTGGCCAGCGCAGATCTGGCCAGTCAGGGTCAAGTCCTGACAGAGCGCTTTGCCAAGAACGGCTGTACCTATGCGCTTGCAAAAGCAATAACCAAAAAGTAAATCAAAAAGAGCAGACGGTCTTATGAACCAACTGCCCTTATAAAATTTTATCATACCCATAAAGGAGAAAAAATATATGTTATACGTTATCGGATTAGGCCCAGGTAAAAAAGAATTGATGTCGCAAGAAGCATTGGCTGCTATAGCCGATTGTGAAATTATCGTCGGCTACTCGACTTATATGCGATTGATTCTTGATTTGGTCAAGGACAAGGAGCTCGTAGCGAATGGAATGCGCCAGGAAATCGACCGTTGTCAAAAGGCCATTGATTTGGCTAGAGAGACTGGCAAAAATGTCGGAGTTGTTTCCAGTGGAGATGCCGGAGTCTATGGAATGGCTGGCTTGATTTTAGAATTGCTGGGAGATGCCAGTGATGTAGAAGTTAAGGTGGTTCCAGGTATTACAGCTAGTCTGGGTGCTGCTGCAGTTATGGGTGCTCCCCTCATGAACGACTTCTGTCATATCAGTCTGAGTGACTTGATGACGCCTTGGGAAATGATTGAGAAGCGTCTGCATGCCGCAGCTCAAGGTGACTTTGTAGTCTGCCTTTACAACCCTCGGAGTAAGGGACGTCCAGACCATCTGACAAAAGCACTTTCTATCATGTCTGAGTACAAGTCAGAGGATACCATTGTCGGTATCGGTAAGGACATTGGCCGTAAGGATGAGGAAATCATCTTGACGACTATCAAAGACTTGGATGAGACTTTGGTAGATATGACGACAATCGTTATCGTTGGTAACAAAGAAACTTATGTTAAAAACGGACGCATGATCACACCTCGAGGATATACTTTATGATGAAATTACTGCTGGGAGGGACATCCGACAGCACCGCTATTTTAGAAGTGCTTGACCGCTTGAAAATTGATGTGACCAGCTCTGTTGTCACAGACTACGGCCGGCACTTGGCTTCCAAATACGGCCAGCCGGTCATTCAGGGCCGGCTGACAGCCGAGGACATGGTTGCCTTTATCAAAGAGAATGATGTAGATGAAATCATTGATGCGACCCATCCTTTTGCGGATATTGTTTCCAAGGAAGCCATTCGGGCGGCAGAGATGGCTGGTGTATCTTACCTGCGCTTTGAGCGTCAGGCTACCTTGGATTTGAGCGGAGCCATCGTGGTGCATTCGACCCAAGAAGCGATTGAAGAAATTGCCAAGCGCGGCTACAAGACTGTTTATCTGGGAACGGGCAGCAAGACCTTGCCGCTCTTTGTCAAGGGGCTGCCAGAGCAGCGGATTGTCGTTCGTGTTCTGCCGACTTCAGAAGTGCTTCTAGCTTGTGAGCAGCTGGGACTGGTAGCGGATCAGATCGATGCGATCAAGGCTCCATTTTCCAAAGAGTGCAATAAAGAGCTTTTGCTGCGCTCGGGAGCAGATGTCTTTGTTTCCAAGGAGAGCGGTACCGTCGGTGGTATTCGTGAAAAGATTGACGGCTGTCAAGAGCTGGGGATGGACTGCATTATCATCTCTCGGCCAATTGTGGCCTATCCGCAGATGGTTTCTAACTTAGAAGAGTTAGAGGCCTATCTGACAAAATAGTTAATAAAAGGAGAAAAAATGTCCGGTTTAGTAACATTACTGGGAGCAGGTCCAGGCGATGCGGAGTTGTTGACCCTCAAAGGCAAGAGACGGCTTCAAGAAGCAGATGTCTTGGTTTTTGACCGCTTGGTCAATCAAGAGCTCTTTCAGCATCTAAAGTCTGACTGCGAAAAGATAGATGTCGGCAAAAAGCCAGGCCAGCCCTGCATCCGACAGGAAGAGATTGAAAAGATTCTCATCGAAAAAGCCCGTCAGGGTAAGCGGGTAGTCCGCCTCAAGAGCGGTGATCCCTATATCTTTGGCCGAGGCGGAGAAGAAGGAGTCAAGCTGGTGGAAGCCGGTGTGGACTTTGAAGTGGTGCCAGGTATCACCTCTGCTGTGGCTGGTCTGACCTATGCAGGGATTCCTATGACTTATCGGGATGTAGCGACAAGCTTTCATGTCTTTACAGCCCATCTCAAGGATGAGACAGAAATGCTTAATTGGGAAGCAATTTCTAAGCTCAAAGGAACCTTGGTCTTCCTTATGGGCATGAAAAATCTGCCTACCATCGTCCAAGAGCTGACGGCTAGAGGCTATGGCAAGGACAAGCCAGCCGCCATCGTTGAATGGGGAACCCATCCTCAGCAGCGCTCGGTGGACGGAACCTTGGGTAACATAGTCGAACTAGCAGAAGCTGAAGACTTTAAGGCACCGAGTGTCATCGTGGTAGGTGATGTCGTGGCCTATAGACAGCAGCTGAATTTCCATGAGAATCTGCCACTTTTCGGTCGTAAAATCCTTATCCAACAGTCAGAGACTGGCAGACTTCCTCGCTTGCTCAAGGATGCTGGAGCAGCGCTGACGACATTCCCAGCTCGAGATTTGGTTGAAGAGTTAGAATTGCAGCTGCCGGACTTGGAGCAGGTAGACGGCCTTCTCTTTGCAGATATGCAGAGCTGGCCGCTCTTCTTGAAATCCCTCCGCAAGGCAGGCAGAGACTTGCGTAGTCTGCCGCACATCCGCTTTGCAGCTATTGGTCATCATACGGCTAAGTCTATCGAAGCGAGCGGTATTGTGCTGGATCGGATGACGCCTCAGCAGTCGGATGCGGATTTTGCAGCTGCTCTTGAAAAAGAAGGCGGCAACTGGTATATTCTGACAGCTGAGCATAAGAAAGCCAGTCTGGCAGAACTCTATTCGCTGCCGATTATTGCTAGCCACAGGCTGGCCTTTGACAGTCAGATTAGCAGTGACAATTGGTCAGAGATTGAAGTTGTCTGTCTCCCAAACTCTACTGCGGCCATGAACTTTGTAGCAGCTAATCAGGAAGCTGGATTTGACTGGACAGATGTCCCTATCGTTGTCATGGGTGCTAGCACGCGGGCTGTTTTAGAGGAAGCAGGCTTTAGCAAGATTGTTGAGACGGATGAAGCGACCATCGCTTCCATCATTGATAAATGTCGGGAAATTCTCTGAAAGGATAAAGGTCATGAGTAAAGCTATAGTAGTAGTCAGTTTCGGAACGACCTATCCCGAGACCAGACGCAAAACAATTGAGGCTTGTGAGCAGGCTATTCAGGAACATTTTCCAGACTATCCGGTACACCGAGCTTTTACATCCAATGTCGTTAGACGGCGGATTAAAAAGCAGGAAGGGCTAGATATTCCTACGGTCAAAGAGGTTTTGGAGCAGCTCTTGGAGGCGGGCACTGAAGAGGTCTATATCCAGCCTCTCCATGTCATTTTGGGCAGCGAGTATGAGAAGATTCTCGCTCAAGCCAAAGAGTTTGAATCAGCTTTTAAAAAGCTGGTCGTTGCCAAGCCTCTGCTCAACAGTCAGGAAGACTATGAGGCTGTCAAGGATATTCTGCTGGAACGGTATGGCCATGAAGGTCAAGATGCAGCAACAGTTCTGATGGGCCACGGCAGCCAGCATTATGCTTTTACAGCTTATGCGGCCTTGGATCATATGATGAAGGGAAGCTCAGTCTATATCGGCTGTGTAGAAAGCTATCCTCCAGTTGAACTGATTGAGCAGGAACTGAAGAAAGAGGGCGTCCGAGAAGTGCATCTAGCACCTTTCATGCTGGTAGCAGGCGACCATGCGACCAATGATATGAGCTCAGATGAGGAAGGTTCTTGGTATCACTTCTTCAAGGAGCGGGGATATGAGGTTAAGGCCCATCTGGTTGGTCTGGGCGAATACCCTGAAGTTCAACAGCTCTACATCCAGCATTTAGAAGAAATCATCGAATAGGAGGAAGGAATGGCAAAATTTTACGGAATTGGTGTGGGACCGGGGGATAGCGAGCTAGTCACTATCAAGGCCAGTCGGCTTTTGGAAGACTTAGATATTCTCTATACACCAGAGGCTAAGAAGGGGAGCAAGAGCTTTGCATTAGGTATTGCAGAACCCTATCTGAAAGAGCATCTGGAAATCAAGCAGCGGCATTTCCCCATGGTCCGTTCCAATTCGACCAAAGAAGTCCAGTGGCAGGCCATCTCTGCTGAAATCGCAGAAGATGTCAAGTCTGGCAAGAATGTCGGTTTTATCACACTGGGAGATCCCATGGTCTATAGCACTTACAGCTACCTGCTAGCTCTGCTGGAAAAGGAAATCGACTGTCAGACCATCCCTGGTATCACCTCTTTCTGCAGCATGGCTTCTGAGCTAGGTCAGCCCCTGACTATGGATGAGGAGTCTCTGGCGGTCATGCCGGCTACGGCTTCTGCTGAGAAGATTGAGGCGGCGCTTGAGCTGCATGACTCGATTGTGCTGATGAAGGTGGCCAATCACCTAGATACTGTCATGCCCCTGCTCGAAAAGCTCGGTCTCTTGCAGCAGACTTTTATGGTTAGCAATTCTTCGACAGACAAGCAGCAGACTCTGCTGGGCCTCGAAGGAATCACACCAGAAACCAAGCTGCCTTATTTTACTACCTTCCTCGTGAAAAAGAAGATTTTTTAATATCAGAGCCCATGTTCATGGATAGGCATTCATCTTTTTGAGCTTAGGTTCTTAGTAAAGGAAAAAAACATGAAACTATTGAAAAATAAAAAAGTAACTTTTGTGGCCTTGCTGGCTATTTTGGCGGTACTGAGTACCCAGTCTGTGTCAGCTATGCATATCATGGAAGGCTATCTTCCACTCTTTTGGTGTATCTTCTGGTTCGCCGTATTCCTGCCTTTCTTTGTCGTAGGCTTGATGCGCATCAAGAAAATCGTTGCAGAGGATCCAAATTCCAAGACCATGCTGGCCTTGTCCGGTGCCTTTATCTTTATCCTGTCTTCTTTGAAGATTCCATCTGTGACAGGATCTAGCTCTCATCCGACAGGGGTTGGTCTGGGAACTGCTATGTTTGGTCCATCCGTTATCAGCGTTTTGGGAACCATCTGCTTGCTCTTCCAAGCTCTTCTCTTGGCTCACGGTGGCTTGACAACTCTGGGTGCCAATGCCTTCTCAATGGCAGTGGTTGGTCCATTCGTTGGTTATTTCGTTTACAAGTTTGCTAAATCGCTTAAGCTGTCTACACCGGTTTCTATCTTTATCTGTGCTGTGATTGCTGACTTGGCGACCTATGCGACAACTTCTATCCAGCTCGGTTTGGTCTTCCCAGATGCTAACAGCGGTTTTGTTGGTTCTGCGTTGAAGTTCATGGGTGTCTTCTTGACCACTCAAATCCCGATCGCTATCGTAGAAGGATTGCTGACAGTTGTCCTCTATAACTTGATCTCAGAAAATATCAAAGAAAGAGCAGGTCTGTTCAAATGAAAAAATATAAGAATCTCATCTTGATCTTGGCTGCAGTAGCAGTCACTCTAGCTGCCTTTATCTTTGCACCTAAGGGTGTGGAATACAGTGGAACAGATGACGCTGCTGAAAAAACCATTAGCTCTATCCAAAAGGACTATGAGCCTTGGTTTTCACCAATTTTTGAGCCAGCAGGTCCGGAAGTAGAAAGTCTGCTCTTCACCCTGCAAGGCAGTATCGGAGCGGGTATCATCTTCTATGTCATTGGCTACCACAAAGGGAAAAAGCAAGGCCAACAAAAGGAAAACTCTGAACATAAATAAAAGCCTTCAACAGTATGAGAGAGCTCTGGTTCTTGATAGCGATTCAGCTTGTTTGGGACCGGAGCTGCTCTGTACTGGGGGCATGGTAAAAACAAAGCTAGAAAGGAGACCTCCACTTGTTTGCGATTGATAAATACGCCTATCAAAATCGGCTGAAAAATCTGCCGGTTGCTTATAAATTTGTCATCTATCTGCTCTTGTTAGCTGTCAGCTTTTCTGGTGTCAGGAGTCTGCAGCTAGGACTTATCGTCTTGGTGGCGCCTCTGACTTGCTATGTGGCTCGGCTTCCGTGGCTGCGCTATCTGAAGTGGTATCTGCATGCCAGTATCTTTATCCTGATTAGTCTCTTGACCTTTGTCTTGACCTATCAGAACAGTCAGGAGCAGCTCTTGCTGGCCTTGCCTTTAGGTCAGGGCTATCTGGGCATCAGTCAATCTTCTGTCCAGCAGACCATTTTTATCCTCTTGCGCATCTATTCATCCTTGGTTTCGACTTATTTCTTTGTCCTGACGGTGCCTTTTGCTCAGATGCTGCGGCTTTTTAAAGCTATGCATGTTCCACGGGTACTGCTAGACTTGATTGTCCTCATGTATCGCTTCATTTTCCTGGTCTTCTATGAGTTTGTGACCATTCGAGATACCTTGGACTTGAAATTCTCCTTTTACAATAAAAGGAAGCAACACCAAGCTTGGGGCAGATTAGCCAATACTCTCTTTGTTAAATTGCTAGATGATAATCAGCATTTAAATGAGGTGCTGACGCTAAGATTTGATGCTGAGCACAGTGAATAATGAAAGCGCATTTACAATAAGACTGCTTTTATACTATAATGGAAATTAGATAGGAAACTCAGATGTTACAAGTAAAGAATATTTCTTTTTCGTATGACGAAAATCCAACGCTGCACGATATTTCTATGAACTTCGAAGAAGGCCGGATTACCGGCATTCTGGGAGTTAATGGCTCAGGTAAGTCTACCATCATGAAAATCATCACCCGACTGCTCCAACCGCAGAAGGGCAGTGTTTTATATGATGGTCAGCCTGTAGGCGACTCTAAGAAGGCTTTGTTTCAGTATCGGCAGCATGTCAATATGGTCTTTCAGAATCCGGAGCAGCAGCTCTTTTATACCATTGTGAAGGACGATATTGGCATGGCCTTGGAAAACTTAGGCTATGAAGAAGACGAGATAGCAAGCAGAGTAGCGATGGCTTTAGAGATAATGGACATTTCCCATCTGCAGGACAGACCCTTGCAGTATCTGAGCTACGGCCAGAAAAAGCGGGTGGCTATTGCCGGCATGCTAGCCCTGCAGCCCAAGTATCTGCTGCTGGATGAGCCTACGGCAGGGTTGGATCCCAAAGGGCGGGATCAGATGGCCGAGACCATGAAAAAGCTGGTTCAGGCTGGGACAAACATCATCGTATCCAGCCATGACATGGATCTGATGTATGACTGCTGCGACTATGCCTACCTGCTGCAGAAAGGGCATTTGATCGCGGAGGGCAGCAAGTATGATTTCTTCCAGCAGGGAGATCTGCTAGTAGAGGCGGGCTTGGCTGTGCCTTGGATTGTCAAGCTTCATCAGACTATTCAGACGCCACTGGCAGAAAATGAAGCTGCTTTCTTTGAGCAGCTAGGAGGAAATGTAAAATGGTCAAATCATTGATGGTACAGGGGACTGCCTCAGATGCTGGGAAAAGCATTATTGCGGCGGGGCTCTGCCGGATTTTTAAGCAGGATGGCCTAGAAGTGGTGCCTTTTAAGTCGCAGAATATGGCGCTTAATTCCTTTATCACCAAAAAAGGAGATGAAATGGGCCGGGCTCAGGTCGTTCAGGCTGAGGCAGCTGGCAAAGAGCCGGATGTCCGCATGAATCCAGTCCTGCTCAAACCCACCTCTGACCGCAAGTCCCAGGTTGTTTTTCTAGGCCGTGTCCTGCGGGATATGGATGCTGTCGAATACCATGAATACAAGCAGCAGCTCCTGCCTAAGATTAAGGAAGTCTATGAGGAGCTGGGTGCTGAGAATGATATCATCGTCATTGAGGGCGCTGGAAGTCCAGCTGAAATCAATCTCAATGACCGAGACATTGTCAATATGGGCATGGCCAAGCTAGTTGATGCGCCAGTGATTTTAGTGGCGGATATTGATAAGGGAGGCGTCTTTGCCTCTATCTACGGAACGATTGAGCTCATGCCGCCTGAGGATCGCAAGCGGATCAAGGGGGTTATTATCAATAAATTCCGCGGCGATGTGGCTCTTCTGCAGTCTGGCATTGATATGATTGAGGAGTTGACTCAGGTGCCGGTCATCGGAGTCGTGCCTTATGCCCAGCTGGATATTGACAGCGAAGACAGTGTCGCACTGGTGCAGAAGAGCCGGCGCTTTGATAGCAGAAAGAGTCTGGATATCGCAGTTGTCAGCCTCAAGCGCCTGTCTAACTTTACGGATTTCCACAATTTAGAAATCCAGCCGGATGTTTCTGTCCGTTATGTCCAGCCTGGTGATGCAATCGGTCGGCCGGATCTCTTGATTCTGCCGGGCAGTAAAAATACCATCGAAGACATGAACTATCTGCGAGAGTCTGGTCTTGAAGCCGAGATTCTCGAGTGTCTGGAGCAGGGGGTGTCAATCTTTGGTATCTGCGGCGGCTATCAGCTGCTGGGGCAGAAGATTAGCGACCCGCTGCACTTAGAGTCTGACTTAGAAGAGATTAGCGGTCTAGGGATTTTAGAGACAGAGACGGTGCTTCAGCCGGTCAAGCGGACGACTCAGGTCAGAGCCCTGCATGAGGGGCAAGAGCTAGAGGGCTACGAGATTCACATGGGGGAAACCCAGCTGGCGGATAGTCTTGAGCCATTCTCCATCATCAAGGAGCAAAATGGTGAGGCAACCGAGCGTCCAGATGGGGCAGTGGCTTATGGTGGGCAGGTGCAAGGGACCTACCTTCATGGGGTCTTTGACAATCTAGAATGGACTCGTCGGTACCTGAATGAACTTCGTCTGGCTAAGGGCTTAGAGCCGCTAGAGGACCAGCTTGTCAGTATCAAAGACTTTAAAGACAGAGAGTATGATAAGTTAGCAGACGTCCTGCGCCAGTCTTTGGACATGGAGCAGATTTATCAAATCATCAATAGAGAAGAAAAATGAGAATTTATACCAAATACGGAGACAAGGGCTTTACACGTCTCTACGGTGGGGATCGAGTATCCAAGACCCATATTCGGGTCGAAGCTTATGGAACGATGGACGAGCTTTGCTCTCATCTAGGCTATGTCGTATCTGAGATGCGTGACTATCCTATCTTGGACGACTTGCGTCTGGAATGCGAGGAAATCCAGCAGCATCTCTTTGACTGTGGCAGCGACTTGGCGACACCGAGGGAATTGCGTCCCTACAAGCAAGAGCCAGCCAATGTCAGCTGGCTGGAGGAGCGGATGGATGAGTATATGCATATTCCTCCGAAAATCGACCGCTTTATCATTCCGGGCGGCCATCGGATTGCCAGTCTCCTGCATGTGGCCCGCACCATGACCAGACGCCTGGAGCGCCGTATGGTAGCTGTTATAGAGGCAGAAGAAGCAGTCAATGAGGTAGGCTTGATCTACATCAACCGTTTGTCGGATTACTTTTTTGTGCTGGCTCGATTGGTTAATGACCGTCTAGAGGAGCCAGATACAGTTTACAAACGCAGCGCGAAAATCTTTCGGGAAAAGAAATAGGAGAAGCTAGCATGTATCCAGTCATGATTAATATCAGAGAGAAGAAAGTCGTGGTAGTGGGAGGCGGCAAGGTCGCAGCGCGGAAGATTAAGACCCTGCTGGCTGAGCAGGCTGCTGTGACAGTGGTCAGTCCGACTCTGCATACTGATATTCCGCAGGCGGAGATCCAGTGGCTAGCTAGATCCTACCAGACAGGTGATTTGGAAGGCGCGAAGCTGGTCTTTGCCTGTACAGATCAGGAGGAAGTCAACCGTCAGATTATGGAGGAAGCGGCACCCAGTCAGCTGGTGAACAATACGGGAGACAAGACCTTCTCTGACTTTTATAATGTAGCCATTGCGCGAAAGAAGGACGTATCTGTCATGATCTCGACCAATGGTCTCTCGCCTAGTCGCTCCAAGGAGATTCGCAAGAAGATAGAAGCAATTTTAGACCAACTTTAAAAGAAAGAAAGAAGCATGCACCTATTATATGTGGGTTTGACCCATCGGGAAACACCGCTGACAATTTTGGAAAAAGCGCATTTTTCAGATCAGGAGGGGCTCAAAGCTCTAAAGCTCCTGAAAAGAGAAAAAAGTATCTTGGAAAATATCATCCTGTCTACCTGCAATCGGACCGAGCTCTATCTGGTGGTGGACCAGCTGCACACTGGCCGCTACTATTCCAAGCATTTTTTGGCGGACTGGTTTCAGATTCCTGTTAAGGAGCTGGAAGAGTATTTGGTCTTTCGTGAGGGGGATGAGGCCTTGCGGCATCTCCTGCGGGTCTCTATCGGCCTGGAATCCAAGATTGTCGGTGAAAGTCAGGTCTTGGGCCAGCTCAAGCAGGCTTTTCTGACGGCGCAAGATGCTGGTACAACTGGAATTGTCCTCAATCAGGCTTTCAAGCAGGCGCTGACCTTTGCTAAGCGCATGCATGATACTTATCGAATCAATGACCGGCCCATTTCCATCGGCCTAACTGCCATCCAAGAATTGGACCGACTGGGGCTGGATTACAGCACTAAAAAGGTAGCTGTTATCGGCTTGGGAGAGATTGGTCAGCTGGTGACTAAGTATGCACTCCAGCGGCCTTTCAAGTCAGTCATGCTGCTCAATCGTACGGTCAGCAAGGCCCAAGCATTTCTGACAGAAGACAGGGTATCTGCCCATGGCTGGGATGAATTGGAAGCGGTGCTGGCGGATGCGGATGTGGTCTTTTCAGCAGTTAAAACGGAAGAATACGTTATCTTTCCCTCCATGCTTAAGGCGGATGCGGTTGTGTTTGACCTCTGTCTGCCTCGTTCTTGCCATCCTAGCTCGTCTCTCAAGCTCTATAATATCGAAAATCTGACCAATCAACTGGAACAATATAAGGCAGAGCGGCAGGAGATTGCCGGTCGGATTGCTTTGGAGATTGATGAGGAGTTGGTCAAGTTTGCTGACTGGCGTCAGCAGTTGGGTATTATTCCTCTGATTCAGGAAATCAGGGATAAGGCTTTGGAAGCTCAAGCTTCGGCCATGGAAAGCCTTAATCGTAAGATTCCGGATTTGACCGAGCGGGAGCAAAAGCAGATTTCCAAGCACATGAAGAGTATTATCAACCAAGTCCTGAAGGAGCCAATCTTGCAGCTCAAAGAGCTGTCAGTCGGAGAGCATTCAGACTATGACATTGCCTTGATTGCCAAGATATTTGGTTTACACAGAGAAAGGGGAAAAGATGAAGGTCATTAAGGTAGGAACCCGCAAGAGTAAGCTGGCCATGACCCAGACCCAACAGTTAGTGGACCAGCTCAAGAAGCTCCATCCAGAGCGGGATTTTGTCCTCGTTCCCTATACGACAAAAGGAGATCGCTTGACCCATGTCAGTCTCCAGGAAATTGGCGGCAAGGGAGTCTTTGTCAAGGAAATCGAGCGGGCTCTCTTGGCTGGTGAGATTGATATGGCAGTCCATAGTCTCAAGGACATGCCGGCTAAGCTAGCTGAGGGCTGTGCGCTCGGTGCGATTAGTCAGCGAGAAGATGTTCGCGATTGCTTGATTTTCCGTCAAGCTGGCCAGACGCTAGCTAATCTTCCTGAGGGCGCTCTTATAGGAACCAGCAGCATTCGCCGACAGGTTCAGCTGCAGGCTCAGAGACCGGATTTGACTTTTAAGCCACTTCGGGGCAACATTGATACACGCATAAAGAAGCTGGAAGAAGGTGAATACGATGCGATTGTCTTGGCTATGGCTGGACTTAAACGTTTGGGCTGGCTGGACCAAAGCCATCTTCACATTCAGCCTTTAGAGACCAGTCTTTGCCTGCCGGCTATTTCTCAGGGAGCTTTGGCAGTGGAATGCCGGGAAGAGGATGAGGAACTGCGGAGTCTCTTGGCAACTGTTCAGGATGAGAAGACAGCTGCTGAAGTGGCAGTTGAGCGGGCAGTTTTGGCTCAGATGAATGCAGACTGCACCTTTCCTATCGCTGCTTTGGCTCAGAAAAAAGGTCAGGACTATCAGCTAGAGGCCATGCTGGCCAAGGAAGACGGCCAATGTGTCTTTGTCAGCCTTAAAGGGCAAGATGGTCAGCAATTGGCAGAGCAGGCTGTGCGCCAGTTAGCCGATAAGGGAGCAGTAGGAATGCCATGGTTAAAAAAATAATCTTTACCAGAGAACAGGCGCCAGACTCTACTTGGCTAGAAGAAATCAGACGGGCTGGATTTGAGACGCAGCATGTCCCTCTCATCCGCTGTCAGTCTCTACCCTTGCCAGAAGCTGTTCAAGCAGTTCTGCCAGAAGCCGACTGGGCCTTTTTTACTAGTGCTGTCGCAGTGGAGGCTTTCAATCCCTATCTGAAAGCTGACTACCAGATTGCGACCATTGGACCTCAGACCAGTCAGGCGCTGGACAAGCTAGGCCGAGCCTGTGATTTTGAGTCTAGCAGCCACTATGGTCTTGACTTTATTCAGGAGTGGCTGGATTTAGCTCTGCCGACGCAGAAGATCTTGCTGCCCCAGAGCAGCCTGTCCAATCCCAGTCTGGCCGAGAAATTAAAAGAAGCAGGTCATGATGTCTGGGCTTGGCCTATGTACGAAACGACCTCAAATCCTGCTGGTCAGAACCAGCTCGAGATCTATCTGTCCCAAGAGGATGTGATTTGGACCTTTGCCAGTCCATCGGCTTGGCAGAGTTTTTGTGCTATTAAGCCCCATCTAGCGACCAGCCATCAGATTGCAGTGATTGGCCAGACAACGGCTCAGGCAGTCAAGGAGTCCGGCTATGGGGTAGACTACCAGCCCCAGAGTCCTTCTGTTGAGGAAATGGTCAAGGAAATAATCAAGAAAGAAGAGAAGAAGCATGGAATTTTATAGACATCGCAGACTGAGGAGAAGCAGCGGTCTGCGACAGCTAGTTCGAGAAACCAAGCTGTCTGTGGATGATTTTATCCAACCCTTGTTTGTCAAGGAAGGCCTAACTGAAAAGCAAGAAGTAGCCTCCATGCCGGGAGTTTATCAGTTCTCCCTCGAGGATTTGCTGCCAGAAGTTCAGGAATGTATAGACTTGGGCATTCGGGCTTTTATCGTCTTTGGCATTCCGTCAGAAAAGGACGAAAGAGGCAGCCAAGCTTCAGCTGAAAATGGCATTGTGCAGGAAGCTATCCGTCTGATCAAGAAGCATTTCCCTGAGACGGTCGTCATTGCAGACACCTGTCTCTGTGAGTTTACCAGTCACGGCCATTGCGGCATTTTGCGAGGGGAGGAAGTGGACAATGATCTGTCTCTGACTAGACTGACAGAAGTTGCTGTCAGCCAAGCCAGGGCTGGAGCAGATGTCATTGCGCCTTCCAATGCCATGGACGGTTTTGTGGCGGCTATCCGTCAGGGGCTTGATGTGGCGGGCTTTGAAGATATTCCGATCATGTCCTATGCCATTAAGTTTGCCTCTAGCTTTTATGGACCTTTCCGAGATGCAGGTGAGAGTGCTCCGGCCTTTGGCGACCGCAAGACCTATCAGATGGATCCGGCCAATCGCTTGGAGGCTCTTAGAGAAGCCAAGAGTGATGAGGAGCAGGGAGCAGACTTTCTCATGGTTAAGCCGGCTCTGGCCTTTCTAGATATCCTCAGAGAGCTGCGCCAGGAAACCCAGCTGCCTCTGGTGACCTATAATGTCAGTGGAGAATACGCCATGGTCAAGGCAGCAGCTCAGCAGGGCTGGATCAATGAAAAAGCTATTGTTATGGAAACTTTGACCAGTATGAAGCGGGCTGGTGCAGACTTGATTATCACTTATTTTGCCAAGGATGCGGCTGGCTATCTGAGAGAAGGATAGAGACTGCGGAAAATCAGCAGTTTTCTAGATAAGGAGGACCAACTTGAAGAGAGAACATTCCAACCAATATTTCGCAGAGGCTCAAAAGCTCTTTCCAGGCGGGGTTAACAGTCCTGTCCGGGCTTTTAAGGCTGTGGGCGGCTATCCGCTTTTTATCGAAAAAGCCAGCGGAGCCTATCTGCATGATGTCGATGGCAACCGCTATATTGACTACGTCCTGTCCTGGGGGCCTATGATTTTGGGGCATGCTCCTAAGGATGTTTTGCCGGCAGTTGAGGAAGCTATTTGGGAAGGGACCAGCTTTGGTGCTCCTAGTCCTAGAGAAATCGCTCTCGGCCAGCTGGTGCAGGAGCGTCTGCCTTTCATGGAAAGAATGCGGATGGTCAATTCGGGAACGGAAGCGACCATGAGCGCCATTCGGGTAGCACGTGGAGTGACCAAGCGATCTAAAATTGTTAAATTTATCGGCTGCTATCACGGCCACAGTGATTCCTTTTTGGTTCAGGCTGGTTCAGGCTTGGCTAGCTTTGGGATTGCTGATTCTGCCGGAGTCATTGCTCAGGTAGCTGGGGAAACTCTGGCTTTGCCTTACAATGACACAGATGCTCTCAAAGCTTGCTTTGAAAAGTACGGAGACGATATCGCCTGTGTCATTTTAGAAGCAGTTGCTGGCAATATGGGCTTGATTCCTGCGGATGCGGACTTTATCAGTAATATTCGCTCCCTCACTCAGGAATACGGCTCTCTCTTTATCGTGGATGAGGTCATGAGTGGTTTTCGAGCTCATTATCAGGGAGCAGTTGGCCTCTATCAGACAGAGCCAGACCTTGTCTGCTTGGGCAAGGTCATCGGTGGCGGCTTCCCAGTCGCAGCCTTTGGCGGCAAGGCCGTCTATATGGATCAGGTGGCTCCCCTAGGTAGCATCTATCAGGCTGGTACTTTGTCGGGTAATCCCGTGGCTATGACGGCCGGTTACGAAACCCTGAAACAGTTGACACCTGAGCTTTTTGCTGAGATTGAAGAGAAAACGAACTACCTCTGTGATGGCTTACGAAGTTTAGCCGATAAGTACAGCATTAATCTGCAAGTCGTGTCAAAAGGTACCATGTTTGGCTTCTTCTTCAGCCGGAAGCCAGTCCGTAACTTTGAGGATTCTAAGGCGGCTGACCATGCTCAGTTTGCAAGACTGCACGGTCTCTTGTTGGAACAGGGCATTTATCTGGCGCCATCTCAGTATGAAACCAATTTTATGTCCAGTGCTCATACTAGAGTGGACCTAGACCAGACCTTGGCGGCCTTTGAGCAGGCATTTCAAGAAATGAAAGAAGAAGCAAATGGCTAAAATTGTGTTAGTGACAGGCGGTGCTAGAAGCGGTAAGTCAGCATTTACAGAGGAGCGACTAGCGGACCGAGAGGAAGTCTGCTACATTGCGACCGGCCTGCCCCGAGGAGAGGATCCAGAATGGCAGGAGAGGATTCGGCTTCACCAAGAACGCCGGCCGGCTTCCTGGACAACTCAGGAACAGTATGCAGGGCTGGCGGACTGGCTGCGAGAACAGTCGCATCCAGTTTACCTGCTGGATTGTGCCACCCTTCTGACCAGCAATCGCCTCTTTGATTTAATTGCCCAGCATTTTCCAGACAAGCTGGAGCTGACCGAGGAACACTTTCTCAGTCGGCAGGAGCAGTCTTTCCTGCTGCAGCTCTTGGAAGAAGAATGGCAAGAGCTCTTGTCTACAATCCATCAGACAGATGCTGAGTGCTGGATTGTAACGAACGAGGTTGGATTGGGCATTGTCCCAGAGACCAGACTAGGGCGCTTCTTCCGTGATGTGCAGGGCAAGATTAACCAACTGATTGCAAAGGAGGCGAGTGAGGCTTACCTAGTCATCTGCGGCCTCGCTCAGCAGTTGAAATGATAAAGGCATTGATTATCTATACCCAATTTTTTAGCCGGATTGTAATCCCAAAAGCAGTGGATATTTCCTATCTGCGACGGGGGCTTCCTTTTCTGACCCTCTTTGGCCTCTTGCTGGGGCTGATTTCAGGTGGATTTTATTTCCTGACGAGTCTAGTTCTGCCAGGGATGGTCGCTTGGGTTCTGACCCTTGCTTTCGATGTTCTGCTGACAGGTGGTTTTCATTTAGACGCCCTGGCGGATACGGCAGATGGTCTCTTCTCCTCTCGTAAGAAGGAGCGGATGCTAGAGATTATGAAGGACAGCCGGATTGGCAGCAATGGCGTACTAGCGCTCATTCTCTACTATGCTCTGATGCTGGTTCTCTACCCTTATCTGCCAGAGCCTCGCTGGTTTATCGTGGCCAGTCTGACTATGATTGGCAAGGCCGGTCTCAGTTTGCAGCTTTACCGGATGACCTATGCCAGAGAAGGCGGCGGCTCGGGAAATTTCTTCAGTGGCAGCAAGACTAGTCATATCCTGCTTGCCCAGCTTTTGCCTTTGCTCCTGTCTCTGCTGGTTTTCAGCTGGAGAGGCCTTCTGGCTTACGGCTTGGTATTTCTGGGAGCAATTGGCTATCGTCGTTTCGTTTATAATAAAATTGACGGCCACACAGGCGATACGCTAGGGGCCTATGTCGAAATTGCCCAGCTCCTCTATCTCTTAGGTTTGGTGGTACTAGGATGAAAAGATGGTATCTAATGCGGCATGGTCAGACAGACTACAACCGCAGACGCTGCTTTTATGGCAGCCATGACGTCTCGATTAATGAGCAAGGACAAGCGGATGCCAAGCAGCTGGCGCTGCTGATGCAGGAGCACCCAGTTGATGTGATTTACACTAGTTGTCTCAAACGGACACAGGAAACAGCCCAGCTAGCTTTTCCAGACAGACAAGTCCAGCCCATAGCTGATTTTGACGAGCGAGGCTTTGGACAATGGGAGGGCTTGACGGCTGATGAGATTGAAGCGGCTTTTCCAGAAGTCTGGCAGGCTTGGCTGGAGGAACCTTTTGAGGTCACGCCTCCTGAGGCAGAAGTGTTCGCTGACTTTCAGACCAGAGTCTGGGCAGCAACAGACCGCCTGCTAGATAGTACTGAGGACTCAATGGCTCTAGTGGCTCATTTGGGAGTGCTACGCTTGATTTACCAGCGTTTGGTTGACCCGGAGGCAGTTTTTTGGAACATTGATGTCCCGCAAGGCCGAGTGCTGCTCTTGGAAGAACGCGACCAGAATTGGCAGGCGACCTTACTCTAAGGATTTATTATTAAAAAACAAACAACAGGATTTATCTTGGGAAAGAGGTGACCAGATGAATACACAGATTCAGGATGAATTCACTTTTAAAAATGGTCAGACTATGCGCAATCGCGTTGTCTTGGCTCCTATGACCATCTGCGCTAGTGAGCCGGGTGGCTATGTATCTCAGGCAGATATTGACTTTTTTGCCCGTCGGTCCAGGTCGGTTGGCATGGTCATCACTGGCAGTACCTATGTCCATCCTCTGGGCAAGTCCTTTGCGGAGAGCTTCAGCGGCGCCGAGGACGATAAGATTGAGGGGCTTAGCCGTCTGGCCAAGGCCATCAAGGACCAAGGGGCTCTGGCTATTGTGCAGCTCTATCATGGTGGTCGTATGGTTCTGCCTGATTTGATTGACGGTCAGCCAGTAGCACCCAGTGCTGTTAAGGCTCCACGCGATTATCTGGCGGAGCCGAGGGCGCTCAAGAACGCTGAAGTGGAGCAGGTGATAGAGGACTTTCTGTCAGCTATTAGACGGGCAATTCAGGCTGGCTTTGACGGAGTCGAGCTTCATGGTGCCAATACCTATCTGATCCAGCAGTTTGTCTCTCCTCATTCAAATGTCCGTCAGGACAAGTGGGGCGGCAGTCTGAATAACCGCCTGCGATTTCCAAAGACCTTGCTGAAAAGAGCCAAGCAACTAGTCAAAGAAGAGGCTAACCGTCCCTTCCTGATTGGCTACCGCTTTTCTCCGGAAGAGATTGAAGAGCCAGGTATCCAGCTTTATGATACCCTGCAGTTACTGGAGCAGCTTATCTATCATCAGGTGGACTATCTGCATATTTCGACCTCTGATGTCTGGCGCACGTCCATCAGAGACTCTCAGGACTCGGAGCCAGTGATTGAGAAAATTATCAGAAAAATTAATGATAGAGTGCCTCTCATTGGTGTCGGTCAGATAGAGACCAAGCAGGATGCCCAGCGAGTATTGGATGCGGGGATTCCGCTCTTTGCCCTCGGCAAGGCTCTGCTCCTAGACCCAGACTGGGCTGAAAAGGTTGTCTCTGGCCGAGAGGCAGAAGTCATCCGAGCTTATCGCGATGAGCTACAGGCTGACCTGGCTTTGCCAACTGCCTTTGTCGAAGATGCTCGAAGCTATCTGGAAAGAAAAGACTAAGACTAAGACAAACAAATCCCCAAGGAGGAAAGAGAATGAGCAATCATTTGTTTTTTACTCGTTTGCTCTCACATCGGCAGGACACTGAGCCACCTTAGACAGAGAGCTAAAGTCTATTTAGATTTGACTAGGACAGACCGTCTTAAAGTAGTTTACAAAATAGAAAAGGAATTTGAATATTTTATGAAACATTTTAAAAAAATAATGGTTTTAGCCTTGGCAGGCCTAGCCCTAGCCTCCTGTGTAAACCCTAGCAAAACCAGCGAACCTGCTGGCGATAGTGGCAGTAAGACTGTAACCATCGGTTATACGCAATTTCCAGCAAATGTGGATCCAGCAGCGGAATACAATGGCTGGTTCACGGTCCGTTACGGAGTGGGAGAAACCCTCTTTAAGATGGACGACAAACTCCAAGTAAAACCTTGGCTGGCTGAGAAAATCGAAGCAGTCTCAGACCTAGAGTGGAAAATTACCCTCAAGGATAAGGTGACTTTCCAAAATGGTGAAAAAATGACCGGTGAAAAGGTCAAAGCTTCTCTGGAACGCTTGATTAAGACCAGCGAACGGGCAGCATCAGATATGGGCATTGACAGTATCTCTGCGGAGGGTCAAACCGTGACCATCAAGACAAAGGCTGTGCAACCTATCATGGCGAATCTCTTGGCAGAGCCATACTCCGCCATTGTCGATACGACTGGCAAGAGTGCATCTGACAAGGCTCCTGTCGGAACTGGCCCTTACATGGTGACCAAGTACACTCCTGAGAGCGGAGCAGAGCTCAAAGCTTATGATGACTACTGGGATGGCAAGCCAAAAGTTGCTAATCTGAAGATCAAATACTTCTCTGATCCGACAGCTATTTCTGCAGCCCTCAAGTCTAAGGAAGTTGATGCCGTCTATGGTCTGCCTTATGCAAATCTAAGTACTTATGCTTCCGATAAGAACTACAAAATTTCTGAAGTAGAAGGTTCCCGCTACCTAGCTTACTACTATAACTTTGAAAATCCTTACGTAGCAGATGACAAGTTCCGTCAGGCTTTAGATACCTTGGTTGACAAGAAGACCTACTCTGAATCCCTCTTTAAAGGCTCAGCTGTGCCAGCTGTTGGCCCTTTCCCTAAAGGATTTGCCTTTGCCCTGCAAAAGAGCGTCCATGAATTTAACGTAGAAAAAGCTAAAAAACTCTTGGATGAAGCTGGCTACAAGGATACTGACGGCGATGGCTACCGTGAAAAAGACGGTCAAAAAGTCAGCATTGAGCTGCTGTCCTTTACTCGTCTGCCTGAAATGCCGCTGGCTGTAGAAGCAAGCCAACAACAGCTCAAGGAAGTCGGAATCGAAGCGACTATTAAGAAAGTTGAAGTCAGTGCCGTTGCCAGTGAAAAGGACTATGCCTTCACACCTTATGCGGTGGTAGCAGCTCCTATCGGTGATCCATATGCCTTCTTCAACAGTGCCGTTAAGACCAATGGTACAGCCAATATCGGTCACTACAGCAACCCAGAAGCAGACAAGAAAATCGAAGAGCTGGCGACTGAAACTGATCCAGCTAAGCGCAATCAGCTCAGCAAGGAAATCCAAGAAATCATGGACAAGGACTACGGCTTTACCATCATCGGATTCTTCAAGGTCGCTCTGGTAATGGACAAGTCCGTCTCTGGTTTGGAATCCCATCCAACAGACTACTATCACGTCAGCAACAAACTATCAAAGGAATAAAACATGCTGGAAATGAAAGATCTGCTGGTGCAGTCAGCAGATAAAGTCATTCTCGATCGGGTCTCCCTCTATCTTGCAGAGGGGGAGTCCCTTTCGATTGTGGGCGAGAGCGGCAGTGGCAAGTCTACCCTGCTCAAGATGCTGCTGGGCCTCCCTCTTAGGGGGCTGACAGTGACAGAGGGCAGTATTACCTTTGAGGGGCAGGAAATTCATCCCCAGAACCATCGCATTTATCTGCCTTTTGTAGGCCGAGAAGTGGCCTGGATTAGTCAGCATGCCAGTCTCAGCTTCAATAACCGCCGTAAGATCAAAAAGCATTATCAGGACTTGGTGAAAAATCAGGGCCAGCAAGCAGTAAATCTCCGTCCCTTGGAAGAATGCCTAGAGATGGTGGGTCTGCTGCCTGAAAAAGTCGTCAATAAGTATCCTTTCGAGCTCAGCGGCGGTATGATGCAGCTAGTCGGTGTAGCGCTTGCTCTAGCCAGCAGACCCAAACTGCTGCTGGCTGATGAGCCAACCAGCGCTCTGGATGTCCTATCGAAAATGAAGCTGCTTGATCTCTTGAGCAAGCTTCATCAGGAGGAAAACATGGCCATTCTCTTTGTCACACATGATATCAGCGTAGCTGAGCATCTGGCGCAAAAAGTAGTCGTCATGAAGGAAGGACAGATAGTCGAAAGCGGTCCAGCCCATCAAGTTCTTCGCTATCCTGAGCAGGCTTATACTCAGAAATTGCTGAAGGCAGTGCCTAAATTGGCGGAGTTTAGAGAAGGGGGGCGGCTATGAATCAAGTATTAGTTGGTCAGCAGCTGACTTACGAGTATGATCAGATAGGCGAGCGGAGAATCGGTGTCTTTGATATTGATATTAGCTTAGGAAAGGGACAGGCTTTGGGTCTGGTCGGTGAATCAGGCTCTGGAAAAAGTACTATTGCCAAGCTCATCTGCCGCTTTTTAAAGCCGGACCAAGGGGAGCTGACTCTACTGGGCCAGCCAGTCTCTGCCTACAAGGATAGGGACTACTATGCTCGGGTCCAGTATATCGCCCAGCAGCCCCAGTCAACCTTTCATCCCAAGCGCAGCATTCAGCAGAGCCTAGAAGAGGTCTGTCGAAACTTCTCTCTCTATCAGCAGCCGTCAGATAGGAAGCAAGCCATCCATGACTTGCTGAGTTCGGTTGGTCTGACACCTGAGCTTGCCCAACGGCTTCCGCATCAACTGAGCGGAGGAGAATGTCAGCGAGCAGCTATTGCCCGTGCCCTGCTGATTAATCCCGATGTGCTCATCTGCGATGAAATCACCAGTGCTCTGGATGTGACCGTTCAGTATGAAGTCATGCAGCTGCTGGCAGATATCAAGGAGCGCTCGCAGACCTCCTTTCTCTTCATCTCTCATGACATCGCTCTGGTCAGCAATTTTGCGGAAGATTTGGTCGTCCTCAAGGACGGAATCGTGCAGGAGAAAGGCAGCATGCGAGAGGTCGTTTCTGCTCCCAAGAGTGACTATACCAAGCTCTTGCTCAGTCAGTACAGGGAGGATAAAGATGAGGATTAAGCAAGAACTAGACTCTATGGCTCCATGCAGCAGCTATCAAGGAAGTCTGCCTATCACGGATAAGCTGGCTATCCAGTACACTCTGCTTAAAGGACAGGCTACCCAGCCCTTGCTGACCATCAGTGCTGCAGTCCATGGCTGCGAGTATGTCGGTGTCAAGGCGCTGATGGACTTGGCGCATGAATGGGACTTTAACTTTCAGGGCTCTGTCCTCCTCCTGCATGCAGTCAATGTCAGCGGCTTCTGGGCTCGGGAGACGACGCTTGTACCTGAGGACGGTCTCAATCTAAACAGGATCTTTCAGGACCAAGGGCCAGTTTCCAGCCTCAGCTATCAGATTCGGTCTGTGATTGAGAGCCAGGTCTTTAGTGTCAGTGATTTCCTGATTGACCTGCACAGTGGCAATCGCGAAGAGCTATTGACACCGCATGGTTACTACTCTCTGCGGGCGAATCCAGAGGTAGTTGAAAAGTCCTATCAGATGCTGCAGGCTTCTGGGACACCGATTATCTATCAGTCTCAGGACCGCGGCAATCTTTATCACGCTGCCTCGGTGGACTATGGTTTGCCCAGCATCCTTCTGGAGCAGGGAGAAAATGGCACCTGTCTGCCAGAGGATGTGCTGGCCATGAAAGAGTCGGTCAAACAAGTCGCACGTTATCTTTTTGAAGGGACTATGCCCTATTATAAGCAGGCGCCACTGATCTTTGACGACAGTTACTATCTGACCTGTCAAAGGTCAGGCTGCTGGATGTGCTTTGTCCGGCCCAATCAAACAGTACAGGCTGGTCAGGTCATCGGCGAAATCTGTGATATTTATGGCAATATTTTAGAAAAGGTGACTGCCAAGGAAGACGGTCTGGTCCTCTACCAGAAAGCGACCCTGGTCGTCCACCAAGGCGAAGTGCTGTTGGCTGTAGCTAGCAAGAAGCCTGGAAGCTACCAGACATCTGAAAGGGAGGCGCATGATTAAATTTATTATCAAAACGATTCTGCAATTCGTCCTCATCCTGCTCTGCGTCAGCTTTATCTCCTTTTTACTGGTTTATCTAGCACCGGGAGATCCGGCTGAGAGCATCCTCAACGCTCAGGGCATTCCTTATACCAAGGAACTGCTGGAAATCAAGCGGGCAGAGATGGGTCTGAATGGCAGCTTTATGGAGCAATATCTGGCCTGGCTGGGCAGGATTGTCCATGGCGACTTTGGTGTGACCTATAATTCTGGAGCTTCGGTCTGGGAGCAGCTGGTTTTCTATTTTCCCAATACAGTCTACCTAGCTTTTTATACCCTGCTAGCAACTCTGGGAATTTCCCTGCCGACGGCTCTCTACACATCCTACCATTCTGGAAAGCCAGTTGATCGCTTCCTGATGGCAGGTCTGGCCTTCCTAAATGCCATTCCTAGCTTTGTTATGGGAATTATCCTGATTCTGATCTTTTCCGTTCAGCTGCACTGGTTTCCCATTCAGGCAACGGCCAATGAGCTGGGCTTAGTCCTGCCAGTCATGACACTGGCCATGATCATGTCCACTCGTTATATCCCGCAGTTGCGAACTGCTTTGATAGAAATATTGCATTCGCCAGAAGTCGAAGGTGCGCGAGGTCGGGGGATTCGAGAAGGACATATCCTATTGCACGATGTGATTTACAATGTCCTGCCCTTTCTCCTGACCCTAGTCAGCCTTTCTCTGGGCTCGCTCTTAGGCGGTGTGGCTATCATCGAGCACCTCTTTTCCTGGCCGGGCATTGGTAAGATGCTGATTGGTGTAGTTGCCAAGCGGGATTATCCCCTTATTCAGGGGGCGGTTCTCTTTATCACAGCTGGTGTCTTGACTGTAAATCTAGTCTTTCAGCTGCTTACGGTTTGGCTCAATCCGCGCGTCCGACTGGCTCAGGAAAATCCCAAACTGCTGCCGCGCACGAAGAAATTAAAAGCAAGCAAGGAGGGTTCGTATGGATAAGAAAATTAATCGAAAACTCCTGATCTTGGGCGGCCTTATCTTCCTGGCCCTGCTCCTATCTTCCTTGGCTCCTCGTCTCTTGGGTGATAGTTTGACCAAGGTCAATCTGGGACAAGCCCTGCAAGGACCGAGCAGCAGTGAGTGGTTCGGAACGGACGCTCTGGGTCGGTCTGTCTTTGCGCGTGCAGTAAGCGGAGGTGCGGAAACAGTCCTACCAGCCCTGATGATTCTAATGCTGATTGCGGCGGTGGGCTCCTTTATCGGGGTGACTAGCGCCTTCATCGGCGGAAAATTCGACCAGCTCATCTTGCTGGTTATCACGGCTTTTCAGTCTTTCCCATCTATCATTTTGGTCATTGCCATCGTCAGTATCTTGGGCATCGGTCTCCAGCAGACCCTCATCGCTATCTGCCTGACGGCCTGGACCAAGTACGCCTACCTGATGCGCTCCATGACCTTGCAGCTGAAAAATGAACCTTATATCCAGTCCTCGAAAATGTATGGCAATAGTTTTTGGACAACTCTGAAAAACTATTATTTCCCCAGCCTTTTTCCTCAGATTCTGACGACCATGAGCTTTGACATCAGCACCATTATCATGGAAATCGCTGGTCTCAGCTTTGTCGGACTAGGAGCTCAGGCGCCGTCGCCTGAGTGGGGAGCCATGATTAATGACGGCCGGATTTACATCCAGGAAGCCCCTTGGATTGTGGCCTTCCCTTGTATCTTGCTGATTCTGACCATTCTCCTCTTTACCAAGTTCGGAGATGCACTCAACAGCAAGTACAATCGCATGAGTTAATCATCAAAAATCACCAGCTAAACTGCAGCCCCTATCTTTTGGGACTGCAAACAAAAAATATGAATACAAGAAAGTGATTCAATAAAAATGAGAAAAAAATTATTTTTATTAGTTGTCCTCTTGCTGCCTTTATTCTTGGTAGCCTGCCAGCAAAACTCAAATTCTTCCAAACAAGCCAATGAGAAAGACAAACTCACTATGGTCTGGGGAGAGGACTTTGGGGATGTCAATCCTCACCGCTACAATCCAGACCAATTTGTCATTCAAGATATGGTCTATGAAGGCCTTGTCCGCTACGGTGACAATGGGAAAATCGAGCCAGCCTTGGCTGAAAGCTGGGATATCAGCGAAGATGGTAAAACCTATACCTTCAAGCTGAGAAAGGCAAAATTCTCAGACGATTCTGACTTTAACGCAGAGAATGTCAAGCGCAATTTCGATACAGTCTTTTCAGAGGAAAATAAGAAGAACCACACATGGTTTGACTTTACTAACCAACTGGAAAGCTATCGAGTTGTAGATGAGCATACCTTTGAGATCAAGCTCAAACAAGCCTACAGTGCGACTCTCTATGATTTATCAATGATTCGTCCGATCCGTTTCGTAGCTGACGCTGCCTTCCCTGACGGAGACGACACGACTAAGGACAACCTCAAAAAGCCAATCGGAACTGGTCAATGGGTTGTCAAAGACAAGAAGGCAAATGAGTACATCACCTTTACCCGTAACGAAAACTACTGGGGTGAAAAGCCTAAACTGAAAGAAGTAACGGTCAAGATTATCCCAGATCCACAAACCCGCGCTCTTGAGTTTGAGTCTGGCAATGTTGACTTAATCTATGGAAATGGCATTATTGGTCTGGATAACTTTGCCAAGTATGCCAAGGATGACAAGTACACGACAGACGTATCTCAGCCAATGTCCAGCCGCCTCATGCTCTTGAATGCCAAGCAAGAAATCTTCAAAGACAAGTCTGTTCGTCAGGCGATGAACCATGCAGTTGATAAGAAGTCTATCGCGAAAAACATTTTCCGCGGAACAGAAACACCAGCTGACACCATCTTCTCTAAGTCTACACCGCACTCTGATGCCAATCTGACTCCGTATGAGTATGATATCGAGCTGGCTGAAAAGATGCTGGATCAAGCAGGCTGGAAGAAAGGCTCTGACGGTATCCGCGAAAAAGACGGCAAGAAATTAAGCCTAAATGTTCCTTATATCTCGTCTAAGGCGACAGACAAGGACTTAGTTGAGTACTTCCAAGGCGAATGGAAGAAAATCGGAATCGACGTTCAGCTTAAAGCTATGGAAGAAGATGACTACTGGGAAAATGCCAAGACAGGAAACTTTGACCTGATGTTGACTTATTCTTGGGGAGCACCGTGGGATCCGCATGCTTGGATGACTGCCCTGACTTCACCAGCAGACCATGGTCACCCAGAAAATGTTTCCCTGGAAGCTCTGCCATCTAAGTCAGAAATGGACAGCATTATCAAGGCGACTCTGGTTGAGCCAGACGAAGCAAAAGTTGATGAAGGCTACAAGAAAGTCCTCACTATGCTCCATGATGAAGCTATCTATATCCCAATCACTTACCAATCTGTTGTCTCTGTCTATCGTAAGGGAGAACTCGATGGCATGCGCTTTGCTCCAGAGGAAAATGCCTTCCCGCTGCGCTACATTGAGAAAAAATAAAAGCTAACTTCATACATAAAAATTTGCATATAAAGGGAGTAGTGCTGATAAGGTTAAAAGCTTATCAGCCGCCCCTTTTCTTTTAAGGACTATGAAAAAAGATTTATTTAAAACAATAGTTTCTCTCTTTGCTGCCCTATTGATGATATCAGTATTGACCTTTCTCTTGGCCAAGCTATCCTCGGCGGATCAAGCAGAAAATTATTTAAGGGTATCTAAGATTCAAGTGACTCCTCAATCCTTGGAAAAAGCCAGAGAATATCTGGGCCTCAATCAACCTTGGCCCCAGCAGTATCTGGGTTGGCTGACTAAGGCCCTTCGTGGGGATTTTGGGACGTCTTATCTATTAAAGGTTCCTGTCCTGCCCTTGGTGCTGGAGCGTTTCCAGTCGACCCTTTCTCTGGGCTTGACATCCTTTGCTCTTATTTTGCTTACGTCCATTCCTTTGGGAATTTTTAGTGCGGTCTACAAGGGTTCTCTCTTTGATAAGGTCGTTCGCTTCCTATCCTTTTCCAGCGTTTCCATGCCCAGCTTTTGGCTAGGCTACATGCTGATTGTAGTTTTTGCTGTTCAGCTCAGATGGCTGCCGGTTTCGGGCAAGCAGGATTTTAGCAGCTTGATACTTCCCAGTCTGAGCCTTGGCATGTCTTTGATTGGCCAATATACCGCCTTGATTCGCAAGGCCGTGATCGAGCAGATGAAAAGTGTCCATGTCGAAAATGCCCTCCTGCGCGGAGTCAGCAAGTTCTTCCTGGTCAAGAATCATCTCTTGAGAAATTCCCTGCCAGCTATTGCGACAGGCCTGAGCCTGACCTTGGTCTATCTCCTGACAGGCTCCTTGATTGTCGAGGAAGTCTTCTCTTGGAACGGTGTCGGCTCTCTCTTTGTAGATGCGCTGCAGGCTGTGGATCTGCCGATTATTCAGTGCTGTATGCTGCTATTTGGTCTATTATTCTTGGGAAATAATATTCTAACCCAGCAGCTGCCGCTCTGGATAGACCCTAGAGTCAGAAAAAGGAGGAGCAATGTCTAAACGATTTATTTTTTCAAGTGTCATTTTGCTGGCCCTCTTCATCTGCGCTCTCTTTGCTCCCTATCTATCTTCTTTTGATCCCCAGCATGTAGAAATCTCAAACAAACTAATGCCGCCTGATGCTGTTCATCTGCTGGGAACCGATCAGCTGGGCAGAGACGTCTTGTCTCGTCTGCTGCATGGGGCTCGTTACTCCCTCTTCTTATCCCTGACCATCAGTCTGCTGGAAGTGGTTATCGGTGTGACAGTCGGCTTGCTGATTGGATGGTACCAAGGAAAGGCTGAAGCGACTTTCTTATGGTTTGCAAATGTTATTTCTGCCTTTCCAAGCTTCCTGCTCTCTTTAGCTACCGTTGGGATATTGGGACAGGGAATGACCAATATGATTTTAGCCATTGTCATCATAGAGTGGGTCTACTATGCTCGGGTGACGGCCAATCTGGTCAAGAGTGCCAAGGAGGAAGCCTATGTCATTTCTGCCCAGACTATGGGACTCTCTCAGTTTCATATCCTCAAAACCCATATCCTGCCCTTTATCTACAAGCCTATTTTGATTATTGTGCTGATGAATATCGGGAATATCATTCTCATGATTTCTGGCTTTTCCTTTCTGGGAATCGGTGTCCAGCCCAACATTACCGAGTGGGGCATGATGCTGCATGATGCTAGAAGCCATTTTCAAACGGCAACTTGGATGATGTTGGCGCCCGGACTGGCTATCTTTCTGACGGTGGTCGCCTTTAATCTATTTGCCGAATGCTTTGAAGAGAAAGGCTGGAAACAGATATGGAAAAAATAGCAGTAAAGAAACTGACAGCCCAAATCGAGCAAAAGACCATTCTGCAGGACATCAGCTTTGAAGTGGAGGCAGGTCAGTCTCTGGTCATTATTGGGGAGAGTGGTTCTGGTAAAACCCTCTTAACCAAGATATTGATTGGGCAGCTACCTTCATCTTTAAGCCTGCAAGGAGAAGTTCACTACGACACCATGACTTTGGAGCCGGATTCTCTCAAAGCTTGGCAGCAGCTACGAGGCAGTCAAGTGGCCTACATGTCGCAAAATCCTATGGCTATGTTTAATCCTTTTCAGACTATTCAAAGTCACTTTTGGGAGACCCTGCGCAGCCATAGCAAGATTTCAAAAGACGCCTGTATAGATAAGGCAGTAGCTTCCATGAAAGAGGTGCGACTGGGAGAGCCGGAAGAACTGTTGAAGAAATATCCTTTTGAGCTCAGTGGCGGTATGTTGCAGCGGGTCATGCTGGCTATCTTGCTTTGCCTAGAGCCAGAGACCATCATTTTGGATGAGCCTACTTCAGCGCTGGATATCCACAATCGCGAGCAGATTATCCTCATCTTAAAGGAGCAGCTGGCTAAAGGCAAGACACTCATCACAGTGACCCATGATTATCATTTGGCGCGAGAGCTAGGAGGCAAGATACTTGTCATGTACCAAGGGGCTATCATGGAGGAAGGGCTAGTGGCCAAGCTCCTTGAAAGCCCTGAGCAATCCTATAGCCAAGACCTTATCTTAGGAAATCCTTACGAACGGTTGGTGAAAGACGATGCTGGAATGTAGACATGTTTTTAAAAAATTCGATGGTAAAATGGTTGTCAAAGACTGTGATTTCACCGTCCATAAAGGTGAAATGATTGGTCTAATGGGCGAGAGTGGCAGTGGCAAGAGCACCCTGGCTAAATTGCTGATTGGTCTAGAAAAACCTAGCCAGGGTGAGATCCTGCTGGATGGCCAGCCCTACTCAGTCAAAAAGTCAGGGGTAAGAATCTTGCTGGTCTTTCAGGACTCTCTTCATTCGGTCAATCCGCACTTTACAGTCGAGCAGGTCTTGACAGAAGCCTTGCCAAAGGATGTTGCTAGAGAAGAGATAGAAGCCATTCTAGAAGATGTCGGCCTGGACAAAAGCTTTCTGAGTCAGCCGGCACGCCAGCTCAGTGGTGGCCAGCTCCAACGGATTTGCATCGCCCGCGGCCTGCTCTTAAAGCCAGATATTCTCATCTTTGATGAGGCTCTGAGCGGTCTGGATCCCATTGTTCAAGGCAGGTTGTTACGCCTCCTGTATGATTTGTGGGAGAAATACCAGCTGACCTATCTTTTTATCTCGCATGACTTCAAGCTGAGCTACGCTCTCTGCCATCGGATTTTGGTCATGGCAGATGGGGAAATCGTCGATGAGATAAAGGACTTTGAGCTTCCTATCCAGGCTCATCACCCTGTGACAAAAAAATTGATAGGCGACAAGGGACATTTCAGATGACGAATATCTTAACTAGCTGATCTATTTTAAAATTAAACATAAAGGAACATATATGAAACGTACTTTTGAAACGAGAAAACTTTACTTCGGCTTTCCAGTCTTCTTTTTAGGCTATAAGGACGATGTGCACGGCTATAATATTTCAACCTCAAGCTCGGTTTATTCCTTGGGCAGTATGATGGTTATTGCCATGCGTACCAAGGGGAATGCCATTACAGAGATTACCAAGCACAAGCAATTCACTGTCAATGTCCCTGAGAAGGATTTGACCAAAGAGTCTGAAATTGCTGGCTTCAACAGCCGCAAGGACAAGTTTGCCCTGACCGGTCTCAGCTACACAATTGGCGAGACCGTGGATGCGCCGCTGGTAGACCAATGCCCTGTATCCATTGAGTGTCAGGTGCTGGATATGGTCGAATGCGGTGCCTTGACCAATGTCATTGCCCGTGTCACTCGGCGCGTGGTTGATGAAGACTTGATTGATGAGAATGACGCTTTCCGCAGTGACCGCTTTTCTCCTATCAGCTACATGGGAGATGGAGATGGCCGGCTTTACCGCTATTTTAACGACGAGTCGGTCAAGATGGGCTCCATTATAAAAGAAATCCGCAAACAAGAAGAAAAATAAAGAAACCGCTGAGATAGTTACGTCTCAGCGGTTTAGTTTTCTATCACAAGTTTTTCTTCTAGGCCAAATTTCTCTAGGAAACGGCCTTGCTCTTCTTGGATTTGCGGAGTTGGATTTTTGATGCCCATGACTAGTTCTATCATTTCGGGATGGACTTCACGCACCAGCTGACTCAGAGCCCAGATAGCTGTAGCGACATGAATGGGATTTTGCCCCTTGTCGATAATTTCCAGCATTTTGGGAATAGCAGAGCGATCATTGGCATTTGCCAGAGCGATAATGGCATTGCGCTGCAGGATATTTTTCCCCCGCCAGCTGCCGGCCACATGACCGAATTTCTCCTTAAACTGACCGTTGGAAAGCTCCAAGAAAGGCAGGAGCTCCGGATGAGAAAGGTCGGGGTCAATTTCTGTTGCGAGCGGATTGTCTAAGCCTTTATTATAAGGACAGCAGATTTGACAGATATCGCAGCCATAGATGACCGTTTTAATCTTCTTGCGAAATTCCAAATCCATGACGCCCTTGTCCTGAGTCTGAAAGGACAGACAGCGCTTGGCATTCATGCTGCCGTCGCCAATCAGGCAGGAAGTAGGACAGGCTGTCACGCAGCGATTGCAGTCTCCGCAGCCGTAGTCGACGGGCTGATCAGGCTCAATGTCCAGATTGGTGATGAGCTCTCCTAAAAACATATAGGAGCCAAATTCCTTGGAGATGATCAAACCGTTCTTGCCGATAAAGCCGATTCCTGCTCTTTGGGCTACAGCAGTATCGACCAAGGCGCCCGTGTCCACCATACCCTTGTATTCAAAGTCAGCGGTCAGCTCTTCGATTCCCTTGGCAAGCCGATCCAGCTTGTCCTGCAGGACATAGTGGTAGTCCAGTCCCCAGCTGTTAGGGGTGAATTTCCCCCGCTTGTATGCTGTTTTCTGAGGTTGCTGCTTGAGCTTGTGGGGGTAGGCGACTGCGATAGAGATAATAGTCTTGGCAGAGGCTAGACTCAGCTTGGGCTTAATTCGCTCCTCGATGTTCTTATGCTCAAATCCTGAATTTCGCCCTTCTTCTACAGCCAAGCGCAGCGACTTCTCCAGATAGTCAAAATCATCCGCTGTCGTAAAGCCAATCTTAGAAATCCCAATGTCTTTTGCTAAATTAATAATTTCTTCTTTGATCTTCATCCTTACTATTATAACGGAAAAATGCCAACTTGGCGAATAATTGAGAAAGGGTTGTCTCCTATATAGATATACCAATATTTTATAAGACTTCCTAATCCTATAGCCTATATGATATAATGAAATGTGGAATTTTTTTATAGAAAATTCCGCAAAGTTTAGGGGAAATTTTATAAAGATAAACAATGGGAGTTTACAAAATGAAAAAGAGATATTATGAATTTTTGAACGTTCTTGTTACGGATGATAGTCCAATCAGAAATTTGGATTTTTATAAAGCCGGTTTGATTGAGTTATTTTTTATCTCGCTGGTATTTATCGTTTCGATTTTCCTACACGGTGAGATGCATGAGCGGAGCATGATGGTCATGCAGTTTACTATTGGGCACATCGCTATCTTGTTGCTAGCCTTCTTATTGTTCCAAAAGTTTTTTGATACCAAGGTGCTGCAGGTCGTTCCGACCAGTTCTTACCTATTTCTGCATTTTGAATTGCTTTTTTGGGGCTCCATCTTTTTTGGTGAGAACTACTTAGCATTTTTCCTGATTTTTATCATACTCAGTTTGTCTTACCAGCTGATCAATTTGCTCTATCAGATGGTGATTGTTTCAAAATTGAGATATTTTGAACAGAAACAAAAGATCAACATTTTGCAGATTCACGCCATCGTCCTGTGCTGCCTGTCAGCAGGAGTAGCAGTCATCACTCGCCTGTTTATGCTGTCAGGAATCTATATGATTATTGCATTAGTAGGCTTGAGCATTGCATTGACGCCCTTGTATCTATTGGGCTATGCACAAGTTTTCACAGGCTGGAGAAATCAAGTGCCTGATAAATGGTAGAATTGAAGGGGGATTGTCGAAGAAACGATTTCCCTTTTTTTATTAAGAGTGAAGAAGTAAATGTCAATGCATCCGCTATAACTGGATTGTTTATCAAGAAAAATTTAAAATGGATAATAATTATGCTGAGATGTTTAGAAGAAACAAAAATATCAATACAGGAGTTGCGAATTGAAGAAAAGATATTACTATAGTATAATTCTTTTTGATCAGAAAGGTAGTAATCGCTACAAGAAACTCAAGTTAAGGGAAAATCAACGATAGAAGGAGTCAGCCGATGCAAAGACAAGGAACTGGTGAGCAGCGCTATAAAGCATTGAAGAAAAAAAGTATTTATCAAATGATTTATGGTATTATTTTTTGGATTTTCTTATTTTATATATGGCTTGGGTATATATGGCTTGGCCTCCCCCATATTAGCGTATTGTTTTGGATAATTTATCTCTCTCTTTTGGCTTATCTTATCTTTTGTGGTATACAATTGAGTATTCGGACTAATAATCTATTTTTAGAGGATATTGATTTGGATGCCTATAGATACTTTGTAGGGATTTGCAAACTTGGGAAAAAAGCGGAAACCATTTATTTTACTACATTTAGAAAATGTAGGATAGAGCTTGCCGAAGGAAGATTTAAAGATGCTCTGAGTATATTGGAAACAATGATTTCAAATCATAGTTTATAGAAAGTAACTACTTTTAGACAGCTAACGATTTTTAGACAATTGATACTGTGTTCTATTCATTTAGCAGACGAAGAGAAGTATCAATATTGGCTGTCTCGTTTGCAAGGAGTGGCGAAAAATAGAAAGTCTCTTTTAAAGCTCAAAGATTCTTTGCTAGAAGAAATGCAGGCGATTCATGATTTAGTAATAAATAAACAACCTAATTCCTTTTTTGAGACTCATACTGCTAAAAACAGGTTTTCTTATTTGTTTAATCTTTACTACAAAGGCATAAATGCGCAGCTCAATCATGATGAAGAAAAGGCGCTGACTTATTTTGAGGAATTGGCCAAAGAGAACGAACAGTTATTTATTGTTCAACAAGCAAAAGAGGTGTTGAGAAAAACATTGATGGCTTAAAACAGAAGGAGGTTTGTTTCTTTAATGGTAAAGATAAATAGAAAAGATAAAGCGAAGATTACTAACATAGAAAGAGAAAGATACCATGGCCCTTTGATCACACATGGTGTCAGTTTAGGTTATATTAAATTATATCCATGGATTAGCTTACCAATTAGTTTATTTTTATATTTTGGTGGGGGCTATGAGGATAATATTGGCACTATTAAAGAAGTATTTCTTATATGCATTATTATTAATGTGACTAGTGTTTTTTTTGCTTGTTTTAACTCTTTAATCAATCGCTTTAAGTCGTTGACTTATATTTTAATTGCTTTAGTGTCCTGGACAGTACTGGTCTGCCTAACCTTTATCGGATTATTGATGTTCATCTCAAACGGAGATTCTATTAGTGCACGAACTGTCTATGATTCAGATTTGAGTCTATTTTATGTTATACCAATGTTGTTACTTTTTATCTTTGCTTGTGGCCTCTATGCTTGGTACTACCTCCCAAAGAATCAGGGGAAAGTCTGGGCTTTTAATCAAGTAAAAGAGGGAGATAGAAAGAAAACATGGTGGAATAATTTTGCTATAGCTTTTGCTGGGGCAACAATCATTCCTTCCCTCCTAACAGGCTATATTCAGAATGCCTTTGGTATTTTATTGGGAATTTTATTTACCTTGACTTTGCCAGCTGTTATGGTAGATGCGGTTTATGCAGCTATTTATATAAGGAAGCATCCGAAAAGTGATGAACTTATTTGAGGTATGTTTAGTAACTGACAAAAAGTTGAGTGGTGTTCCGAATATGTCCTATGTAGTTAAACATTTATAGCGTTTATATTCTAAAACTTTGCTAAGGCAGAGAAATAATTTTTCTCTGCCTTTATTTTTTTACAGATTTGAAAGCGCTTCATTGACAAAGTCAATCAGATAGTTTATAATATAATAACAGTATAGAAAATGGCAAGGAAGCCTGATTTGATCGCAATGAAGCGAGTGTTTCAGAATCAAAGGGGTTTTCTATGCCATTTTTTTGCGCACTATTATTTTTTTATGGAGGATTGTTTCTATGCGGACAAAAGGAATTGTGCTGCTTTGTAGTTTGGCTTTGCTTCTGGGAGCTTGTCAAGCGGGGAATAATAAGACGACGACGGAGTCATCCTCGGCTAAGACAGAGACAACGGATAAGGACAAGGCTAAGACTTTGGATAAGGGCGTCTGGGAAGACAAGCTTTATGCCCGCCTGACCAAGCTCATCAAGGAGAATGGGAACACCAGCTCTACCTACGATAAAAATAAAAAACCTTATGCCGTCTTTGACTGGGACAATACGACCGTTATTAACGACATTGGCGAAGCAACCTTTACCTATCAAATTGAAAATCTGGCCTTTAAAATGACGCCGGAAGAATTTGATCAAGCAGTGCGGACCAATATACCGAGCGACGATTTTGTTGAAGATTTCCATAACAAAGATGGTGAACCAGTGAACATTGACAAGATTGCGGCCGACTTGCTTTCTGACTACACAGCTATTTACAATAGCTATAAGGGAATGCAAGGGGACAAGTCTCTGGAAGAAGTCAAAAAGACCGATGAATACCAAGACTTTGCTGCTAAACTCCGCTATCTTTACGAAGCGATTGGTGATACCTTCAGCTCTGACATCAGCTATCCATGGGTGACCTACCTCTATGCAGGTATGACTTCTGAAGAAGTTCAAGCCCTATCTGAAAAGTCTATTGACCAGGCTCTTCAAGACAAGCTAACTTCTGAAACTTGGGAAAGTCCAGAAGGCTTGAAAGGTGAGTCAGGCCAAATCACTGTGACCTTCAAGCGCGGTGTTCGCTCAGTCAAGGAAATGCAAAATCTCTATAAGACTCTGATGGCTAACGGCATTGATGTCTATATCTGCTCAGCGTCTTATATCGATGTGATTATCCCTTATGCTAGCAATTCTAAGTATGGCTACAATATTCCTAAAGAAAATGTTACTGGTATGCGCCTGAAAAAGGATGATAAGGGTGTGATTCAGCCGGAATACGATACCAACTATGCTCAGACTCAAGGTGAGGGCAAGACAGAGACCATCAAGAAGTTGATTGCTGTCAATCATGACAATCAAGAACCAATCCTGATTGCTGGTGACAGTAATGGTGACTATGCTATGCTCAAGGATTTCCCTAAACTGCAAATGGGTATCATCTTCAATCTTCTGAGAGATCCTAGCAAGGGAATCGGTCTTTTGCAAACTAAGGCAATTGAAACTTACGGTCAGGAAGATGCCCTTTACTACCTGCAAGGCCGCGATGAAAATAAAGGTGTACTGCTCAACGGCAGGGAAACTATCAAACTAGATAGTAAGGAAGCCCAGCTAAGCAGATAGCAGGCAGTTCCCTGTCATAGAGAGGAATGGATGCAAGATATGAAAAAAATCATGTTTGTCGGTCCAGTCGGAGTGGGTAAGACTACTCTGACCCAGCGACTGAAAGGCTTGGAGCTAAGCTACTTTAAGACTCAGGCTATTGAGTTCTATGATGCCATCATTGACACGCCCGGAGAATTTCTCCAGCATCGTAAGTATTATAATGCTCTGAACGTGACAGCAACAGAAGCTGATGTGATTGGTCTCTTGGTGGCGGCTTCCAATCAGATGCAGACCTTTCCTCAAGGCTTTTCTTCCCTCTTCAATAAAGAAGTGATTGGCATTGTCACCAAGATTGATATGGCTAAACAGCCAGAGCAAATCGAAAAAGCACGGCGGCAGCTGAAAGCGGCTGGAGCCAAGGAAATTTTTGAAATATCAGCGACGGAAAACGAAGGAATTGACCGTCTCCAGGCTTATCTGGAGGCAGACTAGGGACGAAAAGCCGAATATGGTATACTAGATTCTAACAAGGAAACGAGGAAGGAATGTCTATTTATGAAAGTAGAGCACGGTGGAAATGCGGCAGCTTTGGCTGAGGAATTTGGTTTTTCTCTAGAAGACTGTCTGGATTTTAGTGCCAATATCAACCCTTTGGGGATTTCTCCGCGGCTGAGGGCTTGTCTGACCGAGTCCATTGATTGGCTGGTTCATTATCCAGACATCAGCTACAGCCGCTCTAGAGAGCTTTTGGCACATCATCATGGCCTAGAAAAGAACAATGTCCTGCTGGCAAATGGTGCGGTAGAAGTCTTTTATGAGCTGGCCCGCTTCCTGCGTCCAAAAACGGTCCTGACTCTGAGCCCTACTTTCATGGAATATGAAAAAGCCTTCTTGCAAGTGCAGACCAAGGTGGAGCGCTTTAGCCTACCTTCTCCATCCTATGAGTGGAATCTAGCTGACATGTTGCCAGCCTTGGATTCACTGACTGCAGGAGACGCTGTGCTCATCTGCAATCCTAATAATCCGACGGGTACCTTGATTCGGCGTACTGAGTTAGAAAAGCTAGCTGAGGACCTGCAGGAGCGGCAAATCTTTTTGATACTGGATGAGGCTTTTATGGACTTTCTGGACGATGAGGAG
Organism: uncultured Streptococcus sp.; assembly: GCF_963525625.1. Classification (GTDB taxonomy): domain Bacteria; phylum Bacillota; class Bacilli; order Lactobacillales; family Streptococcaceae; genus Streptococcus. The sequence goes on from NZ_CAURLD010000002.1 coordinate 128,734, forward strand.
GACTATAGCTTTGTCTCCTGTCTAGCTACCTATCCAAATGCAGTAGTGGTGCGGTCTCTGACTAAGTTTTATGCCATTCCTGGTCTGAGATTGGGCTATGCTCTCAGCTGTCATCCAACTTGCTTTGATGAGATAGAGGGGAGCCGCGCTCCTTGGTCGGTCAATGCTATGGCGGATCACACCCTGCCTGTCCTTTTGGAGGATCAGGACTATCAGCAAGCTACCAAGCAGTGGCTTCGAGTAGAAAGAGATTTCCTTTTTCAAGGACTAACTGCATTTTCACAGATTCGGCCGGTCAAGCCTAGTGTCAACTATATCTTCTTTGAGTATTTGGGGCAGCAGGACCTGCGTCAGGAGCTTCGGCAGAGAAAGATTTTTATTCGTTCCTGTCAAAATTATCATGATCTGACAGACCGGCATTACCGCATAGCCATCCGCAGCCATCAGGAAAATGAACAGCTTCTGGCTTGTCTGACAGAGGTCTTGGCGAAAGAGGCTCCTTATGACTAAGGGAATTGTTTCCTGTCCGGGTTCCTGCGGTGAATTATTTCAAGGTTTAGTAGGAGAGCAGGAGGTCCTGCTCTCCTATGGGATTGAGAAGCGAAGTCGAGTGATATTGGATGGAGCTTCGTCTCTCGCAAGGCAAGCCCAAGGTGAAAAGGTACGGCGAGCTTTGAAGCTCCTGCCTGTGGCCAATGCTTTCTCTTTTGTTCAGGAGTCAGACCTGCCTATCAGCAAGGGCTATTCTAGCAGCACAGCTGATATGGTTAGCTGCCTGCAGGCAGCTGCTCTGGGACAAAAGCAGCCTCTGAGAGCGGCAGATTTGACTCGTCTCTGTGCCAAGATTGAGCCTACTGACTCGGTGGCTTTTGCGGACTGGACGGTCATTGAGCCCCTGACTGGTCAAGTGGTCTGGCAGACAGACTGGCAACCGGAGCTCTATGTCTATATCTTGGAGCCTGTGGAAATGGTGACAACTCTTGACTTGGTTCGGATGAAGGACAGTTCTAGCTATCCGGCTGAGGAGTCTAAGCGTTTGCTTCCTCTCTTTCAGGAGGCTTGTCAGGAGAAGAGTTTGGAAAAACTTGGCCATTTAGCGAGCTATAGTGCTTTGTTGAACAACCAACGGCTACCCAAACCCTATCTGAAAGAATTACTGGCTTTGGTAAAAGAATACCAGTGTTTAGGCCTTAATGTTGCCCATAGTGGTACATTGGTTGGTCTGTTGCTGAGCAGGGAACAGCTAGAAGTCTTGCCTCAGTTAGAGGCTGAACTAGCTCGCTCAGCCAGTGGGGCTTATTATCAGACTCGGACCTTGAGCAGGATTATTTTTGAAGGGGTGCAGCCGGTCAGGGAGGAGACAGACTAGTTTGAAAGACTTAGAAAAAATTATTGAGCAGATTCTTCCGATAGACAAAGACAAGGTTCAAGAAGGCCAGCGCTATTGTGATCAATTAGGGAAACCTCCGGGGTCCTTGGGAAAGCTCGAGACTATCTATGCTCGCTTGCATGCCATGTTTTCTGGACCTATTGACCTAGAGAAGAAGATTGTCCTCGTCTATGTGGCAGATAATGGCATTGTGGCTGAAGGCGTTTCTGCCAACCCTCAGGAAACGACCTATACTGTTGCTCGCAATATTCTAGCTGGGAAGTCAGGCTTATGTGCTATTTCCAAACATGCAGGTTCAGACATCTGCCTGGTAGACATTGGCTGCAAGAAAGATATCTTTGAGGAAAATCAGGACAAGGTCTGTCATGGGACGCGCAATATGCTCAGGGAACCAGCCATGACCCATGAGCAGGCTATAGCGGCAATTCTAGTCGGCTACAAGAAGACAGAGGCCTTGATTAAAGACGGATATCGTCTCTTTGGAACAGGAGAAATGGGGATTGGCAACACCACCACCTCGGCTGCTGTCATTGCTGCAGTTCTCGGTCTAAAAGCAGAAGATGTCACAGGCTATGGAGCTGGTCTGACTCAGGATATGAAGGCTCATAAAACTGCCGTTATCCAGCAGTGTTTGGATTGCCACGCTCCTTATGGAGATATTCTGGATCTGACCGCCAAGCTTGGTGGGCTAGATATGCTGGCTATGGCAGGCACTCATCTTGCCTGTGCCCGCTATCAGTTGCCATGTGTAGTGGATGGCCTTATCTCTCTGACGGGGCTTCTGATTGCCCATCAGCTGACTCCTCATGTCTTGGACTATAGCTTTGCTTCCCATGCTTCGACGGAGCCTGCTTATAGACTGGTCAGTGACTTTCTAGGACTGGATCCCATGCTTTTGCTGGACATGCGACTGGGTGAAGGCTCGGGCTGTCCTTTGGCTTTCTTTCTGCTGGAAAATGCTGTTTATACCATGGAGCACATGCCAACCTTTGCAGAAGGCAGCTTGAAAGAAGAAGATTATGTTGATATTCGCAAAAATGTGACTTAAAGGAGGAAAAATATGCAACTCTATACAAAAACAGGTGACAAGGGCTTGACCAAGCTAGTTGGCGGCCAAAGTGTCGCCAAGGATGCAGAGCGAGTTAATGCTTACGGAACCATTGATGAGCTGAACTCTTGGATTGGTTATACCATTACCAAGCTGGACAAGGATGATAAGCTGAGAGATGAGCTGCTCCAGCTGCAGCATTATCTCTTTGACTGTGGTTCAGACCTCTCTACGCCTCAGGGAGTTTACCCTTATAAGGTCGATCAGCAGCTGATTGACTGGATTGAGGAGAGGATTGATACCTACGCAGAAATTCCACCGGCTCTGGAAAGGTTTATCCTGCCAGGCGGTGACGAGATTGCTTCCATGATTCATGTGGCTCGGACCATTGCAAGACGGGCAGAGCGTCATATCGTAGGGACCATGTGGACTACAGAAATTAACAATAATGTCCTGATTTTTGTCAACCGTTTGTCAGATTACTTCTTTGCCTTGGCTCGAGTAATCAACTTTACCAAACATCAAGAAGACGTGGCCTATGAAAGAGGTGCCAAGGTCTTCCACAATATCACCAAGGCGGATGTTGAGCGTTGGGCAAGCAAGCGCCAGTGATAAAAAGAAACAGAAAAAGTTCTGTCTTTCCAAATTGACTTTTACCAAGTCTTGGAAGGACAGAACTTATTTTAATCTTCTAAAAAAAGAAAGCCGCCTATACATCATTGTATCTTCATGCTAAGCTTCGTTGATTAGCACTAGCTTTCCAATTATTGACTCTGCTCCTTTGCAGAAAGACAAGAGAAACCTCATCTTTAGAAAATTAACGTACTTAAACGTAGAGTCAATAATGGAAACTAAGCTAAAATGTTTGTTCCAAACTGACATCACTACCTTACATCGAGGCATGAAATCTACTAAAATTTAAGAATAAAGACCTGACTTAAAGCTGAAAAGCTTATCACAGTGGCGGGACCGCGCTGGATTTGCACCAGACTTCCATATCCTTAAAAGTACTAAAATCAATTTCCTAGTAACTAGATTGTAACACCTTTCACAGGTAATTACAAGGAAAATGAATCAATTTTTAATAGAAATTTAATCCTTCAAATAAGCTTGGCTTTGCAAGGGGATGCGGCACTAAAAACTTCTTATATTAATGACTTTTTCATTGCCATGAAAGCGCTTTTGTGTTATAATTCAATATAGTACAAAGGGGTACTGAAGATAAATAAGCAATGAAGCTATATGAAAATGCTGTGACGTGTGTAGGGGAGCAGTCTTATTTTCATATAGCTTCTTTTTGTTTAAAAACAGATACAACAGAAAGGAGAAAAGATGTATAAGATTTACTATAAGACTGAATTGCATGTGGGCAAGGGCGCTCTGCAGCAATTAAGCTATTATAAAAACGAGCATATTTTAGTCGTTGCCGATCCTTTTTTGAAGACATCTGGCACGCTGGATGCTATTTTAGCCAACTTTGATAACAGCAATGATATTGTTGTTTTCACAGATATTGTGCCTGATCCGCCAATCGAAACGGTTGTGGCTGGTATCAAGAGTGCAGGAGACAAGCCAATCAGCATTGTGCTTTCTATTGGCGGAGGCTCTGCCATTGATGCTTCCAAGGCTATGTATTATTTTGCCAAGAAGCAGGGTGCTTTCTCAGAGGCCATTCTCATCGCCATTCCGACGACAAGCGGAACTGGATCTGAAGTAACGTCCTTTTCTGTCATCACGGATGCAGAGAGAGGTACCAAATATCCTTTAGTGACCAAAGAAATCCTTCCGGATGTTGCGATCTTAGATGCGGATTTGGTTCTGTCACTTCCTGGTAACATCACGGCTGACACTGGAATGGATGTACTGACCCATGCCATTGAAGCTTATGTATCGACCAAGGCTACGGACTTCTCTGATGCCTTGGCTGAAAAGGCAATCAAGCTGGTCTTTGAATACTTGCCCAAAGCCTACAAAAATGGTCAGGATGTAGAAGCGCGTGAAAAGATGCATGCAGCATCCACTCTGGCTGGTATGGCCTTTAACACAGCTTCTTTGGGTATCAATCACAGTCTGGCACATGCGGCAGGAGCTAAGTTCCATGTACCTCATGGTCGTTTAAACAGTATTTTAATGCCCCATGTCATTCAGTATAATGCTGGTATCGAATTCAACAATCGGAACCGGCAGGCGACAGACAAGACTGTAGCGAGCCGCTATCAGGATATTGCCAAACTACTGGGATGCAGTGCTTCAAGTCCTGTGTCAGGAGTAAGACAGCTGGTTGAAGCCATCAAGAAACTACAAAGAAAGCTGGAGATGCCAACTTCTCTAAGAGAATATGGTGTGAAAGCAGATGCTTTTGCTCAGTACAAGGTAGAAATTTCAGAAGCTGCTCTGCATGATGGCTGTACTCCGACGAACCCTCGTGTCCCTACGGCAGAAGAACTGCTTAAAGTATTAGAGAAAGCGTTTTAATCCTCTGAATTGCTGTTATGCCAAAATTATTGTATAATGATTAAGAGCATGCAGTACACTTCTGAACGTTTAAAATCATGAAGAAGGTTTACTAAATTGGAAGAAAAACAAAGAATGATACAGGAATACGTTCCTGGGAAACAAGTGACCTTGGCGCACCTTATCGCCAATCCTGATGAAGTCATTTTTGAAAAGTTAGGATTGCAGGCAGAAATCAAGGATGCGATTGGAATCTTGACGATCACTCCGAGTGAAGCGGCTATCATTGCGGTTGATATTGCGACCAAGGCTGCGGATGTTCAAGTTGGTTTTGTGGATCGTTTCAGCGGCTCTGTCGTGATGACAGGTGACGTTTCTTCTGTTGAGGCAGCTCTCATTGCCGTTTTACAAGGTCTGGAAGAGATTTTGGGCTTCTCCAGCACTGTCGTAACGCGGACATAAAAAATCAAACTGTCGAGGGGAAGTATGAAAGGCAGAATACTAATTGTTGATGATGATCCAATTGTAAGATTAGATATCCGAAATATATTAGAAGCAGCTGATTATGAAGTGGTGGCTGAGGCATCCGATGGCTTTGAGGCTATTGATTTGTGTCAGAAATATCGTTGTGACTTGGTCATGATGGACATCAAGCTTCCGCTTCTGGATGGCCTGACAGCGGGTAAGAAGATACTCGAAGATGCTTTAGCCTACAGTGTGATTCTACTGTCAGCCTACAGTGATGAACACTATGTTCAAAAAGCTAAAACCAATGGAATTAGTGCTTACTTGGTTAAACCTTTGGATGCCAAGTCCTTGATTCCAATGGTAGAGGTCTGCATTGAGAAGGGCCGCCAGCTTCAGCAGATGTCCAATGAAATGGTCAAGCTGTCGAAAAAGATAGACGATCGGATTGTGATTGAAAAGGCCAAAGGCTTGCTGATGGCTCGTGATCATTTGTCAGAGCCAGAAGCTTTTAAGCGCATTCGAACAATTAGTATGCAAAAGAGAGTGCCGATGATTGAGATTGCTAAATTGCTGGTGCTCCAAGATGATGTGTAATGATGTATAAAGATAAGATAAAGCAGCTTTGTCAGGAACAGACAAATTTGGATGAGGCTGATATCGAGCATCTTGTCCAACAGGCTGACGAATTATTGAAAAACTCAGCTTATGCTAATGAAGATGTCTTCATTGATGTAAAGAACATCTTTTCGGAACATGCCATTGTCATCTTTCACAAAAAACCGGAAAGCAAGCTCAGCTTGTACGAAAACTCGGTTGTAGGTGCTATGGCCTATCTGGAAAATGAGCCAGGTGTTATCCGGACCTTGGAGACGGGCGCTCCTTCGATAGGGCTTTCGGCCAGATCGCAGGAGGGCTTAGCCATCCATCAGACGGTCTTTCCGATAGTGAGAGAAGAGCGCGTCATTGGAACGCTGATTATCGAAAGAAATGCTCCTCAGACTTTACCGGACCACTTTTCTTTAGATAAAGAGAACGACGGTTTTGAGTTACGGAGCACTCCTGAGATTTCGGCGCAAGAGCAGTTTGTTTTATTTGATCATATAGATGAAGCTTGTCTGGTCTTTGACCGGCAAGGTTATCTCAAGTATTTCAATCAAGCAGCTGCCGATTCTTATCGCCATAAGTTGGGCTATATGGACTCGATTGAGGGAATGCACTACAGCAATCTGGTCTTAGATAGTCTGACTTTTGAAGAAATCCAGCAACTGGGACCGCAAGCTCCCCAAGAAAAACCTCACCAAGTTGAGGTACATTATGGCACTTATTGCTTTTTGGTCAAACGCTATTTGCTGGCTGAGAGTGAAAATGTGGTCATGATCTGTAAGGATATTACAGATATTAAGGAAAAGGAAGCGCAGCTCTTAACCCATACAACTACCATTCGTGAAATGAACCATCGGGTAAAGAATAACTTGCAAACCGTTGTTTCCTTGCTGCGACTACAGGCTCAGCAAAGTCCAGGAGCAGATACCAAAAAAGCTCTTAATGACAGTATGAATCGTGTGCTCTCTATAGCAGCGACCCACGAGCTCCTGTCTTCTCAGCAGGATGACAGCATTCAGATTGAGCATCTGCTGAAAAAAGTTATCGAAAATGTTCAGCGCTGTTTTTCCGGGCATAGGGAAATAGCCCTGACCTACAGCTTGGAACCGGAACTCTGTCTTGACAGCAGTCGGGCTACTTCACTGGCGCTAATCGTCAATGAATTACTGCAGAACAGCTATGAACATGCTTTTAAGGACAAAAAATATCCAGAAAAACCGCAAATCCATTTGCAGGTTGGATTTAAAAATGATATAATAACTTTAAAAGTACTGGATAATGGTAGCGGTTACAACCAAGAGCATTCCTTTGAGAATCATTTGGGTCTACTCTTGGTGGAGCGCTTTGTCCAAGGAAAATTGTTTGGAACCTTGTCTATCCACTCAGACCATGAGGGGACGACAACGACCATTCGTTTTAAAAAATAAATACTACCAGACTAACAATGATGTCAGTCGAAAAAGCAATGACGCTTGAAGAATGTAAATGAACTCTGTTTGTTTGCATTGCTTTGAGCGTCTTTTTTTGGAGGTTTTTAGTATGTCAGATAAAATTTTGAGTGTGGGGCTCGATATCGGGACAGCCACTACACAGCTGATCTTGTCAGAGCTTACCATCGAGAATATTGCTTCTGTGTTTACTATTCCTCGTGTCTATATTACAGATAAAAAAGTTCTTTATAAAAGTGAAATTATCTTCACACCAATTTCGGATCAACTTTTGATCGAGGTAGATAAGATCAAAAACTTTGTTCTGAATGAGTATGCGAAAGCAGGCATTCAGAAAAAAGATATTCAGATGGGGGCAGTCATCATTACTGGTGAGACGGCTCGCAAGGAAAATGCCAGTCAGGTGCTTCAAGCACTGAGTGGTTATGCTGGTGATTTTGTCGTTGCGACGGCTGGTCCAGATCTTGAGAGCATCATCGCTGGTAAAGGGGCCTGCAGTCATCAGTATTCTCAAGAGCATCATACATCAGTAGTCAATATTGATATTGGTGGGGGGACTTCCAATCTGGCGGTCTTCCGAGAAGGAGATGTGATTGATACAGGGTGTTTTGATATCGGAGGTCGGCTGATAAAGATGGATCCGCAGACCCAGCGGATTAGCTATATTGCTCCGAAACTGCAGACTATCATTGCAGAGCAGGGGCTTCAGCTGGCAGTTGGTGAAACGGTCCATCGGGCTGATTTGGATCGGCTGATTCAAGAAATGGTCTCCGTATTAGAACAGTCTGTAGGAATTGACAATCACAGTCCTTACTATGAGCTCCTACAGACCAACCACGGTCTCAAGTTGAACTATGATCTCCACTGCGTATCTTTCTCTGGTGGTGTAGCTGATGGAATATACTTGGAAACGACCTCGGCGGATGACTTCCGCTATGGGGATATCGGTATCCTGCTTGGCAGAGCGCTGAGCAAATCCAAGATTTTTGATCAAAAGAAAGTCATCCAGTCAGCTGAGACCATTCGGGCAACCGTTGTTGGAGCGGGCAGCCATACGACCGATGTCAGCGGCAGCACCATTACCTACATCTCCGATATCCTCCCTATTAAGAACATTCCAGTTCTCAAACTGGCTGCTTCTGATGAGCATGAGGATAAGGAGGGGTTGCAGCAGATTATCAAGGACAAGGTAGCCTGGTTCACACTGGAAAATGAAGTCCAGCAGGTAGCTTTGGCAATCAATGGAGAAAAAAGCCCAAGCTTCGCCCGGGTTTTGGAATACGCAGAGGCTATTGTCAGCGGAATGAGCGAAAGCATTGAAAAGAAAATTCCGCTGCTAGTGGTGGTCAGAGAAGATATGGCCAAAGTTTTAGGTCAATGTCTCTTTGCTCAGTTGCCTAAGGATTATCCATTTGTCTGCATTGACTCAGTTGATGTTCAAAATGGCGACTATATCGATATTGGTAATCCAGTCATTGAAGGCTCAGTCCTACCGATTGTCGTGAAAACATTGGTGTTTAATTAAACTTTTATTTACACAAAGGAGGAAGTAATCCATGATTTTGAAAACAAAATTGTTTGGTCGGCTTTACGAATTTAAATCCGTAAAAGAAGTGCTGGCCAAAGCCAATGAGTACAAATCCGGAGACCAGCTAGCCGGAGTAGCAGCAGAATCTGCTGAAGAGCGTGTCGCTGCTAAGGTTGTACTAGCTCAGCTGAAACTGTCTGATTTGTTCAATAATCCGGTAGTGCCTTATGAAGAAGATGAGGTAACACGGATTATCATTGACGACGTCAATCTTCGTACTTACGAAAAGATTAAGAATTGGACAGTAGAAGAATTGCGTGAGTGGATCTTGGATAACAAGACTAAGAACGTGGACATTCAGTGGCTGTCTCGTGGGTTGACTTCGGAAATGGTAGCAGCGGTTGCTAAGTTGATGACCAACTTGGACTTGATTGTAGCTGCCAATAAGATTGTCATTACTAAACATGCCAATACAACGATTGGTATGCCGGGAACATTCTCTTCTCGTCTTCAACCAAACCATACCACAGACGATCCAGACGGTATCATGGCTTCTACTATGGAAGGTTTTGCTTATGGATGTGGGGATGCTCTCTTAGGATTGAACCCAGTAGACGACTCTGTGGAAAGTACCAAACGTGTCTTGCATAAGTTTAACGACTTCATCGAAGAGTACAAGATTCCAACTCAGCACTGTGTGCTGGCTCACGTTACTACTCAGATTGAAGCCATGAATCAAGGTGCTCCGACAGGATTGGTCTTCCAATCTATCGCTGGATCTGAAAAAGGAAATGAAGCCTTTGGTTTTGATGCTAAAATCATTCAAGAAGCTTGGGATACAGCTCTGAAAGTGGGAACAGCTGCTGGACCGAATGTCATGTACTTTGAAACAGGTCAAGGTTCTGAACTTTCATCTGACGCTCACCATGGAGCAGACCAAGTGACTATGGAAGCTCGTTGTTATGGTTTCGCTAAACGCTTCGATCCATTCTTGGTAAATACCGTTGTTGGATTTATCGGACCTGAATATCTCTATGATTCTAAGCAAGTTATCCGTGCTGGTTTGGAAGACCACTTCATGGGCAAACTGACTGGTATCTCAATGGGTTGTGATATCTGCTACACTAACCACATGAAGGCTGACCAAAACGACGCTGAAAATCTCTTGGTTCTTCTCGGAGCAGCTAATGTTAACTACATCATGGCGATTCCTCATGGTGACGATATCATGCTTAACTATCAAACAACTGGTTACCATGAAACAGCAACCATGCGTTCACTTCTCAATAAACGTCCGATCAAGGAATTTGAAGAGTGGATGGAAAAGATGGGCTTGATGGAAGATGGTCACCTGACAGAAATCGGCGGAGACGGATCCATCTTTATGAAATCAAATTAGCAAGGAGGAAATCATTGTGGATGAATTGCAATTAAAAGAAATGATTCGCTCATTGTTAAATGAGATGGGCGGCGACTCAGCTGTTAAAGAAACAGCAGCGACTGACCAGAACAAAGCTGCAAAACCTGCGGTTTCTCTGCAGGAAGAAGTCAAACAAGATACTTCGGTGATTGAAGATGGCATCATTCCTGATATAACAGAAGTAGATATTCAGGAACAGTTCTTGGTTCCGAATGCCATCAATGAAGAAGCCTACAGGAAGATTAAGAAATTTACTCCGGCACGTCTGGGCTTATGGCGGGCAGGTGATCGCTACAAGACACAAAGTGTTTTGCGTTTCCGTGCAGACCATGCGGCAGCTCAGGATGCGGTCTTCTCTTACGTATCTGATGAATTTGTTAAGGAAATGGGCTTCATTCCTGTACAGACCAAGGCAGCAACTAAGGATGAGTACTTGACACGTCCAGATTTTGGTCGGGTCTTCCCTGAAGATCAGCAGGCGATTATCAAAGAAAAATGCAAACCTAATGCCAAAGTTCAGATTGTCGTTGGTGACGGTCTTAGCTCATCAGCTATCGAGGCTAATGTCAAAGACTTCTTGCCAGCTCTGAAGCAAGGTCTGAAAATGTTCGGACTGGACTTTGGCGAAGTACTCTTTATCAAGCATGCTCGGGTTGCAGCTATGGACCAAATAGCAGAATTGACTGGAGCAGAAGTTATCTGTATGCTGGTCGGTGAGCGTCCAGGTCTGGTAACAGCTGAGTCCATGAGTGCTTATCTGGCTTACAAGCCAACAGTTGGTATGCCGGAAGCGAAACGGACTGTTGTTTCCAATATTCATAAAGGCGGAACACCAGCCGTTGAAGCTGGAGCCTATGTAGCAGAAATCATTAAGAAGATTCTTGATAATAAGAAATCAGGAATTGATTTGAAATAATAGGAGGTAGTGGCTTTGAAAAATGATCGATTAGGTGCAAGTGTATTAAGTGCCCTTCTGATTTCAAACGTGGATGCAGGTTTGGCAGCTTCTTTGGAGCTTAAACCACATCACAGAAGCCTGGGCATTATCACTTCTGACTGTGATGATGTCACTTATGTAGCCTTGGATGAAGCTACCAAGGCAGCAGATGTCGAAGTTGTCTATGCTCGCAGTATGTATGCTGGTGCAGGCAACGCTTCAACTAAGCTGGCTGGTGAAGTCATCGGTATCTTGGCTGGTCCAAACCCAGAAGAAGTTCGCAGCGGTCTGGATGTAGTAGTCTATGAAATCGAAAATGGGGCTAGCTTCTACAGTGCTAATGACGATGACAGCATTCCTTATTTTGCACATTGTATCTCTCGTGCAGGTTCTTACCTATCAGAGGGTGCTAATGCAGAAGAAGGAACAGCAATTGCTTACTTGATTGCTCCACCGGGTGAAGCTATGGTAGCACTGGATGCGGCTTTGAAAGCGGCAGATGTGCAGGTTGGCGCCTTCTACGGACCACCGAGTGAAACCAACTTTGCCGGCGGACTTCTGGTTGGATCACAGTCAGCCTGCCGAGCTGCCTGCGACGCATTTGCGAATGCAGTCATCGCAGTAGCAAATGATCCTAAAAGTTATTGATTAGGAGTTGATTAAATGGCAGATAGAGCACTAGGTTTAATTGAAGTAAAAGGTTATCTAGGTGCTGTAGTTGCGGCAGATGCGGCTTTGAAGGCTGCCAATGTATCATTGCTTAATATTGAAACGGTCAAAGCTGGTTTGAACACAGTTCAATTAATAGGCGATGTCAGTGCAGTCCGCTCAGCGGTTGATGCGGCAGTTGAGTTGGTACAGGATAAACCTTACTATCTGGCCAGCCATGTAATTTCTAGGCTGGATAACCAGACAGACATTCTCTTTGTACCAAAGAGAAACAGTAAAACAGCTAAAAAAGAGATTGCTTCTACGGCGGAAACAATCCCTTCAGAAAAAATCGAAGAAAAGCCTCAGCCTGTAAAGGAAACTAAGGCTGAACCAGCAGAGAAGCTTGAAGGAGAGACAAGGACCTACACCAGAGAAAAACTGGAAAAACTAAAAGTCGTCGAACTACGCAGCCTTGCCTATCATCAAGAAGGTATCCGTCTCAGCAAGAAAGAAATCAAATTTGCCAACAAGAAACTTCTAGTTGAGACTTTGATGGAAACAATAGGAGAGGAGTAATTGCGGATGTTTTTAGAAGATAAAGATTTGGTATCGATTCAGGAAGTAAGGAATTTGATTCGGGATGCAAAGAAAGCCCAAGCAGAACTTGCTAAAATGAGTCAAGAGCAAATTGATACCATTGTAAAAGTAGTAGCGAAAGCTTGTTATGATGAGCGTGAACGCCTAGCGAAAATGGCGGCTCAGGAAACTGGCTTTGGCCGCTGGGAAGACAAGGTATTAAAAAATGCTCTTGCTTCCAAAGGTATTCTTGAAGAAATCAAGGATATGAAAACTGTTGGGGTTCTCCGCGAAGACAAGGAAAAGAAAGTCTTGGAAGTTGGGGTTCCAGTCGGCGTCATCGCTGGCTTGATTCCATCAACCAACCCGACATCAACAGTTATGTATAAGGCTTTGATCGCTTTGAAGGCAGGAAACAGTATCGTCTTCTCTCCTCACCCAAATGCTCTTAAGAGTATTGAGGAAACAGTGGAAATCATCAAGAAAGCTGCTAAGTCAGCTGGATGTCCGGATGGAGCCATCAGTGCGATTCATCGGGTATCCATCGCAGCTACCAATGAGTTGATGCGACACAAGGATACAAATCTGATTTTGGCGACTGGCGGAAATGCCATGGTCAAAGCAGCATACTCATCTGGTACACCAGCAATCGGTGTAGGTCCTGGTAATGGTCCAGCCTTCATCGAAAGAACAGCAGATGTGCCAAAAGCAGTTCGTCAGATTTTGGATTCTAAAACCTTTGACAATGGTGTGATTTGTGCATCTGAGCAGTCTATCATCGTCGAAGAAGATATGAAGGAAAAGGTTGTAGCAGAGTTCAAGAAACAAGGTGCATACTTTGTTCCAGCAGAAGATGCTAAGAAACTAGGCTCCTTCATTATCCAGCCGAGTGGTGCGATGAATCCGAAGATGGTTGGTAAAACACCTCAGGTGATTGCTGAGTTAGCTGGTATTTCAGTTCCAGCAGATGCTCGGGTCTTGATTGCAGAAGAAACAGGCGTCGGCAAGCAGTATCCATATTCTATGGAAAAACTGGCTCCAGTCTTAGGCTTCTACACTGTCAAGGACTGGTTGGAAGCTTGTGAGCTGAGCATTAAGATTTTGCATCACGAAGGTGCAGGCCACACTCTTGCTATTCATAGTCAAAACGAAGAAATTATTCGTGAATTTGCACTGAAAAAACCAGTATCTCGTCTGCTGATCAATACGCCAGCAGCTCTGGGTGGTGTCGGTGCAACGACTGGTCTCTTCCCAGCCTTTACTTTGGGTTGTGGAGCAGTGGGTGGCAGCGCGACATCTGATAATGTCAGTCCGCTCAATCTCTTCAATATCCGTCGTGTAGCTTACGGTACATCAGAACTGTCAGACCTGCGACAAGCAGAAAATATGGCGGTGGAAGAACCAAAAGCAGTAGCTGTTGACGGATCAAACGAAGAAGAACTGGTAACCTTGTTGGTTCAACGCGTATTGGAAAAACTAAAATAGTCAATATTAAACATTAAAATTGGAGGATACAATCATGGCAATCACAAATGCATTAGGAATGGTAGAAACAAAAGGACTCGTCGGCGCAATCGAAGCAGCTGATGCAATGGTTAAAGCCGCTAACGTAACTTTAGTTGGTAAAGAACAAGTTGGCGCAGGATTGGTAACTGTAATGGTTCGTGGTGATGTCGGCGCAGTCAAAGCAGCGACAGATGCTGGAGCAGCTGCAGCTGAAAACGTTGGTGAATTGATTTCAGTTCATGTAATCCCACGTCCACACGCAGAAGTAGAAGTAATCTTGCCTCATCAAGAATAAGATTACAGACTTTCGGATAAAATTAAAAACAAGAAAATAATTGGAGGAAATAAACATGGCAAACGCAAATGCATTAGGAATGGTAGAAACAAAAGGACTCGTCGGCGCAATTGAAGCAGCTGATGCAATGGTCAAAGCCGCTAACGTAACTTTGATTGGTAAAGAACAAGTCGGTGCTGGTTTGGTAACTGTAATGGTTCGTGGTGATGTAGGCGCAGTCAAAGCAGCGACAGATGCTGGAGCAGCTGCAGCTGAAAACGTTGGTGAATTGATTTCAGTTCACGTAATTCCACGTCCACATGCTGAAGTGGAAGTCATTCTGCCCAAATAATCTGGGACAGATAAATATTTGCTGAAAGGGCCTGTATTGTAGCGTTTAGGCCTGATACAGGCCCCTGAGGCAAATAGAATACTCAGTGAAAATGAAGCTTATGGGCAGTAGCTCTATACGTAAACGAAAATGTTGATTTTCGAAGAGTATCAGATTGATTTTCACAGAGTATCAACGGAGTAGAAGGATGTGAATACATGTCAGTTTTTACAGAAGCTAAGATCAGAAAGCTTTATAGAGAATCCGTTCTCGCTGATAACGGTGTCTTTGAATTAAACAAAGATGAAAAACTGACGCCAGCAGCCAGAGGTTTTCTCAATGATCACCATATTCGAATTGTCTGTTCAGGTCAGACCAAAGGGAAAATAGACTCAGCTGCTGATGCTATCAGGGTGCCGATTACAAACCTTGAGGACTCTGCTGTGTATCCACGACTATTTAGACTGACTAAACTTTATACTTGCTTTTTGAAGAACCAGAGAGAATTGCATCAGGCTTTTCAGGATGAAAAGTGTGAGCAAGTTGGCCAACTGATGAACATAGTAGAACAAATCGTTGGCCAGCATATTCTGGATGATATTTCTGATTACCAGACAGACCTGCCTAGCAATGCGGAATTGCAGGCTATTCGGGTCAGTCGACAGCTAGATCAAGAAACGGTCATGATGAGTTATCAAGAGCCGACTTGGCAGCTGAATTGCTATGAAACATATATCGAAACGACCCTCCTGCGCAAAGAATTGGAGCAGGCTGCTGATGGTGACAGAGATCAATTTGCTTGTAAGGTTTCTCAATTATTAAAATCAATTGAAGTCTTGCTCTGGTTGATAGCAAGCTAATAACAAGAGAAAGAAGAACAGCAATGACTTTAGAAAATTTGGTAAATAAAGTAATTGATAAAGTTCAGGAAGAATTGCAGGGGTCATTTGAGGTAGAAGCGAGCGGACGTCATGTCCATTTGAGTCAGGAAGATTTGGAAGCCTTGTTTGGTCCCAACTATCAATTAACAAAAGCAAAAGACCTATCACAGCCAGGCCAGTTCGCTAGTCAAGAAAGGCTGACAGTTGTTGGTCCAAAAGGCGCTTTTCACAATGTGGTTATTCTGGGACCTGTTCGCAAACATTCTCAGGTAGAAGTTTCCTTGACAGACTGTTTGCAGCTGGGCACCAAGGCTCCCATTCGCGAAAGTGGCGATATTGAAGGAACACCAGGTGTCATCTTGGCTCATGGAGACAAGGCAGTTTGTCTGGATAAAGGCCTGATTGTAGCAAAGCGTCATGTTCATATGACACCGGAAGATGCCGAACGTCTGAATGTGAAAAATCACGAGATTGTACAAGTCAGAGTAGAAGGTGCTCGTCCGCTGATTTTTGATGATGTGGTCATCCGTGTTAGTCCTAAATTTGCAACCTATATGCATATTGACTACGATGAAGCCAATGCTTGTGGTTTCAAAAAAGGAACACGCGGACGGATTATTAAAAAATAAGTCCTATGAGCAAATAAAAGGTAGGTAAAGAATGGAAAATCTAGATCATTTGGTAGATTTGATTACAGACCGCCTGATGGAAAAGTTGAAGAAAAAGCCTCAGAAACCCTCAGTATACGTCATTGGAGGCGATAAGATTCCTGACTTATTAGAAGGGGAAGGCTTTCAAGTCATAAAAGATTCTTGCACAGCAGAGATTATTGTTGTTGAGACACTTGGCTTTGATGCTTTTCTAAGACTCTCATCCCTTTGCCCTTTGGCGGTGGAGGAAGCAGTCATTTTAAAGAGTCTTTTGAAAGGCAAAAAAGTCCTAGTGTCAGACAGCGCCTTTGCTATTCAGCAGTACAAGCAATCTTCTAAAGTGCACTTGTATCAGGAACTGCAAGGACAGCGCGAAAAGCTGATTCGCTACGGTCTGCAATTTTATAAAGAAGGCCAACTCTTAGCACTCCTAGAAAGCGATCAGGCTGAAGAGCCTCGCCCGGAAGTGAAACGGGCGGTGGCAGAAGAAGTCAGCCAGAAGACTAAGGCTCCGAGCAAGCCGGTTTTGCTTACAGAGAAGAGGCTGAGAGAAATGGGCTTACCTGAAAATGGAAGCTTTAAAATAGAAAAAGGAATGATTGTGACAGCCTTGGCGAGAGATTATCTAAAACGTCAAAAAATAGAAATCATAGAATAAAGGAGTGGGTAGAGATGTTTGTTGGTAAAGTAAAAGGAAGCCTTTGGGCGACTAGAAAAGACGAAAATTTAAATGGTTTGAAATTTTTAGTGGTCGAACGGCAGCTAAATGAACATCAAAGTGACCCAGCTCTGCTTATTGTGGCCGACTGCATCGGTGCAGGCGAAGGAGACCAAGTAATGGTAACCACTGGCAGTTCTGCCCGTATGAGCCTGAATAAGGTAAATATACCTGTGGATATGGTCGTTGTGGCTATCATTGACAAGGTTGACTATCACAGTGATGAAGAATATTAGAAACTAAGGTAATGTTATGAGTATCAATGAAATTATCATTTATATCATGGTTCTATTCATGCTGATCGGTGCAGTGGATAAATGTATCGGTGGCAAACTAGGACTAAGTGAAAAATTTGAAGAAGGTATCATGGCTATGGGAGCTTTGGCTCTATCTATGGCTGGGATTATGGTAATCGCTCCCCTCTTGGCGGATGTCTTGAAACCGATTGTCGTGCCTTTGTATGGCTTGGTGGGCGCTGACCCGTCTATCTTTGCGACAACCTTCATTGCCAATGATATGGGAGGAGCTCCTCTTGCTCTCAGTCTGGCTCAGGATCCAGCAGTAGGAAATTTCGCTGCCTTTGTACTGGGCTCTATGATGGGGCCAACAATTGTCTTTACGATTCCAGTTGCCTTGGGTATTATCGAAAAAGATGACCGTCCGTTTTTGGCTCGCGGAATCTTATACGGTTTGGTAACTGTTCCGATTGGCTGTCTCCTCGGAGGATTTTTCGTACCAGGCCTGCCTTTTGGAACCTTGATTGTCAATCTTATTCCGATTATCATTGTATCAGCTCTGATTTTCGTAGGATTGCTTTTGGCACCTAATGCCATGATTAAAGGTTTTGAAGTGTTTGGTCAGATTATTGTTATCTTGGCAACGCTTGGTTTGGCCTTTGGTGCAGCGCAGCTTCTGACTGGAAATGAATGGCTCATTAGCATCTATCCAAAAGGTGCTGAAACACTGAAAGAAGCCTTTGAAGTTGTCGGAACAATTGCTGTAACCTTGGCTGGAGCTTTTGGTCTGGTAGCTGTCTTTACCAAGGTAGCCAACAAACCGCTTTCTGCTATCGGAAAATCCCTAGGAATGAACGAAGTTGGTGCAGCTGGTCTGGTAGCTTCTCTGGCTAATAACATTGCCATGTTCCAGATGATGAAGGATATGGACAAACGCGGTAAGATTATCAACGTAGCCTTTGCCGTATCTGCTTCCTTTGTTATCGGAGATCACCTAGGCTTCACAGCTGGTCAAAAACCGGAAATGATTGTGCCGATGATGATTGGTAAATTTGTCGGCGGTATCACAGCGGTATTACTGGCTTTCTTCTTAACGAAGAAGGAAGCTTAGACTTGGAGGTATGAAGTATGGCAGATATTAATCGTTCTGACCTAGAAACATTGGTTCGTAAGATTTTATTGGAAGAATTAGCCACTAAAGATGGTGGGAAGAAAGTCAGCAAGGCAGGTGTAGCTTCTATCGCCCTGCCTGGTCTGGATGTTCGTCCAGAAGATCGCTTGGATACAGGTGATGCGAGCCATCAAGTTTATACACGAGACTTGCTGACCTTAGACGAGAGTCCAAGATTGGGCTTGGGTCTGATGACCATGGAAAAGACAACGTTCCCTTGGCATCTGGACTATGATGAAGTGGACTATGTTATTGAAGGGCGTCTTGATATTATCGTTGGTGACGAAGTCATGACAGCTGGCCCTGGCGAAGTACTCTTTATCCCTAAAGGCAGCGACATTCAGTTCTCTGTCAGAGATAAGGCCCGCTTTATCTATGTGACCTATCCGGCTGACTGGCAAGGCTAGTTTGTTGGAGATTTGAACTATCGGATTTACTAGAATGGCAGGACAGCGGCCTGCTGTCCTGCCATTCTGTAATGATGGAAAATAAAAAAACAGATAAAAGATGAGCAACCCTGCGAAAAGTTTATCATCTGTTATCTGCCTCTGCGATTGTTATTTCTGAAGGGAAAGGCCTGTCAAGTATATTTCTTGTAGGCTTAGCTTGGCATTCCTAAAAAAGTTGGTTAGGCTTTTTTGGAGAACGCGGAAAAATCTTCCTTTTTAAAAAACAACCATACTCATTTTAACAGAAAACCTTAGAATAATCTATTCTTTTGACCCAAAAAAAGTTAAAAAAAGGAATCAGAAAGAGGCGAATAGCTATGGTGTTTCTCTTATCTGATTTTCCTATTCCTTAAAATTGTAAGCGCTTCAAAAAATATGTCAGCGAAAGGAGCTGTCTTATGGAAAACAAATGCAATATTACAGAATTTGTCGGTGTTAATCCGATAGGCGATACAATTGGACTTGTCATTGCCAATGTGGATCAGCAGGTGCTGGATGCTATGAAGCTAGAAAAGAGCTATCGCTCAATTGGTGTAGTCGGTGCTCGTACCGGTGCGGGTCCTCATATCATGGCCGCAGATGAAGCGGTCAAAGCAACCAATACAGAAATTGTTAAAATCGAATTACCTCGTGATACTAAGGGTGGTGCTGGACACGGAAGTTTGATCATCTTCGGCGGTGAAGATGTATCAGATGTCAGACGAGCTGTGGAAGTAACCTTGAAGGAAGTGGATCGAACCTTCGGCGATGTTTATGCTAATGATGCAGGGCATATTGAACTTCAGTATACTGCGCGTGCTAGCTATGCTTGTCAGACTGCCTTTGGTGCTGAATACGGTCGTGCTTTTGGCTTGATTGTCGGAGCACCTGCAGCTATTGGTGTTGTTATGGCGGATACAGCTGTCAAGGCTGCCAACGTTACTGTTGTTGGCTATGCTTCTCCAGGAAATGGTGGTACTAGCCACTCAAACGAAGCCATCCTCTTTATCAGTGGGGATTCTGGAGCGGTTAGACAATCAGTTATCTCAGCGCGTGAAGTTGGACTGGCACTTTTAGGTAGTATGGGTGACGAGCCAACCAACTCACAGCCATCTTACATTTAAGAGTGAGAGGGAGGAAACGGTATGAGATCCAAACGTTTTGAAGTATTAAGCGAACGCCCTATCAACCAAGATGGATTTGTAAAAGAATGGGTTGAAGAAGGTTTGGTGGCTATGGAAAGTCCCAATGACCCTAAACCCAGTATCAAAATTCAAAATGGGAAAGTGGTTGAGTTAGACGGCAAACCAAAAGAAGAATTTGACCTGATTGACCAGTTCATTGCCAACTACGGGATTGACTTGAGCCGGGCTGAAGAAGTCATTCAGATGGACTCACGAGAGATTGCCAATAAAATATTGACACCGAATGTACCTCGGACAGAAATTATCAAGCTGACCAAGGCCATGACTCCGGCTAAAATCATTGAAGTAGTCAATCAGATGAATGTCGTGGAAATCATGATGTGTCTGCAAAAGATGCGGACCCGTAAGCAAACAGCTACACAAGCCCACGTTACCAATGTCAATGATAATCCAGTGCAGATTGCAGCAGATGCAGCTGAAGGGGCTCTGCGCGGTTTTGCAGAGCAGGAAACAACGGTTGCCGTAGTGCGTTATGCTCCTTTCAACGCCCTGTCTCTGATGATTGGCTCACAAGTGGGCCGTCCTGGGGTACTGACTCAGTGCTCTTTGGAAGAAGCAACAGAGCTAGAATTTGGTATGCGTGGCTTTACGGCCTATGCTGAGACCATCTCTGTTTATGGTACAGAAGATGTCTTCACCGATGGAGATGATACACCTTGGTCCAAGGCCTTTCTGGCTTCTGCCTATGCCTCTCGTGGACTCAAGATGCGCTTCACTTCCGGTACAGGGTCTGAAGTACAGATGGGACAAGCCGAAGGCAAGTCCATGCTCTATCTGGAAGCTCGCTGTCTTTATGTCACAAAAGCAGCTGGAGTTCAAGGAACTCAGAATGGATCAGTTAGCTGTATCGGTATTCCAGCAGCTGTTCCGAGTGGTATTCGGGCGGTCGTTGCTGAAAACTTGATTGCCAGCATGCTGGATTTGGAATGTGCATCATCAAATGACCAAACCTTTACTCACTCAGACTTACGTCGCTCTGTTCGGACTTTGATGCAGTTTGCGCCAGGTACAGACTTTATCAATTCTGGCTACTCTGCTACACCAAACTATGACAATATGTTTGCCGGATCTAACTGGGATGCGGAAGACTTTGACGACTACAATGTCTTGCAACGTGACCTGCGGGTAGACGGTGGTCTTCGTCCTGTACGTGAAGAGGAAGTTGTAAAGGTTCGGAACAAGGCAGCACGCGTTATGCAAGCTCTTTTCAAGGGCTTGGGTCTGCCGCCGATTACCGACGAAGAAGTCGAAGCAGCGACCTATGCTCATGGCTCTAAAGATATGCCAGAACGGGATAAGGTTGAAGATATCAAGGCTGCTCAAGGTATTCTGGAACGCGGAGTTCAAGGGGCTGATTTGATCAAAGCCTTGGCTAATAATGGCTTCCCAGAAGTTGCCAATGAGCTGCTCAATTTGTTCAAGCAACGTGTAGCAGGGGATTTCCTGCAAACATCTGCTATCTTTGATCGAGATTGGAATGTTATTTCAGCGGTGAATTCACCGAATGACTATGTTGGTGTCGGTACAGGCCATCGTCTGGTCGGCGAAGAATGGGAAAAAGTCAAAGACATTCCTAAAGCGATTGACCCGCGTGATGTATAGGAGGAGCTAAGATGACAGAGATAAATGAAACTTTACTGCGCTCCATTATTGCAGAAGTGATGAAAGAGATGAGCGCCAATACCAACGAAACAGCTGCTAAAACAAGCGAAAAGCCTGCCACAAAGTCTGTGTCCAATGAAAAAGCTGTCATCCGTACAGTTGGTGTGGCTAAGCCTAGCCAGTCAACGGATGAGGTCGTTATTGCAGTTGGACCTGCCTTTGGAGAACAGCAGGTGAAGACGATGGTGGACATTCCTCATACGGAAGTACTGCGTCAGCTGGTGGCTGGTATCGAAGAAGAAGGGCTCAAGGCTCGCATTGTCAAGGTCTATCGTTCTTCTGACGTTGCCTTTGTAGCAGTAGAAGGAGACCACTTGTCTGGTTCTGGCATTTCTATCGGTGTTCAGTCTAAGGGAACAACGGTTATTCACCAACGTGATTTGCCACCGCTCAGTAATCTGGAACTCTTCCCACAGGCACCTTTGTTAACTCCTGAAACCTATCGTTTGATTGGTAAAAATGCTGCTAAGTATGCCAAGGGTGAAACACCAAATCCGGTGCCAACCCTTAACGACCAAATGGCTCGTCCTAAGTACCAGGCATACTCAGCCTTGCTGCATATCAAGGAAACGAAACTGGTTAAAAGAGGAAAACCAGCTGATGAATGTCAGGTGATTTAATGCATATGATGTCTACAAGGAGAAATCAGAATGAGTGAATCAGTAGAAACATTAGTAAAACAAATATTAGCCGAGCTAAGCGACAGCGGCTCAGCTAGTCAAGGAGCAGCCAGTCGTCCTGTCAGTTCTGATGAAGCGACAGCGGCTGATTATCCTATTTCTAAAAAACACCCAGACTGGATAAAGGTTGGTCAGGATAAGAAATTCGAAGATATTACACTGGAAAATATCTTGTCTGGCTATGTGACTGCAGAGGATTTGCGGATTAAGCCGGAGATTTTGATCAAGCAAGGTGAAATTGCTAAGAATGCCGGCCGCGAAGCAATCCAGTATAACTTTTCTCGGGCTGCGGAACTGACCAAGGTTCCGGATGCGCGTGTGCTGGAAATCTACAATGCCCTGCGCCCTTACCGGTCTTCCAAACAGGAATTATTGGACATTGCCAATGAATTGGAAAACCAATATGGAGCTGTTATCTGTGCGGGCTTTGTCAGAGAAGCTGCTGAAAATTATGAGCGCCGCAAGAAGTTGAAAGGCGACAACTAATTTGGTTTTATCAAGGCTATTTTGGGTTGAAAAAAGATTATTATCACTGCTTTTATAAATGCTGCTCAAAATAGCCTAATCTTGGCGGAGGTGAAAATGTGAAACGAATCATTGGAGTAGACATAGGAAATTCTTCGACCGAGTCTGCCTTAGCTGAAGTGCAAGATGATGGAAGCATTCACTTTCTTGCCTCAGCCATTGCGGATACAACAGGCATCAAGGGGACCAAGGAAAATGTCCACGGAATTTATCAATCTCTGAGAAAATTGATGGAGCAAACACCGCTTGAGTTGGGACAAGTTGATTTGATTCGGATCAATGAAGCGACGCCTGTTATCGGTGATGTTGCCATGGAAACCATCACAGAGACAGTCATTACAGAGTCTACCATGATTGGTCATAATCCCCGTACTCCAGGCGGTCTGGGTCTGGGGATTGGACTGACAGTAGATATTCTCGACTTGGTTCATCATCCGATTGATGGGAAATACATCGTGGTAGTGCCGAAGATCATTGATTTTGACTTGGTTGCCCAGCTGATCAATGCCTATTTAGCCAAGGGCTATCAGATTACCGCTGCCATTCTGCAGGCGGATGATGGGGTTCTGGTCAATAACCGCATTAGCCAGAAGATTCCAATCGTGGATGAGATACTTTTTATTGACAAGGTTCCTTTGGGCATGCAAGCTGCTGTTGAAGTGGTGGAGCAGGGGAAGGTGATTTCTCAATTATCCAATCCCTATGGCATTGCGACAGTCTTTGGCTTGAGTGCAGAAGAGACGAAAAGCATCGTTCCCATTGCCCGTGCCCTCATTGGTAACCGCTCGGCTGTCGTAATTAAGACACCAGCAGGTGATGTTCAGGCTCGGACGATTCCAGCAGGCAGTATCCAAATTATCGGCAAGGAGCATACCTTAAAGGTGGATATTTCCAAGGGTGCCGATGAGATTATGGAGAAAATCGTTTACGCTGGCGAGATTAGCAATGTTGTTGGAGAGGCGGGCACCAATGTTGGTGGTATGCTGGAGAAGGTTCGTCAAACCATGGCTGACCTGACCGAGAAAGAGCCTTCCGATATTTATATCCGTGACTTACTGGCCGTCAATACTTTTGCTCCGATTTCTGTGCGCGGTGGTGTGGCTGGAGAATTTTCTATGGAGCAGGCTGTCGGCATTGCCTCTATGGTAAATTCTGACAAGCTACAAATGTCCATCATTGCCCAAGAAGTCGAACGTGAGCTGGGTATCACTGTAGAAATCGGCGGAGCAGAAGCTGAATCAGCTATCCTCGGGGCCCTGACTACACCAGGGACGGATCGCCCTTTAGCGATTTTGGACTTGGGAGCAGGCTCGACAGATGCTTCCATTATTGATAGCAGGGGTCAAATCTTGGCTGTCCATCTAGCCGGTGCCGGTGATATGGTAACCATGCTGATCAATTCGGAGTTGGGACTGGAAAATCATCATCTGGCAGAGGACATCAAACGTTATCCTCTGGCCAAGGTAGAAAGTCTTTTCCATATCCGGCATGAAGACGGCACTGTTCAATTTTTTGACAAGCCGTTGTCTGGAGATTTGTTTGCCAGAGTTGTCATCGTCAAGGAAAATGATGAATTTGTTCCTATTGATGACGGAGACTACTCTATTGAGAAAATCAAACTTGTTCGGCAGTCTGCCAAGGAAAGAGTCTTTGTTACCAATGCGGTGCGAGCTCTCAAGCGTGTCAGCCCTACTCAGAATATTCGAGACATTCCTTTCGTTGTCATCGTAGGTGGCTCAGCTTTGGACTTTGAAATACCTCAGCTAGTGACCGAAGCCCTCTCTCAGCATGCCATTGTAGCTGGTCGAGGCAATGTGCGTGGCTTGGTGGGACCTCGAAATGCAGTAGCGACCGGACTGATTTTGACCTATGTTAGAGAGAAATGGGGGGCTGACTATGGAATTAGCTTATACTAGAAAGCCAACCATTAGGCTGATAGCTACGGACAATGCTCCTGCGGATAAGGTAGCACAAATCGGCTACGGTATCGAAGAGGAAGGTATCCCTTTCAGTCTGGTCTGCCCAGATGAACCTAGCGATCCTGTATCACTAGCGCATGTGGCTGCAACTCAATCCCAGCTTTTAGTAGGGATTGCCTGTGACGGGCGAGATGCCGTTCTTCATTATCGTAACTTGCCACTCGAAAAATTTATCTATCGTATCAAAGATTATTCCGCTATACCGGACCACGTCTTGCGCCTATTTGGCTCAAATGCAGCGCGTTTGGTCAAGGGAGTCCCGTTTAAAAAATCTGACCTGTTAGAAACATCTTTTTGACTTGTTCCGATCGATTCAAAAAGATGGCCGAGCTAACTACTGAAAAGAGGTGAAATGGATGGCTAGAGATAGAGAGAAAGACGAGCTCAGCAGTCCAGAACTATCAAGCTGGGAAGGAAACTCAGAATTTCAGGACATCATCATCCAAAAAGTCCTTGCCAGATGCCAAACCTTACTGGATAAAGAGCCTGTTCTTTTCACAAATATCTATCAGGATGCCTGGGAATTGGTAACAAGGGCCAGACACAAGGCTGAAGAGCTGGGACTAGCCGTCGTGATAACGGTGGTTGATCCAGCAGCACAAGTCGTGATGACCTATCGTATGGAAAATGCCTTGTTAGTGAGTAACGATATGGCTTATAAGAAAGCTTACACAGCTGTTGGCATGAGGATGCAGTCCAAGGATTTAGCACTTTTAACTCAGCCTGGCCAGTGGCTCTATCAGCTGGAAACGATGACTGACAATAAGGTTGTTAGTTTAGCTGGTGGCATTCCTGTTTATTGCCAGTCAGAGATGATTGGCGGTATCGGCGTCAGCGGAGGAAGTTCTGAGGAAGACCAGTCCATTGCTGAGTATGCTGTAGGACTGTAGAGAAGCAATCTAGCAAATTAAATAATATCAGAGGAGAGAATACCGCTTGCAATCCATGCTTTGGAGCTAGGGATTTTCTCCTATTTCACGAGCATATTTCTCTTATACTTTCTTAGACTCTATATTGCGCTGTAGAAGCAATATAGAGGAGAGAGTATAAAGTATTTCGAAATGAAGGAGTATGGAGTATGGAAAAATATCTAGGTGAATTTTTAGGCACCATGGTTCTGATGGTTTTTGGGAATGGAATCGGAGCGTCTATTAGTCTTAATAAGAGTCTTGCAAAAGGTTTCGCTCCCAATTGGTTTACCGTTGTATTTGGCTGGGGCTTGGCAGTGACCTTGGGTGTCTATACGGCAGGATTTTATAATACTGGCGGTCACCTTAACCCAGCTGTCACTATTGCCTTTGCGGTGGGTGGCATCTTCCCTTGGGAACAAGTGGTGGGCTATATCATCGCTCAGATTCTAGGGGCTTTTGTCGGAGCGGCTATTGTAGTGCTCTTCTATTATCCCCATTTCAAACAAACCAAGGCAGAAGAAGGCAACTCAGTTGGCGTATTTGCTACTGGACCAGCCATCCAGAATCCAGCATTTAATTTGCTCAGCGAGATCGTTGCGACTTTCTTCTTCATCTTTGCACTTTTGATGATAACGCACGGCGAAATCACGCCTGGACTCACTCCACTCTTAGTTGGCTTCCTCATTATGGCGGTCGGCTTGTCTTTGGGTTCGACGACAGGTTTTGCCCTCAACCCAGCTCGGGACTTCGGTCCGCGCCTTGCTTATGCCCTCTTGCCAGTTCCGAATAAAGGAGATGCAAACTGGGCTTATGCTTGGGTGCCAATTGTAGGACCGACTATCGGCGCTGTCTTGGCTGTCTTGGCAGTCAATGCTATGTAATATATAAAATAGTAAATAAGCTAGCCGACCAGTTGAAGCTAGCTTATTTATCTAACAAGTAGCAATGGAAAATTTCAGTTTTCAAAAAACGTTATTTGAAAAAATCACTGTTTTCATTGCTCAGGAGAAAAATATGTCTAAAAAAATTTTTGCGATTAATGCGGGCAGTTCGTCATTAAAATTTCAACTGCTCAGTATGCCTGATGAAAGCCTTTTGGTGAAAGGGATTTTTGAAAAGATTGGCTTAAAGGAAGGTATTTTTAAGATTGAATTTGAAGGTCAAAAAGAAAAGGAACTGCTGGCCATCCCTTCACATCAATTTGCCGTGGATTACTTGCTTGACTTTCTTTTGGAGCGGAAGCTGATTGCATCTCTGGACGAGATAGATGGAGTCGGTCATCGCGTAGCCCATGGCGGAGAATCCTTTGATGATTCTGCTTTGATAGACGAGCAAGTTCTCTCTATTATTGAAAAGCTGTCTTTCCTAGCTCCTAGCCATAATCCTGTCAATCTAGTCGGAATTCGAGCTTTTCAAAAGGCGCTGCCAGAGACAGCACAAGTCGCTGTCTTTGATACTGCCTTTCATCAAAGCCTTTCAGAAGCCTATTATCTCTATCCTCTTTCCTGGGAATATTATCATAAATACGGTTTGAGAAAGTATGGTTTCCACGGAACAAGTCACAAGTATATTGCTCAAAAGGTAAAGGAGATTTGGGAAGGGCAAGGAGAAGCTGCGGAGCATTTGAAGATTATCAACTGCCATTTGGGCAATGGTGCTAGTATCTGCGCCATTAAAAATGGTCAGTCTGTCAATACTTCGATGGGATTCACACCCTTGGCTGGTCTGATGATGGGCTCTCGCTCCGGTGACATAGATCCCATGATTCTTCCTTTCCTGCTAGAACAGGAAAAATTATCAGCTCAGCAATTAAGCGATGTCCTCAATAAAGAATCCGGACTGCTGGCTATCTCTCAGATCAGCAATGATTTAAGAGATGTTCTGGAAGCTTGTGACAGAGGCGATGAAAAAGCTAGTCTAGCAGTCAATATGTTTATCAACCGTATCGCTCAGACCATTGCAAGCTACATCACAGATTTAGATGGTCTGGATGCCTTGGTTTTCACTGCTGGAATCGGGGAGAATTCAACCTTGATCCGCAGCTTGGTCGTTCAAAAGCTCAATTGCTTAGGACTTTCTTTGAATCAGGCAGCTAACGAGCAAGGACAGCTCTTTATTCAAAATTCCCAGTCGCAGGCTAAAATTCTCATTCTTCCAACCAACGAAGAATTGATGATTGCCCAAGACACCATGCGCTTACTAGACTTTAACTAGGTCAAAAAGAAGATGAATCGTCTATCAGTTATTCGTATTTGAAAAGACAGAGTAAGACCTCTGCCTTTTCTTTTTTATCCTCGAATATCTTGCTATCTCCCAGTTCTGTAAGCACAGTCTAATGGAGCTTTTTTGATTTTTTCATTCTTGAAAGATATAGGAAAACATGCTATAATGAAAAGAACATTCTAAAAATCAGAAAGATTATTATATAGTAAGGAAAAAAATGGCGAATATTTTAAAGACTATCATTGAAAATGATAAAGGTGAATTAAGAAAATTAGAAAAAATGGCTGACAAGGTCTTGGCTTATGAAGACGAAATGGCAGCTTTGTCTGATGAAGAACTTCAGGCAAAAACAGAAGAATTCAAGAAACGCTATGCTGATGGCGAAACTTTAGATCAGCTCTTATTTGAAGCTTTTGCGGTTGTCCGTGAAGGAGCTAAGCGAGTGTTGGGCCTTTTCCCTTATAAGGTTCAGGTTATGGGAGGGATTGTTCTCCATCATGGTGATGTTCCAGAGATGCGTACCGGTGAAGGAAAAACCTTGACTGCGACAATGCCAGTTTACTTAAATGCCCTTGCAGGTAAAGGAGTACACGTTGTCACAGTCAATGAATATCTGACTGAGCGTGACGCGACCGAAATGGGTGAACTCTACTCTTGGCTAGGCCTTTCTGTCGGTATCAATCTGGCGGCTAAGTCTCCATCTGAGAAGAAAGAAGCATACGCTTGCGACATTACCTATTCAACCAATGCTGAGATCGGCTTTGACTACCTGCGTGATAACATGGTAGTCCGCGCTGAAAACATGGTACAGCGCCCACTCAACTATGCCTTGGTCGATGAGGTGGACTCAATCCTGATTGACGAAGCTCGGACACCGTTGATCGTATCCGGACCGGTTTCTTCAGATACTAACCAGCTTTATCATATGGCTGACCACTATGTCAAATCTCTGGATAAGGACGACTACATCATTGATGTTCAGTCTAAGACGATTGGTCTGTCTGACTCAGGGATTGACAAGGCAGAAAGCTACTTCAAGCTGGACAATCTCTACGATATTGAAAATGTTGCCCTGACTCACTTTATCGACAATGCTCTGCGAGCTAACTACATCATGCTCCTTGACATTGACTATGTGGTCAGTGAAGATCAGGAAATTCTGATTGTCGATCAGTTTACTGGTCGGACAATGGAAGGCCGCCGTTACTCTGACGGTCTCCACCAAGCGATTGAAGCCAAAGAAGGTGTGCCGATTCAGGAAGAAACAAAGACCTCTGCCTCCATTACTTATCAGAACCTCTTCCGTATGTATAAGAAGCTGTCTGGGATGACAGGTACAGCTAAGACGGAGGAAGAAGAGTTCCGCGAAACATACAACATTCGTGTTATTCCGATTCCAACCAACCGTCCGGTAGCTCGTATTGACCATTCTGACCTGCTCTACCCAAGTATTGATTCTAAGTTTAAGGCAGTTGTTCAGGATGTTAAAGAGCGTCATGAAAAAGGCCAGCCAGTTCTGGTTGGTACCGTTGCGGTTGAGACCAGTGACTATATTTCTAAGAAATTGGTAGAAGCTGGGGTTCCTCACGAAGTTCTTAATGCGAAAAATCACTATAAAGAAGCGCAAATTATCATGAATGCTGGACAACGTGGGGCGGTTACTATTGCAACCAATATGGCCGGACGGGGAACTGATATCAAGTTGGGTGAAGGTGTTCGCGAACTGGGCGGTCTCTGTGTTATCGGTACAGAACGCCATGAAAGCCGCCGGATTGACAATCAGCTGCGCGGACGTTCAGGCCGTCAGGGTGATCCAGGTGAGTCACAGTTCTACCTGTCACTGGAAGATGAGCTGATGCGTCGCTTTGGCTCAGAGCGCATTAAAGCCCTCTTGGATCGGATGAACCTTAGTGACGAAGATTCTGTTATCAAGTCTGGCATGCTGACCCGTCAGGTAGAGGCAGCTCAGAAGCGTGTCGAAGGAAATAACTACGATACGCGGAAACAAGTCTTGCAGTATGATGACGTGATGCGTGAGCAGCGGGAAATTATCTATGCTGAGCGCCACGATGTCATTACTGCTGACCGTGACCTCAGTCCTGAAATCCATGCTATGATTAAACGGACGATTAACCGTATCGTTGATGGCAGCAGCCACTCTGATCAGGATGATAAGATTGAAGCGATTTTAAACTTTGCTAAGTATAACTTGGTTTCAGAAGATTCTATTTCTGACAGCGATTTGGAAGGCAAATCTGACCAAGAAATCAAAGATTATCTGTTTGAACGTGCATTGGAAGTCTATGACAGTCAGATTGCTAAGCTGCGAGACGAAGAAGCTGTGCGTGAATTCCAGAAGGTCTTGATTCTGCGCGTGGTGGACAGCAAGTGGACTGACCATATCGACGCCCTTGACCAGCTGCGAAATGCTGTTGGACTGCGCGGTTATGCACAAAATAACCCAGTTGTCGAATATCAAGCAGAAAGCTTCCGTATGTTCAACGACATGATTGGCTCCATTGAATTCGATGTGACTCGTCTGATGATGAAAGCGCAGATTCATGAGCAAGAGCGCCCTCGGACCGAGCGGGCTATCAGTACCACAGCTACCCGCAATATCTCTGCCAAGGCGCCAAATATGCCTGAGAATGTAAACCTGTCTAATGTAAAGAGAAATGACCCTTGTCCATGTGGCTCTGGCAAGAAGTTCAAGAACTGTCACGGCCGTAAAAAGTAAGTATAAAAGAAGGAGAATAGATGACCTTTAAAGCAACCAGTCAACCCATTGATGTGGCAGAAGTTCGCCAACTTGCTAAGCTAGAAGGCGACATGCTCGCTCGCAAGGAAAAGCGTGACCGAGAGTTAGAAGCAATTCTGCGTGGTCAGGATGACCGCATTCTCTTGGTTATCGGTCCCTGCTCTTCAGATAATGAAGAAGCGGTGCTGGAGTATGCCAAGCGTCTATCTGCTCTTCAAGAAGAAGTAAAAGATCGCATCTTTATGGTCATGCGTGTTTATACTGCCAAGCCTCGGACGAATGGAGATGGTTATAAAGGACTTATTCATCAGCCTAATGCGACGGCCGCTCCTAGTCTGATTAACGGCATTAAGGCAGTCCGCAATCTGCACTATCGGGTTATTTCTGAGACAGGCATGACCACGGCTGATGAGATGCTCTATCCAGAAAATCTGCCTCTGGTAGATGATTTGATTTCTTACATGGCTGTAGGAGCTCGCTCGGTCGAAGACCAGCAGCACCGCTTTGTAGCTAGTGGAGCGGATCTACCGACTGGCTTGAAAAATCCGACTTCTGGCAATCTCAATGTCATGTTTAACGGTATCTATGCAGCTCAGAACAAGCAGAGTTTCCTATTCGCTGGTAAGGAAGTAGAAACATCTGGCAATCCCTTGGCGCATGCCATCTTGCGCGGTGCTCTGAATGAATACGGCAAGAATATTCCCAATTACTATTATGATAACCTGCTGGATACCATTGCCCAGTATGAAAAAATGGGCTTAGAAAATCCCTTTATCATCATTGATACCAATCATGATAACTCTGGTAAGCAGTATCTGGAACAGGTGCGTATCGTTCGCCAGACTCTGATTAACCGGGACTGGAATGAAAAGATTAAGGCTACAGTACGTGGCTTTATGATCGAGTCTTATCTGGAAGATGGCCGTCAGGACGAGCCAGAAGTCTTTGGTAAGTCCATTACTGACCCTTGTCTGGGCTGGGCTAATACAGAACAGCTAGTTCGTGAAATTTATGATACATTAGGAAAATAGTATGGCATTTATTGAAAAAGGTCAGAAGATTGACATTGAGCAGATTAAGTCCAGAACCAGACTGACTGGTCAGGCCTTGGCTCATAAAAACAAGCGAGACCAAGAACTAGCTGAGATTCTTAGTGGAGAAGACGAGCGTATTCTCTTGGTGATTGGCCCTTGCTCATCGGACAATGAAGAGGCTGTGCTGGAGTATGCCCGCCGTTTGTCAGAGCTGCAGAAGAAGGTCGCGGATAAGATTTTTATCGTCATGCGGGTCTATACTGCTAAGCCGCGGACCAATGGGGATGGCTATAAGGGCTTGGTTCATCAACCGGATACTTCTAAAGCACCTAGCCTTATCAATGGTTTGCAGGCAGTTCGTCAGCTGCACTATCGCGTCATTACAGAGACTGGTCTGACGACGGCTGATGAGATGCTCTATCCGTCCAATCTTGTGTTGGTAGACGACTTGGTTAGCTATCATGCTGTGGGTGCCCGCTCAGTCGAAGACCAGGAGCACCGTTTTGTGGCGTCGGGTATTGACGCTCCGGTCGGCATGAAAAATCCAACTTCTGGCAATCTTGGTGTTATGTTTAATGCTGTCTATGCGGCACAAAATAAGCAGACTTTCCTTTTTCACGGCCAGGAAGTAGAAACCTCTGGGAATCCTTTGGCTCACGTTATTCTGCGTGGGGCGACCAATGAATACGGTAAGAACATTCCAAATTTCTACTATGAAAATATGCTGGATGCCATTTTCTACTATGAAAAGATGGGCTTGGAGAATCCTTTCATCGTCATCGATACCAATCACGATAACTCTGGCAAGCAGTATCTGGAACAGATTAGGATTGTGCGTCAGACCTTGCTGAATCGGGATTGGAACGAAAATATTAAGAGAGCGGTTCGTGGTTTTATGATTGAGTCTTATCTGGAGGATGGCCGGCAAAATGAGCCGGAAGTCTTTGGTAAATCCATCACCGATCCTTGCCTGGGCTGGGACAATACTGTTCAGCTCATTGAAGAAATTTACAACACTTTAGATAAATAAGGAAAATTGAAAGGGACAGTCTTGACCTGTAAAGAGGACTAACTGTCGGGTGAAGACGAACTCAGCTGGCGGCCCAGCTGAGTTTTGTCGCCTTTCCAGAGAATGATATGATAAAAGGACACGGAATTGATATAGAAGAGTTGGCTGCCATTGAGCGAGCCTATCTGAAAAATGCCCGCTTTGTAAGGAAGGTGCTGACCGAGGCGGAGCTTTCTCGTTTTGAGGAGTTATCCGGCAAGCGGAAAATCGAATTTCTGGCTGGCCGTTGGGCTGCCAAGGAGGCATTTTCTAAAGCTTGGGGAACCGGCATTGGTAAGCTCAGGTTTCAGGACTTGGAGATTTTAAACGACCGTCAGGGAGCGCCTTATTTCAGTCGTTCACCTTTTACTGGCAAGGTTTGGATTTCGCTCAGCCATGCTGCTGGCTTAGTTACAGCCAGCGTAATTTTGGAGGAAAATGATGAAAGCTAGTCTGCATAGACCCAGCAAGGCAGTGATTGATTTAGCTGCCATTGCTTTTAATATTAGACAACTGAGTGCCCGTCTGCCTCAGACGACAGAGAAGTGGGCTGTCGTTAAAGCCAATGCTTATGGCCACGGATCTATTGAGGTTTCTAAGCACATTGACCCCCTCGTAGATGGATTTTGTGTGTCTAATATTGATGAAGCCTTGGAGCTGCTCTCAGCTGGTATTGGAAAAAAAATTCTGGTGCTAGGAGTGTCAGATTTGGCTGCGCTTCCGCTGGCTAGAAATGAAAAGGTATCTCTGACCGTAGCCAGTTTAGAATGGCTGGATCTAGCTTTAGATGCTGAAGAAGACTTGACTGGATTGAATTTTCATATCAAGATTGACTCTGGTATGGGGCGGATTGGTTTTCGAGATAGTCAGGAAGCTCAGGAGGCAATCCATCGCTTGCAGGCTGCTGGGGCTGTCGCGGAGGGAATTTTTACCCACTTTGCAACGGCAGATGAAGCGGAGCACCAAAAGTTTGAAGCCCAGCTGACTCGTTTTCATCAGATTTTATCTGAGCTGGACAATGTACCTCCTCTCGTTCACGCTAGTAATTCCGCCACCTCTCTCTGGCACAGCGAGACCGTTCTAAATGCAGTTCGGCTCGGTGATATCATCTATGGTCTCAACCCCAGCGGAAGAGTCTTGGAACTTCCTTATGAATTCAAGCCAGCTCTGTCGCTGGTCTCAGAATTGGTGCATGTCAAGGAAGTAGAGGCTGGAGCAGATGTTGGCTATGGAGCTACCTACACCAGCAAGTCTCAAGAGTGGATTGGTACCATTCCTTTGGGTTATGCGGATGGCTGGACACGCGATATGCAGGGCTTTGATGTCTTGATTGATGGTCAGCGTTGCCCTATTGTTGGCCGCGTTTCCATGGACCAGATTACAGTGCGCCTGCCTCAGGCTTATCCCCTTGGCACGTCTGTTGTGTTGATTGGAAATAGCGGAGCGGAGACCATTGCGGCGACAGATGTGGCAGAAAAGCGTGGCACCATTAACTATGAGGTGGTCTGCTTGATTAGCGACCGTGTACCGAGGGTCTATAAAGACTAAGAAGATTAATGCAGGGAAACACTTGGAGTATTTGATAATGTTCTAGCCTGGCCCCCCTGTCTGTGATGTCAGCACCGCAGCAGTATCAGAACTGAAAGAGGAATTATGAATTTACACCAACCTTTGACGGTTCTGCCTGGTGTGGGACCGAAATCAGCAGAAAAATTTGCCAAGCTGGGTCTAGAAACCTTGCAGGATTTGCTGCTTTATTTTCCTTTTCGTTATGAGG
Organism: uncultured Streptococcus sp.; assembly: GCF_963525625.1. Classification (GTDB taxonomy): domain Bacteria; phylum Bacillota; class Bacilli; order Lactobacillales; family Streptococcaceae; genus Streptococcus. The sequence continues at coordinate 163,254 of NZ_CAURLD010000002.1, forward strand.
ATTTTAAGAGTAAGAATGTCCTAGACTTGGAGGATGGGGAAAAGGCGGTTGTTTCTGGTCAGGTCGTGACCCCAGCCAATGTCCAGTATTATGGCTACAAACGCAATCGCCTGCGCTTTACCATCAAGCAGGGAGAAGTCGCTCTGGCAGTTAATTTCTTTAACCAGCCTTATCTGGCGGACAAGATTGAAGTGGGAGCTAATTTAGCCGTCTTTGGCAAGTGGGACAAAGCCAAGGCTAGTCTGACTGGCATGAAACTTATGGCTCAGGTAGAGGACGACTTGCAGCCTGTCTATCGGCTGGCTCAGGGAATTAGTCAGGCCAGTCTGGTCAAGCTGATTAAGACTGCCTTTGACCAAGGATTGGAATTGCTCTTAGAGGAAAATGTGCCCCAGTCTCTGCTGGAACGCTACCAGCTGGTGAGCAGAGTGGAGGCTGTGCGAGCCATGCATTTTCCAAAGGACTTGGGTGATTACAAGCAGGCTCTTCGGCGGGTCAAATTTGAAGAACTCTTTTATTTTCAAATGCAGCTGCAGGTGCTAAAGAGAGAAACCAAGGCTGTCAGCAATGGATTGAAGATTGATTGGCAGTCGGATGCTGTAGCCGAGAAAAAGAAGAGCTTGCCTTTTGAGCTGACTTCAGCTCAGGAGCGCAGTCTGACAGAGATTTTGCAGGATTTGCGGTCGCCTGGACACATGAATCGCCTGCTGCAGGGCGATGTGGGAAGCGGAAAGACAGTAGTCGCTGGTTTGGCTATGTATGCTGTTTATACAGCTGGCTTTCAGTCAGCTCTGATGGTTCCAACAGAAATTTTGGCTGAGCAGCATTTTGACAGCCTATCTCAGATATTTCCAGAACTGAAGCTGGCCCTGCTTACTGGGGGAAGGAAAGCAGCTGAACGCCGGGAAACCTTGGCAGCGATTGAAAAGGGTCAGGTGGACATGATTGTCGGAACCCATGCCCTGATTCAGGAAGGAGTCCGTTACCATGCGTTGGGCTTGGTCATTATTGACGAGCAGCATCGCTTTGGGGTGGAGCAGCGCCGGATTTTACGGGAAAAGGGAGACAATCCTGATGTCCTCATGATGACGGCGACGCCTATTCCCAGAACCCTTGCTATCACAGCATTTGGTGATATGGATGTGTCCATTATTGACCAGATGCCGGCGGGACGCAAACCTATCATCACCCGCTGGGTCAAGCATGAGCAGTTGGAAGTCGTCCTCGACTGGCTGAAAAAAGAGCTCCACAAGGGTGCTCAGGTCTATTTTATTTCTCCCTTGATTGAGGAGTCTGAGGCGCTGGATCTTAAGAATGCCATTGCCCTAGAAGAAGAACTGACAGCCTATTTTGGTCGGCAGGCCCAAGTGGCTCTGCTTCATGGCAAGATGAAGAGCGAGGAAAAAGAGACGATTATGCAGGACTTCAAGGAAGGACGGACTGATATTCTGGTCTCTACCACGGTCATTGAGGTCGGAGTCAACGTCCCCAATGCTACGGTGATGGTCATTATGGATGCGGACCGCTTCGGACTCAGCCAGCTTCATCAGCTGAGAGGCCGTGTCGGCCGAGGCAGCAAGCAGTCTTATGCGGTCTTGGTTGCCAATCCTAAGACGGAGTCGGGCAAGCGCCGCATGAAAATCATGACTGAGACGACCGATGGTTTCCTGCTGGCTGAGGAGGATTTGAAAATGCGAGGCTCTGGAGAAATCTTTGGCACTCGGCAGTCTGGTATTCCTGAGTTTCAAGTGGCAGACATCGTAGAAGATTATCCGATTTTAGAAGAAGCCAGAAAGGTTGCCAGTCAGATTACAGCTGATCCGAACTGGCGGACAGATCCTAGTTGGCACTTGATTGCTCTTCATTTGGACAAGCGAGATTACCTAGATTAAGAGTTCTTTGGATTAAGTTTCCTGCAAGTTATTTATAAGTAGGCTTTAAGTTTGAGGGATTATACTATTGTCAAATCAAAGAAAGAGGTAGGACCAATGACAATGTAAACATCCCTTAAAATCCTGTAACCAAAGCTTGAAGACTAGAAGACTTGCGAGGTATGAGCCACTCAAAGAAGCAGAATAATTTAGAATTTTTTCATCATAGATCTCCTAACAAATCATAAGCTTCACCCAATCGGTGAAGTTTTTTTGTATGTGGCAGAAAAGACTTGTTCGTTTCAAATAGTAGATAAGGATTGCTGCTGGACTTCTTTGACTATAAGCTTTCCCTAAGAAATCTATAAGAGATTCTTAAGTTTAGGGCTGTATCCTTATATCCAAGTAAGAACAAAAAGATTAAGTGTCAAACTTGAGGTCAAACGCTCCAAGGGTTTCGTTTTTGCTCTTAAAGAATGAATGATAAGCGAGGTAAAAACTATGAAAGTTACAATCAAAGTCCACTATCCGAAGACATTTAAGCAAGCTCAGAAAATGGAGGTGACCTATGGTAAGTGATTATATTTTTGAAATTCTAGAGTCTCTGTTTGAGGTTATCTTCTAAGATCAGCGATTCAATGAATTTGCCCAGTTTTAGAATATGAAAGAGTCAAAAAGTGCTAAGCAACCTTAGCACTTTTTGATTTAAAGAAAATAAATAGGAACTTTTTCTCTCAGCCTTCCATATAATCCCGGAGTTCTTGGTCTTTGAGTCCAGCATTCAGGGCGATGAGCAGTTTGATTCTGGCTTTTTGAGCATTGAGCTCTTTGACGAAGAAGATACCAGCCTGGTGCAGCTGAACGCCGCCGCCTTCATAAGCATAGACTGGCTCAGCGATCCCGTTAAAGCAGCGAGAGACCAGAGCAATTGGCAGTCCGGCTGCTATCATATCAGCCAGTTTTTCAGCCACTTCCTTGGGAAGATTGCCAGCACCGAATGCCTCTATGATGAGGCCATCTATCTTGTCTAAATCCAGCATATCCAGAAGCTCTGTCTTCATACCTGCATAAGCTGGAATGATGGGCACTAGACCAGAGATGCTGTTCAAGTCAAAGCGGACTCGAGGCTCCGCTGTCTTAAAATAGAGAATCTCCTGTTTCATAATCAAGCCGAGCGGTCCGTGAGTAGGCGTTTGGAAGGTGCTGACATTGGTCGTGTGGGTCTTGGTCACATACTTGGCAGCATGTGCCTCGTCATTCATAACGACAAGCACGCCTTTATCACAGGCTTTTTCATCACTAGCCACCCGCAGGGCTGTCAGGTAGTTATAGACTCCGTCGCTCCCCAGCTCATTGGAACTGCGCATAGCCCCGGTCAGAACGACCGGAATCTTCGGCAGCTGCATAGTATCCAGAAAGTAAGCCGTCTCTTCTAAAGTGTCCGTCCCATGAGTAATGACCACTCCGTCAAATTGGTTAGCACTGGCTTTGATTTTCTGGTAGAGCTTGAGCATATGCTGGGGCGTGATATGGGGACTGGGAATGTTAAAAAAGTCAATGACTTCTGTCTCAATCCCTTCAAGCGGAACTGTCACATGGTTCATGGGGTTATCAGCATTGGTAACGACAGCCCCAGAGCCGTCAGCCTGCATGGAAATGGTTCCTCCTGTGTGCAGGACCAAGATTTTCTTTGTCATAAATCTTTTTTCTCCTTGTAGTTATGATGCAGATTTGAAAGCTTACATTCTGTTTTCATAGAGTTTTCAATCCTGTTGCATAGATATTACTCCAGCTTTTCTTTTCTGCAATTCATGTGATTGTATGTCATTTTTGTGTTATAATTTATTGTATCATAAAAGGAAAGAATGAGAAAATCAATGGAAGTAAAGGCCGTCTTTTTTGATATTGATGGGACACTGGTCAATGACAGTCGAACGGTTTTGAAATCTACAGAAAAGGCTATTCAGAGTTTAAAGGAGCAAGGAATATTAGTCGGTTTGGCAACCGGCCGCGGTCCTTTCTTTGTCAAACCTTTTATGGAGCAATTGGACTTAGATTTTGCTGTGACCTATAATGGCCAGTACATTTTTTCAAGAGACAGAGTGATTTCTGCCAGTCCCATTGACAAGCAGAGTTTGCGGGATTTGATCGCCTATGCTAAGAAGCATCGGAAAGAAATTTCCTTGGGGACGGCTGAGGCTATGCTGGGCTCCAAGATTATGTCCTTCGGCATGAGCCCTTTCTCCCAGTGGACTAGCCGCTTCATCCCTAAGCGAATGGCGCGAACAGTCAGTCATGGATTTAATAAGGTTATCAGTAAGGCCTTACCACAGCATGAAAAGGATCTCCTGCAGTTGATACAGGAGCCAATTTACCAAGCATTGATTTTGGCAAGCCCAGAAGAAAGCCGTAAGATTGAAGCAGACTTCCCTGATTTGAAATTTACCCGCAGCAGCCCCTATGCGGTCGATATTATCAATAAAGACACGTCTAAGCTAGAGGGAATTCGCCGAGTCGGCAAGGAATACGGCTTTGACATTCATCAGGTCATGGCCTTCGGCGACTCTGACAATGACTTGGAAATGCTATCGGGAGTTGGCCTATCCATTGCTATGGGAAATGGGACCAGCTCGGTCAAGGAAGTGGCCAAGCATACAACTAGCAGCAATAGTCAGGATGGGATTCATAAGGCTCTGGAGCATTTTGGTATCCTAGCGAGGGAAAAGGTCTTTACCAGCAGCGACCATCACTTTAATAAGGTTAAAGAGTTCCATAGTGTCATGGATGAAAGCACTCAGGAAGAGCCTATTGCCTGGATGCCTCAGGACGCTCGCTATCGGGCAGGCTTCAAACTGGAAGAGCTGGTAGAGTTTCTGCGAGCAGCTAGTAACTCAGAGGAAGACTTTAACAGTTCTGTAGCCTATCTCCATCAAGCGCTTGACAAGGCTGCTGACAAGGTTCGCTCTAAGAGTCAGGCTGAGGTTTCTCTAGTCGGTCAGGTAGATGCCTTGATTGATACTCTTTATTTTACTTATGGCAGTTTTGTCCTGATGGGAGTAGATCCAGAGCAGCTGTTCGATATTGTCCATCGGGCTAATATGGGCAAAATTTTCCCAGACGGGAAAGCTCACTTTGACCCCGTCACCCATAAAATTCTCAAACCAGATGACTGGGAAGAAAAATACGCTCCCGAAGGAGCTATCAAAGAAGAACTGGAACGACAGATTCAGGCCTACCAGCATAGCATAGAGCAGAAAGAACAAAACTAGAGCAGTCATCTGCTCTAGTTTTTATAAAGTTTTTTCTGGGTCTCTGACCACCAGCAAGTCAACCTTGGCGTGGCGCAGGATATATTCAGATGAAGATCCAACTAGCAGCCGTTCAAAGGCATTGAGACCGGTAGCACCGACCATGATTAGATCTACCTTATGCTCTTCTGGGATATCTGTAGCCAAGAGAGTCTTGGGATTGCCCATCTCAATGACAATGTCAACATACTTGATACCGGATTTTTGAGCCTTTTCTTTCAGCTCAGCTGTCAGCTTTTTGGCATCTTCCTGTAAGTCCTCGTAAACATCTGCATCAAAGGTTGAGACACTTTGCAAAGCCCGGGTATCAATGACGTGGGCGATAGTGAGACGAGAGCCGTTTCGGAGAGCTACGTTAACACCCTTTTCAAAGGCTAGTTCGGATTCGTGAGAACCATCCACAGCAACCATAATGTTTTCATATTTCTGAGTCATAGAGCTACCTCCTCTAAAATGGTCGGCAAAGGACGTCGCATCATTCACAGAATGATTGGGCTGACCAAAAATCAATCAGTCCATAACGTCCGAGTGATTTGCAACTATTTTCTTGTTTCTATTGTAACCCTTTTCAGAAAAAAAGTAAAGATAAAATGGAAATGCTGTCAGAAAATTGCAAGCCGAAAAAGATTCCTTTACTTTGAGGGATTAGAAAAAGAATGGGGCTTTTTGTCCTATAATTCTCTTTTTAATTAGATGAAAAGTGAGTTTATTTTATTGTTGTCAATCGCTTTTTCTGGTGGTATAATGATAACATTCTGATGAATAGAGGAAAAATAAGAATGAAAGAATTTGACAAGTCCAGCAAGCTGGAACATGTTGCCTATGATATTCGCGGTCCAGTTCTGGATGAAGCTATGCGCATGCGGGCCAATGGCGAAAAGATTCTCCGCCTCAATACTGGAAATCCGGCTGAATTTGGTTTTACCGCTCCTGATGAGGTCATTCATGATTTGATTATGAATGCGCGTGACAGTGAGGGCTACTCTGACTCCAAGGGGATTTTTTCAGCCCGTAAGGCTATCATGCAGTATTGCCAGCTTAAGAATTTTCCTAATGTAGATATTGATGATATTTATCTGGGAAATGGTGTCAGCGAGCTGATTGTCATGTCCATGCAGGGCTTGCTGGATGATGGGGACGAGGTGCTGGTACCAATGCCAGACTATCCACTCTGGACGGCTGCAGTTAGTCTGGCTGGTGGGAATGCTGTTCATTATGTCTGTGATGAGCAGGCAGAATGGTATCCAGATATTGACGATATCAAGTCAAAAATCACATCTAATACCAAGGCTATCATTATCATCAACCCAAACAATCCAACGGGAGCGCTTTATCCTAAGGAATTGCTGCTGGAAATTGTGGAAATTGCTCGTCAAAATAATCTCATTATCTTTGCGGATGAAATCTACGACCGCATGGTGATGGATGGCAATGTCCATACGTCTGTGGCTAGTCTGGCTCCTGATATCTTCTGTGTCAGCATGAATGGTCTTTCTAAGTCGCACCGAATCGCAGGCTTCCGTGTTGGCTGGATGGTGCTATCTGGACCTAAGCATCATGTTAAGGGTTATATCGAAGGGTTAAACATGCTCTCCAACATGCGCCTGTGCTCCAATGTCTTGGCTCAGCAAGTCGTCCAAACCTCACTTGGCGGTCATCAGTCTGTGGATGAACTGCTTTTGCCAGGTGGTCGTATCTATGAGCAGCGTAATTTCATCTATCAGGCTATTCAGGACATCCCGGGACTGTCAGCTGTAAAACCTAAAGCTGGTCTCTATATTTTCCCAAAAATTGACCGGAACATGTATCATATCGACGATGATGAGCAGTTTGTGCTCAATTTCCTCAAGCAGGAAAAAGTCCTTCTCGTCCATGGACGAGGCTTTAACTGGAAGGACCCAGATCATTTCCGAATCGTTTATCTGCCTCGAGTAGATGAGCTAGCTCAAATCCAAGAGAAAATGACGCGCTTCTTGCGCCAATATCGCCGTTAATAAGCGGATGCTACAAAAAGGTTGGACAAGGTTCCGGCCTTTTTCTTATCAAATTTACATATTTTTTAGTCTTATGGCTGTCTTTGAATTGAAAAAATAAAAAAATCAAGATGCTCTGGAAAACGAATTTGAGGTCGGTTGGTAAAAATTATAGGCGGTTTTACCGACATTTTTTAGGAATTTGTCCAACATTTTTTATGTATCTGTCCAAAAATGCTTAAAAAAATGTGTTAGCGTCTTCCTTCCAGAAGACAAACATGGTAGAATGTGTTTGTCAATGTTTTTAACAATGATGAAAAAGTGGAGGAGATTATATTGACAATGAAAAAGACACTTAGTGCTTTTTCTGTCAGTGCAGCGGCATTGTCTTTGGTGCTCGCAGAAGGAGTTCAGGCTGATCAATTAGTTGATAATCAGTCTTATTCTGATGCGCCCGTTAGTCAAAGCCAACCACAGGCAGAAAACACACAAAAGGATGAATCTGTTTCGAAAGAACAGGTAGATGCTGCTCAGGCTCTTGTAAAAGAAGCCGACAGCAATGTTGCACAAGTGAAAGCTGATTTGGCTCAAGCTCAAGCAAATACTGCTGCCGCTCAAAGTCAGGTCGAGCAAGCACAAGCTGAAGCTAACCGGGCACAGGAGGCAGCTGATAAAGCTGGTCCGGAAGCTATTGAAACAGCTAAGCAAGAAGAGAGCAATCAAAAAGCTCAAGTGGACAGCAACAAGTCAGAATTGGCTAAAGCTGACCAAGCAACTAAGACGGCTGAAGCTGAGCGCGATGCCCAGGCAGCCAAGACTAAAGAAGCTCAAGAGCAAGCGAAAACTCAAGAAGGACGTCTTGCTAAAGCTCAAAATGACGTGAAGGAAGCTCAGGCCAACCTAAGTGGGGACGCTACAGCTAAAGCAGAAAAAAATGTGAAAGCAGCCCAAGACAAGGTGGCAGCTGACCAGTCTGCTGTTGAAACAGCTCAAGCAAAAGTAGCTACAGCTCGTCAGACTGACAGTCAGAAGCAGGCTGAGGTTGCAAAAGCTCAGACCAACCAGACTCAGGCTAAGACGGCTCGTGATGCTTCTCAAAAGAACTTGCAGGAAAAAACTGCTGCAGCTGAGAAGACTCAGTCGGATCTGAACCAAGCTCAACAGGCTTTGCAAAAGGCTCAAGCTGGAAAAATTACTACTGAAGCTTCTAGCAATAAAAACCGTGTGTCAATGACGCCGGAATACATTGCAGCCTTGAGAGAGCTAATCGCACCGAATTTATCAGAGCAAAAAACTAATGAGATTCAAAATAGACTGGCTGCACTTAATGCCAGTGCTAAGGCTCTCAATCGTTATGTAGCAGATCCTACAGATAGCAAAGCTTTGATTGATACCAACAATATTCCACAGAATGTTCGTCAGGAACTTTCACAGTTTGCTTCAGAACTCATCAACCAGCTGCGTGCTCAGATGGGAACTGGTGAAGTGGCTGTGACACCGTCATCAATTGATTTCGCTGATAAGGTGGCGACAGAATATCGCAAAGACAACTGGAACTGGGATTTGATGGAGAAATACCATCACGATGCTAAAGCAATTAACCGCGTAGCGCGTGAATATGGTTTAATGACCACAAGTGCTGAGCAAGAGAGCAAAGGTCTCCAGTATTATGAAAACGCTTATATTTGGAGAGAAAAAGCTGGCCAAATGAGTGTGGCTGAAATGAAGAGACGAATCTATGATTCTGTTGTTGAATTCATGTTTAATGGCTATGAATGGCTGCATGCTACATCTATTTCTGGTCTCAATACTGGTCGCCAGAAAAACTATCTGGGAGTCGATTTCTCAATGGAAGGTGACATCACTATGGCCCATTTCACCATGGTGTCAGAAGATCAAGTCAAATATGCCAGCAAAAAGAACTTCAATGCCAGCCCGATTACAGGCAAAGCTGCAACAGCAAAAGTAGATCCACAGGAAGTAGCTCAGGCTCAAACTGCCTATGACGCTGCCTTCAAGGCTAATCAACTGGCTCTGGCATCTAAGGGAGTTGCTCAGACTACTTACAATCGGAAGGCTGCAGCTCTAGAGCAAGCCAACCAGCAACTGGCTCAGGCACAAGCTCAAGCAGGTGAGTCAGCAACTGCTCAGGCCCAAGCAGCTCTTGCTGCAGCTCAAGCGGATTTGGCAGCTGATCAAGCGGATTTGGCAGCAGCACAAGCAGCCCTGCAAAACTCAAACTTGGATGACAAGACTAAAGCAGAAAAATTAACTCAGGCCCAAGCAGCTCTGACTGCTGTTCAAGCGACAGTTGCCGCAGCTCAAGAAGCTCTAAAAACTGAATCAGATAAGTTGGCTCAGCTAGACGCAGCTTTGAATGCAGCAAAAGAAAGAAAGACTAATCTTGAAAAAGCTGTTACAGATGCTGAAGCAGCATTGCAAATGGCTAAAGAGTCATTGTCAAATCTTGAAAATGCAGAAGAAAACTTGGAACAAGCTAAAACTAAACTAGCCGCAGCTCAGGCTGCTTACCAAGCAGCTCTTACAGCTCAAACAGATCAAGAAGCAAAAGTAGCAGTTTTAACTGCGGTTCAAGCACAAGCTAAGGCGACATATGACTTGCTAGCTCAAACTTATGCTGAGCAGAATAAGGAAGAAGATATTCGCTATTACCAATCTGTTTTGGCTCACACAGAGGAGCGTTTCGCTCGCTCTCCGCTTGCTGGACAAGTAGGAGATCCTCAGCATACAGCTCTTGGAACTACTGGAAATGCTGGAAGTGCTAGCTCTGGAAATCATAAGCAGACAGCTGCTTCAGGTCATGCCTTGCCTAAGACAGGAGAAAACTCTTCTTGGCTTCTTCTAGCAGGCCAAATGCTTCTGCTCATGGCTATGAAATTGTTCTACAAGAAACGTTCTCTTGATTAGAAAGAACAAAAGTAATCAAAAACAGTCAAATTCTTGACTGTTTTTTTGTTTAATATGGCTTGATATATCAAGTCATATACTTGAAAAATTCTTTATTTTATAGAATTGTATGTAATTGTTTTTCAATAAAAAATTTTCAGATAATTATTGAAATTTCACGGCTTTTATGTTACAATGAAGCTAATAAATATGAGGTAAAAATATGGCCGATTTACTAGAAAAAACACGAAAAATTACGTCTATTCTGAAGCGCTCGGAAGAGCAGATGCAGGAAGATTTGCCCTATAATGCTATTACGCGTCAGTTGGCTGATATTATCCACTGCAATGCCTGCATTATCAATAGCAAAGGACGTCTTCTAGGCTATTTCATGCGCTACAAGACCAATAATGACCGTGTAGAAGCTTTTTTTCAAGATAAGAATTTCCCAGAGGAGTATGTCCAAGAAGCCAACCTGGTTTATGAAACGGAGGCTAATCTGCCGGTTACGCATGATTTGACGATTTTTCCGGTAGAGACCAAGGATGATTTTCCAGATGGCCTGACTACTATTGCTCCCATTCATGTTTCAGGGATTCGTTTGGGCTCATTGATTATCTGGCGTAATGACAAGGAATTTGCGGACGATGATCTGATTTTGGTTGAGATTGCCAGCACAGTGGTTGGTATCCAGCTGCTTAACTTCCAGCGGGAAGAGGATGAGAAAAATATCCGCCGCCGGACAGCTGTGACCATGGCGGTCAATACTCTGTCTTACTCAGAACTGAGAGCTGTTTCAGCAATTTTGGGAGAGCTGAATGGCAATGAAGGCCAGCTGACAGCATCTGTCATTGCTGACCGTATCGGGATTACCCGCTCAGTGATTGTTAATGCCTTGCGTAAGCTGGAAAGTGCTGGGATTATTGAAAGCCGCTCACTGGGGATGAAGGGAACTTATCTGAAAGTCCTGATTCCAGATGTCTTTGATGAAATTAAAAAGAGGGACTACTAATGGCTAAAGCACTGATTTCCATTGATTATACAGTTGATTTTGTCGCAGATGAGGGCAAGTTGACAGCAGGAGCGCCAGCACAGGCAATTTCTGAAGCCATTGCTCAAGTGACGGAGGCAGCTTTTGACCGAGGAGATTATATCTTCTTTACTATTGATGCTCATGATGAGAATGATGCCTTTCACCCAGAGAGCAAGCTGTTTCCACCTCATAATATCAAAGGGACCAGCGGTCGTAATCTTTATGGTCCTTTGGCTGATTTTTATGAGAAGCATCAAGCATACTCTCGGGTCTTTTGGATGGATAAGCGTCATTATTCTGCCTTTTCCGGCACGGATTTAGATATTCGATTGCGGGAAAGAAAGGTAGATACGGTCATTTTGACTGGAGTCTTGACGGATATTTGTGTCTTGCATACAGCGATTGATGCCTATAATCTTGGTTATAAGATTCAAGTGGTAGAGCCAGCTGTGGCTTCTCTGTCAGAGGAAAATCACAAATTTGCCTTAAACCACTTGCAAAATGTTCTGGGTTCGACTATAATAGATACAATTTAAGAGTAAAAGAGAAGCAGAGTAGGCTTGCTGGCTTGCACAGAGAGTGCTGATAGCTGAGAGCAGTACCAAGAAAGCAAAAACCGAAGAACATGTTTCGTAATCTTTTGTGTGATTAAGCACAAACGTCGCTCACGTTACGAGTTCAGAGGCTGCCTTTTAGGGCGGCGAATAACAGTGGTACCACGGCTTTCGTCTGTTTTAGAGACGGAAGTTTTTTATTTTGCAGTAGGTCAGGTGAAGGCGGTTGGGAAATATTGCTAATAACCTGAACAATAGGGCGGAGCTACTAATTGATTTGAGAGGGAAAGAACATGAAAGAAATTTTTATCGGAAACTATGGTTTAGAGCAGGTCGGACAGACCATGACCGCAACTGGCTGGGTGGCCAATATCCGCAATCACGGCAAACTAGCCTTTATTGAGTTGCGGGACCGCGAGGGCTTGCTTCAGGTCTTCGTTGGCGGTGAGATTGAAGATTTTGCTAAGTTGGAAGACATTGGCAAAGAGGATATCATTGCAGTGACGGGGCAAGTAGTTCAGCGGGAAGAGCGTTTCGTCAATAAGTCCATCAAGTCTGGTCAGGTTGAGCTGAGAGCTGAAAAGATTGAGGTTATTGCTAGCAGCAAGGCATTGCCTTTTGAGCTGGACCAGCATGCCCATACGGGGGAAGACCTACGTCAGAAATACCGCTACCTAGACTTGCGGCGTGAGAAGATGACACATAACCTCAAACTACGTCACCAGGTCACCTCAACCATTCGGGAATATTTGAATGGTTTGGACTTTTTGGAAGTGGAGACGCCTTATCTGACCAAGTCAACACCAGAAGGGGCTAGAGACTTTTTAGTTCCTAGTCGGGTCTTTAAAAACCAATTCTACGCGCTGCCTCAGAGCCCGCAGATGCTTAAGCAGTTATTGATGGGCGCTGGCCTTGAGCGCTATTATCAGATTGTTCGTTGTTTCCGTGACGAAGACCTGCGGGGCGATCGTCAGCCAGAATTTACCCAGGTGGACTTGGAGTTGAGTTTTGCAAGCGAAGAAGAAATCCGAGCTCTGGTTGAAGCCATGCTCAAGGCTGTTGTCAAGAAAACTCATGGTTTAGAGTTGACAGAAGCTTTTCCGACTATCAGTTATGAAGAGGCTATGAGCCGCTTTGGTTCTGATAAGCCAGATACGCGCTTTGGTTTAGAGCTGAAGAGTTTAACGGATTTGTGCCAGTCCAATGATTCGCTTCTCATCAAGAAAGTCTTGGATAACCAAGAGGAAGTGATGGGAATCTGTGTGCCAGATGCGGCTAGTGCTTTTAGTAAGAAACAACTGAGTCATTACTATCAGGAAATGAAGGAATTTGGCTGCAGTCGTTTCGCCAGTCTAAAGGTTGGAAATGGCCAGTTAGTTGGTGATTTGGCTAGTACCTTTGAAGCTGAAAGTCAGGAGTTGCTGGAACGTTTTGAGGCCAAGGATGGAGATTTGATTCTGCTAGTCATGTCTAAGAAGCGTCGGGCTCAGGAAGCTTTGGGACATCTACGTATAGAAGTCGCAAAAGCTTTAGATTTGATTGATCCGAGTTTGCTTCATTTCCTTTGGGTTGTGGATTGGCCGCTGCTGGAGTGGAATGAAGACCAAAACCGCTATCAAGCCATGCACCATCCTTTCACACAGGGCATCTTTGAAGATGGACAAGAGCCAGACCAATTCCGTAGCCATGCCTACGACATCGTCTTGAATGGCTATGAAATCGGCGGTGGGAGTCTGCGGATTCATGACCGGAAGGCTCAGGAAGCTATGTTTGAGCTTTTAGGCATGAGCCGAGAAGACTATGAACGGGACTTTGGTTTCTTCCTGGAAGCCTTAGAATACGGCTTCCCACCACACGGCGGCTTGGCTCTGGGCTTAGATCGCTTGGTTATGATTTTGGCTGGGGAAGAAAATATCCGGCAAGTCATCGCCTTTCCGAAAAATGGTACTGGCTTTGATCCTATGCTGGAAAGTCCAAGTTTGGTGGATCTAAGACAGCTCAAAGAACTGCATTTGGAATTGAAGAATTAGCCTGAAATATGGTAAAATGAAATGATGCGAATTCCTGAAGAATGGCAGGAAGAAGCTGAAGAAAAGAGCTAGCGGATGGTAAATAAATCAGCATCCCTGGCTTGTCAAAGTAAAGGTGAGCTGAAGCTTGGAAATAAAGATATCATCTAGAAATTGTTATTTTTAGTCGCTAAAGCTCACATATCTTATGAAAGGAATCAGAGATGAAGATTACTCAAGAAGAAGTAAGTCACGTTGCTAAGCTGTCAAAACTGGCTTTTTCACCAGAAGAAACTGCTGAGTTTGCGACGACCTTAACCAAGATTGTCGACATGGTCGAATTGCTCAATGAAGTGGACACGGAGGGTGTGCCTTTCACTTCTAATGTAGCTGCTAATATCAACTATATGCGAGAAGATGTGGCTCAGCCAGGTTGGAACCGGGAAGAGCTTTTCCAAAATGTACCTGAAAAAGAGCGGGGCTACATCAAAGTGCCTGCCATCCTAGATGACGGAGGAGATGCCTAATGACTTTTAATCACAAGACTATTGAAGAGTTGCATGATTTGCTGGTCAAGAAAGAAATTTCTGCGGTAGAGTTAACTCAGGCGACTTTGGCAGATATCAAAGAACGTGAAGCGGCTGTGGACAGCTTCATTACTGTCAGCAAAGAAGAGGCTTTGGCTCAGGCTGCGGCTCTGGATGTTAAGGGCATTGATGTGGACAATCTTATGAGCGGAATTCCGCTGGCAGTCAAGGATAATATCTCAACCAAGGGGATTTTGACGACGGCTGCTTCTAAGATACTCTACAATTACAAGCCGATTTTCGATGCGACTAGCGTAGAGAAGCTTTACGGTAAGGATATGATTATCGTCGGGAAGACCAACATGGACGAGTTCGCCATGGGTGGATCCAGTGAAAACTCTTACTTTAAGACGACTAAGAATGCTTGGGACAGCAGCAAGGTTCCTGGTGGGTCATCTGGTGGATCAGCGACAGCTGTTGCCTCAGGTCAGGTTCGTCTGTCACTGGGTTCAGATACGGGTGGTTCCATTCGTCAACCGGCTTCCTTTAACGGTGTAGTCGGCCTCAAGCCAACTTACGGGCGAGTTTCCCGTTTTGGTCTCATTGCTTTTGGTTCTTCTTTAGACCAGATTGGGCCTTTCTCTCAGACGGTTAAGGAAAATGCCCAACTTCTGAATGTTATTTCTGGTAATGATCCTAAGGACTCTACATCATCACAAGAAGCAGTACCAGACTTTACCAGCAAGATTGGCCAAGATATCAAGGGGATGAAGATTGCCTTGCCTAAGGAATACATGGGTGAGGGAATTGACAGCAAGGTCAAGGAAACGATTCTGGCAGCGGCGAAGCACTTGGAAAGTCTAGGAGCCATCGTTGAAGAAGTTAGCCTGCCTCACAGCAAGTACGGCGTGGCAGTCTACTATATCATTGCTTCTTCTGAAGCTAGTTCTAACCTGCAGCGTTTTGACGGTATTCGCTATGGCTACCGAGCAGAAGGCATTGAAAATCTAGAAGATGTCTATGTCAAATCTCGTAGTGAAGGCTTTGGTGAAGAGGTGAAACGCCGGATTATGCTAGGAACTTTCAGTTTGTCATCTGGTTACTACGATGCCTACTTCAAGAAAGCTGGTCAGGTTCGGACCTTGATTATGCAAGATTTTGCCAAGGTATTTGAAAAATATGACTTGATCTTAGGTCCAACCGCACCAACTGTTGCTTATGATTTGGGTAGTCAAAACCAAGATCCAGTGGCCATGTATCTGGCTGACCTTTTGACCATTCCAGTCAATCTGGCCGGCCTGCCTGGCATTTCAATCCCAGCTGGCTTTGCAGATGGTCTTCCTGTCGGCTTGCAGTTGATTGGTAACCACTTCGATGAAGTGACCATCTATCAGGCAGCCGCAGCATTTGAAGCGACGACTGACTACCACAAACAGCAGCCAGTTATCTTTGGAGGTGAAAAATAATGAACTTTGAAACAGTTATCGGACTGGAAGTCCATGTTGAATTGAAGACCGATTCAAAAATTTTCTCACCGGCTCCAGCTCACTTCGGTGAAGATCCAAATGCCAACACCAATATCATTGACTGGTCCTTCCCAGGTGTTCTGCCTGTTATGAACAAGGGTGTCATTGACTATGGTATCAAGGCTGCTCTGGCTTTGAACATGGATATTCACCAGAAGATGCACTTTGACCGCAAGAATTACTTTTATCCGGACAATCCAAAAGCCTATCAAATTTCTCAGTTTGATGAGCCAATTGGCTACAATGGCTGGATTGAAATTGAGCTAGAAGACAGTACAACCAAGAGAATCCGTATCGAGCGGGCCCACTTGGAAGAAGATGCAGGAAAGAATACCCACGGCAGCGATGGCTACTCTTATGTGGACCTCAACCGCCAAGGAGTGCCACTGATTGAGATTGTCTCGGAAGCGGATATGCGCAGTCCAGAAGAGGCCTATGCCTACCTGACTGCCCTCAAGGAAATCATCCAGTACACGGGCATTTCTGATGTCAAGATGGAAGAGGGCTCCATGCGGGTCGATGCCAATATTTCCATCCGTCCTTACGGTCAGGAAGAGTTTGGTACCAAAACTGAGCTGAAAAACCTTAACTCCTTCAACTTTGTCCGAAAGGGTCTAGCATTTGAGGAAAAACGCCAAGCTGAAATCCTACGCAGCGGCGGTCAAATCCGTCAGGAAACCCGTCGTTATGACGAAGCAACTGGCGAAACCCTACTCATGCGGGTCAAGGAAGGTTCAGCGGACTACCGTTACTTCCCAGAGCCTGATCTGCCTATCTTTGAGATTGAGGATACTTGGATTGAGCAAGTACGCAGCAGTCTGCCAGCCTTTCCAAAAGAGCGCCGTGCCAAGTATGTGGGCGATTACGGCCTGTCTGACTACGATGCCAAGCAGTTGACAGCGACCAAGGCTGTGTCAGACTTCTTTGAAGCTGCTGTTGCGGCAGGAGGAGACGCCAAGGCTGTCTCTAACTGGCTCCAAGGAGAAGTAGCGCAATACCTCAATGCCGAAGGCAAGACTATCTCTGAGATTGAGCTGACGCCTGAGAACCTGACTGAGATGATTGCTCTGATTGCAGATGGAACGATTTCTTCTAAGATTGCTAAGAAGGTCTTTATTCATCTAGCTAAAAATGGTGGTTCTGCCAAGGAATATGTACAAAAAGCAGGCCTGATTCAAATCTCAGACCCTGCCCAACTTCTGCCAATTATCCAAGAAGTATTTGCCAACAACGAAAAAGCTATCAATGACTATAAAGGCGGCAATAAGAATGCGGCCAAGTCTCTGATTGGTCAGCTTATGAAGGCCACTAAGGGTCAAGCCAACCCTCAAGTAGCACAAAAACTGCTCAATGAAGAGTTGGAGAAATTGTAGAAATAAGTAGAAAACCAGTCAAGAGGCTGGTTTTCTTTTGTGGAGAATAAATATGATAAAATAGAAAAAACATAGGAGCTATAGATATGAAACAACTCTCAAAAATAATTATTCTCCTACTAGCTGGATTACCGATAATGGTAGGATTTAGCGCATGCGGAGAGAAAATACCAGAAAATCGCACAAAAGAACAGTACGAGTTGGAGAAAGAGTTTCAGCCACTGTTTAACTTTTTAGCGGAAGAAAAGAAGGATTTATCAAATGTAAAAATTTATTATAACTCACTTTACATAACTGATAGAAAAACAAAAGTGAAACGAGTAGATAGAGCAATCATTCTTGAACAGTTTAAGACAATTTATCGTGCTGAAAATTTAGAAATGGCAGTACAAGCTTTAGAGGACTTTGTCGCTGAATGGAAACCAAAGTATAGGAAAGTAATGGAGAGTCTAGAGAATACGGATAATCTTTTAACTTTTTATCAGTCTCCCTACCAGATTTGGCACGGCATTTATTCGACAAATCTTATTGAATCTCTCAACAAAGAAATAAAACGTCAAACGAAAAAGAAGGTTCTTTTCCCTAACGAGGAGGCTCTGGAACGTTATTTAGTTACTTTGCTTGAAGATTATAATTTCAGGCATAGTCAACGAACTCATAAAGGGTTTGGCCAATGTTCTGATACCCTTGAAAGCTTATTTAATTAACAATCCGTAACTCTGCTTGAGTGTTTACACAAAATTGTTGACAGTATCATAAAATAGAGAGATTTACTTAAAAAATATATTATTAATTAATGATATAATTATTAATTAAGAAGTTAATGGTTTAGAATGGAAATTGATATCTATGAAACAAAAAAATATTACAACTAGAGAGATATTAGAATTTTTAAAAAAAAAAGAGCCTAGAATAGAATTTAAATATATTCCTGAGGGGAAGTATTTTGAATTACTGAATAGAACTGATAAGAAAGTATACAAAGTTTCTAAATATAAAGATAGGAAGATCCCATTTTTTTCAGAAAATCCAATAGTTTGGAAATTTCATCTCACTAATAACCCATCTCAAGACTATTTTAAAAACGCGCTTGACAATTATGAATTACAGAATGATAAAAGAGTTGAAGGTAAAGATAGAGGACATTTTGTTCCGAATTGTTTTAAAGAATATCTGATACCATCAGTAAAAAAAATTAATAATCAAGAAAAACTGAAAATTAATAATTTTTTTAGTAAAGGAAACAAGAAAAATATAACACCTCAAGACCCAAAGGCCAACCGAAATTCAAAAGATTATGTTGGACAATTAAAATTCGAACAGAGAGTGCAGAATTTCTTAAATGATAAGAAAAATTCTAAAGGAGAAGTTTACTATGAAATTGAAGAATATAGAAAAGGGGCATTGATTTTAGGACGTAGAATTTATATTAGTTTAAAAAGTGATAGCAATTCAGATGAAGAGACAATTCATGTGTTTATTCCTGAGGATCGTCAAAATTTAAATTAAAGTAATAAATGAGACAGTACCGTATAGTTTTCAAAGCGCTGTAGTTCAATCTGGAACGATGTGAATAAAAACATTTACTAAAATAACAATATTTTTATTGTTAATTATTAATTAATCATTATAAAAAGGAGATAATATTTTGAGAAATACGACGAATAAACAGGATGATTTTAAGCTCACCACTTGGCCAGTTAGATTATTTACTGCTTTTATATTCTTTTTCCCGATTATAGTGAAGATGTTTAGATACTTCGCTTATTATGGTCTTATAATTCCTTCAGAGCCTTGGAAGTTAGCACTGAATGTTGTGGTTGAGAACTTTTCGTTTTATTCAACTGCACTAACTATTAGTTTCACAGTATTTGTGTTTGTCAGTAATGAAAGGAATAGATACCGTGATGATAGAAAAGAACGTGAAAAAGAACGTGAAAGAAATGTAAAAGAAAAGGAAAAAGAATTAGAGCAATATAAAGATCATTATAGACCTAGTTTTGTGGTTGATGCTACTAAAGGTATAATCTTGATAATGCGAGAAGATACTTTATATATAGAGAATGTAAAGTATTATGATTCTAGCGATAATACGAAAAATTGTATTAGTAAAGTATCTTTAAAGTCGGGAGATGTTGTTTCTAAGAAGATACCACGTTCATTTTATATTACTGCTACAACAATAATTGGTGAGGAAATTCTTTTTGGGTATCTAAATGGAGGCATAAAGATTTATAAATATTTAAAATCGAAGGGGAATGCATTATATCCTGGTATTGGAAATTATAGTGATATATCATCTTCTAAAGATTGGGGAGACTATAACAATATTAGTGTGCCGACTGATTCAACGTTATCTGAAATTTTCTTTTATAACACATACGAAATTAGAGAAAAGATTTTTCTGAACACAAATAAAATGAAAGGCATTATTGATTCAAGGAATTTTAATGAACTCTTAAACTCCTTATTTGAGTTGCTTTCTTATGAAATTGAAGCAAATACAGTGGAACTTTCCAGTGTGTATTCAGTATTGCAAGATGTGTTAGATATTGTAAAATACAACACAGATTGTTTTGATGAAATTAAAAAATTTGATTTTAGATTAGAGTACATATTGAATAAAGAATCTTATATTATCAATAATTCACCTACAGAAATTGGTTATTTTGATTCATTAGATGATATTAATAATTTTTTTATGATGGACTTTATTGACCATATACAACGTAATCTTTGTTTATTAAAAACTGAAGAGAAGATTGACAAGTCTACTGAAAAATTTGTTTTGAGGGATATTTTAGCGATATTACTGGAGGTTTTCGATAATACAGATATACCTAGTTTAGGTAATATTCTTTTAATTAATTTAAAGGCAGTAATCTTTAATAATATTCACTTGAAGAAATAGTGCAGCCGTTGAGCGCCTGCGGAGAGAAAATACCAGAAAATCGCACAAAAGAACAGTACGAATTAGAGAAGGAGTTTCAGCCACTTTTTGACTTTTTAGCGGAAGATAAGAAAGATTTGTCAAATGTAAAATTATATAGCAGTAAAATTTTTATGATGGATGAAAATGCTGATAGTAAAATATCAAGGGGTGTTTATTTAAAACCTGATAATACAGGAGAGTATGTAATTGAGCAAGGGGGACAAAATACGGAGTTTCATGCTCAGTATAATAACAGCGAATTACAATATGATAAGGAGGTGCCTCAAGAATATGATTTAGAGGTTTTAAATCTGAAATTAGAGCCTAAATTTTTCCAAGAACTATCTATTTTTGATTACATGACCAAACATCCTGATACAGGTATGAAACGGATTGATTATAATATTGTAGATGCAAGTAAATATTTTAATAATTTAAAAGAAAAGTATGGATTAAAAAAAGATTGTTCAACCTCTGTTGATGTAATGATTAATAGCGAGGGTCATTTTGAGCTTATACTAGAATTCTCTGACGAAGAACGATTACTTGTAATTACGAATTCAATTGTGATAGATATGGAGTGATAAATGAATAAAAAAAGTAATTATAGAAAAGTGTGAGGATTTTTCAGCAAATATTCCTTATTATGTTTATATATTTGAAAATAGTAAAAGTCATATATCAAATAGTCAAATTAAGAGATAAGGAATAGAGGCGACTATATGCTTCTCATGTTGCTGACGATTAATAGCTTAGTATTTTTAAATATCACAGCCTTTTATTTCGTCTTTTCTTTAGCCATCAGTTGTGTTAAAATAATTAAAAAAATAAAGAAGTCTTTTATGTCAGAAATTAAAATCAAACGCGAGACAGGTTTTGTAGGGATTATTGGGAAGTTTCCAATCTTTATCAATGATCAGAAAGTTGGCGCAATTAAGAATGGTGACGAGGCTATTTTTCCTATTGAGGGAGAAGAAGCTGTTGTTCGTGTAGGAGCAGCTCCTATGAAAACTAAGCCAGTGACAGTTAAAGCAGGGCAAACCTTGCTGATTGAAACAAATTTTACTAATTTTTCTATTTGTTTGGGAACTTTAGTAGTTGCTTTTCTATTTGGTGGATTGCTTCGTGCGATTCTCTTGATTCTTTATATTGTTTTAATGTTCCTTCTTCCTTTCTACTCTGCTAGAATTGCAGAATAAACTTGATACCAGCAGATGCTGGTTTTTTGTATGTTATTTTTTGAAAATGTAGCTAATCTTTTGACAAGATTTCTGAAAGGGTTTACAATAAAATTAACAAATTATAAAGCGAGGTATATTTATGGCAAAAATGAATGCTGCGCGTTGGTATGGCGCTAAAGATGTTCGTATTGAAGAAGTGGATGTACCGGAAGTTAAACCGCATCAGGTTAAGATTGCGGTCAAGTTCACAGGAATCTGCGGAACTGACCTGCATGAATACTTGGACGGACCGATTTTTATTCCGACGGAAACAGAGCATGTCTACTCTGGCCAGAAAGCGCCTGTAACCTTGGGGCATGAGTTTGCTGGAGAAATTGTTGAGGTCGGCAGTGCTGTGACGCGAGTCAAGGTTGGCGACCGGGTAACGGTTGAGCCTATTTTGGCTAAGCATAATCTGATCGGTGATTACAATCTGGACCCTAATCTAAACTTTGTCGGTTTGGCGGCAGACGGTGGTTTTGCCAAATACTGTGTTTTGGATGGAGACATTGTTCACAAAGTTCCAGACAGCCTTAGCTATGAGCAGGCAGCCTTGACAGAACCTGCTGCTGTGGCTGTTTACGCGGTCCGTCAGTCAGCTCTTAAGACGGGCGATACAGCGGTTGTCTTCGGTTTGGGGCCAATCGGGCTCTTGATTATTGAGGCATTGCGGGCAGCCGGGGCCTCTAAGATTTATGGTGTCGAGTTATCTCCAGAACGCCAAGCCAAGGCAGAGGAGCTTGGGGCCATCATTGTGCGGCCAGAAGAAGGCGAAGGTGTGGTAGCTGCTATTCATCGTTTAACTGGTGGCGGGGCAGATGTATCTTATGAAGTAACTGGGGTGCCGGTTGTGCTGGGGCAGGCTTTGGCTGCTGTTCACAAGGCAGGGGAATGTATGGTAGTTTCTATCTGGGAGCGAGAAGCCAGCGTCAATCCTAATGAATTTGCCATTCAAGAAAAAACGCTCAAGGGTATTATCGCCTATCGGCATATTTTCCCTAAGGTGCTGGAGCTGATGGAGCAGGGTTATTTCTCTGCTGACAAGCTTGTGACCAAGAAGATTAAGCTGGAGGATATTGTGCAAGAAGGCTTTATCGAGCTGACGCAGGACAAGGCGCAGATCAAGATTTTGGTATCGCCGGAATAAATCTTTGCTTAATCATGAGATGAAAATCAGTCAAAACTGGCTGATTTTCTTTATGGTTTGTGTTGTAATAAGCAAAGATATAGAAAGATGCTGGAATACCAAAAGTTTTGAAAGGAATCATCTTTTCCTACACGGTCTTTTTTAAGGATACTTCCCTGATAGGTCCTGTCAAATCCAGTCTTCTAGCTTCCATTGAGCCTATTTCAGTAGTCTTCTTTGCCTTTTTCTGATGAATTAGCATTTTTATATCGTTGACCTGGTAGG
This sequence comes from uncultured Streptococcus sp., assembly GCF_963525625.1. Classification (GTDB taxonomy): domain Bacteria; phylum Bacillota; class Bacilli; order Lactobacillales; family Streptococcaceae; genus Streptococcus. Next base: position 185,898 of record NZ_CAURLD010000002.1, read on the forward strand.
GATTGCTATGATTTTAATAGCTGTTTCCCTTAAAGATTTATGGCTGCAAAAAAGAAAAAGTCCTGCGGACTCTCTTAGTTGAACTATTATATATGGGAGACAAAAAGGATAAATAAAAAAGGAGTTGATTTCATTCAACTTCTTTTTATTTGGAGACCATTTTCCAGAAAAAATCGATGATATAGGTCAGTCCGTAGGTATAGATGACGAGGGTGATGGGTTTGCAGAGAAGGATAATCAGCATGTACTTTTTGAAAGTCATCTTGGTCAGGGCGGCCAGCATGCAGAGAAAGTCGGCTGGACTGATGGGCCAAATCATCATGAAAATAAAGAAGCGTTCAAAGCGATTGCCCTTATCCAGCCAGCCGATGTATTTATCATAAGTGCGCTTGCTGACGACAGACTGGACAAAAGCCGGACCGTAGGTGCGCGCCAGATAAAATATAAAGGCGCAGCCAATGACAATGCCGATATAGTTATAAATGGTGCCGACGATATGGCCGTAGATGAAAACACCAGCGACAGAGGTCAGGGCACCAGGAATAATGGGCACGACCGTCTGTAGAATCTGCAGGAAGATAAAGAGAGGCGGTCCCCAGATGCCAGCCTGCTGAATAAAGGCTGAGAGAGTTTCCTTGGACTGGAGAATGCCTGCGAAATAGGCCCAAAGACAAAAGGCCACCGTTCCTAGAGCGCCAATGGCGGATGACCAGTTGATAATCTTTTGCAAAAGAGGAGAAACAGCCTGCATCTGCCTGTTTTTTTCTGCCATACAAACCTCCAGGACATTTATACTATCACCACTATAATATCATCTTTTGTCCTTTTTGTAACCTTTGAGGATGGAGATGCTAAAAAACTTGAAAGATGATATAATGATATGACTGGTGAGCAATAATCTATAAGCATTCAAAAATTAGAGAGTGCTTGTGCTCGAACTAAAAATTCTAAGAGTTAGGAGAGTTATAGTGCAAGAATTTCTAAACTTATATCATCAAAAATTGTGGGAGATTGCATATGAGAATCTCATAAGAACATTTTTCCACCCTCATACAATTATTTTCTTTGTATTATTTTTAATTATTTCTTTCTTAATCTTTTACGTATATTTCGAAAAAAATGTACTTTACTATTTATAGTTAGTTATTTCTCCTTGTTCCTTTTGGGAGGAGTCGCAGAGTTTGTGAATAGCTATGACAAAATTATGAGTCCAGATTCAAGTTATAACCAATCCTTTTGGTTATTTCCAGTAGAAATGAGCTTACAGATTGAAGATGAGCAACCCTTATCTAGTGTTGATGGAGAACTTAAGAAAGAAGATGTTATACTGTTTGCAGAAGCTAATCCTCAATATCACGATGGTCTTTTTAGTGATACAGCGTATTTCTTTACACGTAGCCATATAGAGGGGAAACATTTTTTAGTTGCTTTAGTAGGCTACGAAGAGAAAGATGGTGAATGGCAATCTGTTGACATTCGCATTGCCCCTGGTGATGAAGAAAAGGATCTTCAGAAATTTTCTAAGGTTCTTCACATAAAAAAAGATGAAGCAGAGGGTGCTACCGGTATTATTTCTAAACTTCAAAAATTTTATGAAAAAAAGTTAGAGAGCGAAAAAAAATAGATAGTGGTCTTATGAGCATGAATTTTGCCCATTTTAAAATGAAGCTTCCCGCTTGGGGAGCTGTTTTCATTTGCTTGAAAAATAGAAAAGTAAACATCACCTATTCGCTCTAGAAGAAATAGGACCAGGAGTGCCAAAAAGCCCATTTTATGCTATAATAGTGAGAATACGAATTTTTGGAGAGAGATGTGGCGATTGAAGATTATATGCCGGACTTTGCGGTCGAGGCAGTTTACGATTTAACAGTAGAGAGTTTGAAAAGACAGGGGATCAAAGCGGTTTTGGTGGATTTGGATAACACCTTGATTGCTTGGAATAATCCTGATGGAACCCCAGAGATGAAGAAGTGGCTCCATGATTTGCGGGATGCTGGCATTCGGATTATTGTGGTGTCCAATAATAACCAAAAACGGGTCAAACGGGCTGTTGAAAAGTTTGATATTGACTATGTCTACTGGGCGATGAAACCCTTCACTTGGGGAATTGACCGGGCGCTTAAGCTTTTTCATTTTGAAAAAAAGGAAGTGGTCATGGTAGGCGACCAGCTCATGACGGATATTCGGGCAGCACATCGGGCTGGGATTCGTTCCATTTTGGTTAAGCCACTGGTTGAGCACGACTCTATCAAAACCCAGATCAATCGGGCGCGTGAACGCCGTGTGCTCAAGAAAATCACTGAAAAATACGGCCCAATTCAATACAAAAAAGGAATTTAAGCATGGAAGAACTTCTCTGTATCGGCTGCGGAGCCACTATTCAGACAGAAGATAAGGGTAAGCTAGGCTACACGCCCCAATCAGCTCTAGAAAAAGGCTTGGAGACAGGTGAACTCTATTGTCAGCGCTGTTTCCGCCTGCGCCATTATAATGAAATCAGCGACGTCCAGCTGACGGATGATGACTTTCTGCGGCTTCTCCATGAGGTTGGAGATAGCGACGCCTTGGTCGTCAATGTAGTCGATATTTTTGACTTTAATGGCTCGGTCATTCCTGGTCTGCCTCGCTTTGTCGCAGGAAATGATGTTCTCTTGGTCGGAAATAAAAAAGATATTTTGCCTAAGTCGGTCAAGGACTGCAAGGTGACCCAATGGCTGACGGAGCGGGCTCACGAAGAAGGTCTGCGTCCAGTCGATGTGGTCTTGACCTCTGCTCAGAACAAGCAGGCAATTAAGGACTTGATTGACAAGATTGAGCATTGCCGCAAGGGACGTGACGTTTATGTGGTTGGCGTGACCAATGTGGGCAAGTCCACTCTGATTAACGCGATTATTCAGGAAATCACGGGCGATAAGGATATTATTACGACTTCGCGTTTCCCGGGTACAACTCTGGACAAAATCGAGATTCCTTTAGCGGACGGCAGTCATATCTATGATACGCCGGGTATTATCCATCGTCACCAGATGGCTCACTATCTTTCTGCTAAGAATCTCAAATACATCAGTCCTAAAAAGGAAATCAAGCCCAAAACTTATCAGCTCAATACTGAGCAAACCCTATTTTTGGGTGGTTTAGGCCGCTTTGATTTTGTGGCAGGCGACAAGCAGGGCTTCACAGCGTATTTTGACAATGAGCTCAAGCTCCACCGAACCAAGTTGGAAGGCGCCAGTGGCTTTTATGACAAGCATGTCGGCAGTCTCTTGGTGCCGCCGGTTGGCAAGGAAAAGGAAGAATTTCCAGCCTTGGTCAAGCATGAATTTACCATCAAGGACAAGACAGATATCGTCTTCTCTGGTCTGGGTTGGATTCGCGTCAGTGGTCCTGCCAGAGTAGCCGGATGGGCGCCAGAGGGTGTGGCGGTTGTCACTCGGAAAGCCATTATATAATACTCAAGAAACCAAGGGGAATAAATTCCCTTAAAATAAGGAAGGAAAAGGCCATGAGCAGTGGGGAAAAGCAGGTCCCAACTGACCTCAAGCCTTATAGAAGAACATGACACTAACATCAAAACAAAGAGCCTTTCTCAACAGTCAGGCACATAGTCTCAAACCTATCATTCAGATTGGGAAAAATGGACTCAACGACCAAATCAAAACCAGTGTCCGTCAGGCACTGGATGCGCGAGAACTGATCAAGGTTACGCTCTTGCAGAATACAGATGAGAATATCCATGAAGTTGCTGAGATTTTGGAAGAAGAAATCGGAGTGGATACAGTGCAGAAGATTGGCCGGATCTTGATTCTCTACAAGCAGTCCAGCAAGAAGGAAAATCGTAAACTCTCTGTCAAAGTCAAGCAAATTTAAGGAAAAATTTCTGTGGAGATATCAGCCTATGGCTATTGAATTACTGACCCCCTTTACCAAGGTGGAATTAGAACCAGAAGTTAAAGATAAAAAACGCAAGCAGATTGGCATTTTAGGTGGGAATTTCAACCCTGTCCACAATGCTCATTTGGTCGTGGCGGATCAGGTCCGCCAACAGTTAGGCTTGGATCAGGTCCTGCTTATGCCAGAGTACGAGCCGCCGCATGTGGATAAGAAAGAGACCATCGATGAACAGCATCGGCTAAAAATGCTGGAGCTGGCCATCGAGGGCATTGAAGGCCTAGGAATTGAGACCATTGAGCTGGAGCGAAAGGGAATTTCTTACAGCTACGACACTATGAAGCTGCTGACAGAGCAACATCCAGATACGGACTATTACTTTATCATCGGTGCAGATATGGTGGACTATCTGCCCAAGTGGTACCGGATTGATGAGCTGGTTGAGCTGGTTCAGTTTGTCGGTGTTCAGCGGCCGCGCTACAAGGCTGGGACATCATACCCTGTTATCTGGGTGGATGTGCCCCTCATGGATATTTCCTCCAGTATGGTGCGGGATTTTCTGGCTCAGGGACGGACTCCTAATTTCCTGCTGCCGCAGCCAGTGCTAGACTATATCAAGAAAGAAGGGCTTTATCTATGACCTATGAAAGTTATATCAGCATGAGCCGTGAGGCCTTGCTGGTTAAGATGGAAACAGTCATGTCTGAGAAACGTCTGCGGCATTGCCTAGGAGTGGAAAAGGCTGCTCGTGAATTAGCGGAGCGCGTCGGTCTTGATGTCGAAAAAGCTGGTCTAGCAGGACTCCTGCACGACTATGCCAAAAAGGTCTCGGATGAGGATTTCCTATCCTTGATTGACAAATACCGGCTGGATCCTAATCTGAAAAACTGGGGCAACAATGTCTGGCACGGCATGGTGGGCATTTACAAGATTCAGGAAGACCTGGGTTTGAAAGATGCTGAGATTCTGCGAGCCATTGAGATTCATACAGTGGGTAGCGGCACCATGTCTGAGCTGGACAAGGTCGTCTATGTCGCTGACTATATCGAGCACAACCGGGACTTTCCCGGAGTGGACAAGGCCAGAGAGCTGGCACAGCGGTCGCTCAATCTAGCTGTGGCTTATGAAACAGCAAGGACAGTGGAGCATTTGGCTCACAAAGGAATGCCCATCTATCCGCAGACCTTGGAGACCTACAATGCCTTTGTAGGGTATTTGAAGGAAATAGAAGAAAATTAAAGAGGAACTATGAAAGAACAAGAATTGTTGGAACTGGTCGTGAAGGCGGCCGATGAAAAGCGTGCAGAAGATATTGTAGCTTTGGACCTGCAAGGTCTGACTACTGTGACAGATTACTTTGTCATCGTAAGCTCTATGAACAGTCGTCAGCTGGATGCAGTCGCTGAAAATATCCGTGAGAAAGCTGCTGCGGCGGGTGTTTCTGCTGGTCATGTTGAGGGCGATGCAGCTGGTGGCTGGGTTCTCTTAGACTTGGGTGGTGTGGTCGTCCATGTCTTTTCTGAGGAAATGCGGGCGCATTACAATCTGGAAAAACTGTGGCACGAAGCAACTGGTGTGGATGTTGCAGCCTTATTGGAAGAAAAAAATAAGTGATTTTTTGCCCTTAGGCAGAAAGCAGAATTTAGCTCAGTCAGACTGCTGGCTGGGCTATTTTTGAAAGGAAAAGTATGGCAACTTATGAAACCTTCGCGTCGGTTTACGATGCGATTATGGATGATTCTTTGTATGAGAAGTGGACGGATTTCAGCCTGCGGCATTTTCCCAAGGATAAGAAAAAGCTGCTGGAGCTGGCCTGTGGTACGGGGATTCAGTCCATTTATTTTAAGCAGGCAGGTTTTGATGTGACAGGGCTGGATCTGAGTCAGGAGATGCTGGACTTGGCAGAAAAGCGTAGCAGAGAGGCCGGTTTGGACATTCCCTTTATACAAGGTAATATGCTGGATTTGAGTGGCGTTGGTCAGTTTGATTTGGTGACTTGTTATTCGGACTCGATTTGCTATATGGAGGATGAAGTCGATGTCGGTCAGATCTTCACTCAAGTTTACCAGCATCTAAATGAGGGCGGTCGCTTTATCTTTGACGTGCACTCGATTTACCAGATTGATGAGGTTTTTCCAGGCTATTCCTATCATGAAAATGCTGAAACCTTTGCCATGGTCTGGGATTCTTATGCGGATGAACCGCCTCATTCCATCGTGCATGAGCTGACCTTCTTTGTCCAAGAGGAGGATGGGAGCTTCACGCGCCATGATGAGGTGCATGAGGAGCGGACCTATGAGATTCTGACCTATGATATCTTGCTGGAGCAGGCTGGTTTTAAGAATATCAAGGTTTACGCGGACTTTGAGGACAAGGAGCCAACTGACAAGAGCGCTCGCTGGTTCTTTGTGGCGGAGAAATAAAGCCTAGCAATATGTTTTGAGGAATTGAATTTGGAAAATAAACAGACTTTAATTTTTATAAAACAGAAAAATCGGACAGATGATGTTTTATCAATTAAGCCGGGAATAGAGGGCAAAATTAAGGTGAGGTATACAAATAATAAAGAATATTCCTATAACAAAGAAGATGTTGAAGAATATCAATTTTTGGAAAAATTACCTGTAGAAAATTATCAATTTAGCCGCTCAGGATGTGGCGCCTATAATAATGTTATCTCTGTTGAAAAATACTCATATTTAGAGAAAAATAAAATAAAAGTTTGTTTTGAACATGGTAAGAACGTTATTTTAAATCAAGAGAATTTAAAAATTGAACAATCCGCCTTATTTGAAAAAGAGGCTAATGACGTCTTTGAGTATCTTAAAAAACTTGCCAATTTAAATAATATAAAATCTGACGATGGTAGTTCTCTTTTAGGTAAGAATTATGAAAGAGTTACTTTTGTTTCACAACAATCTGTCTTACATCGTTTCCTATCAGCATCAAGTACAAAATCTGAATCGGAATCTAAATCTGATGATCAAAATCTAATATTTCCTTTCGGTTGTAATAATAGTCAACTCATTGCGACAGAAAAAGCGTTGAAAAATCAAATTAGCTTCATTGAGGGACCTCCCGGAACAGGAAAAACTCAAACAATTTTAAATATTTTGTCGAATATTATTTACAGAAATCAGACAGCTTTAGTGGTGTCAAATAATAATTCTGCAATTGCTAATATTAAAGAGAAATTATCTCAACCAGAGATAGCTTTAGATTTTTTGACAGCTACACTGGGCAGTAAAAAAAATAAAGAAAAATTTTTAAAAAATCAATCTTCTCATTATCCTAATTATTTACCAGATATTCTTGAAAATAAAGAAAGAAATCTAAAGTTTGAACTGGTTAAAAAGGCTTTTTCGCTAAAAGAAGAAATAGCAAATATAAAATCACAGATCTCTTTTATTGAGATAGAATATCAACATTTTCAAGATTACATGTCTGATAAGGATCTTTTTGAAGTAGATTTATCAAAGTTATCTCCAAAAGTTCTTTTGGATTTATTGTTAGAGTATGAAAAAATTTTTGAACAAAATAGAAAAATCGGTTTTATATTTAAAATAAAAAGTATTTTTAAATATAAAATAAGGAATTTTAGTTTTTATAAGCAAAATCCAGATTTTTTAGCTGCAACGATTCAGAAGAAATTCTATGAGACTGAGTTGGAAAAACTTAATAAAAAGTTATCAAAACTCGAAAATGATTATAAAACAAATTTGGGCGATGAATATATAGCCAATATGATAGAATATTCAAAATCTATTTTGAAAAGTGCTTTGTTAGAAAAATATATTCCTGGGGCGCCTCGGAAAGTAAATAATACAGATAACTCTGCAAAGAATAGGCTAAATTTTTCTAAAAAAATTTTAAAAGATTATCCTATAATCTTAAGTACAACATTTTCTGCCAGAAACTGTGTAGCTGATTCTATGTTGTACGACTATTTAATTATTGATGAAGCCTCACAAGTCGATATTGCTACAGGAGCATTAGCTTTATCATGTGCTAAAAATGTAGTAATTGTTGGAGATCTTAAGCAATTACCAAATATTGTTACAAGGGAAGCAAAAGAAAAGTCAGAATGTTTACGAAAGGATTTGAAGATAAAACCTATATATAGCTTTAAAAAGAGCCTTTTGGAAGTAATGGTAGAATTATTTCCTGAAGAGCCTGCTACCTTATTGAAAGAGCATTATCGCTGTCATCCTAAAATTATTCAGTTTTGTAATCAAAAATTCTATAATGGGAAATTATGTATTATGACTAAAGATCATGGCGAGAAAGATGTACTTATTGCTTATAAGTCTGTAGCGGGGAATCATGCACGCCAGCACTCAAATCAGAGAGAAATTGATATCATAAAAAAAGAGGTGATTGATTATTATCTATTAGATAATAATACCACAGGAATTATTGCTCCATATCGTAATCAGATTGAGTTGTCTCAAAATCAACTGGAGAAATATATTAGTGAAACTGTACATAAATTTCAAGGTAGAGAATGTGAAACAATAATCCTTTCTACAGTAGATAATCAAATAACACATTTTACTGATGATCCCCACCTATTGAATGTGGCTGTTTCAAGAGCTAAAAATCGACTTATTTTAGTTACTTCTGGTAATAAACAAAAATCAAATATGAATATAACAGATTTAATAGACTATATTGCATATCAAAATTGTGATATCAAAGACAGTATGGTTAGATCAGTATTTGATTATCTGTATAAACAATATGAAGAACGTAGACTAAATTATTTTAAAAATCGGAGCAAACATTCAAAATATGATTCAGAAAATTTGATGTTTGAATTACTAAAAGAAATTCTTACTTCATATTCAGAGCTTGACTTTATCACACAGTACCGATTAAAACATTTGATAAAAGATTTTTCATTGCTGTCATCTGATGAAGCAAAATTTGTTAATCAGAGTCGAACCAGTGTAGATTTCCTGATATTTAATAAGGTTACAAAAGTTCCGGTTCTAGCAATTGAAGTTGATGGAGTTAAGTATCATAATAATCCTGACCAAATGAAGCGAGATTCGATGAAAAATAATATTTTCAAAAATTATCAACTTCCTTTACTAAGGTTAGCAACAAATGGTAGCGGCGAGGAAGAAAAAATAAGGATTGCTTTGGCTGATTATAAATCAACTGACGAAATCATTCAGTCAAAAGATATGATTAACAATATTTAAATAGTAATAATTCTATATTCGAGGAGGAATTAATGCCTATCACCGGTATTATCGCAGAGTTTAATCCTTTTCATAATGGGCACAAATATCTGCTGGAGCAGGCTTCTGGTCTGAAAATTATCGCTATGAGTGGCAATTTTGTTCAGCGAGGGGAGCCGGCTATCGTGGATAAGTGGACTCGGGCACAGATGGCTTTGGAAGCTGGAGCGGATCTGGTCCTTGAGTTGCCTTTCTTGGTCAGCGTTCAGGCGGCAGACTTTTTCGCTAAGGGGGCAGTAGACATCTTAGATAGACTGGGCATTGAACAGCTGACTTTTGGAACTGAGGAAGTGCTGGACTATGAGAGAATTTCCAAGGTCTATGGTGAAAAGGCAGAGCAGATGAAGGCTTATCTGGCTGGCTTGCCTGATTCCCTATCCTATCCCCAGAAGACTCAGGCCATGTGGCAGGAATTTGCAGGGCTCAATTTCTCAGGCTCTACTCCCAATCATATTTTGGGCTTGGCCTATGCCAAGGCTGTGGCGAGAAAGGCTATAAAGTTGTGCCCGATTCAACGTCAGGGAGCCGGCTATCATTCCTTATCGGCTGATCAGGAATTCGCCTCCGCAACTGCCCTTCGTCAGAAGTTGGATCAGCCAGACTTTCTCAAAAAATTCACCCCAGCCCATCACTTGCTTGAAACGGCACCTAAGGTGACCTGGTTGGACTTTTTTCCCTATCTCCGTTACCAGATAGTGACCTGTCCGGATTTGACGGACTTTTATCAGGTCAATCAGGAGTTGGCCGTCAGGATTAGAGTGGCCTTGAAAAGCAGTGAGACCATAGAAGAGCTAGTTGAACAGGTGGCGACCAAACGCTATACCAAGGCTAGGGTCCGGCGTCTGCTGACCTATATCCTGGTCGGAGCTAGGCAAGAAGAGCTTCCGTCAGGTGTTCATATTTTAGGCTTTTCCGAGCAGGGGCGTCAGCATTTGTCCATGCTTAAGGGAAAGGTTGAATTAGTCAGCCGTATCGGCAAGGAGCCGTGGGACAGTTTGACCCAGCAGGCTGATAAGGTCTATCAGCTAGGCAATCCTGCACTTATGGAACAGAATTTTGGACGGGTTCCGATTATGAAAGATAAGTAAGGCTGAATATTCAGCCTTTTTGCTTTGTTTGCGATGGTAAATAAAAAATGGTATAATAAACAAATAAACTTGTTTTCACTAAGGAGCATGATTTGCTTTTTAGTGGTTTGATTGTAGGTATGAAAGCTAACATTCGGTCAATAAAACATTGCTATGCTGATTGAATGATTATCTTTCCTATCCATGTCTCAAAGGAGGAAGACTCATGAAAATTCAAAAGATTACCTTTATGGCACTTACTGCTTTACTGACGCTTAGTTTAGGTGCTTGTAGCTTGATTGGGCAGAAGCATTCTCAAAAGAATCAGGGTGGGACTGAGAATAGCTCCCGTGAGAGCCAAAAGAATACTTCTTCTGACGATATTGAAGAACTCTTGGAGAAAGCAGAAACTGCGAATGAAGATCTAACTTCAATGAAAATGAAGGTGAAATTATCTATCACTGTAGATGGTTCCAATAAAACTCAAACTATGAGCGGAGACCTTCTCTATGATAAAAGCACAGATGAGCTGGCCAAGGGGCATTTAGTCATAGATGGAAAAGAGAGCGGTCAGGAGAGTTATCAAGAAGCGATTATGCCAGGCGGAGAGAATAAACTTTTGTATACTCGTTCTTCTAAAAATGGAACATGGTCTAAGCAAGAAATGGGAAGTGGGGCAGATTATTATGTTCAGCCCGATTATTTCAAACTCATGGATGGCTTTTATCAAATGGCTGATGATGTCACTGTAAAGGAAAGCGGTGATGAATATGTCTTTAAATTAAGCAGTAAAAATGCTGATTTACTGGGGCTCTTTGGTGAAGAATTCAAACTAGAGCTAACAGGTGTTACTCAGGCTGATATGGATAAAACGTTAGAAGTACGCTTGGATAAAAAGACCTTATTCTTAAAAGAATTTAAGCTAGGTTTATCTTATAAAGGTGAAGAAGGCAGTTTGGATGTTCAAACAGATACTCAATATTCTGACTGGAATAAGGTAGAGGAAGATGAGTTTAAGGCGCCTCAGTAAAGCATAAGCGGAATTATTAGCTGAGAAAGAAAGGAAAAGTCATGCCTTTATTGTTTGCTTTTCGCTACCGTAGAGGACTCTATTTGACCATAGTCATCTTGGCCTCTGTCTTTTTAGCCTCAGGCATCATTTTCGGCGCTTTAGCTTCCTTGCTCTTGTTTTCAATTGATAAAGCCATGCCTGGAGCAGGAATACGCTCGTTCAGTTTGCCTTTTATACTTGCTTTTTTCATGGCTGCTGTAGTCGAAATCTTTGCAATAGTTCATGCGGGACGCAAGCTGAGTAAAAAGTGCTTTGTTCTTGCGGGAACAGAGTGGGGCTTGACCGTGCGAGGTGCTTTCTTGAAAGAGCATAGCTTTGCTTGGAATCAGCTGGAAAGTGTCTTTTACCGGCCGGCTTGGGGAAGAACTTCTGATGGGCAGGCTTCTTTTCGACTGGGAGTCAGGTACTATCGGAGAGACTACCTATATGTCAAGCCTTATCATGGCAAGTCCGTTCGAGTAGATGTCACTTTTTTAGATGGCAGGATAGAGGATGTTTTTGCTTGCTTAAGCAGGTGCAAACCGGATTTGCCTATTGTGAAAAATTATCAGTGATATTTTTGATGGATTTCGGTAAAGGTCCGCTATGAAAGACCTGCCAGTTTCAGGAAATAGAATGTACCGTCCAGTTGCTTTTTTAGCGACTGGATTTTTTATGGAAGGAAAACTGAAATCAATTTTGTATCGATTTTAGCCCAGTAGAAGTCGAAGAAACCAATCTGAAGCTTCTAAAAGCTATCATTTTTTCTTAGTGATTTTTCTGATTCCCTGTGTTATAATAAGAAAGATTAAAAATGTAATTTATCAAAAGGAGAATCTCCAATGGGACGTAAATGGGCCAATATTGTGGCAAAGAAAACGGCCAAAGACGGCGCAAACTCAAAAGTATATGCTAAGTTTGGTGTAGAAATCTATGTAGCAGCTAAAAAGGGTGATCCAGATCCAGAGTCTAACACAGCTTTGAAATTCGTTATCGACCGAGCTAAGCAGGCTCAAGTGCCGAAGCATGTCATTGACAAGGCCATCGATAAAGCAAAAGGAAACACTGACGAAACCTTTACTGAAGGCCGCTATGAAGGGTTTGGGCCAAACGGTTCTATGCTGATTGTTGACACTCTGACTTCAAATGTCAATCGGACTGCAGCCAATGTCCGTGCTGCTTTTGGTAAAAATGGCGGCAATATGGGAGCTAGCGGCTCTGTAGCCTATTTATTTGATAATAAAGGTGTGATTGTCTTTGCTGGGGACGACGCTGACAGTGTCTTTGAACAGCTGCTGGAAGCGGATGTGGATGTTGATGATGTTGAAGCAGAAGAAGGAAGCATCACTGTCTATACAGCGCCAACTGACCTTCACAAGGCCATCGTGGCTCTGCGTGAATCTGGCATTCAAGAATTCCAAGTAACTGAGCTTGAAATGATTCCTCAGTCTGAAGTAGAGTTGACCGGTGAAGACCTTGAAACCTTTGAAAAACTTTATAGCGTTTTAGAAGACGATGAAGATGTCCAAAAAATCTATACGAATGTAGATGGATTCTAAACATTCTTAACCTGTAGCTTGAGCTGCAGGTTTTTTATATGATAATAACTTTCAGACTGTATTTACCAGTCAAGATAAGTATGGTAAAATAAAAAGGTCATATTATTAAGTTATTAAGGAGACAATGATGAAAAAAGTATTTCAATACGCGACCTTGCTTCTAGCAGGAATGAGCTTAACAGCCTGTGCCTTGCTTCCGACTTCAAATCAGGATATTCCAAGTAAGCAAAGTCAGGAGAAGAAGGACAAGAAAGCAGCCAGCAATGGGCAAGTAGAGGTCAAGATTAAGGAAGGCCAGTTTATTTTGCCAAGCAATGGGGCCGCTGATTCAAAATACTTGGCTTTGTCATTGGAAATTAAGAATAAAACGGATGAAAAAATCATGATTTCCTCTTCAGATATTGGTTTTTATGATTCAGAAGGTGAGAAAATCCAGCCGGTCGGAGTTTATGATGATGCAGAAAACTTTAAAATACTGAAATATGAAGATTTAGCTAAGGGAAAGACTCTTTCTGGTTATCTTGTATTTAAGGTTGAAAAGGATAAAAAATATGAGCTGCACTATGAGAAGAAAACTTATGATGCTGATGAGAAAACAGAAGAAATCAAGCTAAATGTTGATCCTTCGAGCTATCCTGATCAAATCGAAGATTCAAAGAAACTAGCTTCTGATTATCTGAATGCTGTTTTCTTAGGTGGAGACGCCAAAAGCAAAGACAAGGCAAAGTCATCCAAGGGCAAGGAAGATTTTGTCTTAGGCGGTGATTTGGAGCAAGATAAAAATGACTTTAGAGCAGCTTTTGCTGAAGACTTCAAACGTAAATTGCATGACTATCCCTTTACTGATAAGGAAGTCAATACCTTTATCGATGCCTATGTGGAAAATAATGCAAAACGCTCCGAAATTTCTTATACAGTAGCCCAGTACATGCCGAACGAGATAGTGATCAAGATTAAACCGAGAACGGTCAGTCTAAGTAAAACCATCCTGAACTACAGTAAAGAGTTTTCTGACAAACATCGTTCTGAGTATGCGAATCTTTCGGAATTCTATAAAGCACAGGATAAGAATTATGCTGATGACATGATGGCTGGATTGGACTCACGGCCGCTTCTCACCCCAGAACGAGATTATCAGTTGAAATTTGTAAAGACAGATGGCAAGTGGGTCTTGGAGGGTGATTTTTCTTATGAATCCATTGTCATCTCCTTCGAAGGTGATATATCCTAATACAAAAATTAGAGGGCTGATTATTGATTATTTGCTCTCTATTTTTGTGTCCTCGTCCAGCTTTGTGCTATACTGAATGATAGATAGGTGTATTCGAGTAAAGGAGTCTGCCATGAAAAAATTTTATGATAAACTAATGCAAACGCGGCATTATCTTCATCAGCATCCAGAGCTGTCTGGGCAGGAATTTGAGACGACGGCTTTCCTAAAAGGCTATTTGGAAGATTTGGAGATTAGGATTTTAGAATCCAATCTAAAAACGGGCTTGGTTGCCGAGATTGGCTCTGGCAAGCCCATTATTGCCCTGAGAGCAGATATCGATGCTCTGCCCATTTTGGAGCAGACAGGTCTGCCGTACGCCAGTCAGAATTCAGGCGTTATGCACGCTTGCGGCCATGATTTTCACCAGACCAGCCTCTTGGGGGCAGCGGAGCTGCTCAAGGCTATGGAAGGAGATTTGAGAGGAACGGTTCGTTTGATTTTTCAGCCAGCTGAGGAAACTTCTCAGGGAGCTAGTCAGGTTCTTGCGACTGGTCTGTTGGACGATGTGTCTGCTATTATCGGCTTTCACAATATGCCCCAGCTTAAGGCGGGACAGCTAGCACTTAAAGCGGGAGCCATGATGGCTGGGGTTGAGAAATTCAAGGTGGAGGTAGAAGGAGTCAGCAGCCATGCGGCTAGACCAGATTTGGGTGTTGATACAGTATTGACCTTAACCAGTATGATTCAAAATCTGCAGGCGCAAGTAGCCCGTACAGTGTCTCCTTTTGAAGCGGCTGTCTTATCTGTGACTCATATCGAAGCAGGAGCGACCTGGAATGTACTGCCGCAGTCGGGCTTTTTTGAAGGAACGATTCGTAGCTTCAATCCGACCTTGCAGCAGCGTCTCAAGGAAGACTTTGTCCGAATTGTAGAGAATACAGCTGAGAATTTTGGAGCTCAGGTCAGGATTTCGTGGGACCATACTCCGCCAGTGACCTATAATGACCCTGAATTGGCCGAGCTTCTTTATGAGCACTCACAGAATCTGGCTGATGTCCTGCCAGCCAGTCCATCCTCGGCTGGAGAAGATTTTGCCTTTTATCAGGAGAAGCTTCCAGGCGTCTTTGCCTTTATCGGCTCAAATGGTGCGGAAAATGCTCCTGACCTCCATCACGACAGCATGGTCATTGATGATGAAGCCTTCAAAGTTTCCGTTCCCTACTATGTCGAAAGCGCCCTCTTTCTTCTGCAGCACTACAGGCAGAAAGTCGAGTAAATGACTGCCTCAGAGCTGATAAAGAAAAGCTATCACCTCCATAAAAAATATATAATGGTCAAGCTTCTTCTTATTTGATATGATAAAGAAAGACTTTTTAGGAGGAATTCGAAATATGAACCTGAAGAAAACCTTGAAATACTTCTCTCTGGCAGCCGTCAGTGTCTTGGCCATTGGTGCCTTGGTGGCTTGCTCATCATCAAGTGAGAAGAAAACAGAGAAAACAAAGGTAGAAGTCGGAACAGTGGGGACGACCAAACCATTTTCATACGAGGATAAAGACGGTAAACTGACTGGCTACGATATCGAAGTCCTTCGTGCTATCTTTAAGGATTCAGACAAGTATGAAGTCAATTTCAATAAGACCAAGTGGGCTTCTATATTCTCAGGTCTGGACAGCGACCGCTACCAGATCGGTGCCAATAATATCAGCTATTCTGAAGAACGGGCTAACAAATATCTCTATGCTAGTCCATATGCAAAAAATCCAACAGTTTTAGTTGTCCGTAAGGGTGAGGGCATCAAGTCGCTGGATGACATTGGCGGCAAGTCTACTGAGGTTGTTCAGGGGACTTCAACAGCTCAGCAGCTAGAGGACTACAACAAGGAGCATAGCGATAAACCGACAAAAATCAATTATACGGATGGAACCATTCAGCAAATCTTGGCCAATCTCAATGACGGCCGTACGGACTATAAGATTTTTGAGCGCATAACTGTAGAGTCTATTATCAAAGATCAAGGCTTGGATAATCTGGAAGTGATTGAGCTTCCAAGCGACCAGCAGCCTTATGTCTATCCGATTATTGCAAGCGGTCAGGAAGACTTGCAAAAATTTGTCAACAAGCGAATCAAAGAACTCTATGAGGATGGTACGCTTGAAAAACTATCACAAGAATTCTTTGGCGGCTCTTACCTGCCAGATGCAAAAGACATCAAGTAAGAAATCCCATCAAGTCTAGTCTGCAATTTGGCTGACTAGACTTTGATACAAGAAATACGATAAGGGCGGGGAAGCTTATTTCCCCAGCCCTTTATCTGCTGTTAATAGGAGTAACGCATGCCTTTCTCAACTGAGACTGAACAAATCAAGAAATTTGAAAACGACGAGGTAGCCCAGCACTATTTTGAAGTGCTGCGGACCTTGATTTCTAAAAAATCAATCTTTGCCCAGCAGGTTGGTCTTCAGGAAGTAGCCAATTATTTAGGAGAGATTTTTACAGCTGCAGGTGCCAAGGTCATGATTGACGACAGCTATACTGCTCCATTTATTTTGGCGGAGTTTCTTTCTTCAAATCCTGCTGCTAAGACTATTATTTTCTACAACCACTACGATACAGTGCCGGCAGACGATGACCAGCCTTGGACCAATGATCCCTTTACACTGTCAGTTCATTACGGGGTCATTTATGGGCGAGGAGTGGATGATGACAAGGGGCACATTACTGCCCGTCTGACAGCCGTTCGCAAGTATATTCGAGAGTACGGTGATTTGCCAGTCAATATCATTTTTATGATGGAAGGGGCAGAAGAGTCCGCTTCGACAGACTTAGATAAATATCTGGCCAAGCATCGCAAACGCCTGCGAGGAGCGGATTTGCTGGTCTGGGAGCAAGGTAGCCGCAATAACCTAGGGCAGCTGGAAATCTCGGGCGGTAACAAGGGAATTGTTACCTTTGACATGACGGTCAAAAGTGCAGATGTTGACATCCATTCCAGCTTCGGTGGCGTTATCAATTCCGCTTCCTGGTATTTGCTCAATGCTTTATCCAGCTTGCGCAGTCCAGACGGCCACATCTTAGTTGAAGGCATCTATGAGCAGGTTCAAGAGCCTAATGAACGGGAGATGGCCCTAATTGAGGAATATGCCCTGCGGACTCCTGAAGAGTTGAGTCAAGTCTATGGCTTGAAATTGCCAGTTCTATTGGACGAACGTAAGGAATTTCTCCGTCGATTTTACTTTGAGCCTTCGGTGAATATTGAAGGCTTCGGATCAGGCTATCAAGGCCAAGGGGTTAAAACCATTTTGCCTTCAGATGCCCAGGCCAAGATGGAGGTTCGTTTGGTGCCAGGTCTGGAACCACAAGATGTTTTGGACAAGATTCGTCAGCAGCTGGACAAGAATGGCTATCCAGCGGTTAAGCTGACCTATACCTTAGGAGAGATGAGCTATCGCAGCGACATGAGTGCACCTTCCATTCTCAATCTTATCGAGCTGGCTAAAGATTACTACCAAGAGGGCATCTCTGTTCTGCCGACTTCAGCTGGAACTGGTCCGATGCACACGGTCTATGAGGCCTTGGAGGTTCCTATGGCGGCTTTCGGACTTGGCAATGCCAATAGTCGAGATCATGGCGGAGATGAGAATGTAAAAATTGCTGATTATTATACACATATAGAGCTCATTCAAGACTTGATTGGCAGTTATCGTCGAGTTGACTAGCGGGAAAGGAAGGCTTATGCTATACTCTATAAGAAAAGACAAACTGAAGCAGGCTGGCTTCTTTTACCTCTTTTATTTCCTAGCCATGCTCTTAGGCGTCTTGGTTGGGCTTCTATTTGACCGCTCAGGCAATATGTTTTACGCTCCAGCTTTTACAGCTTTCTTTGGCGGAGTTCTGTTTATCTTCTATACAGAGAAAATAAAGACCTTCGGTCTGATCAGCGGCTTAGGCTGTCTGCTAGGTTTCTTCTTTCTGCTCAGTCGACATGGCTTTGGCGCCTTTCTACCAGGTTTGATTTGTGGTATTTTAGCGGATCTTATAGCTCGGTCAGGCAGCTATCAAAAGACTGTTAGAAGCTTGCTGGCTTTTATGGTTTTCAGCTTTAGCACAGCAGGTCCTATTTTCCTAATGTGGCTGGCGCCCAAGCAGTATGAAGCTAGTCTTCTTGCCAGAGGCAAGACTCTGGCTTACATCGAGCAGGTCATGCTTAAGCCTGAACCCAGCTTGGTCCTCTGGTTTGTAGCCAGCATTTTACTGGGCGCTTTACTTGGAGCCCTGTTAGGAAAGCAAATCCTTAAAGCGAGACTTCCCAAGCCAGCTTCGGTCTAAATACCATCGAAAATATAACTAAGGAGAAAACATGAACAATTTACTCGTACTCCAGTCGGACTTTGGTCTGGTAGATGGAGCTGTGTCAGCCATGATAGGAGTAGCCTTAGAAGAATCGCCTACTCTGAAAATTCATCATCTGACTCACGATATCACCCCTTACAACATCTTTGAGGGGAGCTATCGTCTCTTTCAGACAGTTAATTACTGGCCAGCAGGAACGACTTTTGTGTCAGTAGTGGATCCAGGCGTTGGTTCCAAGCGTAAGAGTGTGGTAGCCAAGACTAAAAAGGGCCAGTACATCGTCACACCTGACAATGGCACCCTGTCTTTCATCAAGAAGCATGTTGGCATTGAGGCTATTCGGGAAATTTCTGAGGTGGAAAATCGCCGCAAGGATACAGAGCATTCCTATACTTTCCATGGCCGTGATGTTTATGCCTATACGGGTGCTAAGCTAGCCAGTGGCCACATCAGCTTTGAAGAGGTTGGACCGGAGCTTAAAGTTGAAGACATTGTCGAAATTCAGGTAGTCGAAACTACGCTTGCGGATAATTATGTCAGCGGAGCTATTGATATCCTGGATGTCCGCTTCGGCTCTCTCTGGACCTCTATCACCCGCGAGGAATTCTGCACCTTAAAACCAGAATTTGGCGACCGCTTCGAGGTTACCATCTACAACAATGATATGCTGGTTTATCAAAACCAAGTAACCTATGGCAAGTCCTTTGCGGATGTCCGCATCGGTCAGCCTATCCTCTATATCAACTCCCTCTATCGGGTTGGCTTAGCGATTAACCAAGGTTCTTTTGCTAAGGCCTACAATGTTGGCGTCGGTGCCCAATGGCATATTGAAATCAAGAGAATTGAAAATTAAGGAAGAAGAAAATGAAAAATAATACAATCAGAAACGTAGTCGCAACAGGAATTGGAGCAGCCCTATTCGTGGTCATCGGAATGATCAATATCCCAACGCCTGTACCCAATACCAGCATCCAGCTCCAATACCCTCTGCAAGCTCTTTTTAGCGTCATCTTTGGACCAATCGTCGGTTTCCTGATGGGCTTCATTGGCCATGCCATTAAAGACGCTATGAGCGGTGGCGGACTTTGGTGGTTCTGGATTGCCGGCAGCGGAGTCTTCGGTCTATTAGTTGGCTTCTTTAGAAAATTCTTCCAAGTGGAAGAAGGAAAATTTGAAGTCAAGGATATTATCCGCTTTAACTTGATTCAGTTTGGAGCCAATGCAATCGCTTGGCTAATCGGCCCGATTGGTGATGTGATTGTATCTGGTGAGCCGGTCAATAAGGTCATTGCTCAAAGTATTGTAGCAATTCTGGTGAATTCTGCGACAGTAGCAGTCATCGGAACTGTCTTGCTGACTGCTTACGCTCGCACCCGCACACGCGCAGGAAGTCTCAAAAAAGATTGATTACATCAAAAATTGAAAGATTGGGAGAATTCCTGGTCTTTTTTTGTACAAAATAAAAAACAAAATGTAATTTATATATTGCATTATTTAAAATATATTGTATAATAGACTTATAAAAATGAAGGGAGAAGCGATATGAAAAATATCAAAAATATATATTCACCACTTATTTGGCTTGTTTTGGGTATCATTTTTTTGGTTATAGGACTGAACAATCAAAATCAGACTTTTCTTATTTTTGCTGGCAGTGATATTACAATTGGTTGTGCACTTTTAGGCATAGCAACTAAGAAGAAAAATGATAAGGACAATGATCATGGCAAAAAATCTTAAGCTAAAGATGGCGCGAGTCGAGCATGATATGACTCAGGGGGACTTGGCAGATGCTATCGGAGTGACCCGCCAGACCATTGGCCTGATTGAGGCAGGTAAGTACAATCCTAGTCTCAGTTTATGCTTAGCGATTTGCAAATGTCTCAATAAGACGCTGGATCAATTGTTTTGGATTGAATAGAGAAAGGACTAGTCATGAAAATTAAACTTATTAAACGACAGATCTTGGACGAGCGGGAAGAGAAGCTGGTTAATAAGGCTGGTATGGAGGCTTTTAGTCTCTTCTTGTATGGTGGTTTAGCCTTATATGCTGGTTCTGTAGCTATGAATGCTAGAGCCATTAACTATCAGCCCTTCTTGGTTTTGATCATTATCGCCTGCTTATATTTCTTCTTTCGAGCTCAGTATCTGGGAGCTAATTATTACAATAGTTTCAGTCTGACTATCTGGGGCTTACTGGTTTCGACAGGCTTTCTGACTTTCTTGATTGCCTGCCAGAATTTCCAACTGAATCATGCTATTTATCATAATAGTGTTTTTCACCCGATGTTTCTATTTGTTATTTTAATTACTTTTGTCATTCACTTTCCCTTTATGCTGCTGGTCAATATTTTCTTGGAGTATATAAACAAATGGCAGAAAAAGCGCTTTGAGAAGTATTTGGATCAATTGGAAGAAGAGCGTTAACCTATCCTTCTCGCTTAAACTTTTCAGCTCTGCTATTTTTCAAACAAATATTTTGCCCAGCTTTTCTTCTCGCGTTATAATAAATAGATGAATTAAAAAATTCAGAAAATTTTATAGAGAAAAGAGAGTTGAAATCTTATGGCAAAAGATATTCGCGTCCTACTTTACTACAAATATGTTCCGATTGAGAATGCTGAGAAATTTGCAGCTGATCATCTGGCCTTCTGTAAATCTATTGGTCTGAAAGGCCGTATCTTGGTAGCAGATGAGGGAATCAATGGAACGGTTTCTGGTGATTATGAGACCACTCAAAAATACATGGATTATGTGCACAGCCTTCCGGGTATGGAAGACCTTTGGTTCAAGATGGATGAAGAAAACGAACAAGCTTTCAAGAAAATGTTTGTTCGCTACAAGAAAGAAATTGTGCACTTGGGCTTGGAAGACAATGATTTTGATAATGACATCAACCCGCTGGAGACGACAGGAGCTTACTTGTCACCTAAGGAATTTAAGGAAGCTCTCTTGGACGAAGACACTGTTGTCTTAGACACTCGTAACGACTATGAGTACGATCTGGGTCACTTCCGTGGGGCAATTCGTCCAGACATCCGCAACTTCCGCGAATTGCCGCAATGGGTCCGTGATAACAAAGAGAAGTTCATGGACAAGCGCGTGGTTGTTTACTGTACCGGTGGTGTTCGCTGTGAGAAATTCTCAGGCTGGATGGTGCGTGAAGGCTACAAGGATGTCGGCCAGCTTCATGGCGGTATCGCGACTTACGGCAAGGATCCAGAAGTTCAAGGTGAGCTTTGGGACGGCAAGATGTATGTCTTTGATGAGCGTATCTCGGTTGATATCAACCATGTTGATCCAGTTGTGATTGGGAAAGACTGGTTTGACGGTACTCCTTGCGAGCGCTATGTCAACTGTGGCAATCCAGAGTGTAACCGCCGCATCCTGACCTCTGAAGAAAACGAAGACAAGTACCTCCGTGGCTGTTCGCATGAATGCCGTGTTCACCCTCGCAACCGCTATGTAGCTGAAAACGGCTTGAGCCATGCAGAAGTGATGGAACGTTTGGCTGCGATTGGAGAAAGCTTGGAAACACTAGTGGCTCAGTAATAAGGAGAGATTCTAATGGAAAAATTTTGCGTTTATGGTAAATTAATTGCCAAAGAAGGGAAGGCTCAGGAACTTGTTGCATATATGCAAGAAGTTGTCAAAGAAATGCAAAATCTTGATACTTGTTTCTGCTATATCTTAGGAGAGAAAGCAGACGAACCCAATAGCATCTATATTTACGAAGTTTGGGAGAGCGAGCAAGCTCATAATGATAGCCTTACTTTGGAAGTTTTTCAAAATCTCATTGCAAAAGCTAGACCCATTATTGCAGGCATGGAAAATTTGCATAAGCTGACTATTTTTGATGGTAAGGCAAGTTTCTAAATTCCTAAGAAAAACTAAAAACTTTAGACGATTCAAGCGTCTAAAGTTTTTTTATCATTTATCTACAGGTAAAAGTCTTGTTAAATAGGGATTTGGGAAAGCAGACTATTTCCTCATGTTCTTGGGATATCTCGCGGAGTATTACTTGCTTTCTGGTTTTCTTTCCGCGGTTTTGATTTTTTGTCCTTTCTTTTTGATGTGATATAATGGGCTTAATAAATGGGAAAGGAGCAAGTCTATGTCTAAAGCTATCATGGAAGAAGTGGTAGCCTATCTTCGTCAGCATGCAGATGAAGAGCTGAGTCTGACCGATTTGGCTCAGCATTTCCACTATAGCCCTTCCCATCTATCCAGAACTTTCAAGAAAAAGATGGGCTTTTCTATCAAGCAATATGTGGAAGCTCTTAAGATGGAAAAAGGGATTCAGGAGATTGTAGAAGGTCGGCAAAATGTGACTGAGACCTCTATGGAAGCTGGTTATGATAGTCTAGGCAGCTTCTCCAATACTTTTAAGCGGCATACTGGACTTTCGCCTAAAAAATATTATCAGGAATCAAGCAAGGCTTATGATTTTATGGTCAAACAGTTGGATGAGAAGGGAGCTTTGTTGCATCAGGATCCCGACTGTAAAAGTGGCAATCGCTTGACTGTGACGCTATCTTATCCTGAGGGGTATGAACCACGCATTAGCTGTGTCGGGCTGTTTAAAACCCGCATACCCAAAGAAGAGCCGGTTATCGGAGTAGCACTGAGTCAGGAGAGCCGGTTTACTTTTGAAAATGTACCCGATGGTCGCTACTATCTTTTGGCCTGTGAATTGCTGGAGGATTTACGCCTAACTAAAAACTATGTCTTGAAGCATAACTTTCGCTGGGGCAGCGATGAGCCTCTCACTTTTGCAGGCGATAGCATCTATCAGGAGGAAATCAGCATGCGCAGGCCCTTGCCCAGCGATCCACCTATTACAGTTAATCTTCCAGTTTTAATCATGCGTTCCCTAGCCAAACAAGCGCAATTGAGAATAAGAAAATTTTTATCTTAATTGATAAACTGATACTAGAGATTTATTCTCAGCTATAAAAAATTGGAGGAACAATAATGAAATTAGACGTGTTTTTAAGTTTTAATGGTCAGGCAGAAGAAGCTTTTTGTTTTTATGCAGATCTTTTTCAGATAGAGATAAAGGGACTTGTCCGAGCCAGTGAGATGATGGATCCAGCAGACCTTCCTGCAGAAAAACGAGATAAGATTGCCTGGATTGTTTTAGATACAGAAAACTTGACCCTTAATGGTGAGGATGTAGGTGTTTTTAATGACCTGTCTATTCCTAGCCACCATCAGCCCAATCAATGGTTAGTTCTGAGCCCAGGCAGTAGAGAAGAAGCCGATGAGCTTTTTGCCAAGCTTGCTGAAGGTGGGCAAATTCTCTATCCTTTAGAGGAACAAGCTTTCGCAGAGTTTTATGGCCGCTTGATTGACCGTTTTGGTATCGGCTGGGATGTGATGAAATGAGGTAGGAGGATGGCTTATAGTGAATCCTTAGCCCAGCAAGTCCGTGCCATTTTAGCTACTGATCTTCCCCCTCATGTTTTTGAAGAAGAGGTAGAAGAGAAGAAGATGTTTGGTGGCTTGGCTTTTATGGTTCGAGGTAAGATGACCGTTACTGTGAGTTCGAGAAGTCAAGAGCTTGTCATGGTACGCATTGGTAAGGAAATGGAAAAGCAGGTTCTGCCTAAAAATGGTGCTAGCGTGACTTTAATGAAGGGTAGGCTTTATCATGGCTATATTGATTTAGATGGCGAAGGACAAAAAGAACTGTCTTACTGGATCAAGCTAGCCTTGTCCTACAATCAGGAGCTGACGCAGCAGAATAAAAAATGAGAAGTGCTCAGATGAGTTTTGCTTTCTTAGAAGTTTATTCATTGCTTTTTTTCAAATATATTCTTAGAATCTGTATTGATGAAGTTTTCAGCCGGAATGTCTCTTCATGGATACAGGTTTTTTCGTCTTTTTCTTCCAAAAATGTTATACTAATACCAGAGTCCATTTTAAGAATGGAGCATGTCTTAAAAGCCTTGGAGAAAAGCTAGTTTGTACCTGTATTGAGTTTTGATTTTGCATTTTCTCGCTTTCTGAAAGGCTTTTGTCGTTAGAAAGGAGCATGGTATGAGTATTTCTTTTTACATTCAGAACCGAAAGGGCTTGTTTAGCTATAAGGCGGTCGAAACACCCCTGTCTCTGGTTTCCTTGGTGGAAGGGCTGGAGGTCGTAGGCCTTGAGGGCGATAAGGCTTATCAATCCTTGGATCAGGTCGGAACTTTTCTGGCTGTCTATTGGGAAGGGGCTGGACGTGGGTTTGAAGTTTATTATCTGTCAGACCGAGAAACCTACCAGATTCGCGTCTTGACACCATCGACGGTTGGCGACTGGAAGGGGGCTATTCTCTTCATGAGTCGTTTGGCTCAGAAGATGAAGCAGGATATTGTCGATGAATACGGCACCACTTACACCGCTGACGGGATTTTTAATATTGATTTTGAAGCGGATATTCTCTACGGCCTCAACGATGCCAGAGTTGCAGCTGCGCCTATGCATGTTTTCGAAGGCTATGCTCATGATTTGTATATGTCGCAGGAAAAACTTCTGGAACTATTCAAAGCTGAAGATCCTGTGGAGGAGTTTGGCAGGCAGATGGCCGAGATGCAGCAAGTTCAGAGTCAATTTTCTACTCCTAAGTATTATAAGGATCAGGGTGGGAAATACCTGGGCTCTTATGTTCTGGCAGAAGGAGTGGAGACAGTTCTTCCGACGCAACCCATGCCCAAGGGATACTTGGTAAAAGAGATGATTGAGAGCGGTGCTAGTCAAGACATGGAATGGCATCTTCATATCCTGATAGAGGATGCCAGTAGTCCGCAAGGATATAAATATCTGGCAACAAAGGATTTAAAAGCTTTTTTGGAGAAGATTCCAGAGACTCACCGTAGCTATCTGGATTCCAGTCAGATCCGGATTCAGCCACTCAATCGGCTGGAACTGGAAGCCATTTTGGATCAGCTTCCCGATGGAGAACCGAAGTTTTAGCGCTAGGAAAATTTACTTTTTTAATCTTAACAGAGCTGCCAAAAGGCGGCTTTTTAAGGTTTGTCAGCAGTTCTCACAATTTTGTGACTCTTTTCGTTTTGATAACATTATTGAAAATATCTTGAAAATTTCAAAAAGAAGCTATAGAATAGAGGTCAGTTTTATAAAAAGGAGAACGAAATGAAAGAAAAACACATGCTAATTTTGGGCTGGGTGGCCACGTTTATGTCTGTTATGATGTATGTTTCCTATATCCCACAGATTATGAATAATCTAGCTGGCAACAAGGGTGACTTTATCCAGCCTTCAGTAGCTGCTCTAAACTGTACTCTCTGGGTCATTTATGGTCTATTTAAAGAGAAGCGGGACATTCCTTTGGCTGCGGCTAATATGCCGGGCATCGTATTTGGCTTGATTACTGCTGCAACAGCCCTTATGTAAGATGAGATTGGGATTTATGCCCAGTCTTTTTTTGTGGCTTACCTTTGAAAAGCATTGACTGCAATCTCGCTATAGAGTCTGCCTATGGCTTTGGCTATGTAGAAAATATGCAGGCAGCATTCAGCAGACCGCCTTTTTATGATACAATGGTAAGATGAAGTCAGTAGAGTTCTGCTGGTTGTTTCATCAGGAAGAAAGGGATAAGAGAGCAAGCCTATGATACTTGAAGAATTTGACCAAAGTCGCAAGGCCATCATCAACCCAAAAGACTTGAATGAATCCATAGAAGGATTTCCAGAGACGGCTGTCTCCTGCTTTGCCAGAGAGACTTTTGCGCGGATGTTGGCTGATTTTGAGCATGAACTGATTACGACGACCAGCATGGCAAATATTGAAATTCCTATCTATCGTATTTTTGCGGATGGATGGGAACTGGCTCTCTTTAATGCACCAGTTGGAGCTTCGGCCTGTGTGGCTATTCTGGAAGACCTGATTGCGTTTGGCATGAAAAAGTTAGTACTTTTCGGGACTTGTGGCATCTTGGATGAGGAGATTAAGGAAACTTCCGTCATTATCCCGACGGAGGCCCTGCGTGATGAGGGGACTAGTTATCACTACCAGCCAGCTAGCCGTGAGCTGGAAGTCAATCTTGGCTTGAAAGATTTTCTGACGGCTTTTCTGGAGGAGCGCGGTATTTCCCATAGCAAGGGCAAGGTCTGGACGACAGACGGCATTTACCGTGAGACGCCTGCTAAGCTCCGCCATAGAAAGGCGGAGGGCGCAATCTGTGTGGACATGGAATGCTCAGCTGTAGCGGCTTTAGCAGCTTTTCGAGAGATAACCGTCTGCCAGTTCTTCTATGCAGCTGACCACTTATCTGAGGAAGCTTGGGATATGCGTAACCTAGCCAATCATGCAGACTTGGACGAAAAAGATAAGATTGCCAATCTAGCGATTCAGATCGCTCTGGCACTATAGAGAAATAAGATGAAAAAACCAATTATCCAATTTGAAGACTTTAGCTTTCAATATCAGGCCCAGTCTGAGCCGACCATGAAGCGGATTAATCTGACTATTTACGAGGGGGAGAAGGTTCTGATTGTCGGGCCATCTGGCTCTGGTAAGTCAACGCTGGGCCAGTGTCTCAATGGGATTATCCCCAACATTTATAAAGGAGAGGCCAGCGGTCAGCTCTTGATTAAGGGGCAGCCAGCCTTTGAATCCAGCATTTATGATAAGTCCAATCTAGTCAGCACGGTCTTGCAGGACACGGATGGCCAGTTTATCGGGCTTAGCGTAGCAGAAGATTTGGCCTTTGCGCTGGAAAATGACGTGATGGAGCTGTCGCTTATGCGAGAAAAAGTCAAAACATGGTCAGAGAAGCTGGATTTAGCGGAGCTTTTGCAGCATCGGCCCCAGGATTTATCAGGCGGTCAAAAGCAGCGCGTCAGTCTGGCTGGGGTTTTGATTGATGAAAGTCCCATTCTGCTCTTTGACGAGCCCTTGGCTAATCTGGATCCAAAGTCAGGACAGGACACCATTGATTTGATTGACCAGCTTCATCGAGATACGGGGACAACGACTCTGATTATCGAGCATCGTTTAGAAGATGTTCTTTACCGGCCAGTAGACCGCTTGGTGCTTGTTAATGATGGGTGCATCCTCTTTGATGGGCATCCTGATGAGCTGCTCAAAACCCAGCTGCTAGCTGAAAATGGCATCCGCGAACCGCTCTACATTACCACTCTACGCCAGCTAGGCGTTGAAGTGGAAAAGACTGAAGGATTGTCCCACTTGGATGAGCTGCAGCTAGTAGATGTGACCTTTGAGGGCAAGGACTGGTCTGACTCTGACAAAGAGTCTCAGGAGCCCTTGCTGGAACTGGAACATGTTTCCTTTGCTTACCAGAGCGGCGGCAAGCCTATTTTGCAAGATATCAGCCTGAAGATTTTCGAGGGAGAGCGGATAGCTATCGTTGGTAAAAATGGAGCTGGTAAGTCAACCCTGGCCAAGGCCCTCTGTCAGTTTATCGAGACTGAGGGGAGCTATAGCTGGCAGGGTCAGGATATAAAAGGAGACTCCATCAAGGAGCGAGCAGAGCGGATTGGCTATGTCCTGCAGAATCCCAATCAGATGATTTCGGCAGCCATGATTTTTGATGAAGTGGCTCTAGGCTTGCGCTTGCGCGGGCTGGCAGAAGCGGAAATCGAAGAGCGGGTCCATGCGGCTCTTAAGACATGTGGCCTCAATGAATTTCGTAGTTGGCCGATTTCGGCCCTGTCTTTCGGCCAGAAGAAGCGGGTGACCATTGCGTCTATCTTGGTGCTGAATCCAGAGATTATCCTCTTGGATGAGCCGACAGCTGGTCAGGACCAGCGCCATTATACCGAAATGATGGACTTTCTAGACGAGCTCAACCAGCAGGGACATACCATTATCATGATTACGCACGATATGCAGCTGATGCTGGATTACTCAGATCGGGCAGTGGTTGTGGTGGATGGTCAGATTTTAGCCGATAAGGCTCCTGCGCAGGTGCTGACAGATCAAGAGTTGATTGCGGCGGCCCATCTAAAGGAAACGTCAATCTTTGCTCTGGCTGAGAAGATTGGTGCCGACCCTCTGGCTTTGACCGAGTTTTATATGCAAAAAAAGGAGAACAAGCATGCTTAATCAGCGAAAATTAATCGGCTACCATGCAGGCGAGACGTTTCTTCATGGTCTGTCCGGTGCCAGCAAGATGCTGTTCTTTGTTCTGGTATCAGTGGCAGCTATGATTAGCTATGATACTCGCTTTTTGCTGGGGCTAGCCCTGCTGTCCCTCTGCCTCTTTCGGCTATCCCACATCCGCATCCGAGACATTTCATTTGTTTTAGTCTTTGCGGCATCCTTTGCTGCTCTTAACTTAGTGATGGTCTATCTTTTTGCCCCTCAGTATGGTGTCGATATCTATGGAGCCAAAGATGTCCTCTGGACTGGCTGGGGAGCTTATAATCTAACTGCTCAGGAGCTGTTCTACCTCTTTAATCTCCTGCTCAAGTATGTTTCGACCATACCTCTGGCAGTAATTTTCCTCATGACAACCCATCCCAGTCAGTTTGCTTCTAGCCTACATCAGCTTGGTATTTCTTATAAAATTGCTTATGCGGTCAGTCTGACGCTTCGCTATATTCCAGATTTGCAGGAGGAATTCTTCCTAATCAGAATGTCTCAGGAAGCGCGTGGGCAAGAATTATCCAAGAAAGCTAAACTGTCTCAGCGCGTGAAGGGAAATCTGCAGATTATCATTCCGCTGATTTTCAGCTCTCTCGAGCGCATCAATACCATTGCCACAGCCATGGAACTGCGCCGCTTTGGGAAAAATAAAAAACGTACCTGGTATACCTATCAAGCTCTAAGCAGACGAGATATGCTGGTGCTGACACTGGCAGTCGCTTTTCTATTACTTTGCTTTGCCCTCTTCGCAGTCAATCACGGCCGCTTTTATAATCCGTGGAGGTAGAATGGAGCATGTTCCTTATGAATGTATGGTTTCCTAAACTATCTTCTATTTACATACTATTTTAGGAGTTTTAGGAGACTTACACGCTGAAAGGGAAGGAGTAATATGAAGAAAAAATGGAAATTTATAGCAGTGCTCGTCATTGTCTTGTCTTTAGTCGGTGCTTACGATGCGTATCGATATTTTACATATAATCGTTATAAAGAAAGAAACTATGCAATTGAACCACGAGCTTACGAATTTATTGCAAACAAACAAGGCTTAGTTATTTCATGGAAAAAAGCAAATTCCCAAATTATTGACTCAAAAGTCCCAGATAATAACAGTGGCGAAGGACAGGCATTAGGATTTGGCGCAGCGGTTTATGGAAAGCACTATCTTTCAACGGACAGCTATCAATTTGTTCGCCAATTTCATGATCCTGATTTTAATCTGAAAGATTTAAGTTGGGGGGAGTTTTGGAAAATACAGGTCTACGATATTAGTACTAATAAGTTATCTTGTAAGGAATATGATTTACTTGAAGCGATTCGAGAATATGATGATAGTTATGTACCTTTTGCGACTTATTCGGCTTTCTTTAGTTATGATAATCAAGAATATCGAACAGTGGAGTTAGAAAAGGTTGGAGGCGGAAGTGGCCGTATAGTTTTGTTTAATATGGCGACAGGAAAAATAGAGGATGTTCCAAAAGATGTCGAAATTCCAAAAGATAAGCGAACTGATATTATTGGTAATTTTACAAGTTTAAAAAAATACTATAAAGAGCCTATTGATAATATATTCTCATCTATCTCTTTCCCCAATTCAGTTATTAAACAATCTTCTGATTGGCGCCTAAAGGAGGAATACCCTAAAGCTTATGACTTGATGACGAATCAGGGAGGTCAATTATATCTTTTGACGGATAAGACAGATCCTAAACTGCTGTCAGACATTTACAGTCTTTTAATACCGAAAGATAAGCAACTATTTGATAATTTAACTGTTTATGGTAATATCACAAAAGACGGTCAAGATCATGTAGTCAATTCTTATGAAGAATTTATCAATGTTTTAAAACTAGAGGAACAGGACAGTGAGTAAGTGACTTTTTATACTTGCGGTAGTCTTGTAGCATCTCTTTTCTACATTGAGCTTCTAGTCGGTGACATAAAAAACCAGGCAATCCTTGCCTGATTTTTTCTTATAATGGCCTTTTATTGGGCATGCCGGCTTTGCGGGGGTATTTGTTGGGTGTTTCTTTCTTCTTTTCCACCACCGTAATAAAGCGAGGGTCACCGTTTGGTAAGGCATAGCTGAGATTGTCTTGGACCTTGCTAAAGAGTAAATTGAGGGCATTTTTTGCTTCTTCCAGTTCTTCTGGAGCATTAGAAGCCTTGAGCGCTAGGAGCTTGCCACCCACTTTTAGATAGGGAATGGTCAGCTCAGACAGAACCTGCATCCGAGCGACTGCACGGGCAGTGACCAAGTCAAATTGAGCCCGAAAAGCCTTGTCCTGAGCAAAGTCTTCTGCGCGACCGTGGTAGAAGTGAACCTTGTCCAGCCCGAGCTCTTCAGCCAGCAGTTTGAGGAAGTTGATTCGTTTATTGAGCGAGTCAATGATAGTCACATCCAGCTGAGGGCAGATGATTTTCATAGGGAGACTGGGAAAGCCAGCCCCGGCTCCGATATCTAATAGCTTAAGGTCTTGATTATCAATCAGGCCTTGCAAAACGGGCGCTATTGAATCATAGAAATGCTTGAGATAGACTTCATTTTTCTCGGTAATAGCTGTTAGATTGATTTTTTCATTCCATTCGACCAAGAGTTGAAAATAACACTCAAATTGGTCTTTCTGGCGGTCGGTCGGCTCGATTCCCTGCTGGGCTAAGAGCTGGTAAAATTCTTGCGGTGTCATAGTTTCATCCTTGTTTGTCAGTATTCATCCTATTATATCACAAAAAGGAGACCCCGGCATTCTGCCAAAGGGCCTCTTTTCTTATATGCCAATCTGATTGAGCTCCGCCAAGAGCAGCTGGCGCCGCTCATCCTGATTAGCGGCTGGGTCAAAGAGAACTTCTTTTTTGATCTTGCCATCTAAAATGAGCAGGACCTTGTCGGCATAGGTAGCCACGCTGGCATCGTGGGTTACCAGAAGGATACTTGCGCCCTGCTGATGGAAGTGCTGCATGAGCTCCATAGCCTGACGGCCGGCTTGAGAGTTGAGGGCTCCTGTCGGCTCGTCAGCAAAAATGATTCGAGGCTGGTTCATGAGAGCGCGGCAAATGCCTGCTCGCTGGAGCTGGCCGCCCGATACTTGATGGATGCTGCGGTGGGCTATATCCTCGATTCCAGTCAGGGCCATTAACTCCTTGGCTCGCTCATAGGCTGCCTTTCGCTCGCTGCTTTTCTTACCAATAATACTCGGTAGGCAAATATTGTCTAGGATATTGAGATTTTTCAGGAAGGTTGCCTGCTGGAAGACAAAGCCGAAAGCCTCTCTGCGAAGGCGGTCTAAGTCCTTATCTTTCATGGCTAGCAGGTCCTGTCCCTGGTAAAGAATCTGTCCTTGGTCAGGTCTGTCAATGGTGGACAGAAGATTGAGAAGAGTGGATTTCCCGCAGCCGGACGGCCCCATGATGGCGATGAATTGGCCGCTTTCAATCTCTAGCGACAAATCACGGAGAATGGGCTCCTGATTTTCCTGATAGCTTTTGCTGAGGTTATGTGCTTCTAATAACATAGGCTTCTCCTCGGATGTAAAATAAATGCTAAGCGCTCGAAAGCTATCTGCTTAAGATTAATGTTCCTTGAGATAGCGTCCAATTTCCAGCTTGTTCAGAGCTCGGAGACTGATGTGTGCTGCTGTGAGTCCGCTAAGAAGCAGAGTCAGCGGTGCCCATAGAAAAGTAAGCGACTTATTGATGATGAGCTGGAGTTTGCTGATACCGAAGCTGCTGAGCAGCAGACTGCAGACTTCTTGCCCAAGACTAAGGAGCAGCAGGTCGGCTATTGCCAGAGCCAGCATCAAGATGAAGCAGACAGCGAGCAGGTAGTGGCTCCTGAGTCGTTCACTGCCAAATCCCAGCATCCGATAAAGCGCCAAGTCAGCTTGATCCTTAGTGAAAATCATATAGACAAAGAGAGTCATAAGGATGAAGACAATGCCGAGCCCTGTCAAGAAAACGCTGGTCTGAATCAGGCGGAGCATGGCTAGCGTGTCATCAAAAGTCTGATGGAAAAAGTCTTCTACATCGGTTAATTTATAGTTGGAATAGCGTTTTTTCCATTCGTTGATTTTTTGAGCTTTGTTGCTAGCATCTTTAAGACGGATGGTCGTCAGACTATTGAGGGTTTGCGCTTGCTTTGTCACAAAGACAGCCTTGGCGGTCTTGCCGCCGTAGGTCAGGTCTGAGTAGATACCGACCACTTTTAGTTTTCTGGCTTGACCGTCTACCGTCAAGGTCAGGCTGTCTCCTGCTTTTAGCTTGAGCTCCTCTGCCATAAGCTTGGAGAGGGCAATTTCATGCTCGTTTTTAGGATAACGACCTTGGCTGTATTTGACTGGAAATCCTGCATGGTTTCCCAGAGTTACCCGCAACTGCTGGGTCTGACCTTGCTGGTCTTGATAGGAGAAATTCTGGCTTTGGTACTGATTGATCTCTGCGATATCCTTGTCTGCCTGCAGTTCTTTCAGAAGCTGGGCAGCCTTGGTATCGATATCTTCAGTCTGAGAAATATCAATCAACACATCTGCCTGACCAGCTCCCAGATACTGGATGAAGTTCTTGTCCATCACAGTGCTATAGAGACTGGCTGGCAGCAGGATAAGCAGGCTAATCAAACTGACAATGAACAAGATAGTCAAATAGAGTTTTTTATGACTGAGAATCGTTTTCAGAGCGAAATAGGGTCTGTCTAAGAAGGGGATAGTCGGTAAGCCCATTTTCGGAGTAGAACGAGTCTCGGCCAGACTGTTGGAAGAAGCTAATCTTAAAGCTTGGCTGGGCGTCATTTTCTTAAAGGAGCTAAGAGGCCGGGCAGTCAGCCAGAAGACCAAGAGACAGAGCAGCAGAGCCACTAGTATTTCCAAAAGATAGCTATAGAAGGGCGTCGGGCTTTGTCCCATAGACAGTGACATTTGCTTTTTAAAAGGAGCGCTCAGGAGAAAGGACAGTCCCCAGCCTACGATGGTTGCTAGAGCCAGACAGAAATAATACTTGGTCAGGTAGACCCTGCTGATAAAGCTTTGGGGCAGTCCCATCACCTTCATAACTGCAATCTGCTGCAGGTCTTCTTGAATCTTGGTCAAGAGGGCAAAGCGCATGCAGAGAAAGGTGATGCCAACGATGGCCACAACTAGCAGCCCCATGACCAGGATGACTAGAGCGTCATTGAAGCCATTAATCATCTTTATAGTCGGATAGGTAATCATAGGCGGTCCATTGGACTCAAGCTCGGCATTTTTATAGGCTTGCTCGATAGTAGAAATCTGGCTAAGCTTATGCACTCGAAAGGCAATCAGGTTCTCATTAGATGCAAATGCTTCTTTTTTCAGAGTCTGCAAATCAGTTTGCGAGATGAGGAAGCGCTTGGAGGAGACTAGACCAGCATTCATCTGGGCATCTCGGATAAAGCCCTGGACAGTTAGCTGCAGTTTGCCGACCCTTATTTGGTCGCCGATTTTGATTTTTCCGCTATTGTAATAATAAAGGGGGATATAAACTTGCCCTGGCCGAGGCTGGGCAGGCTGGTTATTCTGATCCAGCAGAAAGTCAAAGTTTTGGTTCTGACTGGAAAAGCCATTATCCTGAGAGCTGTCCTGAAGCGAGTCCTGCCCATTGATACGGATGGCTGACCCTTCCACGTTGACAAAGTCTGTCAGCTGCCAGGAGGCAATTTCCGGATGCTGCTGGACGAAGTTTTGCAGGCGTTCTCGGTTGACGTTTCCGCTGTGCATCTGTAGCAGGTGAGGACTTTTAGCTGTTTCCACAAAGCGCTCAATCGAGCTAGTGAGACTGATGGTCAGGCGCGTGGCTGCAAAGCTTAGAGTCAGAGTCAGAAGAAGGAAAAGCCCGATGACCAGCATACTGACTTTATTTTCTTTTAAATCATTTTTTATCAAGCGTTGAAACATATTCCAGCTCCTTTACTGAACGTGCTCGGGAGAGCAGGTAAGCACCGATGCTGATAGAGATACCGGATAGGATAAAGAGCAGACCGTAGCCTCTGCCTCCTCCAACACCGATGATTTTTCCGACGGAATTTGCCAGCCAGCCAAAGTAAGTCAGCGAGGGTTTGAAAAGTGTATCCGCAACCCAACCCATGCCGGCATAAGCTAGCACATAGCCCAGCTGAGAAATAATGCCAATGGTTCCCCAGACCTTGCCTTGATCGGCTTTGTTAATATTGATGCGGACCAGGTAGTCAATGGCTGTATTGGCAAAAGGCAGAGCAGCAAAGAGGAGAAAGCCAAAGCTGCAAATCCAGATGAAGTTTTCCTTCATTCCCAGCCCAACCATGAAGAGCCCCAGTAGAAATAGAGATAGGCAGAGCATACGATGGAAGTGTTTTTTGATAGCAAATATCCCCAGAACCAAGCCTCCAATCAGCATACCACTGCTAGAGATGGTCATGACCCAACCGACCGTTTTGGCGTCTGAGAAAGCCAGCACCAAGGGAGAAAGCAGGATTTGCACTGTTCCCAGAAAGAAGGAAAAGCCTATTCCAGCTAGGACTAAAATCCAGATGCCTTTTTTTCCATAGACGATTTGAAAACCTTTAAGGAAATCAGCCCAGAAACGACTATCACTGCTATAAACTTGTGTGTGAATGGCCCTCCGAGCGAGCAAGGTGCAGGCTACTGTCACGAAAATGGTCGAAAAATCCAGCAACAGAATCGTGCTGATATGTCCACTCGCCAAAATCATTCCAGCCAAGGCTGGTGAAATCAGATAGCGGGCAATGCCATTAATCTGGGACAAACCAGTTGCTTTTGATAACTGGTCCTCAGGCAGCAAGTCGGAAATCGTAGCTCTAAAGGCTGGATTTACCAAGGCTGAAAAGAGTGAGCTAATCGCAGCTCCGATACAGATAAAAATCAAAGCAGGATTCTTCAGACTAAAGTAAATCCAGAGAACGCCTAAGCCTGACAAGCCATCTCCCAGAGCCATCAGCAATCTTCGGTCATAGCGATCTGCCAGAATTCCAGCCAGAGGAGTAACCAAAAGACCGGGTAGAAAAGCACAAAGCGTAACAAAAGAAGAAACAGAAACCAAACCGGTCAGCTGGAAGATATAAACACCTAAAGCGAAAGAAGTCATACCAGAGCCGATTTCTGAAATGAGGCTTCCTATCCAAATCAATAAAAAGAGTCTAAAGCCTGATTGTTTCATAGTTACCTCCTTATGCTTGCAATGTCAAGTAAGTGTAAATAGTAAATCTAGTAATTAGCTGTCTAGCTGCTTTGAGTCTGAATCAGAGATAGAAAGGGATCAAAGTAGCCTTTCCGGCTGTGAAAAAGAGTTTCTAAAAGATAGAGAAAAGCTTGCAGTTTTTGCTGCTGTTTTTCTGGAGGTAGAGCCTGAAAACTGCTGCCAAAAACTTGAAGCGAATAAGTAAGAATCATTTCCAGGCTTTCATATGGATAGTCAGTTTTCATGTCTCCAGCGGCGATGCCGTCTTGGATGATAGGAAGTAAAATCTGGGGTGCCCGTTCAAGAAGAATTTGATTGGTCTTTTCGTGCAAGAGTGCATTTTGCGGCTGATTGAGATGCAGCAGCACTCCCTCTCCCTCTTGATGATTAAGATTTAGAGCAGCCATGCTGCCAACCAAGCGCTCTATGATAGTCAATTCACGATTATCAGCAAAGGCTTGGGAAGCTGTAAATGCTCTTTCAATGGTTCGCTCAATGATGGCATCCATTATCTCTTCCTTAGAAGAAAAGTAATAGTAGAGAGTACCACGGGCGATTTGAGTCGCTTCTAAAATCTGGGAGATAGAGGTCTGGTCAAAGCCTTGCTCCATAAAAAGCTCCTGAGCGGTATCTAAGATAAAGTCTTTTTTATTGGCCATGCTTGCATCCTTTTTATTAGTAAAATTTTATTAGACCGACAGTCGGTTTATTCTTTCCTTTATCGTACATCTTTTCTAAATCAATGTCAAGAATAAAGACAGTTCCTCTATTTTTTGATATAATAAGTCTAATCAAAATTGAAGGAGTATATCATGACTTTTATTATTGTTCTTATTATTGTCGCGGTTTTAGCATTCTTCGTTGTTGGTGCGTACAATACCTTGGTTAAAAGCCGCATGCAGACTCAGGAAGCTTGGAGTCAGATCGATGTGCAGCTCAAACGTCGTAATGACCTGATTCCTAACCTCTTGGAAACGGTCAAAGGCTATGGCAAGTACGAGCAAGCAACCTTGGAAAAGGTAACCCAACTGCGCAACCAGGTAGCTTCAGCTGCTTCACCAGCCGAAGCCATGCAAGCCAGCGACGCCCTTTCTCGTCAGATTTCTGGAATCTTTGCAGTAGCTGAAAGCTATCCAGATCTGAAAGCAAATACCAACTACTTGAAGTTGCAGGAAGAGCTGACCAATACTGAAAATAAAATTGCTTATTCTCGTCAGCTTTATAATTCAGTAACTAGCAACTACAATGTCAAGCTGGAAACTTTCCCAAGCAATATTATTGCAGGAATGTTTGGCTTTAAAGCTGCGGACTTCCTCAAAACACCAGAAGAAGAAAAGGCTGTACCAAAAGTTGATTTTGGTAGCACTGGACTAGGTGACTAAGATGCTATTTGATCAAATTGCCAGCAATAAAAGGAGGACTTGGCTCCTCCTTATCGCTTTTTTCGGTCTCTTGGCTCTCCTTGGAGCGGCTGTTGGCTATCTCTGGCTGCGGTCTGCTGTAGGTGGTGTCTTGCTAGCCTTGATTATCGGAGCTATTTATGCCGGAGTGATGATTTTTCAGTCTACAGAAGTGGTCATGGCTATGAATGGAGCCCGTGAGGTCTCTGAGCAGGAAGCACCTGAGCTCTATCATATCGTACAAGATATGGCTATGGTCGCTCAGATTCCTATGCCACGTGTCTATATCGTAGAGGATCCCTCTCCCAATGCTTTTGCGACCGGTTCTAAGCCGGAAAATGCAGCTGTCGCAGCAACGACGGGTATCTTGCAAATCATGAATCGTGAGGAGCTTGAGGGAGTGATTGGCCATGAAGTCAGTCATATTCGAAATTATGATATCCGAATTTCAACGATTGCTGTTGCTTTGGCCAGTGCTATTACCCTATTGTCTAGCCTGGCTGGCCGGATGATGTGGTTTGGTGGCGGACGGCGCAGTAGTAATGATCGAGATAACGATAGTGGTTTGGGAATTATTCTCCTTATCGTATCGCTAATTGCCATCATTCTGGCACCTTTGGCAGCTACCTTGGTGCAGTTGGCCATTTCTCGTCAGCGGGAGTTTCTGGCTGATGCTTCCAGTGTAGAGCTGACCCGCAATCCGCAAGGGATGATTAATGCTTTGCTCAAGCTGGATCGCAGTGAGCCTATGGAACATCATGTTGATGATGCAAGTGCAGCTCTCTATATCAGCGACCCTAAGAAAGAAGGCGGACTGAAGAAACTCTTCTATACGCATCCTCCCATCTCAGAGCGGGTGGAGCGATTGAGACAGATGTAAAAACTGGGAAACTGAAATTATTCCCAAAAGTTAGATAAATAACTACCAAAAGGATTTAGTTCTGTATTATTCAGGACTAAGTCCTTTTCATTTTACTTCCTTTAAGTCATATCTAAAATAAGTCATGTCTAAAAAATATTCGTTTAGATTTTGTTACAGTTTCATTTCAGTTGTCTATAAAATTTAGATTATCCAAGTTTATTTTTGTATAAGTAAGGAGGCTAGATTTAAAAAAGCCGGTGTTTTCAAGTTGTCAGGTTGAACCCTCCTGACTTTCTTATAAAATTAGCATTTTCTTGAAAACCATAAAATTTTCAGAAAAAGTCACTATATTGAGTTATTTTATTGTTCAAGTTAATCTATTTGTATCATTTAGAAATACAAAGTAGTTTTTTTGTAACAAAACAGAAATATATTACTAGTATATTAAATTTAGTAAAAAATTTTATTGCATATATGAAACCGGGGGTTCGGTATGTTGAAAACATTTGGAAAAATTTTCAAAGTCATTAGAGAATCAAAAAACATGTCTCTTAAAGAAGCGGCAGCCGGAGATATTTCAGTGGCTCAGCTGTCTCGTTTTGAGCGGGGAGTCAGTGGTATCACGCTTGATTCTTTCTATTGCTGCTTAAAGAATATGGCTGTTTCTCTAGACGAATTTCAGTATGTTTACCATAACTACATTGAGGCAGATGATGCGCTTTTCTCAAAAAAAGTAGCTGATGCTTATCAGGAAAACAATGTCGTCAAGCTCCAAAGTATATTGGCTAGCTCAGAAGCTTTGGCTCAAAAGTTCCCTGAGAAGAAGAATTATAGGCTTAATACAATTGTTGTTAGAGCAGTATTGTCTTCCTGCAGTCCAGATTTTCAGATTAGCAAGAAAGATGTAGAATTTCTGACCGATTATCTCTTTTCCGTTGAGGAGTGGGGGCGTTATGAGCTCTGGCTCTTTACTAATAGTGTGGATCTATTGACCTTGGAAACACTGGAGACCTTTGCTAGTGAAATGATTAACCGCACCCAGTTTTATAATAATCTACCGGAGAATCGCCGGCGTATTATCAAGATGCTGCTTAATGTTATCAGCGTCTGCATAGAGAGTAATCATTTGCTAGTTGCTATGAGATTCCTCAATTATCTTGACCATTCTAAAATCCCTGAGACAGATCTTTATGATCGGATGCTGATTAAGTATCATAGGGCTCTTTATTCCTACAAGGTTGGGAATAGCTATGCTCTGAGTGATATTGAGGAATGCTTATCTTTCTTGGAATTTTTAGATTCCTTCGGTGTTGCCCAGAAGCTCAAGGCTCAGTTTGAAAGAATTTGCCTTTCCCAGTTGCAGATGTGCAAATAAAATAGACTCATTTCTAAAAATATACTAGAATAAGAGTATAACTTTATACCAAATTCAGAAGGAGGCTTTATGATGGAGAAAAAAATTCATTATAAGATGCATAAAGTTAAGAAGAACTGGGTAGCCATCGGTGTGACTACCTTAGCACTTATCGTAGCACCAAAAGTACTTGGTCTCGAAGCAGGTCTTGTCCACGCTGATGATGTTAAGCAGGTGGCAGTTCAAGAACCAACTGCAGCTCAGGATAGTGGCTCAGGGCAGCCGGTTCAAGTACAAGCCAACTCAGCTTCTCAGTTGGAAGCAGAAAAAGCAACTTCTGCAGACAAGGTGGTTGATGCTGCTGTAGCCAGTGAAAAAACTGCTGAAACTGCAGCAAATACGGAAGCAGCGGTTCAAACAGATGCTCAAGAGCCAGCTAAGCCGGCAGTAGCAGAAGCAGCAACTACAGAAAAAGCAGCCGTTGCTGAAGAAGCAAAAGCAGCTAATGCAACATCAGAAACTGCTAAACCGGAAGCAGCTGGTCAGGATATACAAGCAAGTCCCGCAACTGCTGACAAACAAGCAAAGAAGACTGTTACAGACAAGATAGTTGCAAATCCAAAGGTTGCAAAGAAAGATCGTTTGCCAGAACCGGCTCAAAGACAGGGAGCGATAGCTGAAAGAATGCGTGCTGCTCAAGCCCAAGCGGCACCTGTTAATACTGAGCATGATGATGATGTCTTATCTCACATCAAGACGATTGATGGTAAGAAATACTATGTTCAGGACGACGGTACAGTTAAAAAGAATTTCGCTGTTGAGCTCAATGGAAAAATTCTTTATTTCGATGCAGAGACTGGAGCACTGATTGATTCAGCTGAGTATCAATTCCAGCAAGGTACTAGCAGCCTTAACAATGAATTCACCAGAATGAATGCCTTCCATGGCACTACGGAAAAGGACATCGAAACAGTTGACGGCTACCTGACAGCGGATACTTGGTATCGTCCAAAAGCTATCCTCAAGGATGGAAAAACATGGACTCAGTCTACAGAGACTGACTTGCGTCCGCTTTTAATGGCTTGGTGGCCTGATAAGCAAACGCAGGTTAGCTATCTTAACTATATGAACCAGCAAGGTCTGGGAGCAGGAGCTTTTGAAAACAAAGTGGAACAAGCTATCCTGACAGGTGCTTCTCAGCAGGTTCAGCGCAAAATTGAAGAAAGAATCGGTAAAGAAGGCGATACTAAATGGCTGAGAACACTGATGGGCTCATTTGTCAAAACTCAGCCAAACTGGAACATTAAGACAGAGTCTGAAACAACTGGTACGAATAAGGACCACTTGCAAGGCGGAGCTCTGCTTTATACCAATAGTGATAAGACTTCTCATGCTAATTCTAAGTACCGCATCCTGAACCGCACACCTACCAGCCAAACTGGTACACCTAAGTACTTTATTGACAAGTCAAACGGTGGTTATGAGTTCCTGTTGGCCAACGACTTTGACAACTCTAATCCAGCTGTTCAGGCTGAGCAACTCAACTGGCTGCACTTTATGATGAACTTCGGCAGCATCGTAGCTAATGATCCGACTGCTAACTTTGACGGAGTCCGTGTCGATGCGGTGGATAATGTCAATGCGGACTTGCTCCAAATTGCCTCTGACTACTTCAAGTCTCGCTACAAGGTCGGAGAAAGTGAAGAGCAGGCTATTAAGCATCTGTCTATCTTAGAAGCTTGGTCTGACAACGACCCTGACTACAACAAAGACACCAAGGGTGCTCAATTGCCGATTGATAATAAGCTTCGTCTGTCCTTGCTTTATTCGTTCATGCGTAAACTTTCTATCCGTAGCGGTGTAGAGCCAACGATTACGAATAGTCTGAATGACCGTTCTACTGAAAAGAAAAATGGCGAGCGGATGGCTAACTATATCTTTGTCCGGGCACATGATAGTGAAGTACAAACCGTTATTGCTGACATCATCCGAGAAAATATCAATCCAAATACGGATGGTTTGACCTTTACCATGGATGAGCTCAAGCAAGCCTTCAAGATCTACAATGAAGATATGCGCAAGGCAGACAAGAAGTATACGCAGTTCAATATCCCAACTGCTCATGCTCTCATGCTCTCCAACAAAGACTCCATCACTCGGGTTTACTATGGTGATCTCTACACAGATGATGGCCAATATATGGAGAAAAAATCTCCTTACCACGACGCTATCGATGCCTTGTTGCGGGCTCGTATTAAGTATGTAGCCGGCGGTCAGGACATGAAAGTCACCTATATGGGTGTACCTCGTGAGGCTGATAAATGGTCTTACAATGGTATTTTGACTTCTGTTCGTTACGGTACTGGTGCTAACGAAGCGACAGATGAAGGAACAGCAGAAACCCGTACCCAAGGGATGGCTGTTATTGCTTCTAACAACCCTAATCTCAAGTTAAATGTATGGGATAAACTGCAAGTCAATATGGGAGCAGCCCATAAGAATCAATACTACCGTCCTGTGCTCTTGACGACCAAAGATGGCATTTCCCGCTATCTAACTGACGAAGAAGTACCGCAATCCCTCTGGAAGAAGACAGATGCCAATGGTATTTTGACCTTTGATATGAACGATATCGCAGGCTACAGCAATGTCCAAGTTTCTGGTTATCTGGCTGTTTGGGTACCAGT
This sequence comes from uncultured Streptococcus sp., assembly GCF_963525625.1. Lineage (GTDB taxonomy): Bacteria > Bacillota > Bacilli > Lactobacillales > Streptococcaceae > Streptococcus. The sequence goes on from NZ_CAURLD010000002.1 coordinate 227,879, forward strand.
TGGTGCTAAGGCAGATCAGGATGCTCGTGTAACAGCTAGCAAGAAGAAAAATGCCAGCGGTCAGGTTTATGAGTCTAGCGCAGCCCTTGATTCTCAGCTGATTTACGAAGGCTTCTCTAACTTCCAAGATTTTGCAACTCGCGATGACCAGTATACCAATAAAGTCATTGCTAAAAATGTCAACCTCTTCAAGGAATGGGGAGTGACTTCATTTGAGTTGCCGCCTCAGTATGTGTCTAGCCAAGATGGCACTTTCCTAGATTCTATCATCCAGAATGGTTATGCCTTTGAAGACCGTTATGATATGGCAATGAGCAAGAACAATAAATATGGTTCTTTAAATGACCTGCTCAATGCTCTCCGTGCTCTTCACAGTGTCAATATCCAAGCCATTGCGGACTGGGTGCCAGACCAAATCTACAACCTGCCAGGTAAAGAAGTGGTAACGGCAACTCGTGTCAACAACTATGGAACCTACCGTGAAGGCGCAGAAATCAAGGAAAAACTTTACGTTGCCAATACTAGAACGAATGGTACAGACTATCAAGGCAAGTATGGTGGAGCCTTCTTGGATGAACTCAAAGCTAAATACCCAGAAATCTTTGAACGAGTACAGATTTCCAACGGCCAAAAGATGACGACTGATGAGAAGATTACCAAGTGGTCTGCTAAACACTTCAACGGTACCAATATCTTGGGTCGTGGTGCTTACTATGTTCTTAAAGACTGGGCTAGCAACGAATATCTCAACAACAAGAATGGTGAGATGGTACTGCCTAAGCAATTAGTTAATAAGAATGCTTACACAGGATTTGTCAGTGATGCTAGTGGTACTAAGTACTATTCAACTAGTGGCTATCAAGCTAGAAATTCCTTTATCCAAGATGAAAATGGAAATTGGTATTACTTCGATAAACGAGGT
>NZ_CAURLD010000003.1:0-183526 GCF_963525625.1 uncultured Streptococcus sp.
AATCTGATTTAGATGAGATAAGATTTGCAAAAGATCGCCTATTCTCTGATATCTCCGGTCTAGAAAAAATTGTTGTGGATGACTCTGTAAAGGATGTCGGAGGACTTGAGGGATTAAGGAAGTGGCTTAATGAAAAGAAAGAACTGCTGACTCCCGAAAAGAAAGATATGTTACGTGAGAAAGGTTTGCACCCCCCTAGAGGAATACTCCTAGTAGGTGTTCCTGGATGTGGAAAATCTTTATCTGCTAAATCAATTTCTGCTAACTGGAAACTTCCATTATATCGTTTAGATTTCGCAACGGTTCAGGGAAGTTATGTAGGTCAGTCTGAACAACAACTCAAAGATGCTCTAACTACTGCTGAGAATGTATCTCCGTGTATTTTATGGATTGATGAAATAGAGAAAGGACTATCAGGGGCTACTGGTGGGGCTAATGATGGCGGTGTATCTACTCGTATGGTTGGTCAATTCTTATTCTGGATGCAAGAATGCAAAAAACAAGTTTTTGTAGTTGCAACAGCTAATGATGTATCTATGCTCCCATCAGAACTTCTCCGCCGAGGAAGATTTGATGAGCTATTCTTTGTTGATTTACCTACCACAGATGAGCGCAAAGAAATACTTGCTTTGTATTTTAAAAAATACTTAAGTCTAGAATTTGAAGGAGATTTTGCTGATAATATCATTCAAATAAGTGATGGTTTCACTGGTGCGGATTTAGAATCGACAGTTAGAGATTTAGCTTACCGAGCTATCGCTAATAATAATTTTATTCTCAATGAAGAGAATATCATGACTGCTTTCAATAATGTAGTCCCACTCTCTCAAACTAGCCCAGAAAAAATTGAGTCTATTAGAGATTGGGGGAAAGAAAGAGCTGTTCCTGCATCTGGGAAACCAATCGGTGGAGAGGGACTTGTTCATAAACAAAGTGGACCTAAAACAAGAAAGGTGCTTGTTTAATAAGTTCATTATTTGGACACGGTAACTGTAGTCTCAGTTTCGTGTCTATTTTTATAATTCCCTAAAATAAAGATTATTTTTTAGAGTACTATTAAAAGGAATTTTAAATTGCAAAATATAATTTATAACACAATAAGGAGAAAAATAGATGCCTAAACCAATGTTAAATCCATCTCAATCCCAAAAACAAACACAAGTAAGCCATATTATGACTTCTAACTTAAAACAACCACAGATAGATAAATTGAGTTTAGATAGGCTTCTAAGAAAATCAAGGTCTAAAGAATATATGTATGCTATTCATCAACTAGATGCAGGAGGACATGTTCATAATCAAAAGGAAGTAAATGAAATCATTAATACAATTAAGTCGGAATTCCCAGATGTGGATATTAATGGAATTCTCCTAGGTTTTGTGGCAAAATGTTATTTAGGAGCACCTTATGAAGCTCATACCCTCGACTTAGTCGGAGAAATCATTGAGCATTATAAACGAGGAGAGACATTACCTAACGGACTAGATAAAGCCAAAAGCATAGCTATACATGGAGGATATGATTTTATCGAAGTTTATACAGATTGTTGTCGAGCAATTAGCTCAAATGGTTCCGTATCAGTAATAAAAGATTAATTGTTCTTTAAATTGATACAAAGGGAGATACAATACCAGAATTATCTGATTACATTATTATCAAGGCTTCCCCTAAAGTTTTTCAAAGTCAAGATCTAAACAATATTTTAACAAAACATCAGGTAGACGAAGTAATTATTACTGGCTTTAATGCTGAGTATTGTTGTCTGTTTATTGCAGTAGTTGCTATAGATAGAGGGTATAAAGTTACATATATTGAAGATCCAACTGCTAGTGTTAATAATGGAGACACATATAAAATGCCAGTATTAGATATTGTTGACTTTGTAGAGTACATATTGGATTGGTCAGGACAGGTTGAGGTTTTATATTTTGAAGAGTTCAAAAACAGAAATTAAATTTTTCTCAGACTTTGTTTACAAAAAAGAAGGAACTGCTTCTTACATAATTGGTAGGAAAAGCTTAAATCGTTATGTAGAGATTTCAAACGATGCGTATGAAATTATTGAATTGATCTTAAAATTAAAGGATTTAGATTTAGTTAAGCAATGTAATAGACTGGTCTCTTTTTAATATTCCCTGATATATCTCCTATTCCTAAAATTGAACAATAGCTTGCAATCATTTTTTTAAAATAGTATACTAGAGTCACGTTATGAAAACGTTTGCTTTAAAGTTAAAAGAGAAATCTAGGAGATGAAAAGTATGGAATTAACAGCCATTTATCATAGACCGGAGTCGGAGTATGCCTACCTTTATAAAGAAGGTCAAGTGCATATCAGAATTAGGACTAAGAAAGATGATGTAGAGAAAATCGTTTTGCACTATGGCGATCCCTTTATTTTTCTTGAGGATTCTTATGAAGATGTGAAAGAGATGGTCAAGGTGACCTCTGATGCCTTATTTGATTATTGGCAAGTAGCTGTCTCTGTGCGCTTTGCTAGGCTCCAGTATCTTTTTGAGCTTGAGGATAAAGAAGGTCAAAGCATCTTGTATGGAGATAAAGGTTTCACTGACAATAGTCCAGAAAACCTTACTTTGGAGGGCAATGGTTTTAAACTTCCTTATATTCATGAGATTGATGGTTGCCAGATTCCTGAATGGGTTTCAAAAACGGTCTGGTATCAGATTTTTCCAGAACGATTTGCTAATGGAAATGCTGAACTTACACCAGAAGGAGCTCTAGATTGGGATTCGTCTATCACGCCTAAAACTACGGATTTCTTTGGTGGAGATTTACAGGGGATTATTGACCATCTGGATTATTTGCAAGGCTTAGGGATTACAGGACTTTATCTTTGCCCTATCTTTGAATCTCCAAGTAATCACAAGTACAATACGACAGATTACTTTGAAATTGATCAACACTTTGGGGACAAGGAGACTTTCCGTCAACTGGTGGAGCAAGCTCATCTGCGTGGCATGAAGGTCATGCTGGATGCAGTTTTCAATCATATTGGCGATCAATCCACTCAATGGCAGGATGTTCTCAAGCATGGTGAAAATTCAGCTTACCAAGACTGGTTCCACATTCAGGAGTTCCCAGTGACGAATGACAAACTTGTGAATCCCAAAGAACTGCCTTATCATACCTTTGCCTTTGCCAGCTATATGCCTAAGTTAAATACGGCAAATCCTGAGGTGAAAGACTATCTCTTAAGCGTTGCGACCTATTGGATTGAACATTTTGATATTGATGCTTGGCGGCTGGACGTGGCCAATGAGGTCGATCACCAATTTTGGCGTGATTTTCGGAAGGCAGTTTTGGCCAAAAAGCCTGACCTTTATATTCTTGGAGAAGTTTGGCATACCTCTCAGCCTTGGTTAAATGGAGATGAGTTTCACGCGGTCATGAACTATCCTCTATCCGATAGTATCAAGTACTACTTTTTGAGCAGGAGCAAGAAGATCAGTCAATTCATATCTGAGATTAACTGCCAGTCCATGTACTACAAGCAGCAGATTTCTGAGGTCATGTTCAATCTCTTGGATTCGCATGATACAGAGCGGATTTTGGCGACTGCCAAGGGTGATATCCAGCTTGTCAAATCCGCACTCGCCTTTCTTTTTTTACAAAGGGGGACGCCTTGTATTTATTATGGGACTGAGCTAGAATTGGGCGGAGGTATGGACCCGGATTGTAGACGGGTCATGCCTTGGGACCAGGTTTCCAATGACAATGATATGTTTAATTTTATGAAGAACTTGATTCAGCTTCGCAAGGAAACTGCGGACATTATTCAGCATGGGAAATTTACCCTAGAAGAAATCGCTCCTGATGTGCTGGCTTTAGAGTGGGAACACAATCATCAAGTAATCCGAGCTGTTTTTAATCAGTCCAAAGAGAATTATCTATTAGACAGAGATTCAGCTGATTTGGTGAGTCATTGCCAAACTGATGACCAGCAACTTGTCATCTTACCAAAGGGGTTTGTAGTTTACTGTGATGAGTCTTGCATTTGAGATGTGTTTAGCGAATATCTTAATCCTATGATGTATTCTAAATAAGATAAGAGAAGTCGAAAGATTATTCTATTTTGTAATTACTGTAATTATCTGTTATAATATCCCTAAGGAGGAAGCAAGATGGCAGTAAAAACTAGAAAACAAGGGAATTCTATAACAATAACGATTCCAAGTGAATTTAATATTCCGAGTGGCGTGCATTACGATTCTAAATTGTTACCGAGTGGCGAAATTGTCTTTACTCCAGAAAAAACTGAAAATCAGGTTACTTATATTTCTGACGAATCTTTTGAATTGGATTTAGATAATATTTTTGATGAATACGATGATATTTTTAAAGCTTTGGTGGAAAAATGACAGTCTATTTAACAGAAAAGCAAATTGCAAAGATTAATACTTTAGTTATTCAGCGCTATTCTCCAAAAGAACAAATCAAGACGATTAGTCCATCAGCACTAAATATGATTGTGAACTTACCTGAACAATTTGTTTTTGGGAAACCTCTTTATCCATCGATTTTTGATAAGGCAACAATTTTATTTGTTCAATTGATAAAAAAACATGTTTTTGCTAGTGCTAATAAACAAACGGCTTTTTATGTTTTAGTAAAATTTTTACGATTAAACGGTTATCATTTTGCTGTTACGCTTGAGGAAGCAGTTGAAATGTGTGTAAGAATAGAGGTTGCATCACTGTCTGAGCAAAATTTAAAAAGCTACTCAAAATGGGTTTCTGAACATTCGTTTCGTAATGATAACGATTAAGCCTTAACTATGCAAAGGAGTGCAATCTTATGCCTAGACCGAAAACTAAAGAAGATTTGATGCTAGCTGCTAAGGAAAACTTTGAGAAGTTACAAACTCTCATTTCCAAATTGTCTGATCAAGAGCTAAATACGCCCTTTGATTTTTCTCGGGATGAAAAGAAGAAAGAGGCCCATTGGAGACGAGATAAAAATCTAAGAGATGTTTTGATTCACCTCTATGAATGGCATCAGCTCTTGTTGAATTGGGTGCATTCCAATCAAAAGGGGCAAGAGCAGTCCTTTCTTCCTGCGCCCTATAACTGGAAGACTTATGGAGAGCTGAATCTGGAATTTTGGAAGAAACATCAGAATACTTCTCTAAAAGAGGCAACTGAGATCTTTCATCAGTCCCATCAAGATGTTTTGCACTTGGCAGACACATTTACAAATGAAGAATTATTTTCAAAAAATGTCTATAAATGGGTTGGAGGGACTGTACTAGGTTCCTATTTTGTAAGTGCTACCTCCAGTCATTATGACTGGGCCATGAAAAAGTTGAAGGCTCATCAAAAAAATGTAAAGCAAAATAGTCAATTGAATACAAATAGTGGAGAGAAATAAGAATGAAGAAATACAGCAAAATAATCATGTCCTGCGCCTGCCTGGCTTTGGCTTTTGGACTGGCAGCATGCAATAGTTCCCAGAAAAATAATCAAACAAGTCAAACTACATCGACTTATTCAAATCTAAACAGTAAAAAGAGCGTCGAAGAAGTCAAGAATTTGTTGGCTGCCAACTTGGATAAAGACAGTGTCGATAACTTTCTCAATCTAGTCAATGACTACAATGGCCTTGTCGGCTCTACTGGATTAAGGGGCGATTTCACTAAGTTTACCAAAACCGAATATGACGTAGAAAAAATCAATCCTTTGTGGCAGGCCAAGAAGGGCGATTTTATCGGGACAAATTGTCGGATTAATACTTACACTTTGCTGAAAAATAGCATCGACATCCCTCAAATAGAAAAAGATGACGAACTCTTGTTCATAGATAATGATTCGATTGACAAGGGCAAGCTCTTTGATGCCAAGGATAAGGAAGAATTTAATATTCTGTTTTCAAGAGTCAAGACTGAAGCGACTCAAGATGTAAAAGTCCACGCTAAGAAGATGGAGGAATACTTCAAACAGTTCAAGTTTAATGAAAAGGCTCGAATGCTCTCTGTCATTGTTCATGACAATCTTGACGGTGATTCTCTCTTTGTAGGTCATGTCGGTGTCTTGGTTCCAGATAAAGATGGCTACTTATTTATCGAAAAGCTGACATTTGAAGAGCCTTATCAGGCAATCAAATTTGCGACCAAGGAAGATGTCTACAAATACTTGCAGACCAAATATAAGGACTACACAGGGGAAGGTTTGGCCAAGCCCTTTATCATGGACAATGATAAGTGGGTAGAGGGTAAGTAGTGTGCTTTAGTTAGCATTAAGAAAATAGAACTGGGAGATTTAGGGTATGGAATTAAATGATTTTACAGAAAAGGAACAGGAGCAGATCAATCAAGGGCTCAGCACTGCAGAAATTTCCGATAAGGAAACTGCTAAAAAGATTTTAGCACTTGTGCCCCAAGAGTGGATTAAGAGGATTCCTTTCTTCGTGAGAGGGCATGCAACGACCAAGACGGTTGAGAGAGTTGCTAAGCAATATCCTGAACTATTCGCTGTTGCTAAGCGGCAAGGCGAACTTCCGGACAAGGAAAGAGAAGAATTGCGCGTGATTATGACAGAGATTTTTGAAGAAAAGATGAATAAGCATAAGATTAAATGAGTTCTTACTTTGAAAGAAGTAAGAGCCTTAGGAAGTCACTGGAAGCAGTGGCTTTTTCATTTGTTTATGGACATGAAGAGGCTAGTTATTAAAGCTCTATTTGGACGTTGAGTTCTAATCGGGCTTTGGGACTATTCTCCATGAGAATTATTGGCAAAAATGGTATAATGTTCCTATATTTTCTAGAGGAAAAGGCAGGCTATGAAATTACTTTATACAGATATTCGCCATTCCTTAACCAAGGTCTTGGTGGCGGAGGCCGAGAGCTTGGTGGCGACCGGTAAGCGAGTCTTTTATATTGCGCCAAATTCGCTTTCTTTTGAGAAGGAGCGGGCGGTTTTGGAGTGCCTGAAGAACAAGGCTTCTTTTGCCATTACAGTGACGCGCTTTGCCCAGATGGCTCGGTATTTTGTCCTCAATGATGTTCGGCAAGGGCAGAGTTTGGACGATATTGGTCTGGGAATGCTGATTTATCGGACCTTGACAGAGTTAGATGATGGAGATCTTAAGGTCTATGGCCGGATTAAGAAGGATCCCCAGTTTATCCAGCAGCTGATGGACCTTTATCATGAACTGCAGACCGCTCAGATGTCCTTTGCGGATTTGGAATTTCTTGAGGAGCCTGAGAAGCGGGAGGATCTGGTCAAGATTTTTACAGCGGTGACTGCTGCTCTGAATAAGGGTGATTTTGATTCATCCTCTCAGATTGCTGCTTTTGCCCAGCATATTCTGTCAGGTGATACAGATGAGGAATTGGAGAATTTAGCCCTGGTCATCGATGGTTTTACTCGTTTTTCTGCTGAAGAGGAATACCTGGTCGGTCTTCTGCATCGAAAAGGTGTGGAGATTGTTATCGGGACCTATGCCAGCCAAAAAGCCTATCGAGCAGCCTTTCGTGAGGGCAATCTCTATCAGGCCAGCGTGGATTTTTTGAGAAAACTGGCCGAGGATTATCAGGTCAAGCCTGACTATATCCCTCATGCAGAAGCAGAAGATGCCTTTGGACGGATTTCCAAGGTCTTGGAGAGTCGTTATGACTTTTCAGAGCCGGCTGTTGAAGTTAGTGAGACAGACCGCTCACAGCTTCAAATTTGGGCTACTATGAACCAGAAAGAAGAGTTGGAGTATGTGGCTAAGTCCATCCGGCAGCGGGTTCATGATGGTGTGCGCTATAAGGATATTCGTCTGCTTTTGGGAGATGTAGAAGCCTACCAGCTTCAACTCAAGACTATTTTTGACCAATACCAGATTCCCTACTATCTGGGGCGGAGTGAGTCGATGGCCCAGCATCCGCTGGTCCAGTTTGTTGAGTCCTTGGAGCGGCTCAAGCGCTATAATTTCCAACTGGAAGACCTGCTCAATCTCTTAAAGACAGCTCTCTACGGAGATTTGACTCAGGAGGAGCTGGATCATTTTGAGCAATATCTGCGCTTTGCGGACATCAAGGGAGCCGGCAAGCTAGCCAAGGATTTCACGGCCAATAGCCAAGGGAAATTTGACCTAGAGCGTCTCAATCACATTCGTCGCCGGGTCATGGCTCCACTGCAAAACTTTTTCAAATCCCGCAGTCAGACGGCGTCAGGGCTCTTAGCTAAGTTTACGGAGTTCGTCCAAGCAGCTCGTTTGTCTGACAATTTGACAGCTCTGCTACAGGGAGCAAGTCAGCAGGAGCAGGAGCGTCATGAGGAAGTCTGGAAGGCTTTCAGCCATGTCTTAGAGCAATTTGCTCAAGTCTTTGTAGATAGCAAGGTCAAACTGGATGATTTTCTAGCCTTGGTCTTATCTGGTATGCTTTTGTCCAACTATCGGACAGTGCCAGCGACGGTAGATGTAGTCAAGGTCCAGTCTTATGACCTGATAGAGCCTTTAGCAGCACCTTATGTCTACGCGATTGGACTGACACAGGAGCGTTTTCCTAAAATCGCGCAAAACAAGAGTCTTCTTAGTGATGAAGATCGGGCTCGGCTCAATGATGCGACGGATTCTCAGGCGGAACTCCAGATTGCCAGCTCTGAGAATCTCAAGAAGAATCGCTATACAGCGCTTTCGTTGATTAATTCTTCTACTAAAGAGCTGGTTTTGTCTGCACCAGCCTTGGTCAATGAAGTAGAGGACAGTATGTCGACTTATCTGCTGGAATTGACTGCAGCTCCGCTTTCCTTGCCCATCATTGTCAAAAAGCCTCAAGCTTCCAGTGACGACATCGGCAGCTACCGAGCTCTCTTGTCTCAAATCATCGAGCTCCACCAAGAGGAGATTGATCGAGAGTGGACAGAAGAGGAGCAGACTTTTTGGGCGGTAGCTGTTCGGGTTCTGCGCAAGAAATTGGCTGCAGAAGGCATCAGCATTCCGCACATCAGCAAGGAACTGAAAACGGAGCCTCTGCAGTCGGAAACTTTGCAAGCCCTCTACCCTCAGGAGCAACCTCTCCGACTGTCGGCGTCTGCCCTCAACGAATATTTCCGGCATCAGTATGCTTATTTTCTCAAGTATGTTCTGCGTCTGCAGGAAGAGTGGACCATTCATCCTGATGCTCGCAGTCATGGGATTTTCCTCCATCGGATCTTTGAAAAGGTCCTGCAGGATGATTCGTCTGCTGATTTTGACCGACGTTTAGCGCAGGCTATGGAAGAGACTAGCCGAGAGGCTGAGTTTGAGAGCATCTACAGTGAGTCAGGCCAAACCCGTTTTGCCCGACAGCTCTTGCTAGATACGGCGCGGGCGACTGGCCGTGTGCTGGCTCATCCAACTGGGATTGAGACCATTGGTGAGGAGACTGGCTTTGGTTCTGCTTCTAAGCCTTTCCTGACCTTGGAAAATGGCAGAGCAGTGACCGTGAGCGGAAAGGTGGACCGGATTGACCGTTTGACCAAGACCGAGAGTCTGGGAGTGGTGGACTATAAGTCCGGCGATATTAAGTTCAGCTTTGAAAAGTTCTTTAACGGACTGAATTCTCAGCTGCCGACCTATCTGGCGGCGATTGAGGAGTTGGCAGACTATCAAGAGGAAAAGGGCACTTTTGGCGCCATGTATTTGCAGATGACCGATCCGATTGTGGCGCTTAAAGATACCAAGACCTTGGCGGATGCAGTCAATCAGTCTATGAAGCCACTCCAGTACAAGGGACTTTTTGTGGCTGATGCTGTCAAGGAGCTTGGTCCGCTCTATGAAAAAAATAAGACAAACTTGCTGAGTCAGGAAGACTTGGACTTGCTACTGACCTACAATGCTTATCTTTATAAAAAAGCTGCAGAAGGCATTCTATCAGGCCATTTTGCGGTCAATCCTTATACAGAGAATGGGCGCAGCATTGCTCCTTATGTAGAGCAGTTTAAGTCCATTACGGGCTTTGAAGCCAATCTCCATCTAGGACAGGCACGTCAGCTGGAAAAGCTTGATACAAGCAAGTTTGATAGGCGGCCGACTGGTGAGAAGTTGCGCCAGGCCTGGCTAGAAAAGATGAGGGAGGAGATGGAAAAATGAAGAGAATTCCTTTTTTAACTACAGAAGAAATTGCTCTTAAGCAAGCCCAAGAAGCTGCTTCGGACAAGCCGCAGAAAAAGACGGCAGAGCAGATTGAGGCCATCTATTCCTCTGGCCAGAATATTCTGGTCTCCGCTTCGGCCGGATCGGGTAAGACCTTTGTCATGGTCCAGCGGATTATAGACCAGATTCTTAGAGGTGTTGCTGTCAGCCAGCTCTTTATCTCGACCTTCACTGTTAAGGCGGCAGGCGAGCTAAAAGAGAGGCTGGAGAAGGAACTGGGGCAGGCCTTGAAGGAGGCCGAGAGTCCTGAACTCAAGCAACATTTGGCCCAGCAATTAGCTGACCTGCCCAATGCGGATATCGGTACCATGGACGCCTTTACCCAGAAAGTGCTTAGTCGTTATGGTTACCTGCTTGGTTTAGCACCGAATTTTCGGATTCTCCAATCTGCCAGTGAGCAGCTGATTCTGCAAAATGAAGTCTTTAGCCAACTATTTGACCGTTACTATGACAGCGAGCGTCAGGCTTTGTTTAGCCGTTTGGTAAAGAACTTTACTGGTAAGCGCAAGGATTTATCAGGCTTTCGGGAGCAAGTTTATCGGATTTACAGTTTTCTGCAGTCAACTAGCAGTCCTCAGCGCTGGCTGGAGGAGACCTTCCTCTATGGTTATGAGCACAGTGACTTTGCAGCAGAGAGAGAAAGGATATTTGACCAAATCAAATCAGCCCTTTGGGAGCTGGAAGCTTTCTTTTCCGCCCATTTGGAGCATGAAGGAAGAGAATTTGCGGGTGCTAAATATCAGGAAAATGTCCAAAATGCTCTGACCCTTTTATCAGGCTTGAATGAGCTGTCCTCGATAGAAGAAACAGCTCAGGTTCTCAAACAGATTGTGGCACTTTCCCAACTGTCCAATGGCCAGGCCTTTACAGCTCGGGTTGGCAAGAATGCAGATGAGCTCAAAAAAGAGATGGCCAAGGACTACAATGAGGCCAGGAAGCCTATGATTGAGCGGCTGCGAAGCTTTGACCAGCAGCTTTATCAACTGGACTTTATTGAGCAGCATCAGGATGAGTGTCTGCCTCTGGTTGAGTTTCTGCGGGACTTTGTGGCGGACTTTGCACAGGCTTACTTGGAGCGTAAGAAAGCAGAAAATGCCTTTGAATTTGGTGACATCAGCCATTTTGCTATTGAGATTTTAGAGACATTCCCAGAGGTGCGTCGCTTTTATCAGGAACGCTACCACGAGGTCATGGTGGATGAGTATCAGGATACCAACCACACGCAGGAGCGCATGCTGGACTTGCTGTCAAGAGGGCAAAATCGCTTTATGGTGGGCGATATCAAGCAGTCTATCTACCGTTTCCGTCAAGCTGACCCACAGATTTTTAGCGATAAATTTAAGGCCTATCAAGAGGATAGCAGCCAGGGCAAGCTAATCGTCCTTAAGGAAAATTTCCGCAGTCATCTTGAGGTGCTGGAAGCGACCAACGATGTTTTTAAACGCCTGATGGATGAAGAAGTTGGGGAAATTGACTACAATGAAACCCACTATTTGGTGGCGGGAAATCCAGCCAAACGTGAGCCTAATCCAGCTAACCGCGCTTCTTTCTTAATCTATGAAGGCTCTAAGGAGAGTCCGGAAGAGGAGGCTGATGAGGGCTTGCCACAGGCAGTATCAGCTGGGGAAGTGGACCTAGTCATCAATGAAATCATTCGCCTGCACAATGAAGAAGGAGTGGCTTTTAAAGATATCACGCTGCTGACGGCATCCAGAACCCGAAATGATTTGATTTTAGCTGCCTTTGAGCAGCACCAGATTCCGCTGGTACCAGATGATGGTTCAGCAAACTATCTGCAGTCGGTTGAGGTCTTAGTCATGCTGGATACCCTTCGGACTATCAATAATCCGCTGAATGACTATGCCTTGACCGCCCTTCTTAAGTCTCCTATGTTTGACTTTGGTGAGGACGAGCTGGCTCGGCTGTCCCTGCAGGCCAGTCAAGAGCGTTCTCAGGAAAATCTCTATGAAAAATTGCTCAATGCCCTTGAAGGTAGAGGTTTGCACCCTGCTTTAGTCACCCAGGAACTGCAGAAAAAATTGCAGCATTTCCATGAGACCCTACAAAGCTGGCGGGCCTACTCCAAGACGCATTCCCTGTATGATTTGATTTGGAAGATCTACCAGGACCGTTTCTACTATGACATGGTGGGAACTCTGGCCAATGGTGCCCAGAGACAGGCCAATCTCTATGCCCTATCTTTGCGGGCTAATGAGTATGAAAAGTCTAGCTTTAAAGGTCTCTCTCGCTTTATCGGGATGATAGACCGTATCTTGGAAAATCAGCATGATCTAGCCAGTGTGCCAGTGGCGGCGCCTAAGGACGCTGTTCGCCTCATGACCATTCATAAGAGTAAGGGACTGGAGTTCAAGTATGTCTTTCTACTTAATATGGACAAGGCCTTCAACCGTCAGGATAGCAGCTCTGCTATTATCCTTAGCCGGACCAAGGGAGTTGGCATCAAGTATGTGGCGGATGTATCGGTGTTTGTGGAAGATCCCTATGCACCGAATCAGCTGCGAATTTCCATGGATACGCTGCCTTATCAGCAGAATCTAGCGGAGCTGCAGTTGGCTAGTCTGTCTGAGCAGATGCGCTTGCTTTATGTGGCCATGACGCGGGCTGAAACCAAGCTCTATCTGGTCGGAAAGGGCAGTCAAGAGGTTTTGGATAAGCGTCAGTGGGGCAAGAGCCAACAAGGGCGTTTGTCTGCCAGTCTGCGCAGCCAGCTCAGTAATTTCCAAGAATGGCTCTATGCCATTCAGGCTGTTTTTTCCGATGAGAATCTTGCCTACGTGACCCGTTTTGTCACTGATGAGGAGCTAACTGCTGAAGAGATAGGGCAGATTAATGAGCCTATGCTCTTTCCAGCGGATGATTTGGCAGATAATCGTCAGTCGGATGACATCCGTCGGGCTCTGGATATTTTAGAAAGCGTGGACCAGCTGAATAGCCAGTACCGATCTGCTATTGAGCTGCCTAGTGTGCGGACACCTAGTCAGATTAAGAAGTTTTATGAGCCAATCATGGATACGGATGGTCTGGATATTATGGATGAGCGAGCAGCTTTTCGGCCGCAGCATAGCTTTGAGTTGCCTGATTTTGGCAAGAAAGCCAAAGTGACTGGGGCGCAAGTCGGCAGTGCCGTTCATGAGCTCATGCAGCGGATTCCTTTGGATAGCCGTCCCAGCATGGCTGTACTTCGTTCTGCTTTGGCTCAGGTTCAGGCCGATGAAGCGGTCAAAAAGCAGATTCAGCTGTCTAAGATTGCATCGTTTTTCGAGACGGATTTGGGACGTCTCTTGATTGAGAATAGTGATAGAGTGCGTCGAGAAGCACCATTTGCCATGCTCAAGAGGGATGGCGCTAGCGGTCAGGAATTTGTTTTGCGGGGGATTTTGGATGGTTACCTGCTTTTTGAGGATCGGATAATTCTCTTTGATTACAAGACGGATAAATATAAGGATTCATCTGAGTTGATTGCTCTCTACCATGGCCAGCTAGACTTATATGCTCAAGCTCTCAGCCGTTCTTATGGTATTTCTCAGATTGAAAAATATTTGATTTTGCTAGGCGGTGAGCAGCTGCAGGTGGTTAGGGTGGATTGATTAGTTTGTCATGTCCAGAAAGGAAGGAAAGCTGTGGAACAGTTAGAACGCATTCAAAAAATGGAAAAGCACCTGAATAAATATTCTCAGGTATTGGCAAGAGCCCAGGAAGCTTTAGCTGAGCTGGAGCGCTGCCAGTCAGATTATATCCAGCTGAGGGACTACTATACTGATCAGGAGTTTTTTGATGATTTAGAATTCTCGAATGGACCAGATTTCCCTGAAAATATAGCTTGCGGCGTCTTAAGCGAAGATGCTGTCTATGACCTGATGGGGGAGCATTTTGAAACAGCAATTAATCTGTTGGATTTGTCTAGCTCTATGCTGAAAGAACGTTAATTCATTTAGAAAGAAAAAAATAATTAATTTTTTTCAATTTTCCTCTTGCTTTTTAATAAAAATTCATGTAGAATAATCAACAATAAATTGAAAGCGATGAGAGAAAAAGTCTAAGACAAGAAACAGAGAGTGCCTAATGGTGAGACGGCATGCAATCCTTAGACGACACATTCTTGAGTGCGGATGCGAAATCAGTCAGCAGTCTGAGACTAGTGTCCGACGGCTGATTGCCGTTATCAATCTGGAGTCCCGTACTCCCAGAGGGTCCTCAGGCGACTGAGGGCTGAATAAAGGTGGAACCGCGTGTCAACGTCCTTGCAAAGTTTTTTTGCGAGGGCTTTTTATTATATTTAAACTAGAAGATTCCCCTATTTTCCTTTACTAAAGCGGTAAATTTCGTCTTTCATTTATTAGAAGTTCTAAAAGATAATCAGAGTCAGATAATGGCTAGTGTGTGAAAGAGAGGTGGCAAGATGGTTAAGCTAAAAGGTCTCAGGCAGATCAATCCCTATGTAGCGGGGCAGCAGCCCAATGAGCCAGACATGATTAAGCTCAATACCAATGAAAATGCTTATGGGCCGAGTCCTAAGGTGGCAGAGGCCCTGCAGAACTTTGATGCCCAGGAGTTGCGCAAGTATTCCAGTTTGGATCAGGCGGAGCTCTGTCAGGCTTTGGCGGCAAACTTGGGTGTATCGTCTGACCAGCTCATTATTGGTAACGGCAGTGACGACATCTTGTCCATGGCTTTCCTGGCCTTCTTTAACAGCGGCGAGTCGGTCTTATTTCCGGATTTGACCTATGGTTTTTACAAGGTCTGGGCGGACCTCTACCACGTGCCTTTTCGAGAAATCCCTCTGACAGCTGATTTTGAGGTCCATCCCTCCGACTATTTTGGAGACAATGGCGGCATTATCCTAGCCAATCCTAATGCTCCGACGGGGATTTATCTGCCGCTGGATCAGCTGGAGGAAATTTTGGCGTCCAATCAGGATGTGGTTGTGGTAGTGGATGAGGCCTATATTCACTTTGGCGGTCAATCTGCCCTGTCTTTGCTAGAGACCTATCCCAACCTCTTTATCACACGGACCTTTTCCAAGGATGCGGCCTTGGCTGGTCTGCGGGTAGGCTATGGTATTGGTCATCCAGACTTAATAGCTGTCATGAAAGCCGTTAAGGACTCCATTAATCCTTACTCAGTGGATATGTTAGCAGAGCGCTTAGCCCTTGCGGCAGTAGAGGATTGGGATTATTATCGGGAGACCGGTAGAGCCATTCAAGAGACCCGAGATTGGTTTGCCGGGCAATTGGCTGCGCTGGATTTCCAAGTCCTGCATAGTCAGACCAACTTTGTCCTAGCCCAGCCTACTAGAATTTCTGCAGCAGAGCTTTTCCAGCAGCTAGAGGAGCGTCGGATTTATGTGCGGTATTTTCCAAAAGCAGAACGAATCAAAGACTTTTTACGCATCTCTATCGGACAGCGAGAGGAGATGGAGACTGTCCTGGCAGCTATCAAGGAAATTTGCAGCAGCTGAGAGTTTGACTCAAAGCCAGCCAGTGTAAGAATAGAGCAAGAAAGGAAAGTGGCCTATGAATAAAATCACCCTTCCGATTGGCATGCATGACAAGCTTTTCAAAAGGGCGCGTGTGATTTACGAGATTGAGCGGGACATCAGTGATTTCCTGATGGATCAGGGCTTCAATCGGATTGACACACCGACTTTGGAGCACTTCGAGGTCTTCAGTGACCATGTGGAGCTTCATCATTATCATCTTTTCGATAAAAAAGGCGAGCTATTGGTGCTGAGGCCAGATGTGACCAGCCAGATTGGTCGGGTTATTGCTTCGACCAGGGTTCATACGCCGACCAAGTTTTCCTATTCGGGCAAGGTCTTTCACTATCAAGAAGAGCTGCGTGGTCTTGCCAACGAGCTCAGCCAAGCTGGTATTGAGATTATCGGCTATCCAGCTCGCGAGGCGGTGCTTGAAGCTATCAAGACAGCCAAGCAGTCGCTGGATTTGGCGCAGGTTAAGTCTTATCAGTTCGAGTTTTCCCATGCAGCAATCCTGCAGACAATTCTAGAGAGTCTGGCTTTGGATTCGCAGGAGGAGGCCCAGCTGCTAGATTATATTCGCAAGAAAAACAGGACGGGACTCTTTGAATTTACCCAGACCAGATCAAGTGAGTTTGATGATTTTTTACAGGAGCTGCCTTATCTGTTCGGACCTAGCCAACAGGTTTTAGCTAGGGCTAGAGAGATAGTTGATAACGAGCGGATATTGACGGCTTTAGATGATGTGGAGCAAGTTTTGCAGAGTCTATCAGGCTTGCTGGAGCAGACAACTATGGACTTGGGACAGGTGGCGGCCATGCCTTACTATACCGGCCTGACCTTCAAGGTCTTTGGCGACCGAGTACCAGATGCCTTTCTATCTGGTGGTCGCTATGATCAGCTTTTCAAGCGCTTCGGGGCAGCAGAACTGACAGCTATCGGCTGGTCCCTGGACATTGACAGTGTCTATCAGGCCATTCATGATGACCTGCCTGACGAGGGCGGAAAGGAAGGTGACAGCAGATGAGTCAGATTACCATTGCCCTGACCAAGGGGCGGATTGAGGAAGATACGGTCAAGCTCCTGACCCAGGCTGGCTTTGATATGTCCTTCATGGCAAACAAGGGGCGCAGCTTGATTTTTGAAAGTCCAGACAGTCGCTTTCGCTTTCTTTTGGTCAAAGGGCCTGACGTGACGACCTATGTGCGCCATGGAGTCGCCGATTTGGGCATTGTCGGCAAGGATATTCTCTTTGAGCATCCGACCGGCTATCTGGAGCTGCTGGATCTGAACTTTGGCCTTTGTAAATTCTCACTGGCCTCGGTACCCAGCTATGACCCTCATGATCACAAGCGCAAGCGGATTGCGACCAAGTACCCGACTGTGGCAACTGATTATTTTAATCAAAAGGGGGAAGATGTGGAAATTATCTCCATTCAAGGCAGCGTGGAGATTTCACCGGTGCTGGGCTTGGCGGATGCCATTGTCGACATTGTGGAGACGGGGCATACCTTGTCAGCTAACGGCCTGCTGGTTTTTGAAGACATTTGTCGGGTGTCAGCCCGGCTCATTGCCAATCAGGCTTCCCTGAAAAATAACCCAGATATCATGCCTTTTGTGGCAAAGATTGAATCTCTAGTAGGAAGAAGAGAGGTGGCTTTTAAATGACAATTATCAAACGTTTAAGCGGAAGTAACGAAGAAATTTCACAGATTTTATACGAAGAGCAGCTGCAGCTCAGCCAGCAAAACTTAGATGTGGAAGAAGCGGTGGCTGAGATTATAGAAACGGTCAAACAAGACGGTGACCAAGCTTTAAGAGACTATACCATGCTCTTTGATAAGGTTGAGGTGACAGATTTTGAGATTGGGCAGGAGCTGATTGACCAGGCCTTTGAGGAGATTGATCCAGAGGTCTTGGCCGCCCTGAAAAATGCCCAAGCCAATATCGAATCCTACCACCGCCAGCAGTTGGAGACTGGTTTTGAGGATAGTCCCAGTGAGGGCGTTGTTCGTGGTCAGTTGATTCGGCCGATTGAGCGGGTCGGCACCTATGTACCCGGCGGCACCGCAGCCTATCCTTCCTCCGTTCTCATGAATGTTATTCCAGCCAAGATTGCTGGTGTCAAAGAAATCATCATGATTACACCGCCCCAAGAGCATTTTACGCCAGCGATTTTGGTGGCAGCCAAGCTGGCTGGCGTGGATAGGATTTTCCAAATTGGCGGAGCCCAAGGTGTAGCAGCTTTAGCCTACGGTACTGAGAGCATTCCCAAGGTGGATAAGATAACTGGGCCGGGCAATATCTTTGTGGCTACGGCAAAGAAGATGGTTTATGGTGTCGTGGGAATTGACATGATTGCCGGACCTTCGGAGATTGGAGTCATTGCGGATCGTTCAGCCAGTCCAGTCTATGTGGCAGCTGACCTCCTATCTCAAGCTGAGCACGACAAGCTGGCTCGGGCTATTCTGGTGACCGACTCAGAGGAGCTGGCGGATCAAGTCGAAGCAGAGCTGGACAGACAGCTCAAAGAGCTGCCGCGAGAGGAAATCGCGCGTGCTTCGATTGAGAACAACGGCCGCATTATCCTTGCGCCTTCTAAGGAAGCCATGTTTGAGCTTATGAATCAGGTGGCACCTGAGCATTTGGAAATTGCCATGGATGATGCTTACAGCTATCTAGATCAGGTTGAAAATGCTGGCTCTGTCTTTCTGGGACACTATACCAGTGAGCCGATCGGTGACTACTATGCGGGAGCTAATCACGTTTTGCCGACAACCAGCACTAGCCGTTTTTCATCAGCTCTAGGTGTCTATGACTTCATCAAGCGCATCCAGTACACCCAGTACAGCCGCGCTGCTGTAGGGGCGGCTGACAAGGATATTACCAGTCTGGCCTATGCAGAAGGCCTGCAGGGACATGCTAAGGCCATCGAAGCCCGCAGACAGGAAAAATAAAAGGAGTTGCCATGAGACAAGCTGAAATCAAGCGTAAAACACAGGAGACCGATATTGAACTGGCAGTCAATCTCGACCAACAGGAGCCGGTAGCCATCGAGACCGGTGTCGGATTCTTTGACCATATGCTGACCCTTTTTGCCCGCCACAGTCGGATTTCTCTGACGGTTAAGGCTGAAGGCGACCTATGGGTGGACAGCCACCATACGGTTGAGGATGTGGGCATCGTGCTGGGGCAGGCTCTTCGTCAGGCTTTGGGAGACAAGGCAGGTATCAACCGCTACGGCACTAGCTTTGTGCCCATGGACGAAACCCTAGGCATGGCTAGTCTGGACTTATCCGGTCGCTCTTATCTGGTCTTTGAGGCGGATTTTGATAATCCCAAGCTTGGGAATTTTGACACCGAGCTGGTAGAGGAATTTTTCCAAGCCCTAGCCTTTAATCTGCAGATGAATTTGCACCTGAAAATCCTTCATGGCAAGAACAGCCACCACAAGGCGGAAAGCCTCTTTAAAGCGACTGGCCGAGCTCTGCGGGAGGCTATTACGATAAATCCAGAGATTCATGGAGTCAACTCCACCAAGGGCTTGCTCTAGCTTGTCCTTCTGAGTGAAAGGAGTTGATACACAATGATGATTGTTATTGATTATGACGCGGGAAATACTGCCAATGTTCTCCGTGCTTTGGCTCAGGTAGGAGTAGCAGCGCGCCTGTCAGCTGATCCGCAGGAAATTTTGGATGCTGATGGTTTGATTTTACCAGGTGTCGGTGCTTTTCCTGCGGCTATGCAGGAATTGGAAAGGCGAGGGCTGGTCTTCTTTATCCAGCAGGCTGTGGCTGATGGCAAGCCTCTCTTGGGCATTTGCTTAGGCATGCAGCTCCTGCTGGAGTCTGGATTGGAGAATGGTCAAAGTTCTGGACTGGGCTTGATTCCTGGTGTTTGCCGCCGGATTCCGGATCAGGCTGGTCTGCCTGTGCCTCACATGGGCTGGAATGACTTAGAGTTACAGCAGAAGTCTGCTTTGACAGCTGATCTTGAGGGCCAGTCAGTCTATTTTGTCCATAGCTACTATACGGATGTTCCGGAGGAGTACTTGGATGTGACGGCTGATTATGGGCTGCCTATCCCAGCCATGATTCATAGAGGCTCGGTCTTTGGCTGCCAGTTTCACCCAGAAAAGTCTGGTGCTGTTGGCCTCGGTATCCTAGAGAAGTTTAAGGAGTATGTCTATGAAAATACTGCCCGCTATTGATATCAAAGACGGCCAGGCCGTCCGCCTTTTTAAAGGGGATTTTAGTCAGAAGACGGTAGTCAATCCCGATGTTTTGGAGCAAGCTCGACTTTTCAAAGAAGCCGGGGTTACTATGATTCATGTGGTTGACTTGGACGGAGCCTTAGAAGGTCGGGCAGCCAATCGAGATTTGATTGCCCAGATTAAAGCGGAAACTGGTCTAGCTATCCAAGTCGGGGGTGGTATCCGCAGTCTGGAGCAGATTGAAGATTACCTGGAGGTTGGCATTGACCGTGTCATTATTGGCTCTATGGCTGTTAAAAATCCTGAATTTGTTGAGGCTGCACTGGAGCGCTTTGGAAGCAGCAAAATCGTGATTGGCATTGATGCGAAAGACGGTCTAGTTGCGACTGAGGGCTGGCTGAAAACCAGCAGTCAGGACTATATCAGCCTGGCGTTGGTCATGGAAAAAATCGGCATCCGCCTCTTCGTCTATACAGATGTGGATCGAGACGGGACTCTGACTGGCCCTAATATCCAGCATTATCAAAAATTGCTGGCAGAGCTCAAGGATGCTCAAGTCATTGCCTCTGGTGGCATTCAGTCAGCAGAGGATTTGGAAGAGCTGAAAAAGCTGGGCTTGGCTGGAGCCATTGTAGGTAAGGCCTATTACAGTGGACGAATTAGCCTGGATCAGATCAAGGAAGCAGAAAGGGGCTAGCCATGCTGAAAAAACGAATCATTCCCTGTCTGGATGTCAAGGACGGCCGGGTGGTCAAGGGCATCAACTTTGTCAATCTGACTGATGTGGGAGATCCAGTTGATGCAGCCAAGGCTTACTATGAAGCTGGCTGCGATGAGTTGGTCTTTCTGGACATCACCGCCACCCATGAGGAGCGGGACACGACGGTCGAGATGGTCCGGCGCGTGGCGAAGCAGGTTTTCATTCCCTTTACCGTCGGGGGTGGCATTCGCACGGTTGAGGATATGAAGCGGATGCTGCAGGCTGGGGCGGATAAGGTTGCGGTTAATTCCTCAGCATTGGCAAATCCTCAGCTTTTAGCTGACTGCGCTGAGAAATTCGGCAGTCAATGTGTGGTGCTGGCCGTGGATGCTAAGAAAGAAGCGGATGGCAGCTGGCATGTCTATCTGGCTGGTGGCCGCAAGGACAGCGGTCGTGATCTGTTAGACTGGGTTCAAGAAGCTGTCAGTCTTGGAGCGGGGGAAATTCTTTTGACCAGTATGGACAAGGATGGGACCAAATCTGGTTTTGACTTGCCAATGCTGGAAGCTGTCTCTCAAGTGGTTTCCGTTCCTATTATCGCCTCTGGTGGTGCTGGCAGTAGCCAGCATATCCTAGAAGTTTTTGAAAAGACTGCAGCGACAGGTGCTTTAGCAGCTTCGATTTTCCATTATGGTCAGGTCTCCATCACAGAGACCAAAAAAGCCATGCTGGAAGCTGGATTGGAGGTGCGCCTCTAATGACAGAAGTAAAGTTAGATTTTCAAAAGCAAGGCGGTCTTATACCTGCCATTATCCTAGACCACACCAGCAAAGAAGTTCTCATGTTGGCCTATCTCAATGAAGAAGCCTACCATCTGACCCGCACCAGCGGTCAGATGTGGTACTGGAGCCGGTCACGTCAGGAGCTTTGGCATAAGGGAGCCACCAGCGGCCACTACCAGACTGTCAAAAAAATCACAGCTGACTGCGACCTAGATACCCTGCTGATCGAGGTAGACCAGCTGGGAGCAGCCTGTCATACCGGTGCTAGTTCCTGCTTTTTCCATACAATCTGGGATGAACAAGACGGCAAAACTGACTAAAAGCTCCCTTGCTTTACTTTAGTACTTGGTTAATGCAAGAATAAAACTAAGAAGTTAGTATCAAGACATCAGCCTGCCATTGGAAAGAATTGTATTTTATAGTAAAATAAGGACAGCAAAAAGGAGATACTATGTTAGAAAACCTCTATCAAGAAGCCCTCAAACGCAAAAAAGAGCCTAAGGAAGGCTCCTATACCAGCTATCTCTATGACAAGGGGCTGGACAAGATTCTCAAAAAAGTCGGTGAAGAAGCGACTGAAGTGGTCATTGCGGCTAAAAATGCTGACAAGGACGAGATGGCCAATGAGACAGCTGATCTGCTCTACCATCTCGCGGTCGCTCTCGTCGAGACTGGCGTCAGTCTGGATCAGGTAGAGGCCGTCCTCCAAGCCCGTCAGGGCAAGCAGAGCCGGATTCATGACCGACCTGAAATTGACCAATACTAAACGGATATAAGATTTGCAGAAAGGCGGTCCAGCATGCGCGACAACCATCTTCATACCTATTTTTCCTATGATTCTGAGGCGGATTTCTGTGACTATCTGGACCATTACGAGGGCGAGATTGTCACCACTGAGCACTATGATTTGTCCAATCCCTACCCTTACGAAGCTGCCTGGCCCCACGATGATGTGCCTGACTATGAGGCCTATTCAGCAAAAATAGCAGAGCTGAACCAGCAATATGGCAACCGCATCAAAAAGGGCATTGAAATTGGCTATTACGCTCCGCGTAAGGACGATATCCTAGCTTTCCTAGCGGACAAGGATTATGATCTCATGCTCCTGTCTGTCCACCACAATGGCAATTTTGACTATCTGGAAGATCCAGTCTTGCAGCTGGATAAGATTGAGTTAATTCCCCGCTACCTGAGAGAATTGGAAGAGGCTATCGAGGCTGTGCCAGCAGATGTACTAGCTCACTTTGACTATGGTTTCCGAAAATTTGCGCTTACCGTAGAGGAGTTAAAAACTTTTGAACCAGAGCTGCGACAGCTTTTTCAAAAGATGATTGACCATGGTCTGGCTTTTGAGCTCAACTGCAAGTCCATGTATCTATATGGTCACGAGGAACTTTATATCTACGCTCTCTCTCTAGTCAAGGAGCTGGGCGGCCAGCGCTTTTCAGTGGGATCAGATGGCCACAAGCTGGAGCATTTCCGCTTGCAGTTTGACCGAGTTGCCAAAATATTAGAGGAGGCTGGCATAGGTGAGGAACAGTTGATCTAGAAGGAGAAATCATGACCGAGATTAGGCCCTTAAAACCAGAAGAAATCCCGCTCTTAGAGGAATTTCTTTACCAAGCTATTTTTATCCCTCAAGGTCTAGAGCAGCTACCCAGAAGTATCTTGAAGGAGCCAGAACTAGAGATGTATATCAAGGATTTTGGTCAACAGCCCGATGATTGGGCTTTAGCAGCAGAAGTGGACGGCCGGCTGGTCGGAGTAGTCTGGGTTCGGATCATGAAAGATTACGGCTATTATGACGACCAGACTCCCTCTCTATCCATTTCATTCCTGCCTGAGTTCAGAAGCCAGGGTCTAGGGCAGCAGTTGATGACGGCCATGCTGGACTTGCTCAAGGCCAAAGGCTACCCAAGTGTCTCCCTATCCGTTTCCAAAGACAATCCCGCCGTTGCCTTTTATCAAAGACTGGGCTTTGTAACGGTTGAAGAGAGGGAAGATGATTATTTGATGCTGTGCCGATTGTAATAAGAAGAAGAGCAGTCTCTTGACTGTCTTTTTTCCTCTTTTAAACTTATGATATTAATGTAATTTTTCCTTTATTTGTGATAAAATAAAAGAAGGAATGATGGACCCTTTGGTGCTCCATTCCTATCATCAGAATCTTTTCTGTCTACCGTTTAAGACTTTCCAGGTACCATTGAGGATTTTATATCTTTTTGGAATCTTGCTTGTGGTATGCTAGAGCAAAGGAGGTAGACAAATGGCTACAATCGTTATTAAAGACGGCAGCACTCTTCGGAAGTTGGATCTCTCATCAATTTTCTATATCCAGTCCCATCCTCAAAAGCCGCATTTTGTCCTTATTGTGACCGGAAAAAGAAATTACAATCTCAGGGCTTCTCTGACTGAACTAGCAGAAAGCTATCCTAAAGATCTGTTTCGTTGCAATCGTCAAACTCTTGTTAATCTAGCTAAAGTTAAGGGTTTTGACAGGGAGCATAAAACCTTGTTCTTTGAGCAATCTAGCTTAGGAGAACTTGTCTGCTCTAGACGAAGTTTTGCCAGTCTTATTAAGCATTGGTCTCAGGAAGGAGGAAAATAAGATGAAAATCTTTGTGTTAGAAGATGATATCAATCAACAATTCTATATGGAGTCAACCATTCTGAATATTTTGAAAAAAAACAGCTGGCAATGTCAGTTTTTAGAAATCTACAGCAATCCCCAAAAGTTACTTGATGCTGTTCGGGAACGCGGAAGCCACCAGATTTTCTTTTTGGATATTGAGATAAAAAAAGAGACACAGAAGGGCTTGGAAGTAGCTGGTCGAATTCGTAAGTTAGATCCCTATGCTTTGATTGTTTTTGTGACAACTCACTCAGAGTTTATGCCTTTGACTTTTCGATATCAGGTATCAGCTTTTGATTTTATTGATAAAGGGCAGTCTGAAGAAGCCTTTATTAAGCAGGTTGAAAAGGATCTAGCCTATCTATACGAGAGAAAGGATAGTTTCCAAGCTGAGGAAACCTTTCTATTTGAAAATTCCAAATCTGAAATTCAAGTTCCTTTTAATGAAATTTATTTTTTTGAAACATCGGATGTTCCACATAGACTTATCCTCTATACGAAGAAAGAGCGCATTGAATTTTATGGACAGCTTTCTGAGATTGTCAAGCAGGACAAGCGCTTCTATCGTTGCCACCGATCTTATGTGGTTAATCCAGCCAATATCGTTCAAATAGATAAATTGGAAAACATAGCTTATTTCCCCAATGGCGCTAGCTGCTATATTTCTCGACTTAAGATGAAAGGATTGCGGGCAGCCTTAAAAGCAGAAGGGAAGTAGTATACTAGAAGTAGGAGAGGGATTTATGTTCATAGGATTGCAAATTGTAGCATTGATATTTCAGTCTTTAGCTTTATTTATTCTTTTTTCGAATATCAGTGGCGCTAAAATGGATTGGAAAAAATATATATTAGCAACTTTAGGATTGAATTTTATAGGGATTTTACTTGCAATAATAGGGTTGGTTACTGAGAATAATATTTTTTCATATGTTAATTTTTTAACCATTCCTATATATTTTTTAATTTTTTCATTGCTAATAAACAAATATACACCAAAAGTTCTAGCTATATTTTATGGTTTCTTTCCAGTTGTTCTTTGGAATCTTTTACACCGTCTTTTTTCTTTTTTTTTAAAAAATATAATGCATTCCCATGCCCAGGCCCAGTTAAATCCTGATAAATATATTCTATATATTTCAGCAATTTTAGCTAGTTTACTATCCTTATTCCTGCCTCAGTTATTGCACTATAATTTTAAACGATTGAGGGAATATAAATTAAATAAAAAAGATATAAAATTAATTTTTTTTCTAAATATTTCCATGATTTTCTATTATACATTTGTTCAATATTTTACTTATTTAGAAAAGTATCACCAGTCTTCTAACTTGTATAATCGTGAACTGATAGTAGTTATTTACATTATTCTCTTTCTAAGTTCAGTTAATATTTTAGACCGGAATTTGCGGGAACGAATTCAACAGCAATTAAGTGAGCAAAGAGAATTACAATTGAGGAACATGTCCGACTACAGTAAGCACATTGAGGAGCTTTATAGTGAGTTAAGAAGTTTTCGTCATGATTATGTCAATATTTTAAAGAGTATAAAATTAGGAATTGATACTAAGGATTTACCAGCAATTGAAAAGATCTATAATCAAGTCCTAAAGAACTCTGGTCAATCGCTCAACCAATCTAAGTACGATTTGGGACGTTTGTCTAATATCCATAACGATGCTCTCAAAAGTGTCTTATCCGCAAAATTTCTCGAAGCTCAGAGTAAGCACATAGAGACCGGATTAGAAGTTCCGCAGGAAATTGAGCTTAGAGGAATTGAATTGCTTGATTTCGTTACCATTGTTTCCATACTGGCTGATAACGCTATAGAAGCAGCTATTGAAACTAGTCATCCAGTAGTTTCTTTTGCCTTTCTTGAGCAAGAAGGTAAACAGGTTTTTATCGTAGAAAACTCAATAAAAGATTTCTCAGTGAATTCCAATAATATTTTTAAAAAGGGCTTTAGTAGCAAAGGAGAAAATAGAGGGATTGGCCTTTATAACGTTCAAAATATCATCAGTCGTTATCCCAATGTTTCTCTTCGTACCATTAGTCATGATAACAAATTTAAACAGGAGATAGAAGTAAAACTGTTAAATGTTTTTTTATAGCTCTATCTAATAAAAAGCCAATTTCAATTTGTTAATGAAATTGGCTTTTATTATTTATAATTAGATTAGATGGCTGGATTTTTTATTATCTACCAAAAACAGCTTCAAACCAGTTGGAAATAACTCTTGACCAATTTTGTCCCCCTCCTGAAATATTTTCTAATTCTTCAGGCGATAGTGCATTGAATTGCTCAAATAATCTCTTTTTGTTCATAATATGAACCTCCTTGATTTTAATAAAATTAGTGTAACAAAAATATTGATGTTTTTGCAGAGAAAATCCTAATCAGTTTTTATTTATTCCTGAGTGGTAGGTTATTTATTATATCAATTTAATTTTATTCGTTATGGTCAAGAATTTTGTCTTTATAGTAGTTAAAATAACTTTTTTTTGCTATGACACTGGTTACGCGTCCTTGAAGTCCATATCGGACTAGTTTGCTATTTTCCTTGGAGAGCTTAGCTTTCGCTATTACTTTGAATACGCTACCTTCCTTGGTTTCGGTGGCTGTTTGGTCAATGCTCTTGATTTTTCCAGTGATAACTAGGGGTTGGTTTCCTATTTTTTCCAGACTGAGGCGGACAGTTTGTCCTTTTTTCAGATTAGGTAAGTAGGCTGAAGTTACATAGTAGCTGATAAAGACTTCTTGATTTTCCTTGATTTGTGGATAGAGTTGGGCTATTTCGGTTCCTTTAGGTAATAAGTTCTTCCCTTTATAAGATTCATTTAGATGAATAACACCATTTTCAGGAGATATTAGTTGATTATTTTGAAGTTGGTCATCTGTTTGGTTAAGCTGATTCTCTAAATCGGTAATTTGTGCCTGAGTAGTTACTAGTTGTTGATCTGCATTTTGAATAAACTGAGTTCGCAAAACTTCTATCTTAGTTGTTGCACTACCATCATATACACTTGGACTGCCTGTACCTGCCTTTTGTATCTCTAGATTTGAAATAGAGGATTCTAAACTTGATATGTTTGAGCCTATTTGTGTTAGATATTGGCTGGTGATGCTGGTATCTTGGTTTGCTTTATACTGATTAAGATAAGAATTAAACATATCCTGATAAGAGTTTCCTTCAGGTAAGCTGGACGAGTTATTGGAAATAGCGTTGTAAAGGTCATTATAATCTTTTATTTGGGCTTGTAGTTTAGATATTTGATTATCAATGGCAGTGGCAACATTGCTAGCAATAGCGGTTTGATTGCTTACCTCTGTATTTGCTTTAGAGATTCCAAGGTTGATATCATTGACTTGGTTGACAAAGTTGTTATAGATATTACCATAACCAAACTCATCATTATCGCCAAAGAGATTATTTCCCTGCTTCAGGCTAGTTTTTAGAGTTTCCAAGCCTTCTTTCTGGTGTTTATAGCGTTCGAGCTGTGTTTCAATGGCTTGTTTTTGAGAAGCCTCTAAGGTTTCAGTGTAGCTAATCAGAAGTTCTCCCTTTTTTACAGTTTGGTTTTCGGTGAGATTGTTGACTTTAACAGTGTGATCACTGGTTGATTGGATGGAAGCGACAATATTGGTAGGGGTAATCTGACCAACAGAAGTTACAGTCACCTCTTTTGTAGCAAATAAAGAAAATAGAACTAGGAATATGATTAATAAGGTTAACGGAATTGTCAGAACCGTTGCAAAATTATGGTACCGTCTCTTGTAAAACTCAGTACTTTTAAAGAGATTAGGATTCATAGTGTACCTCCTTTTTATTTATTAAATAAATGTTGATAGAATCCGCCCTGTTCCATTAAATCTTTATGAGAGCCGATTTCAATGATTTTGCCGCGGTCAAGGACAATCACTTGATCGGTTCGCTCAGAAATACTAAGCCGGTGAGCTACAAAGATGATAGTTTTTTCTTTCATGGCCATTAGATTGTCAATAACTTTCTTCTCAGTTAGGACATCAAGTCCGCTAGTTGCTTCATCAAGGATAAGAACAGGAGATTTAGTTAAAAGTGCGCGTGCCAGAGCAATTCGTTGTTTTTGACCGCCAGATAATCCAGCTCCATCTGATAGCTCTGTCTGATAGCCCATAGGCATTTGTTCTATATCGGAGCGAATTTCTGCAATCTCACAAGCCTGAATAATGTCAGATTGATTGATAGTTTCATTGGCTCCGAGGGTTAGATTTTCTAGAATAGAACCACTAAAGATATAGGGTTGTTGAGGAAGGTAATTGATATACTGACGCAGGATTTTTTTATCAATAGTCTTAAGGTTATGGCCGTTGATGCGAACTTCACCTTGATAGGGTTCGTAAAAGTTGACGATTAGTTTAGCGAGAGTTGTCTTGCCTGAACCGCTAATGCCGACTAAGCTAACCTTGCTCCCTTCTTTGATAGTTAGCTGGATATCAGATAAAGTATCTCGTCCAAAACCATACTTGTAGGATACATTATCAAAACTAAGGTCACCTGCTAAAGCACTTGTATTTGTAATGGGCTGGTTTTTTGCGAATTCAGATTCTACTAGATATACTTCGTTTAGTCGATTATTAGCAACTCTAGCTGATTGGAGTTTAGTTTGAAGGTTGATAATATTTTCTAACGGATTTGTAAAATAGGAAAGCAAGGTATTGAAAGTAATTAGCTGACCGATAGAAATATGATTGTTCATAACGAGCTGAGCTCCTAACCAAAGAATTGATACATTTAAAATCAGATGTGCTCCTTGTTTTAAAGAACTTTGTATAATCGAAAACTTATTGAGCCGAAAGGACTTATCAAGATAATCTACAAATTCTCCATCAATTTTTTGGTAACGGACCTCTTCGCTAGTTAAAGATTTAATCGTTTCAATACCATTAATATCTTCAATAATAGCAGAGCTGACCATGGAGTTCGCTTGCATCACTTCGTTATTCATTTTTTCGAAGAATTTCATAAAACTAAAAATAATGATGATATAAATAGGAATTGCCAGCAAGGTCATTAGAAATAAATTAGCATTTTGTAGGAATAAAGTGCAACCGACAATGATTAAGATAGATAAATCTAAAAAGAGAGATAATATAGTGGATGCTAGAGCGTCAATGATAGAGTTAGCATCCGTAAATCGGGAAATAACCTCGCCAGTCCGCCTAGTTGCAAAGAAGGACATAGGGAGCTCGAAAATATGGCGGATATAGGATAAAATTACATCAATACTCAATCGTTGGCTAAGGATAGTCAATAGGTAGTCTCTAGAAAAAGACATGAATTGCTGTAAGACATAGGTGATAATTAGGCCTATAGAAATAATGCCTAGAGTTGTTTTCATCTGATTGGGAATGTACTCATCTAGAATTCCCTGAAGGTAGTAAGAACCCACTATATTCATCAATGTTACAAGAAGGCTGGATAAAATAATATAGAATATCAAAAACTTCTGTCTTAGAATGAGCGGTATAAAACTCATTAATCCAATTTTTTTGTCTCGGTGAATCTGGTAACTGGGTTCAGGAGCTAGAAAGATTGACACTCCAGTCCACTCAGATGCAAAACGTTTTAGGCCCATCCTCGTTATTTTGACCGTTGGATCTGGATCTCCGATGATAAGGTGCTTCTTTTCTTTTTTGTAGACGACATAGTAGTGTTGAAGTTTACCATTTTTATTGACATGAGCAATAAATGGATAGGGCATATCAGATAGTTCAAAGAGCGACATATCCGCTTTAATCGCTCGTGTCTCGAACCCCATCTCCTTTGCGGCCTTGACAATTCCCAGAGCTGTAGTGCCTTCCTTGTCAGTTTTGGCAAGCTCTCGCAGATGTGCTAAGGAGTAGTTGGAACCATAATATTTTGCAATAGAAGCTAAGGCAGCAATGCCGCAGTCTCTAGCATCTATCTGAGGGACAAAACTTTTACGATATTTGAACATAAAATAATCTTCCTTTCTCCTACTATATATGCATTCATATTATCGCACGATTTAGAGTAAAACGGTCTCAAAAATCTCAAATGGTTGTTATGTTATCCTAAATGGTAAAATTTTAAAAAAATTTTATCAATTACCGTTTAGGAGTAAATAATAGCTATTCATGATTTTGACCTTACAATTTTTAGGAAAAATGTTATACTTTAGGTGTGGTCGCGATGCACAAGAAAAATAATAGGAGGTATCTATTATGGATACAAAAGTAATGTCACAGTTTGATGTGCTGGATGAAAATACGCTTGCTACTGTCGAAGGTGGTTGGGGCTATGTATGGCAATGTTCAAATAAATATAAAAGCGCGTGGCATGCTCAACGTCGGACAGCTCAAGAAAATGCTAATGCATATATGAGAATCCATCGTGGAGTAGTTTGTGCAGTATTTAATGCCTAACATATCAATTACATAAGTTCGAAGAAGAGATCTGGGTAGCTTACATATAAATTTCCAAAAGATACTCTCATCTATGAAGTCTTATATAGCAATTGTAGGCGTTTATTCCAGCATTATCTTTTATATCATAACATGATTAGTTGGCTGATTAGTTTGTTAGTCTTATATATAGTTGGGGGAAGAAAATGACGATTTTCTGTCCCCTGTATTGTTTTTTGGAATGGAGGGCCTTTATGAAATTAGAAATGATAGGCATTAGCAAGAGTTACGGTTCTAAGACTGTGCTCAGTAATATTTCCTGTAAATTTACAGAAGGAGTTTATGGCTTGCTTGGAGCAAATGGTACAGGTAAGACAACCTTAATGAATATTATTTGTGATCTTATTAAGCCAAGCCAAGGAAGAATTAGATTTGATAGTTCCTCGCCTGCAGAGGATTATATCCAATATATTGGGTTCTTACCTCAAAATTTTTCTTACTACCCTAATTTTTCAGGGATAGATTTTCTCTTATATATGGCTACTCTTAAGGGAATGACTAAAAAACAAGCCAGAGCAGAGAGTGATAAAGTTCTAAAACTTACTGGTTTATCTGATGTCCGGGAAAAGAAAATTGCTTCCTATTCGGGTGGAATGAAGCAAAGATTAGGAATTGCGCAAGCTCTTCTAAATGATCCCCAGATTTTGATTTTAGATGAACCAACTGTGGGACTAGATCCCAAAGAAAGGGTGAAATTCAGAAATATTATCAGTGAGCTATCGGCCGAAAAAATTATCCTTTTATCAACCCATATCGTATCCGATATAGAAGCGATTGCCAAGGAAATCTTAATCCTAAAAGATGGAAATTTTATTGAGAGAGGTAGTGCTAAGGAGCTTCTTTCGCTTATTGAAGGACAAGTTTGGGAGTTTCAAGTTTCAGAGAGTGATTGGCAATATTTTGCAAGGGATTATGTGATTGTTAATGAGCGGATAGAGCCTGACGGTATAATCTTGAGGGTTATTAGTATGTCAAGACCGGTCGAAAGGGCAAACCAGGTAGTGCCTAGTTTGGAAGACCTTTATATTTATCACTTTAGAGAGGAGACTGTTTGATGAAAGCGTTAGTTACTTTTGAGTTGAAAAAACTAATAAAAAAGAAGTCTGTTTTAGGTGCAGTTTTGGCTAGTATTCTAGTTTTATCTGGATTATTTTATCCTACTTTTTTTTACGATGGTCAGCTAAGCGGTATTTCCACTGATCGTATTCATGGTATAGAGGCGGTTCGCATACAAGAAAAGATAGCAGAAGAACACACTGGTTATTTATCTGATAATTTGATAGGTAA
This sequence comes from uncultured Streptococcus sp., assembly GCF_963525625.1. Classification (GTDB taxonomy): domain Bacteria; phylum Bacillota; class Bacilli; order Lactobacillales; family Streptococcaceae; genus Streptococcus. Next base: position 31,716 of record NZ_CAURLD010000003.1, read on the forward strand.
AATTGTCAATGATTATGCAGAAAGGATGCCTTATCTCAAAAGTACTGATATATATGATATATTTTCATGGGATAGTATTGATCGACTTGTATCAAATGGGAAAGAAATCTTACTTCAAACTTATCAGTCAGATGAGGTATTACATTATGAAAATGCCAAACTCAAATCACAAGATGAGTTAGATTCGGCGCTGCCATTGAATAGTTTAAAATTAGGTAATTATGCTTCATGGAATCAATTATATACAATGTTAAGTAATGCTTTTTCATTGATACTTGTTTTATTTATGTATATCTGTTCCTCAGTATTTTCGGGAGATACTGCAAAAAAGATGAATTCTCTGCTCCTAACAACAAAATATGGTAGAAGCAAATTGACAGTTTCAAAAATCTTCGCTGTTTTTGGGATAGGTATACTTATATTTTTAATAGTTCATACAATTATTTTGTCTGTCTTTACTTGGTATTTTGGATGGAGTGGAGCAGATACCAGCGTTCAAATGAACTTGTATTGGATTAATATAGCTCATAACATTTTGCAATTTCCTGTAAGGATGAACTTATTAGAATTGTTAATTCGCCTTATCTTATTCCAGTTTGTAGGTATGCTCTTTATCATGGGAACGACGATTCTCATATCCAGTTTGACAAAGTCACCCTTGGCTACGTTCGCAACTTCTGTAGGATTCTTCTTGGCTCCAGATTTTTTGATGAATATTTTTAGAGATGGTGTGATAAATAAAATACTGACTATTTTTTCTGTTTCAACTGGTGAAACAGAAGGACTTTTGTTAAAGCTCTCTAGTAGCAAAGGTTTCTTCTTTAACGATTTTACTGCAAATGGTATTACCATTATTATTATACGCTTGATCCTCATGCTACTATGCTGTCTGATTTCTTATCGGATAATCCGCAAAAGAGGAGTCTAGTTGGTTATGAAATAATCTAAAAGCCTGTTACTGCTTCATAAAGATTCAGAAACAGGCTGATTTTTTAAAACAACCATTAAAGAGTAAATAAAGTCTATTTAGGATTTTCTTGTTTTATTGCTATCAGAATAAGTTAAACTAGATTTATAAAAAAAGAAGGAGCTTATTATGAAAAATAAAATGGTTATTTCGATATTGCTTTGTCCGCTTTTGCTTGGCCTAGGTGCTGTATCGGTTTCAGCTGATACGGGTAGTATAGATGTGCAAGGTGGTCAAGAAGAAGCAGAAGTCAGTAGAAGTACCGATATAGCTTTGTCTACTGTATCAGATGCTGTGCCTGAATCTAATGGGAGGGCAGAAGCAAGCCAGCCTACAGAGCAGAATTCGGATCGCTCCGAACATACTGAGGCTACTCAGGCAGAAGTGACTCAAGACAGTTATTTAGAAAATGTAGCTGATTTTCAAAAAGTTTCGATTGATCAAGTGTACCAATCTTTTACAGAAGATGGTCAGGAGCATACAATCTATGTTGGTCGTCCAACTTGCTATTATTGTCGGCAGTTTTCTCCCGTGCTGAAAGAGTTTAATCGATTAATTGATAATCATCTTGAATATTATGATATTGATGGAAAAGACCTTGATGGCAAGGCAAAGAAATTTTTATTTGAAACCGTTGGAATCCCAGGAACTCCTACAGTCCTGTATCTAAAAAATGGAAAACTTATTTCTGGTTGGGCCGGAGGAGGAGCAACAGCTCAACAATTATATGAACACTTGTACACCAGTACAACAGATAAACAAGAGAAAGCAAGGGAACAATCGAACGTAACAAGTGGTGAAAATGATCCTACTGCTGTTTATCAAGCGACTACGTCAACTTCCGATGAAAGTCAAATAAGATTTTCTAAGTCAGATCTGCAGGACAAGAGAGAAGTTAAGAGTGGCCAATGTCCTATTTTAATTGATAGTGATTTTAAAAATCAAAAGAGGGAGGATGTGGCGAAACAATCAATGTTAAGGACATTGCCGCAGACAGGTGAAAAGACAACTGAATTCTTCGCACTTCTAGGCTTTATTTCACTAGCAGCAACTCTTATGGCTTTTTCTCAAAAAGATAAAAAGGCTTAATTTAGTTCCACTAATTAATTTAAAAAGCAGAAAAGGAGCATAAGTCATGTTTTACAAAGTGATGAGCAAAAATGATTTGCCTTAAATAAATGGTGCTTGCTTTTTCAATTAAGATTTGGCATATATTTGCTTATCTCCTAAACAAATAGAATCTAAGAAGAAATGAATCCGTTTTCTACAAGAATTCCTAAAAGACCGATTTATAAATGATATAAAATACATTCTCTATTTAATAGAGAGTGTATTTTATTTAAATGACTATTTAGGACGAAATAAAAGCTATTTATGATTTTTGTATCTATCAATCTTTAAAAGTGCTATAGTATTGGTGTGTTCGCGACACAAAAGAAAAAATAATAGGAGCTATTCTTATGTATACAAAAACAATGTCACAGTTTGATGTGATAGACGAAAATATGCTTGCTGCTATTGAAGGTGGGGATCGCAATAGTTACTGTAACGGATTAATTGCAGGGCGGCTGTTGCGCAAAGCTCTCTACCATCAGCCCGTTTTACCGAGCGATTTCATTTGTAAATAGAAAGGAAAAAGAAAATGAAAGATCAACAATTTGAAGAAATATCACAAGAACATTTGGAAAATATCATAGGAGGCGGTGATTGGCTTCGTGATATCCAAAAAAGCTTCAAAAATATTGGAGATAGTATAGGAGGGTTTATTAACGGCTGGCTTGGCAATTAGTATTTATAATAAGAGGTGGGGTATATGTTTGAAAGAATTCGCAAGATTGATTGGTTGCTTCCAGCTTTAGTTTTTCTATATTTTAATGCTGCTCGGATTTTGCTAAGACTGCTGCATTTTAATGAGGGGACAAATTTGGTAATATGGTTTTTTGTCAATCTCCTATTGGCAATAGTCTGTGTTCTATATTTGAAGCATTTTGATCAGTTGTCTGTGTTTCGATTGGGACGGCCTAAGCTTAAGTTGATAGGATTAACTGTTTTAGGATTTCTCCTTCTTTACTTCTGGCTTAGTTATGTTCGTGACAATTTTCCAGTCACTCATAATCAAGCAGGCCTGAATCACAATCTTACCTCAGTTCAAGGAATTACAAGAGCATTTCTGGTTTTTTCCGTGAGCCTTGGGGGACCGATAAATGAGGAAATAATTACTCGTGTATTTGCTCTGAATTGCTGGAAAAGGTTCAAAAAATACGGTATGGATATCCTTTTAGCTGCAGCCTTTTTTTCTTCGTTGCATCTTTACAGCTGGGTATGGACGGATTTTTTAGCATACTTTGGCATGGGTTTGGTCTATGTTCTCCTATTTAGGATGAGTAAAACAGTTTACTGTTCATTAGCCTTGCATATATTTTTAAATACCATCATAATATTAGTTCGATTGAGCCATTGAGGAGTCATGAAACATGACAAAGATAATTAATCGCCAGCGAGATGACTATATTTGACTTTGTCTTCTGCTTCCAACTTATGAATCCTTTTTAAAATCATAGCTGTTATTTACTTTATATCTGTCATTTTAGCTAATATTTTGGTCTATTTTAGATTGAGATTTCAAACTTATAACTGTAAAATAGCAATAACCTCTTGATATTATTGGGATGGCTGAATAAAGACATTATAACAATACAAAATTGCATACAGCATTTGATTCTATCAAGTGCTGTTTTTGATTAAAAATGACTATTCAGGAGTAAATAGCTTCCATCTATGAATTTTGCCCCACATACCTGGAAGAAAGTGTTATACTCTAGGTGTCGAGTTGCAACAGGACAAAAATATTCACTTAAACTTGGACTAAAGAAAAGCTCCAAGGGATATTTTCTTTAATCCCTCGCATTTCACAAAAGGAGTCATGTAATGACTACACAAACAATTTCACAATTTGATGTGATGGACGAAAACATGTTAGCTGCAGTTGAAGGCGGCGGATTTGGCTATGCTTGCTTAGGTTATGGGGCAGTGTCGTTTGCTGCTGAGATTTGATACTGATAGGAAAGAAAACTTTTGTCAGTTAAAATCATGGCATGAATACAAGTTTAAAAGGATTTTTCGTATGAAATATAATAAATTAATAGCGCTAACAATGACTGTGTTTGCATTTATATTTTCCGTTCATTTATGGGAGTTTTCTAAAATAGTAGCTATTGCTTATTTTATGCTTCTTATGATAGCTAATTTTTTGTTATATTTTAGAAAGGATAAATGACTTTTTGCTTTTATTATGTCAAATCAGATTTAAGGGATAAGTGCATTAAAATAATATATTTATTAAATGAGGCCGGAACTAAAAATGTTCTAGACTTGCACTATTAAGAGATACAGAAATAATACAGCATTTGATTTTATCAGGTGCTGTATTTTATTAAAATAACCATTTACGACAAAATAAAGACTGTTTATGATTTTTATGCTTAGATTCTTTACATGTGCTATACTGTAGGTATGATATCAAAATCAAAGAAAAAGTAGCCGGTATTTATTATGGATATAAATGTAAGGTCGCAGTTTGATATGATGGATGATAGAATCTAAACTACTGTTACTAATTGAGCATAGTATTCCCTATATAGAACTCAGTGAGTGATAATAAAAGAGCTATGAGACTTAATGAACCCTAGCTAAGGTTATTAGTAACATTCTAACTTTACATTATTCTCTAGAAAAAATAAATTTGATTATCTTATGACAATTATACAAGGAAAAAAGAGGTCACTAACATGGAAAAAATTTGTTTTTTAAGATTTCTATGCTTATATCTTTTGTGCTAACGGTAGGAGGTCTATTATTAACACTCTATAATTATTTCTTTTTTAATTATCCGTTTTTAAACCAAACTACGGTAGGTTTAATTGTCTCGTTTTTAATTGTTTCGCTTATTTTTTTTAGTTCTCATCATAGAAATAGGAATTGATTTTTTGAATTACTTGAGAATAAAAAGAAAAAAACTGCAAAAGAAATTCTTTGAATTTATCTTTTAAAGGAGTTGATTTTATGACTAATACTAGGCGAGCAGTGCTAGCGCTGAGCTTGGGTGTTTTGTTATTGCTAGCAGCGGGAGTTCTACTGCAGGTTCATTTTTGGAGAGTGATCATTTTGCTAGGTCTATTCTTTTTTGCGGAAGTATTTATCATCTGGTACTCTGGAAGTAAGTCTAAGTCGCAGATTAATTGCAGGCAAAGCCTTGACCTCTTCTGGCTTTATATCAAACGCTTGAAAATCTTTTATGTCACAATTGTGTGTCTTGCGATTCCTTTCGTTTCTCTGTCTTCCAATCCTGCTTTCGATTTGTTTTTTGTGCTTGAGTTGTTAGTATTCTTGCTCTTAAGCAATTATATATTTAGCTCTCATGGTATTCAACCGCCCAAGAAAGAGAGGGCTCTTAGAGTCTAATTGCTTTGTTTGCAGCAGTCGATTTGACTGCTGTTTTTTCAAAAAAGAAAAAAGCCTGGATTTTTCCAGGCTTTTTAGTGAAATGTGCAGGCTTAGTGCGCTACACGTTTGCGAGCTGCTTTTTTACGGTTTTCTTCGATGAAAGCCGCTTTTTGTTCTTCAGGTTCGATGACTTTTTTCTTGACTGCATATACTGCGCCTGCCACAGCAGCAACAGTAGCTGCAACTCCTGTAAGAACGCCTTTTCCAAATCCTTTAGCCATGTGATTTCTCCTTTTCTGAACTTTTATTATTTATGTTATAATTAATAGTAACGAAAAATCAAAATTTTTTCAAGGAAAAAAGATGAAAACCAAGATAATTGTGATAGTAGGGCCTACGGCGGTCGGAAAAACGGCTCTGAGTATCGAGGTAGCCAAGCGCTTCAATGGCCAAATCATCAGCGGTGACAGTCAGCAGGTCTATCGTGGCTTGGATATTGGCACGGCCAAGATTCGTCCTGAAGAGAAAGAGGGCATTCCCCATCATCTGCTGGATGTGCGGGAGGTTGGAGAAAGCTACTCGGCCTATGATTTTGTGACTGAGGCGGCTCAGGCTATTCGCGAGATTGCGGCTCAAGGTCAGCTGCCCATCATTTGCGGCGGCACAGGGCTCTATATCCAGAGCTTGCTTGAGGGCTACCATCTGGGCGGAACCGTCCCTCACGAGGAGATTCTGGCCTATCGGGCGCAGCTGGACAGTTGGTCAGATGAGGATTTGTTTGAAAAAATAGCAGAGCTGGGTATCGAGATTCCACAGATAAATAGACGCAGGGCTATGAGGGCGCTAGAGATTGCCCATCTGGGCGGTCAACTAGAAAACAATCAACCAGACTATGAAGCCCTGCTGATTTGCCTAGATGATGAGCGAGAGCGACTTTATGATCGAATCAATCAGCGAGTAGATCTGATGCTAGAAGCCGGGCTTTTAGAAGAAGCTTGCTGGCTGTTTGAGAAAGCTCCGACCAGTCAAGCCAGCAAGGGTATCGGCTACAAGGAACTTTTCCCCTACTTTGAAGGGCAGATGATCCTTGAAGAGGCCGTGGACAAGCTCAAGCAGAATACTCGCCGTTTTGCCAAGCGCCAGCTGACTTGGTTTCGCAACCGGATGTCTGTAATCTTTTATCAGGTGGGAAATCCAGACTATAAAAATCAGGTCATGGAAGACATCAAGAATTTTTTGGACAAGTAACTGGCTGACCAAGTCTTAGTAAGGATATGAGATGATAGAAACAGAGAAAAAAACAGAGCGTGTCTTTCTGGTCGGTGTGGAGCTGGCAGACACGGAGAATTTTGACTTATCCATGGAGGAGCTGCAAAGTTTAGCTAAGACGGCAGGAGCTGAAGTAGTTGGCTCCTATAGCCAGAAACGGGAAAAGTATGACAGCAAGACCTTTGTCGGTTCTGGCAAGTTAGAAGAAATCCGACAAATGGTTGATGCAGAAGAGATTTCGACCGTTATTGTCAATAACCGCTTGACACCTCGCCAGAATGTCAATCTGGAGGAAAATTTGGGTGTCAAGGTTATTGACCGTATGCAGCTGATTTTGGATATTTTTGCCATGAGAGCTAGGAGTCATGAGGGGAAACTTCAGGTGCATCTGGCCCAGCTCAAGTACCTGCTGCCTCGCTTGGTTGGGCAGGGCATCATGCTCAGCCGTCAGGCAGGTGGCATTGGCTCCCGTGGTCCCGGTGAAAGCCAGCTGGAGCTCAATCGACGCAGCGTCCGCAATCAGATTCATGATATTGAGCGCCAGCTCAAGGCTGTGGAGAAAAATCGGGCTACCGTTCGTGAAAAGCGGTTGGAATCCAGTATTTTCAAAATCGGCCTCATCGGCTATACCAATGCTGGAAAGTCTACAATCATGAACTGCTTGACCAGTAAGAGCCAGTATGAGGCAGACGAGCTTTTTGCGACGCTAGATGCCACGACCAAGAACATCAATCTCAGTGGTCAGCTCAATGTCACTCTGACAGACACAGTTGGCTTCATTCAGGATTTGCCGACGGAGCTGGTATCAAGCTTTAAGTCTACTCTAGAGGAGAGCAAAAATGTCGATTTGCTGGTTCATGTCATTGATGCCAGCGACCCTCATCATGAGGAGCATGAAAAGACCGTCCTCGACATCATGAAAGAGCTAGACATGCTGGATATTCCTCGGCTGACTCTCTATAACAAAGCAGACAAGGCGGAGGATTTTACTCCGACCCTGACTCCTTATTCTTTGATTTCGGCTAAGGTGGACAATAGCAGAGCTTTTTTGCAGCAAATCCTGCTGGAGCGGATGAAAGAGTTATTTTTGCCTTTTACCATCAAGGTAGCACCGGCTAAAGCTTACAAGATTCATGATTTAGAGAAAGTCGTGATTATGGGGAATCGAGAATATACAGACGATTTCGAAGTCATTTCGGGCTGGATTGCCGAAAAAAACAAATGGAAACTGGAAGAATTTTATGACTGATTATATTGACTTGGCCCTAAAATACGGCGGTTTTACTAGCCTAGATAAGGTCTACTTAGAGCAAGTATTGGCTGGTCTGACAGAGAAGCAGAAGCTTAGCTTCATCACACCGCTGCCCAGCGTTATCAATGCTTACTTTGCTGAGCTTTATCAAAAGAAAAGTCCGGAAGCCGCGACAGCCTATTTTTTAGAGATTAGCAAGGCGCTGGACTTGTGGAATCCGGAGCCTAGCTTTGTAGAAAGTAAACCTTTTGTCCGACTCAATCTTTCTGGCAAGTCCTATGGATTTTGCTATGAGAGCGAGAAAGTCGGCTTGGTCTTCCCTGAAAAGCCAGAGCCAGTAACAGCTGACTTGCTCTTTGAAATCGCTCAAGTCTTTCCACAGTACTTGGTTTTCGAAGAAGCTGGGAGCATAAAAATGGTGCCTCTCAAAGCTGAAACTCAAGTCGTGGACAGTCAGGCTCTGACTGCTTTGACCGATTGGCAGCAGCTAGCGGATGGCAGCCAGAGAGTGCTGGGCTACAATCAAGATGAAGTCAGTCAGCTGGCACAGTCTTATGCTGGCAAAAAATACTATCACTCGCAGAATCGCTCTGCCATGATTTATATCATTTAGAAAGAACAATATGCAATTACAATTTTTAGGAACCGGAGCCGGTCAGCCCTCCAAGGCTCGCAATGTGTCCAGTCTCGTCCTCAAGCTTTTGGAGGAAATCAATGAGGTCTGGATGTTCGACTGCGGCGAGGGGACCCAGCACCAGATTTTGGAGACGACGATTAAACCGCGCAAAATCAGCAAGATTTTCATTACGCATCTGCATGGCGACCATATTTTTGGCTTGCCGGGCTTTTTATCCAGTCGTTCTTTTCAGGCTAATGAAGAGCAGACGGACCTAGAGATTTTTGGTCCCAAAGGTATTAAGAATTTTGTCCTGTCTAGCCTGCGCGTGTCTGGATCTCGTCTGCCTTATCGGATTGATTTTCATGAGTTTGATGAAAACAGTCTGGGCAAGATTCTGGAAACGGACAAGTTCACTGTTTATGCAGATAAGCTGGATCACACGATTTTCTGCGTGGGTTATCGGGTGATGCAGAAAGATTTGGAAGGAACGCTGGATGCGGACAAATTACGAGCAGCGGGCGTTCCCTTTGGTCCCCTCTTTGGTAAAGTCAAGAATGGTCAGGATATCGTACTAGATGATGGAACCAAAATCATTGCAGCTGACTATATATCAGCCCCTCGTCCGGGCAAGACCATTGCTATTCTGGGTGATACTCGGAAGAATGCTGCCAGTGTCCGCTTAGCTGTGGCCGCAGATGTACTGGTCCATGAAGCGACCTATGGCAAGGGAGACGAAAAACTTGCCCGAAATCATGGTCATTCGACCAATATGCAGGCAGCAGAAGTAGCCAAGGAAGCTGGTGCCAAGCGCCTCCTCCTCAATCATATCAGTGCTCGCTTTCTAGCCAAGGACATTAGCCAAATGCGCCGCGATGCCAGCGCTATCTTTGAAAAGGTCCATGTAGTCAAGGACTTGGAAGAGGTGGAGATATGAGAACCATCATCATCACAGGGGCTAGCGGTGGACTGGCCCAGGAAATGGTTAAGCTCTTGCCCCATGACCGACTGATTTTGGTCGGACGGAGCAAGGCTAAGCTGGAAAAACTATATGGAGAAAGGGAAAATCTTGACCTAGTGGAGCTAGATATCACAGATAGCTCAGCTTTGGAAAGATTTGCTGAGCGGATTGACAGCCAGTATGGCCACGTAGATGTCCTAGTCAATAACGCTGGCTATGGGATTTTTGAAGAATTTGACAAAATTAGCTCAAACGATATCGAGGCCATGTTTGAGGTTAATACCTTTGCCCTCATGAACCTGTCCCGTATCTTTGGATCTCGCATGAAGCAGGCAGGTCGAGGACATATCGTAAATATCGTTAGTATGGCCGGCCTCATTGCAAGTAGCAAGTCCAGTCTTTATTCGGCAACCAAGTTTGCTGCTATTGGTTTTTCAAATGCTCTGCGTTTGGATCTCCTGCCTTTTGGCGTCTATGTCACGACGGTGAATCCAGGTCCTATTAAAACAGCCTTTTTCGATCAGGCAAATCCTGACGGTTCCTATGTAAAAGCAGTGGACAAGTATATTCTTGAGCCTGACTTTGTAGCAGGCAAAATTGTCAGTTCCTTTGGCAAAAAGAAGCGGGAAATCAACCTGCCTGGCATTCTCAATCTGGCCCACAAGCTTTATACCCTTTTTCCAAGAATTGCCGACAAGATGGCAGCCAATATGTTTAACTATAAGTGAGGTTTTATGACAGCTAATCTACAAGCCTACAAAGCTCATCTGCAGGCGCCTTGGGGCAAGCTTCAGTATGATATTGTTTTTGCCTTTCTAGAGTCGCTGAGGGGCCAGAAAATTCTTGATTTCGGCAGTGGTTTTGGAATTGTGGCTGATTTTCTAGCGGAAAAGAACCAAGTGACCGCCATCGAGCCTAACCCAGAAATGATTGCCGAGCGCAAGCAGAACTTTTCCTATGAGCAATTGCAAGGCAGCTTGAACCTTCTGCAAACATTACCAGACCAGTCTTTTGATGTCATCGTTTGTCATAATGTCTTAGAGTATGTATCTGCCCCTGCTCTTTATTTAGCAGAATTTTCCCGCCTCTTAAAAAAGGACGGCAAAATTTCTCTGGTTAAGCATCACGAGGTTGGGCGTATTATGCATACAGTGGTTTTTGAAAATGACCCAGAAAAAGCCCAACAACTGTTGACTGGTCAGAAATATCAAACCCACAGCATGGGAGCTGCTAAGGTCTATCAGGTTCAGGAAGTGATTTCAGGTCTTCCGTTAGAAGTTGAGGATTATCAAGGAGTACGGATTTTTTATGGGCTGCAATCCAATGACTATAAAACTGCCCCTGACTGGGCTGAAAAGATGCTTGAGATGGAGCTGGCTGTCTGCAACCAATCACCTTATCGAGACATTGCTACCTTTCAGCATGTTTGGCTAAGGAAGGATCGAGAGATTTAAAATAAGAGGATTTACATGAAATTTTTAAAGAAACAAAAGGATTATTTTTCTTTATGTTACATTTATAATTGGTTGGTTTTACTAATAGGTTCTCCCTTGAGTTTTTTTGCCTTAATTCTACTTGCTTTCGGTTTTGGCCAAGCATTTAGTACAGGCCAAACTTCTTCTTTAGAGTCGGGTATACTATTAGGTTTTCTTTTTTTTAGTTTTGATTGGTATTTATGGGATTTTTTACCTTGTAATGTGGTTTAAATCACTAAGAAACTCGTTGAAAACGGGGAAATCGTCTTTTTTTGCAGCTCCAATTAGTTTAATAATGACGATGATATGTCAGCTGCCTGTTTTTATTCTTATCTGCAAGGGTTTTTACTTACTTAGTCAGTAAAAATCAGAAATTTTTCTAGGTCAACTATACTCTGTGTTGACATTTTCTCTTTATCTCTATTGCCAATATGGGAGAAAAGGAAATAAAAGCAAAAAAATTCTATATCTTTCCCAAATTATTAATTTATTACTAGTTTTTCTTCTAGCTTATCATGTTTACTTTCCCATATTTTTTAAATAATATAGTTTGCAAATTTAAATGTTTAATAGAAAGTAGTAAGACAGGTAGATCGCTGCCTTTCAGCATGTTTGGCTAGTCAAGTCCTAGGTTAAAGGGAAGAAGTGCTCATTTACATCTTAAACAAACCTCGTAAGGAGAAAGCTTGATGCAAAGGAGAGAAGTCGTAGGGCAAGGTCAGCCGGTCAATTATGCCCTGCTCAGCCTTTTTCAATATATTGCTTCCATTTTGGTAATTCTGGTTCACTGCCAGAGGCTTTTTGAACATGAAGCTCTACATTTTATTCAGAAGAGTATGTTTGGCCGCATGGCGGTCCCTTTCTTTTTAATTTCTTCAGCTTATTTTTTCCGATTACGCTGGAAGCGAGAGCACGGTTCTACGAAACTAACTCTGTATATCAAAGGCATTTTAAAGGTCTATGGCTTTTGGAGCTTGGTCTATCTCCCCTATGCTTTGACTTACTTCCAATCTCTGCACTTGCCTCTCTACCTAGCTCCGCTGGCTATTCTAGCAGCGCTCTTCTACATCGGAATGAGCTACCAGCTTTGGTATATTCCTGCCTTTCTCTTAGGTTTACTGCTGGTCCATTTTTTGTATAGGAAGTTGGGTCCCAAGAAAACATTTGTTCTTTTACTGGTTCTCTTTGCCTTAGGTGCTATTGAGACTTATCACGCCTACCTGGCTCCTAGTCTGCTAACTGACTGGTATGATGCCTATGCCAAGCTCTTTTTCACTAGCAGGAATGGCCTCTTCTATACGCCCATTTTTATCTATTTAGGCTACTTTCTAGCTGATTACGGGCAGGTAGCATTATTTCAGAAGAAACGCTGGCTGTCTCTTCTGCTGGCAAGTCTTTTCCTAGTAGGTGAAGGAGTTCTGGTTTACATCAGGCAGGGACTGGATAAAAACTTTTTCTTTGCTCTCATTCCCTTTACACTTTTCTTATTTAACTGGCTACTAAAAGCAGAGTGGAAGCGCGAAAAAAACTGGCGACATTTAAAGGATCTAAGTATCCTTTACTTCTTCCTCCATCCTATCTTTATTGAGTTATCTTTTTTTCTGCTCAAATCCCAGCAGCTGACAAAGTGGGAAAATGGCCGTTGGGCCTTCCTTCTGACGATTATCCTGACCCATCTGACGTCAGAATTAGTGATTCGATGGCGAGGGAAAAAAACAGAAAAGAAATGAAAGCTTAGTTTTTTTGAAGAAGATCATATAGAGCGTTAAGAGCAACTATCAATTTTGAATAGGATTAGCTATAAAAACATTTCAAAGGAGTTCTACATGCTTGAACGTCTACAACAGCAACTGGCTTTTACCAATGAACTTGAAAAGCTGAAAGCCACTCATCGTAACAATCGAACCTTGGATGCCTATCGTTTCGAAAATTCTGCAGAGCATAGTTGGCAGGGTGCGCTCATGGCGCTAGTTTTTCGAGAATATATTCCCGAAGAAGTTAATCTGGAAAAGGTCATGTCTATGTTACTGATTCATGATTTGGGCGAAATATATGCTGGCGATACCTTTATCTTTGACGATGTAGGAAAGAGTGATTCTTATGATAGAGAGCTGGAGTCCTTGAAAATTAGTTTAGACAAGTTGCCGTCAGATCAGCAGGATTCCTTTTTAGAGCTTTGGCAGGAATTTGAGACCGGCATTAGCATAGAGGCTAAATATGCCCGAGTGTTGGACGCTCTGGTTCCTCTGCTCAATCACTTAGAAGTCGCTCAGCCTCATGACAATCCTTATGGCCTGACCAAGTCGCAGGTCATCGCTAAGAAATCCTTTATCCAAGAAACCTCTGAAACTCTTTGGGAATTGGCTCAGGAAGTTATTGATCAAAGTGTTGCTAAGGGGCTTTACCTAGATGAGTGAGCCTGATGGTCTCGCTCGTAGATAAGAAGTTTGAGACTGGTTTAACCAGTCTTTTCATGTTATAATATTCAGACAAGATTGAACGGAGAAAGTGTTTCACTCATCATGATTAGCTCAAAATACGACTGGCAGTTTGCCACAAATTTTACAGACGAAAAATTTTTAAAAAAGGCTAAGAAAGCTGGATTAGAACCCGCCGCTGCCAGTCTTCTTTACCAAAGAGGTGTGCAGACTGAGGAGGCTTTACAGGAATTTTTGGAGCCTAGTTTAGACCAGCTTCACGACCCTTATGATCTGCATGATATGGAGCGGGCAGTGGTTCGCATTCGCGCAGCGATTGAAAATTACGAACAGATTTTGATCTATGGCGATTATGATGCTGATGGGATGACCTCGGCATCTATTGTCAAGGAAGCCTTGGAGCAGCTGGGGGCTGAGTGTCAGGTTTATCTGCCCAATCGCTTTACGGATGGCTATGGCCCTAATAGCAGTGTTTACAAATATTTTATTGAAAATCAAGCCATCTCGCTCATTATTACAGTGGATAATGGAGTGGCTGGCCTTGAAGCTATCGAGCTAGCTCAGTCTCTGGGCGTGGATGTCATCGTGACGGATCACCACTCCATGCCTGAGGAGCTACCAAACGCTTATGCAATCGTCCATCCGGAACATAGCGGAGCAGATTATCCTTTCAAGCATTTAGCCGGTTGTGGGGTGGCTTTTAAGCTGGCAACAGCCTTGCTGGAAGAAGTCCAAGTCGAACTTTTGGACTTAGTTGCCATTGGCACTATTGCCGATATGGTCAGTCTGACGGGGGAAAATCGGATCCTAGTCAAATACGGCCTTTCCGTCCTCAAAAATACCCAGCGAGTAGGACTTCAGGAACTCTTCAAAATCGCTGGTATTCAGCCAGATGAACTGGATGAAGAAACGGTTGGTTTCCAGCTTGCCCCCAGACTCAATGCCTTGGGACGGCTGGATGATCCCAATCCAGCAGTTGAGCTTTTAACAGGCTTTGACGATGAAGAAGCGCGTGACATTGCGCTCATGATTAACCAGAAAAATGACGAGCGCAAGGAAATCGTCCAGCAGATTTATGAAGAAGCAAAAAGTATGCTGGACGCTAAGAGACCAGTCCAGGTACTAGCCAAGGAAGGTTGGAATCCTGGTGTGCTAGGGATTGTCGCTGGGCTCTTGCTGGAAGAGCTGCACCAGCCAGTCATAGTGCTTAATATCGAGGATGACATCGCTAAGGGCAGCGCCCGCAGTATTGAAGCGGTCAATATTTTTGAGGCCTTGGACAGTCATCGTGACCTTTTTGTAGCTTTTGGTGGCCATGCTGGAGCAGCTGGAATGACTCTTGAAGCAGACAAGTTGGCGGAGCTTGCTGATATCCTGACAGCATACATCTTAGACAATGATTTGGATTTGGCTGGCAAAACAGCCCTGTATTTAGATGAGGAGCTGCACCTGCCAGAACTGACCCTGGATACGCTCAAAAGCTTTGAAAAACTTGCGCCTTTTGGTATGGACAATAAGAAGCCGCTTTTTTACCTTAAGGACTTTAAAGTGGACAATGCTCGGACTATGGGGGCTGGCAATAGCCATCTCAAGCTGAAAATTTCTCAGGAAGATGCATCTTTTGAAGTAGTAGCTTTTGGGCAAGGAAACCTGGCGACAGAGTTTGCCCAAACCAAGAATCTGGAGCTGGCTGTCAGCCTCTCTGTCAATAAATGGAATGGACAGACCAGTCTCCAGCTCATGCTAGTAGATGCCCGTGTGGATGGCGTGCAGCTTTTCAATATCCGCAGCAAAAATGCGATGCTGCCTGACAAGGTTCCAGTCTTGCGTTTCACAGAGGAATTGCCAGATTTGACAAATAGCAGAGCAGTTGTAGTTTACGACTTTCCTGATGATTTGCAGGTCTTGAAGAAGATTCTTCAATCACAGGATTTCGAAGCGATTTACTTTAAGAATGAGATTGCCAAGCCATACTATCTGACTGGTTATGGCAACCGTGAGCAGTTTGCCAAACTCTACAAGACTATCTATCAGTTCCCCGAGTTTGATGTACGCTATAAGCTCAAGGACCTAGCAGCTTACCTGAAAATTGATCCTATTCTCTTGGTCAAAATGATTCAAATTTTTGAAGAGCTGGGCTTTGTCAGCATCAAAGAAGGAGTCATGACGGTCAATAAGGAAGCTGAAAAGAAAGAAATTGATAGCAGTCACATTTACCAAGACCTTAAGCGCCTGGTCAAGGAACAAGAACTCATGGCACTGGGCACCGTGCAGGAGATTTATGATTATTTGATGTCATCGGACTGAAAATTGTGCAGGTAATCCCGTTAAAAAGTGAATGGCTTGGACCTATGGCTCAGGCTGTTAGGGAAAAATAAGTTTCGTTCTTGGAGCTAGTAGAAGACGTGATTATAAAGAACAACCAACTCAATCCAGGCCTCAATATGATGATTTATGAGTGGCTCAGACATGATTTTTTAGATTAAATAATAGATACCAATAAAAAGTAAGTTTTCTGTTACCATTTGGATAAAAAAGTGATATAATAGAGAGTAAAAAATTTTTTTGAAAGAAAGTATATCATGAATTTAAAAGACTACATTGCAACAATCGAAAATTATCCAAAGGAAGGCGTGACATTCCGTGATATCAGCCCGCTGATGGCAGACGGAAATGCTTATAGCTACGCTGTTCGTGAGATTGTGCAATATGCTACAGACAAGAAGATTGACATGATCGTTGGACCGGAAGCTCGTGGCTTTATTGTGGGCTGTCCAGTTGCCTTTGAGTTAGGAATCGGCTTTGCTCCAGTCCGCAAGCCTGGTAAGCTTCCTCGTGAGGTTATCTCAGCTGACTATGAAAAAGAGTACGGTGTTGATACCCTAACCATGCATGCCGATGCTATCAAGCCAGGTCAGCGCGTTCTAATCGTAGATGATCTCCTTGCGACTGGTGGAACAGTGAAGGCAACGATTGAGATGATTGAGCGTCTTGGCGGTGTAGTGGCTGGCTGCGCCTTTCTTATTGAGCTGGATGAGCTCAAGGGTCGCGAAGCTATCGGTGAATACGACTACAAGGTTCTGATGCACTATTAATACATAGTTTCTAGCTATATCTAGTTAGAGAAAAAGTATAATTGAAAACTATATCTCCTTTCAGTATAATGAAAGTACATTGGATAAACAAAGAATAGGCTGGAAAAGTATTTCCAAGCCTTTCTAACGATTGAAGGAGATATTTTCATGCCAATTAAGATTGATAAGAAACTGCCAGCTGTTGACATTTTAAGTTCTGAGAATATCTTTGTCATGGATGACGACAGGGCGGATCATCAGGATATCCGCCCTCTGAATATTCTGGTACTTAATCTCATGCCCCAGAAAATGGTAACGGAGACTCAGATACTGCGCCACTTGGCTAATACTCCGCTGCAGTTGACTATTGACTTCCTCTACATGAGCTCTCATCAGTCTAAAACGACACGTGCAGAGCATATGGAGACTTTCTATAAGACTTTTGATGAGGTTAAAAATCGCTATTTTGATGGCTTGATTATTACTGGTGCGCCGGTGGAGCATCTGCCTTTTGAAACGGTGGACTACTGGGAAGAGTTCCAGCAGGTGATTGAATGGTCCAAGACCCATGTCTTTTCGACTCTGCATATCTGTTGGGGAGCTCAGGCTGGACTTTATGCTCGCTACGGCGTTGACAAGCACCAGATGACACGCAAATTATCGGGTGTTTATAGCCAGTCAGCTGACAGCAGCAATCTGCTTTTTCGTGGCTTTGACGATGAGTTTTATGCGCCGCATTCCCGTCATACCGAAGTTCTGAAGGAAGATATTGTCAATTTGACCAATCTGGAAATTCTCTCGTATGGAGAGGATACGGGTCTCTCTGTGCTGGCTAGCCGAGACTTGCGAGAGGTGTATAGCTTCGGTCACATGGAATACGACCGCGATACTCTATCCAAGGAGTATTTCCGCGATTTGAAGGCAGGGAAGAATCCACATATTCCAGAGAATTATTTCAAAAACGATGATGTCCATGCGACACCGGCCTTGCGTTGGAGTTCGGCCGCAGCACTCTTTTTCAGTAATTGGGTCAATTACGCTGTCTATCAGGAGACGCCTTTCGACTGGGAGAGTCCTGAAAATGATGTATCGTTTTTTGCTTATCTATAAGAGGTGACATGACTTATTTATCAGCTTTTAAATCGGGCAATCTAGTAATCCCGAGTGCCCTTCTTTTACATTTTAAGGACATCTTTGATTCCAGCGATGATTTTTTGGTCTGGCAGTTTTTCTATCTGCAAAATACGACTTCTCTGGAAGAGCTGGCGCCTAGTCAGATTGCGGAGCACATTGGCAAGACCCTGTCAGAAGTCAATCGCTCTATGTCCCATCTGACGGAGAAAGGTCTCTTGCAGTATAAAACCATTGAACTGAATGGAGAGACAGAGGTTATCTTTGATGCTTCACCGGCTTTGGAAAAGCTGGATGAACTGCTGGCAGCTAAAAGCGGTCCGCAGACTGTGGTAAAGGCACCACAGAATGTTTTGAAAGACTTGGTGGAGACCTTCCAGCAGGAGCTGGGCCGTCTCTTGACACCTTTTGAAATTGAGGACTTGACTAAGACTGTTCAAGACGATAAAACCAATCCTGACTTGGTCAAGGCTGCCCTTCGTGAGGCTGTGTTTAATGGCAAGGCCAACTGGAAGTATATTCAGGCTATCTTGCGCAATTGGCGTAAGGAAGGCATCACTACGCTTGCTCAGGTAGAAGCCAAGCGGGAAGAACGTGAAGCAGCTAATCCTCAAAATGTGACAGTTTCAGATGATTTCCTCAATGCTATGAATTTGTGGAAGGACTGACTTTATTTGATTTACAGCGGCCTGTTAGATTTGACAGGCCCTTGATTTTATAAAAAAGGAGAAAAGTATGACCTATCAATTGCCAAAAGTCTGGTCTGCTGCGGACAGCGACCAAGGAAAATTTTCAGGTATCAATCATCCTACTGCAGGCGCGCGCTTTGAGCAGAAGCTTCCTGTCGGTAAAGAGCCTTTTCAGCTTTATTCACTTGGGACTCCTAATGGAGTCAAGGTGACGATTATGCTGGAGGAACTACTGGCAGCAGGTGTGACAGAGGCTACCTATGACCTCTATAAGATCAGCATCATGGATGGCGACCAGTTTGGCTCAGATTTTGTAAAAATCAATCCCAACTCCAAGATTCCGGCCTTGTTGGACCAGTCAGGTCATAAGCCGATTCCTGTATTTGAATCAGCGAATATTCTTCTCTATCTAGCTGAGAAGTTTGGAAAGCTCATTCCGTCAGATTTGACTGGTCGGACTGAGGTGCTCAACTGGCTCTTCTGGCAGACAGGAGCGGCGCCCTTCTTGGGAGGCGGATTCGGTCATTTCTTTAACTATGCTCCAGAAAAGCTAGAATATCCCATCAACCGCTTTACGATGGAGGCCAAGCGGCAGCTGGATTTATTAGATAAAGAATTGGCCAAGAAAGCTTATATCGCTGGAGATGACTACAGTATTGCTGATATTGCTATCTGGTCTTGGTATGGGCAGTTAGTACAGGATAAGCTCTATCCAGGCGCAGCTGAGTTCTTGGATGCTACCTCCTACAAACATCTATCTGCTTGGGCGGAGAAGATTGCAGCTCGTCCGGCGGTTCAGCGCGGTTTAGCTGCCGAGTATCAGGAAATCAAATAAACATGTGATGGGTAGGAACTTCCCATCATCAAGTGGCGAGACAAAATCAGTTTATCAACAGGCTGATTTTTCCTCCGCTGCTTTTTTTATACCCTTAAAAATGATATACTGAATAGAAGAATGTTTAGAAAAGAGTGAGCAATGCAAAAAAAGACTATTTCCCAACGCTTGGAGCGAGTCGCTGCTTTTGTGCCGGATGGGGCAAAGGTGTTGGATGTTGGGAGCGATCACGCCTATCTACCTATTTACCTGATGCAGCAGGGACGGATTGAGAAGGCTCTGGCTGGAGAAGTGGTAGAGGGGCCTTTTCAGTCTGCTCAGAAAAATGTGGCTGAGCATGGGCTGACGGAGCAGATTGAAGTTCGTTTTGCCAATGGTCTAGAGGCTTTTGAAGCGGAAGATCAGATTGACACCATCGTTATTGCTGGCATGGGTGGTCGCTTGATTTCAGAGATTTTGGAAAATGGCAGAGCTAAGCTTGGGTCTATTTTCCGCTTGATTTTGCAGCCCAATAACCGAGAGGATGAACTCCGCAGCTGGCTGATATCTAACGGTTTTCGCTTGCTGGCTGAGGATATCTTAGAAGAGGCAGGGAAGTTTTACGAAATCCTAGTGGCAGAAGCAGGCCAGCAAACTTTGACAGAGCAAGAAAAGCGTTTCGGACTTTTTCTGATGAAGCAACAGCCACCTGCTTTTCAGCTAAGATGGCAGAAAGAACTGAAAAAACTCGAAGGAGCTCTAGCCCATATCCCAGAAAAGAATGAGCTGGAACGCTCTGCTATGTCCCAAAAAATCGAAAGTATCAAGGAGGTACTCCATGCTAGCAAGTGAAATCATCGCCCGTTATGAAGCCTATTGCCCACAAGAACTATCCATGGAGGGCGACATTTCAGGACTGCAAATCGGGAGATTGGACAAAGAAGTGGCCAAGGTTCTAGTGGCATTGGATATTCGTGAGCAGACGGTGGCGGAAGCCATTGAGGCTGATGTTGGACTGATTATCGTTAAACATGCGCCTATTTTTCGCCCCCTCAAGGACCTAGTTGCGGATAAGGCGCAAAATCAGATGATTTTAGACCTCATCAAGCATGATATTGCTGTCTATGTCAGCCATACTAATATTGATGTTGTGGCGGACGGGCTCAATGATTGGTTCTGTCAACGGTTGGAGATTGAGGAGACAAGTTTTCTTAGTCAGACGGGGCCAGAAAACGGTATTGGTCGCGTGGGGAGGATTGCTCCTCAGACCTTTGGGGACTTTGCGGCTAAGGTCAAGGCAAGTTTTGGACTGGATAGTTTGCGTCTGGTCACTTATGAAGAAGCGGATCTCAATCGTGTGATTGAGCGAGTTGCTATTTGTGGTGGCAGCGGTCAGTCCTTTTATCCGGAGGCCATTGCCAAGGGAGCGCAGGTCTACATTACAGGTGATATTTACTATCACACTGCCCAGGAAATGCTGACAGAGGGGCTTTTGGCGCTGGATCCTGGACATCATATCGAGGTTCTTTTTACGGAAAAATTAAAAGAAAAGCTTGATACTTGGAAGGCAGAAGAGGGATGGGAGATTGAGATTCTAGCTAGTCAGGCTTCGACCAATCCTTTCCGACATATTTGAGAGGAATCGACATGAAAAAAGTAGCAGTAATTGGTGCTGGGATTGTCGGCTCAACAGCAGCTTACTATCTGTCCAAATCACCAGATGTGGAAGTGACTGTCTTTGATGACGGCAAGGGGCAGGCAACCAAGGCAGCCGCTGGCATTATCAGTCCTTGGTTTTCCAAGCGTCGCAACAAGGCTTGGTATAGGATGGCGCGTTTGGGCGCTGATTTTTATCAGGACTTGATTACGGAACTGAAAGAGGCTGGAATCCAGACAGACTTTTACCAACAGACAGGTGTTTATCTGCTGAAAAAGGATGAGAGCAAGCTGCAGGAGCTTTATGATTTGGCTGCTAATCGTCGTGAAGAGTCGCCCTTAATAGGGGACTTGAGTCTTCTCAGCATTCAGGAAGCCCATGAGAAATTTCCAGACTTGCAAGGCTTTGAGCAGCTTCTTTATGCTTCCGGTGGTGCCCGTGTGGAGGGAGCACTCTTGACGGAGACGCTTGTGAAAGCAAGCAAGGCAGAGTTGGTTGAGAAAAAGGCAAACTTGACAGTAGATGGAGAGCAACTTCTTGTGGACGGACGCAGCTTTGACTGTGTCATCTTAGCTGTGGGTGCTTGGCTAGGAGAAATCTTGCATCCACTGGGCTATGAGACAGATGTTCGGCCGCAAAAAGGACAGCTACGTGATTTTAGGCTGGCTGAAATGACAGATGACTACCCTGTTGTTATGCCTGAGGGTGAGCTGGATATTATTCCCTTTCTGGCAGGCAAGGTCAGCGTCGGTGCTAGCCATGAAAATGATCAGGGCTTTGATTTAACGGTAGATAAGACGGTATTAAATCAGTTGCAGCGAGAAGCGGAAATTTACTTGTCGAGGTTGGCTACTGCAGAGATTTTAGGCGAGCGCGTGGGAACACGGGCTTATACCAGCGACTTTGCTCCTTTCTTTGGAGCTGTTCCAGATTTGCTAAATGTCTACGCTGCCAGCGGATTAGGCTCTTCTGGTCTGACAACTGGCCCACTCATCGGACGCCAATTAGCTCAGATGGTTCTAGGAGAAGTGGGGCTGCTGAATCCAGCTAACTATCCTATTGAGCGGTATGTGAAGAAGGTTTGATATGACAGAAACTATTTTGAATTGGGTCAATATTTGTGTTAAAAAGATGATGAAATTTTACTGCTTAATCGCTAGCATGATAACTTTAAAGAGTGGATACAACCAGGTGGCTTCACCAGTCTGGGGATAGACTGCTGAAGGTTGGGGATGTGAAAAGCTTAGCTTTTTACCTTCGTAAAAGTTTCCAGAATCTTTCTTCGAAGCTGCAAAGCGCGAATTAAAAGAAGAAACGGGGCTGACTGCTCTAAACTTGGAATTAAAAGGGGTTTCAGGTTTCACTAATCCGAGTAAAGAAGAACGTTATGTGTATTATGATTTTCTTTGTACTGCCTTTGAGGGGCAAGTCAGGGGAAACGATCATGAAGGGGAGCCCAAATGGTGGAAGATTTCTGAACTTAATCAAATAGACATGCAGGATGACATACGTGAACGTTTGCCTCTCTACTGGCGGAAAGGCTCTTTCGAGCGGATTCATTACTGGAATGAGGAAGAACACTGTATCGGGGAAACCAAGACGATTTTGTATGATTGATTTTAGAGGATAAGGAGAAATTTTTGACTGGTTACGATCGCAGCCTGTGGTTATGCAGGCACTCTTGGCGGGGCTTTTTACATGGGGGTGTACCATTGTAGGCTCTGCTGTTGTATTTTTCTTTAAACAAGTCAGTCGCAAGCTGCTGGATATTATGATGGGCTTTGCGGCAGGCGTCATGATTGCGGCTTCCTTTTGGTCGCTTTTGGCGCCGTCGATTGAGTATGCAGAAGTTTCTTATGGCAAGCTATCCTGGCTGCCTGCAGCAATTGGCTTTTTAGTGGGAGGTTTTTTCCTGCGGCTAATTGATGCAGTGGTGCCTCACTTGCACTTGAGCAAGGATATTTCGGAGGCAGAGAGTGTTCCTGAGCATAGCCGAAAGAAGCTGTCCAAGACAGCCCTACTCTTTTTAGCCATTACCATTCACAATTTCCCAGAAGGTTTGGCAGTCGGAGTAGTCTTTGGTGCTTTAGCGGCCAATCCTAGTCCGGAAGCCTTTGTCGGCGCGATTGGCCTAGCTTTGGGAATTGGCCTGCAGAACGTCCCAGAAGGAGCGGCTCTGTCCATTCCGATTCGGACGAACGGTAAGTCTCGACTTAAAGCCTTTTACTGGGGCTCCATGTCTGCTATTGTAGAGCCAATTGGTGCTGTTCTAGGTGCAGTTGCTGTTATGGCCATGACGGTTATTCTGCCCTATGCCCTCTCCTTTGCAGCAGGCGCTATGATTTTCGTGGTGGTAGAGGAGCTGATACCGGATTCGCAGACCAATGGCAATACCGATGTGGCGACTTTAGGTCTCATGGTGGGCTTTGTTCTCATGATGGTCTTGGATGTGGCTTTGGGTTGATACCAACTTAAAATCAAAGAACCGAAGAAAGCGGAATTTCCGCTCTTTTTCTTTTATTTAAGGGTAGTGAAAAGGATGACATCCGCTTTCAAAAATGGTAGAATAAGGAGAATACATTAAGAGAGGAAACTCATATGAAAGGTATTATTCTTGCAGGTGGTTCTGGTACACGTTTGTATCCATTGACCCGCGCTGCGTCAAAACAGCTCATGCCGGTTTATGACAAACCCATGATTTATTATCCATTGTCAACTCTTATGCTGGCTGGTATCAAGGACATTTTGATTATCTCCACTCCGACGGATCTGCCTCGTTTTGAGGATCTGCTGGGTGATGGCTCTGAGTTTGGTATCAAGCTCTCTTATGCAGAGCAGCCAAGTCCGGACGGGCTGGCACAAGCCTTTATCATTGGGGATGATTTTATTGGAGATGATAATGTAGCGCTGATTCTGGGGGATAATATTTACCATGGACCAGGTCTGAGTAAAATGCTCCAAAATGCTGCTGCTAAGGAAAAAGGGGCAACAGTTTTTGGCTACCATGTCAAGGACCCAGAACGCTTTGGTGTTGTAGAATTTGATGAGAATATGAATGCTATCTCCATTGAAGAAAAACCGGAACAACCGCGCTCTAACTATGCAGTAACAGGACTGTATTTCTATGATAACGATGTTGTAGAAATTGCCAAGAATATTAAGCCAAGTCCTCGCGGAGAACTGGAAATCACTGACGTTAACAAGGCTTACTTGGAACGTGGCGATTTGTCTGTTGAGCTTATGGGACGTGGTTTTGCCTGGTTGGATACAGGAACTCACGAAAGTCTCTTAGAAGCCGCTCAATATATCGAAACAGTTCAGCGGATGCAGAACGTTCAGGTGGCAAATCTAGAAGAAATTGCCTATCGTATGGGCTATATCACTAAAGAGCAAGTGCATGAATTGGCGCAGCCATTGAAAAAGAATGAGTATGGCCACTATCTCTTGCGCTTGATTGGAGAAGAATAAGAAGATGACGGAACAATTTTTTGATAAGGAATTAGCAGCGCGTGAGGTTCCTGGAATTCCTGGAATGCTGGAGTTTGATATCCCTGTTCGTGGGGACAACCGAGGCTGGTTTAAGGAGAATTTCCAAAAGGAAAAAATGCTGCCGCTAGGCTTTCCTGAAAGCTTCTTTGCAGAAGGAAAACTGCAAAATAATGTCAGCTTTTCTCGTAAAAATGTCCTGCGTGGTCTTCATGCAGAGCCCTGGGACAAGTACATCTCAGTTGCTGATGACGGCAAGGTGCTGGGTTCTTGGGTAGACCTGCGTGAGGGCGAGACCTTTGGCAATACCTACCAGACAGTAATCGATGCCAGCAAGGGGATTTTTGTGCCGCGTGGCGTCGCTAACGGTTTCCAAGTCCTTTCTGACACGGTTTCCTATAGCTATCTGGTGAATGACTATTGGGCTTTGGAACTCAAACCTAAGTATGCCTTTGTCAACTATGCAGACCCAGCTTTAGGCATCCAGTGGGAAAACCTAGAAGAAGCAGAAGTATCAGAAGCAGACAAGAACCATCCATTACTCAAGGATGTAAAACCACTAAGAAAAGAAGATTTGTAAGAAGAATTCTTTTCTGATTCATTAATTTATATTGAAATATATGATTTAGCTCAGCTCCTATCCGAGCGAAGCGAGTGGAAGAAATGATTGCCGCTGTGGTGTAAGTCATGTAACAAATTGTTTAGTTTGTTATATGCCAGAGGATTTTTGAGACATTAGGCTCAAAAACAAGTAATGAAACCGGAGGTTTGCTTGCGTCCCCACCACTTAAGGCAATTATAAAAAAGTTAAGGAATAAAAATGACTGAATACAAAAAAATTATCGTGACAGGTGGAGCTGGTTTTATCGGTTCTAACTTTGTCCACTATGTTTACAATAACTTTCCAGATGTTCATGTGACAGTGCTGGACAAGCTGACTTACGCGGGTAATCGTGCCAATATTGAAGAAATTTTAGGCGACCGTGTTGAGTTGGTTGTTGGAGATATTGCTGATGCGGCCTTGGTAGATAAGCTGGCAGCTGAAGCAGATGCTATCGTTCACTATGCGGCAGAAAGCCATAATGACAACTCGCTCAATGACCCGAGTCCATTTATCCACACCAACTTCATCGGGACCTACACGCTTTTGGAAGCAGCTCGTAAATATGACATTCGTTTCCACCATGTGTCAACTGACGAAGTCTATGGGGACCTGCCTCTGCGTGAAGATTTACCAGGTCATGGAGAAGGACCAGGCGAGAAATTTACGGCCGAAACCAAGTACAATCCAAGCTCGCCTTACTCATCAACCAAGGCAGCTTCAGACTTAATCGTTAAAGCTTGGGTGCGCTCATTTGGCGTTAAAGCGACTATTTCTAACTGTTCAAACAACTACGGACCTTACCAGCACATCGAGAAGTTCATTCCGCGCCAAATCACCAATATCCTGAGCGGTATCAAGCCAAAACTCTACGGTGAAGGTAAAAACGTCCGTGACTGGATTCATACTAATGACCATTCATCAGGCGTTTGGACGATTTTGACCAAGGGTCAAATCGGTGAAACTTACTTGATTGGTGCTGACGGTGAGAAGAACAATAAGGAAGTTCTGGAGCTGATTCTCAAGGAAATGGGACAGCCAGCTGATGCTTATGACCATGTGACAGATCGTGCCGGCCACGACCTCCGCTATGCCATTGATGCTAGCAAGCTCCGCGATGAGCTAGGATGGAAGCCAGAGTTTACCAACTTTGAAGCAGGTCTCAAAGAGACAATCAAGTGGTACACGGACAACCAAGAATGGTGGAAATCTGAAAAAGAAGCAGTCGAAGCCAACTATGCTAAGACTCAGGAAGTGATTAAATAAGAATAGGCTATCTATGATGAGCCTTGTAAAACTAGCGCTATGTGATTGAGAGGCTGGGATTATCTGTCCCAGCCTTTTCTCACAGGATTGTTAGCTTTTTAATATGTTTGTTACAGAAAATTATGCAAAAATATTGTAAAATAAGATAAATCCTTTCTGTGTTTTTAGCTAGAGGGATTTTCTCAAATTAAAGGAATACAAACATGAAAATGGTAAAAAGAGTAGTGGGAATTGCTTTGGTGCTGTTGCTTGCAGCGGTGCTATTTCTGGTTCCTGCATCTGTTAATCAAAGTGAACAATTAAAGAATGTTCAAGGCAGTGCTTCCTGGATGAGTATTATTGAGCCAGCTTTGAGCAATGCCAATGTGACGGCTCAGGGAGTCAGCACGGAAGTTTCTCTCAATAGCGTCCAGCTTAATCAGGTGCTCAAGTCTTCTCTGACTGACTCTGAGAATCAGGAGTTGCTGAACAGTGTTTACAGCATTGAAGGCAATAAGCTGCGCATCCAGTATCCAGTCAAGCTGCTCTTCATTGACAGTAAGCTGGACCTAGAGGTGGATGTGACGGTGAGGGATAATGTCTTGCACATCACAATCGATAGTGCCAAGTTAGGCTCTCTTCCTATCCCTAAATCTTGGGTGACAGGCATGCTGAAGCAACAAATGCAGGCCTCTAATTCATCTATCACGACGGAGGGAGATAGTTTCCTTCTAGCTCTGCCGCAGAGTCAATACAGCATTAACAAAATCAGCTTCCAGAATGGAGCTGCTAAAATCCAGTTCAGCATGGGTTATGGAATCTAAAAAAGAAAACTTCATTTGAGGAAGAAGTCTTCCGAATCAAATGGAGTTTTTATACTATTATTTGAGCAATATCATTGTGAGGGAGAAAAGATGCCTATTCCTAATATCCAGCAAGAGGAGTTGATTGTTATTGATGAAAATCTACGTTTGCGTGCCTATGATGGCCAGTTTGAGTTGGCCATGGACTGGTACCAAGATCCAGATATGATTTATATGATTGATGGCAGAAGAGACCCCTATCCGCCAGAGCGAGTTCAAAGGATGCATGAATATCTTGCCAGGCAAGGTGAAGTGTATTTTATTGAAGTATGGGAGCAGGAGTGCTGGCTACCCATTGGGGATGTGACCTTATGGCAAGATGATTTGCCCATTGTCATTGGAAAAGCGGACTACCGCAGGAAAGGCATTGGCAAGAAAGTTCTTTCTGCTTTGATACAGCGCGCACGCAATCTAGGCTATCAGAAACTAGCAGTTCAAGAAATTTATGATTTCAATCACCCCTCTCGCATTTTGTTTGAGTCGCTTGGTTTCTATCCAACTCTTGCTAGGGAGAAAGGCCGGTCCTATACACTTGATTTGACATTGCCCATAGCGCAGATCCAGCCCAGTCAGTTCTACCTTTCACGGGAAAAGCTGGACAGGATTTGTATTGATTTTGACCAACAAGAACTTGAAGCTTTACCTGTCAAGCGCATGGATGGCAAAATTTTCTTTACTGATGGACATAGCAGAGCCTTTAAGGCTTATCAGGCTGGCCTCTCTCATATCCCCATCTATTATGATAGGGACGAGCTTAACTGGGACTTTTATCAATACTGTGTTCAGGCTTGTCAAGAAAGAGGCATATTCTCTATAGCTGATTTACAGAACCGCATTTAGTCCAAGGAAGACTATCAGATCCATTGGCTTGATTGGTGTAAGAGAGAAGCTGGAAAATTTGATAAGAGCTGATATCACGAAGCTCTTGTGTTATAATAGATAAAGGAAATCAATATATTAAATCAGAGGTAAGATAATGCTTTATGAATTTTGTGCGGAAAATGTAACCTTGTTAAAAAAGGCTATGAAGGCTGGAGCCCAGCGGATTGAGCTCTGTGATAATCTGGCTGTCGGAGGCACGACACCCAGTTACGGCGTAATTCAAGCAGCAGTTGACTTAGCCAAGCCTTACGGTGCGACTGTGATGACCATGATTCGGCCCCGAGGCGGTGATTTTGTTTACTCGGAACTTGAAATTGAGATTATGCTGGCAGATATCCAAAAAGCCAAGGAAGTCGGCAGTCAGGGAGTGGTTTTTGGTGTCTTGACGGAGAAGAACGAAATAGATGTTTCGAAGATGCAGCGGCTGCTGGAGGCATGCAAGGGACTGGAAGTAGTCTTCCACATGGCTTTTGATGCGATACCGGCTGAATACCAGTTTGGCGAAATGGATTGGCTGATTGAGAACGGTGTCCAGCGAATTTTGACCCACGGAGGACCTGCTAATGAGCCGATTGAGGAGCATTTTGCTTGGCTGGACGAATTAATCGAGCATGCCGCTGATCGGATTGATATCATGCCGGGCGGTGGCATTCATCTGGGCAATCGTCAGCAAATTATAGACAGTCTGGCAGTTGACCAGCTGCATGGGACTAAAATTGTATTTTAAGGAGGAGAAGGGCTCTAGCGGCTCCTAATAAAATGTTGGAACTATTTGAAAAATACAAGTCTAATCCAAATAAGC
Organism: uncultured Streptococcus sp.; assembly: GCF_963525625.1. Taxonomy (GTDB): domain Bacteria; phylum Bacillota; class Bacilli; order Lactobacillales; family Streptococcaceae; genus Streptococcus. The sequence goes on from NZ_CAURLD010000003.1 coordinate 60,381, forward strand.
TTCAGACTTACGGTTTTAAGGAGTCTGATGGAGTTTACCATTTCTCGCAGAAGATTATGAAGGGTGACTTTCGCTTGGAAGTAACTATCAGAGATGGGGAGTTGGACTATCAGGTCTTTGACTGCGATACTGATGATGTTTATCTGCAGGTCAAGATGGAGCAGGTGACGGGGGAGTTTGTCGGTCAGGTCCGTGAAGCTTGTCAGGCAGTACTGCTGGCTATCCGTCAGCACTGTTTTGACGAGGTTGGCTTTCTCTATGAGCAGAGTAAGCGACTGCGGGATCATGCGGCTGAGGTTTATCAGGGGCAAATAGAGTACCTCTGGGAGAAGTCGTCCAGAAAGAGCTCGACCAAGGCTGGAGTTTTCCGCCACCAGGACAGTAAAAAATGGTATGGGGCTTTTCTGACCACAGACTGGTCTAAGTTTGAAGCAGAGCGAAGCGGCGCTATTGAGGTGCTAAATGTTAAGAATGATCATGTAGCAGAACTGATTCAGAAAAAGGGGATTTACCCGGCCTTTCACATGAATAAGAAATATTGGCTCAGTCTGCCCTTGGATGATAGACTGAGCGATCAGGAAATCTTTGATTTACTGGCTGTTAGTTACCAGCTGACCAGTAAAAAATAGAATCGAAGCACAGCGTTCCAATCCGCTGTGTTTCATTTTTCCTCAAAAAACAGTATAATAAAAAGACTAGTAAGAATAGGAGAAATTATGAACCTCATTAGAAAATTAGCCTGGTTTTTTAAGTTGGAAAAGCGGCGCTATATCATCGGTATCTTGGCCTTGTCCTTGGTCAGTGTCTTCAATCTGATACCGCCTAGAATCATCGGTCAGGTTATTGACCGAATTGCTAACAAACATCTGACTTCTCAAGAGCTGTTCTTTAATTTGCTGTTGCTGATTGCTTCAGCTTTTATCATGTACGGCCTGCGTTATGTCTGGCGCCTTTATATCTTAGGGACGTCCAATAATCTGGGACGGATTCTGCGCTCTAGATTGTTCGAGCACTTTACTCACATGTCTCCCTCTTTTTATCAGAAATACCGTACAGGGGACTTGATGGCTCATGCGACCAACGATATCAATGCAATTGTCAGTCTGGCTGGGGGTGGAGTCATGTCAGCTGTGGATGCTTCTATTACAGCCCTGGTGACCCTGCTAACTATGTTTTTCGTTTTGGACTGGCGGCTAACCTTGATTGCCATTGTGCCCATGCCCTTCTTGTCGTGGGGTACGGGCTTGATTGGCCGAAAAAATCATGAAAGTTTTAAGGCTGCTCAAGAGGCATTTTCGGATTTGAACAATAAGGTTCAGGAGAGTGTTTCAGGGATTCGAGTGACCAAGTCCTTTGGCTATCAGGAGGCGGAGACTCAGTCTTTTGCTAAGACCAATCAGGAGGTCTACGAAAAAAACGTTTTGGCTGCAAAGTACGATGCTCTTTTTGACCCCTTGGTTTTGCTTTTTATCGGTCTTTCTTATGTTTTGACCTTGATTTTCGGTGGAATTTTTATCTCCCAAGGGCAGTTTACCATAGGAGAGTTGGTTACCTTTATCACTTATCTGGATATGCTGGTTTGGCCGCTTCAGGCTACAGGCTATCTTTTTAACATCGGCCAGCGAGGTGCTGTTTCCTATGAACGGATTGAGAAACTGCTGGCTCAGGAGTCAGATGTCAAGGAAGCTGAACAGCCTCTTTCTCATGCGGAAAATGGTCGATTGGATTATGACATTCAGAAGTTTGCTTATGCAGAGGAGACTAGTTTATCGGATATTCATTTTTCCATTGAGCAGGGACAGACACTGGGAATTGTCGGACAGACGGGCTCAGGGAAGACCACTCTTCTGCGCTTGCTACTGCGGGAGCAGGATATTCAGGAGGGGGCTATCTATCTGAATGGCCATGATATCCGGGAGTACCGCCTCAAAGACTTGCGCCGTCTTATCGGCTATGTACCACAGGAACAGATGCTCTTTGCTCTGTCGATTCGGGATAATATCCGCTTTGCTTGTCCCCAGCTGACAGATAGTCAAGTTTTAGCTGCCGCTCAACTCTGCGGTGTTTATGAGGATATTCAGGCTATGCCAGAGGGGTTGGATACGGTTGTCGGTGAGCGGGGCTTGTCTCTATCGGGTGGACAGAAGCAGCGCTTGGCGATGAGTCGGGCTATTATTACAAATCCTGAAATTCTGATTTTGGATGATTCCCTGTCGGCTGTTGATGCCAAGACGGAGCATCTGATTTTAGAAAATCTAAAGTCAGAGCGTGCTGGCAAGACAACCATCATCACAGCTCATCGGCTGTCGGCCTTGGTGCATGCAGACCTGATTTTGGTCATGGAAGAGGGACGAATCAAGGAGCGGGGCACTCACCAAGAGCTATTGGAGCAAAAGGGCTGGTATGCTCAGACATACCATAATCAGCAGCTGGCAGAAAGCTTAAAGGAGGAAGATTAACATGAAAAAGAAAGCAACTTTTCATCGCCTCCTAGGCTATATGTGGCGCTACAGGATAGTGAGCAGTATGGCCTTGACCTTCATCCTGCTGACGACTCTGGTCACAACGGCATTGCCGCTTCTGGCCCGCTATTTTATTGATCAGTTTATCGGCCGCAATCAGGCCTGGGCTGGCCTGCCTTTGCTGGCTCTTTACTATGGTCTTTTCCTCTTGCGGGTACTTTTTACCTTCTTGGGAAAGTATTTCTTTGCGCGTGTGGCTCAAAGTGTGGTTCGGGACTTGCGACAGGAAAGCTTTGCCAATATCCAGCGTCTGCAAATGGCTTATTTTGATAAAACGCCAGCTGGTGCTATCGTTTCCCGCCTGACCAATGATACTCAGGCAGTAGCAGATATGTTCAGTGAGATTTTTTCTAATTTTTTGAGCTCTTTGCTGATTTTAGTTGTTACTTTGAGCGCTATGTTTGCCCTCAACTGGCAATTGACCCTGATGATCGCTCTCTTTTTGCCTCTGATGGCAGCCTCTATCTTGCTCTATCAGCATTTATCCAATCGTCAGCTCAAGCAGGTCCGGAATAAACTCAGCGATTTGAATGTCAAGCTATCTGAGAGTATCGAGGGAATGCGGATTATTCAGGCATTTGGACAAGAGAAGCGCTTGCTGCGGGAATTTGAAGAAATTAACGGCCAACATTTAGGTTTCACCAATCGCTATCTCAATATCAACAGTCTCTTTCTGAGGCCAGCCATGTCCCTACTGAAAATCTTGGCTTATGGAGTGATTCTGACTTACTTTGGCTTGACTTGGCAAGTGGTGGGAATTACGGCTGGTATTATGTATGCCTTTATCCAGTATGTTAATCAGCTTTTTAATCCTTTGATTGATGTCATGCAGAATTACTCTGTTTTACAGACATCTATGGTTGCTGCGGAGCGGGTTTTTGAAATTATAGACCGCACTGACTATGAGCCTGAGCAGGCTAATCAAGATCTGCAAATCCAAGATGGCAGTATCGAATTCAAGCATGTTTCCTTTTCTTATGATGGGAAGCGTGATGTTTTGCAGGATATCTCCTTTTCAGTCAAAAAAGGCCAGACAATTGCCTTTGTAGGATCGACTGGCTCTGGCAAGTCCTCTATTATCAATCTTTTCCTGCGTTTTTATGAGTTTGAACGAGGGCAAATTTTGATTGATGGCCGTGACATTAAAGACTTTAGTCAGGAGGAGCTGCGGCGAAAGATTGGTCTTGTTTTGCAGGAGCCCTTCCTTTATCACGGTACCGTTGCCTCCAATATCCAGCTTTACCAAGAGCAGCTGACGCGAGAAGACATTATAGAAGCGGCTAAGTTTGTAGATGCTCATGGCTTTATCAGTCAGCTGCCTCAAGGCTATGATGCTCCTGTGACTGAGCGGGGAGCGACTTTTTCCAGCGGTCAGCGTCAGCTTCTAGCCTTTGCCAGAACCATCGCCACCAAGCCTAAAATCTTAATTTTGGATGAGGCGACAGCCAATATTGATTCGGAAACAGAAGAGTTGATTCAAGCCTCACTGAGAAAAATGCGGCGGGGACGGACAACCATTGCCATCGCCCACCGTCTGTCTACCATTCAGGATGCCGACTGCATCTATGTCTTAGATAAGGGGCGCATTATCGAATTCGGCAGCCACGAAGAATTGTTAGCCCAAGATGGAACCTATAAGAAAATGTATCAACTGCAGGCTGGGATGATGGAATCTTGAAAAGCCTGATTATAAATGAAAGGTGTAGAATTCCGAATGAATTCTACACCTATTTTACATAGTCTTTTAGTTTCTCTATATTTTCTTCTAAGTTATCGTAAGGCAGCTTGGCATACTGGTAAGGGCAGCTAGCAAGGTAGCTCTGTTCAAAGAAGTCAAGCGGCAGGCTGCTGTGTTTGAGAGCACTGACGGAAGGAAGTGACCTTAAGTCTAGTAGAATGCCGTCCTTGGTCAAATAGCTGGCTAGCGGCAGCTGAGCTTGCTCCAGTAGTATCTGGGCTTTTCTTGCTTCCTCTTCTTGAAGCTGCAGCAGCGCCAGCCTATTTTTTTCAAACATGAGACTGTCGATGTAGAGCGATAGGGCCTTCTGCATGATGAGGTTGCTGTCGTAGTCTACGGCGCTTTTGTAAGCGATGAAGGTCGTTTGAATCTGGGGTGGAAGGAGCAGGGCAGTGATCCTTAGGGCTGGGAAAAGGCTGGTTGAAAAGGACTTGATGTAGATGACCCGCTGGCTATTGTCTAAATAGTGAAAGGTCAGCTCCCGTCGGCCATCAAAGTCTGATAGGTAGTCATCTTCTACAATATAGACATTATAGAGCTGGGCCAGCCGAAGAATCTCTTCCTTGTCCTGCCGACTGTAGGAGTGACCCAAGGGATAGTGAAAGCGCGGAATAGTGTAGAAGAACTTGATCTTTCCGCTTTGAAAAATCCTCTCCAGCTCTTGCAGATTAATCCCCTGCGGTGTCCTTTCAATGGTTTCATAAGGAAGTTTTTGCGCTAGCAGAAGATCATTAATCCGATGGTAAGTCGGCTGCTCCACCAAGATACGCTCTTTTTGATTGGGAAATTCAATCTGTGAAAGGATATAAAGGGCCTGCTGGGTGCCAGAAGTCAGTACCAGCTGCTCCCTAGAAGCATAGACAGCAGAGTCCAACATTAGCTTTTGCACAGAGCGGCGCAGATCCTCCAGTCCTTCCTGCTGAGGGTAATAGTTGAAGAGATAATTTTCCCGGCCGATCAGAGTTTCATTCACACAGAGGCGGAAATCCTCGTAGGCTTGGTGGCGGTCATCCCTCACAGGCAGCTCCAAATCCTGCTTTTCTTCCTGAGCATTTTCCAGCACATAGTAGCCGCTTTTTGGAACGGCATAGATGTACTTCTGATATTTGAGCTCAATCAGAGCCTTTTGCGCAGTATCCTTACTGCAGTGATAACGCTCTGCCAGCTTGCGGACAGAAGGGATTTTCTGACCAGTAGCCAATTTTCCCTCTTTAATATCCTTAGTAATCTTATCAACGATGCGTTGGTATTTTGCTTTAACCATAAAACTGTCCCCATACAGATTTGATTTTTTCATATTGTAACTCATTTTCAGATATTTTACAATAGAGAACAAGTAGGAGGAGTCATGAAAACAAAAACAGTCATTCTGGCCACAGATATTTCTGGCTTAGGTAAGGTTGCCGCAACAGCTGCCCTGCCGCTTTTTGCAATTTGCCAGCTAGAAGTCGCTCTTTTGCCAACTATGATTCTATCATCCCATACAGGTGGTTTTTCAAACATCTATATAGATGATTACACGCATGGGATGCTTGCTTTTTTGAAACAATGGCAGAGCCTAGAGTTCAACTTTTCAGCTCTGATAACAGGATATTTGAAGTCTGATATTCAGGTGGAAAATTTGCTGCGCTTTAAAGAGGAAAAAAGCTTGCCCCTTATCGTGGATCCTATCATGGGGGATAAGGGAACTTTTTATCAGGGATTTTCAGATGCCCATCTAGACCATATGCGTCGCCTCTGCCAGCATGCTGATTTGGTTCTGCCCAATTTGACGGAAGCCTGTTTGTTGTTGGAGGAACCCTACGAAGATAGTTTATCAGAAGATAGATGGGAGGAGTACTGCAAACGTTTGGCTGAGTTAGGACCGAGCAAGGTCTTGTTGACTGGCTTGCCCATGAAAGAGAATCAGATTGGTGTGGCCTATTTTGATGCGGCAACAGAGGAGTTTAACCTCTTTTCTAGTCCAGCTCTGCCCCAGCAATTTTTTGGAACGGGTGATATATTGACGACACTTGTAGCTGCGGCTTTTGTTCAGGGAATTGATATCAAGCAAGCCCTGTCTGTGATTTTGAAGTTTATTGAAAAGAGCTTGGCACTTAGCTTTAAAGAGCAAATAGATCCAAAGAAGGGCGTTTTTTACCAGCCCTATCTAGGAGAGCTTTTCGCTGATTTTCAAGCCTTGATGGAGGAAAAAGATGAAGAAACAAACACTCGATTTGCAAACCTTAACCATGATTAGTTTATTTGCTGCTTTGATTTTTTTGAGCATTCAGTTTTTCAAAATTCCTGTCGGAGCTCAGTTTATTCATTTTGGAAATGCACTAGTGGTAGTGGGCTGTCTGATTTTTGGCAGTAAACTTGGTTTTTTAGCGGCTGCTATTGGACTGGGAATATTTGACTTGCTGAATGGTTACGCCGCGGAAATCCCAGTCATCTTGTTAGAAGCACTTGCAGTAGCAGTGGTGATTCATTTTCTGTATGAAGGACTCTTTCAGAGAAAGGATAAACTAAGAAATATTCTTGTGACAGCGGTAGCCGCAGCTTTGGTGAAAGTTGTGCTCAATATCTTCAAGTACACTCTGACAGGAACACTGTTTGGCGGGAGTAGTTTACCAGCTGCCTTTTTGCTGGCAGTAGCTAAGATTACTGGTACATTTGGCTCCAGTCTAGCGACAGTCATCGCCGTCCCAATCTTATATCCAATCTTTCAGCAAGTCAGAAAAGTGCACAAGCAAAGAAGGACTGTTGAAAAGCAAGGATGAATCAATAATTATCAGAAACAAAGAAACCGTCTGAGAATCCTCAGACGGTTTTGTATTTTTCTCTTACATAAAGTAAACGATAGCAAGGTATTGCAGGGCAGAGGCCGCTAGAATGAAAAGGTGCCAAATCATGTGGAAGTAGGGCTTCTTTTGAGAATAGAAGCCGGCTCCTACAGTATAGCAGAGGCCACCAGCCAGCATGAGTCCCCAGAATACAGGTCCAGTTTGACCGATAATCTGCGGAATGATAAAGACAACCAGCCAGCCCATAATCAAATAGAGAGCTAAGCTGAATTTTTCATTGACCTTCTTAGCGAAAATCTTGTAGAGAATGCCAAAGATGGTCGTTCCCCACTGGATAGCAATGATGAGATAGCCAAACCAGTTATTCATCAGCGACAGCACGACTGGCGTATAGCTGCCAGCGATGGCGATGTAAATCATGGAGTGGTCGATAATGCGCAAGATATACTTGTGGGTCGAGCCATAGGACATTGAATGGTAGACAGTTGAAGAGAGGAACATGAGAAAGAGGCTGATGACAAAGATAGAAGTTCCGACAGCAGCCACCAATCCGTGCCCTTCATAGCTATAAATGGCTGAGATAGGCAGCAGAATCAGCATCAGAACAGCCCCTACCGCATGGGTAACAGCGTTGGCAATTTCTTCACCGAAAGATAGTTTTTTACTGAGTTTAAGCGCGTAGTTCAAGATTTTCTTCCTCCTCATTTGGTACTTGGATTAGGGATAAGGTCTTTTGATAGAGTTTGACCGTCTGGCAGGCTGTGGAAATGATGGGCGCCACCTCTAGCTTATTGCCATTCATGTAGTCAACGAAGTCATCATAGAGTTCTCGCGAATCTGCTTCTTTATGCAGCATATTTAAAGTAGCCGAGATTTCCTGGATAGAAAAGACCGTTTTTAAGGTTGTAATGGCAATCAAGCGGGCTACCTGGCGGCGTTGATATTTTTTCTTGACCGGCTTGGCAATATAGCCGTGCTTGACATAGTTGTTAATCATAGAAGCGGTTAGTCCCTTGTCAGCAGCTGAAATAGAAGAGCCACAGACATTGTTTACATAGAGCAGAACTTGGTCTAAATATAGATCTAGTTCTGGTATTTCGTCCCACTTGGGAAAAACTTGTTGAGAGTTCAAATCTTTATCACTTTCTTATCTAGTCTTTATAACTAGATGATAACATCTCTGTAAAACAAAGTCAAGCAAAAAATAGAATGTCCCATTGAAATTTGATATAATTTTAAAAAGAAGAAAGGGAGGTTTCAGATGAAAAAACAAACAATCTTTGATATGGCAGCCTTCCTAGGCAGTCTGATTTTTTGGTCTTGGCTCTATATGCGCTTTTTTTATGCCTACGTAGCCGTCGTCTTTTACAAGAATCAGCCAGAGTGGAATCTGTTGATACCAGCTTCTATCATCCTGACTCTGACAGCCATTACCTCGCTTTTTATTCGTGGCCTCTACAGTCGGCACATTCCCCGTTGGCTGGTGCTAGCTAGTTACACCCTCTATTTTCTCATTCTATTCTATGCCCTCTTTTTGAAAAATATCGGCAGGCAGGGCTTCAGTCTAGACCTGCAGTCTTTTACCTATAATTGGATTTATGGAGATAAGCTGGTACCCACCATGAATATCATTATGTTCATTCCGCTGGGCTTTCTCTGCAAGCTGTCATGGAAACATGTGGCTTATTTTACTTTGGCTATCAGTCTGGTTGAGGGGAGCCAGTATCTCTTTCATCTTGGCATTTTTGACTTGGGTGATATCTTGACCAATCTGCTAGGCTTCATCATCGGCAGCTATCTACTAGAGACAGCCTTGGGAAAATGGGTTGTCCATCATATTCACTAAATGAAAGAAGGAAACTATGAAAATTCTTATCCCAACTGCTAAAGAGCTGAATCTAACTGCGCCATCTACAATCCCTAATCCACTTTCAGCACAAACTCAAGCTGTGTTGGATGAGTTGACAGCCATGTCAGTAGCTGACTTGGCATCATTTTATAAAATCTCCCCAAAAAGAGCAGAGGTAGAGTGGCAAGCCATTCAGGCTCTGCGAGAAGGAACTGCGCAGCATGCTCCAGCACTTTATCTTTTTGACGGCCTCATGTACCGCCATATCAAGAGAGAGGGTTATACTGAAGAAGAGAGTCGGTATATCGAGAAGCATCTTGCTATCACATCAGCCCTTTACGGTGTCATCCCGGCCCTGGAGCCCATAGCGCCCCATCGCTTGGACTTTATGATGCCGCTTAAGTTAGATGGGAAGAGTCTCAAGGCTTTTTGGAAAGAAGCTTATGACCAAGCACTGGCAGAAGATGAGATGATTTTCTCCCTCCTGTCCAGCGAGTTTGAAACCGTCTTTTCTAAGGAAATCCGTCAGCGCATGATAGGCTTCAAGTTTCTGGAAGACCGTGGTGGCAAGCTGAAAGTCCATTCGACCATTTCTAAAAAAGCACGTGGCGAGTTTTTAACAGCTCTAATAACTAACCAAGTGACAGAAATCGAACAGATGAAAAAATTAAGCTTTGCTGGCTTCACTTACCGACCTGATCTGTCCAGTGACCAAGAGCTGGTTTATGTGAAGGAAGTGTGAAAAGGAAAAATCGACTTTTGTAATATCTACGTAATATTCTCGTGATAAAATTGTTATAAAACAAATGAAGTTTCTAAGGAGTTTCAGAATTATGGGAAAAATCAAGTCGAATACTATTTCCGCTCAGAATGCTATCAGTGAATTGGTTGGGGTAGATACAAGTGACAAGCAAAATCAGCAGGTAGAGTTTAGCTATACTACTGAGATTGCTGGAATGGAAGCAGGCCGTCAGGCATGCAATCAAATGCTGCAGGCTGTCAGTGACTTTTGCGCAGCAGTCCTGACTCAGGCTAATAAATTTCCTGATATAGCTTATAAAATTGAAAAGCGTGATGTAGAGCAAGCGCAACGTTGGAGCAACTGATGATAAAAGATAAAAATCAAGAAAAACGTGAGCAATTACATAAGCAAATCATTCAGCTTGAGAATCAAGAAGAAGATCTTTTAGTTCTCAAAAGGCGTTATGAAGAGAAGGTAATGGATTTTCGTACAGATATTTGGACGATGAATGCCCAAATAGAAAATTTGATAGATCCCGTATCAGAGACTAGTTCTACCAATCGTAAAATATGGGAAGAAAACCAAGCCTTGCAGCAAACAATTGACAGCTACGTAGAACAAGAGTTGGACAATGTTTCCAAACAAACAAGGAAAGTTCAGCAAAAATTAGATGAAAACCGAGAAAAATTGACGAAAGAAAGGAACTCTTTACCATGGGAGTAAAGTACAGTGCGTCAGAGTCTTCACAGCTGATGGAGGCTATGTCTAGTAATATTCAAGTGGCTAATGAGGTGACAGACCGATTGTCTCAGGGATGTGACCACCTGATAGCTACTCTAGACTCAGGAGAACTCATGGGAGCTGCCTATACAGCAGGAAAAGGCCTTTTTTCAGAGATTATCATTCCTGCCATTAAGAAGCTACAGGCTGCAGTGGATGACATTCAAACGGAGTTAAATTCATACAGAGCTGCAGATGCTCAGGTAGCTGAGTACGGAAACCTCGACCTGGATCAGCTGAAGAAGACAAAAGAATTGAGAGAGCAGCAGCTAGCCTCTGTCAAAAAGGCTATTGAAGCAAAAGAATCATTCTTAGAGCGCATGAAGTCTATTGCTACATTTAATATCGTTTCTCACATGCAGTCTCTGGTGATTCTCTCTAGTGCAGAGTCGCAAATTGAATCACAAATCAAAGAATTGGAAGAGAAGATTGAAAAGCTGGAATTCTTTGTCGCTCAGGTTTCTCAATATTTCAGCGATAGTCTAGAAGTCCTCCGTCTAGCTATCCAAGGTGCCAGCCAGCTAAGCCAAGTCCTAGTAGACAGCAACGGTAATCACTATGTTGACGGAGTGGATATGAGCTGGGTCAAGAAGATGAAAGAGCAGAAGATTGAGACATACATACCAATAACTAAAAAAGAGAAATTTATTCAAACTATTAGACAACAGTATGGATTTAGTCGAACTGAATCAGAGATATTACTAAATTTATATCAAAAGCTAGAAAAGGAATATGGATCCAAGAAAGCAAATATAGAATTCTTTAAAATAGTTGCATCTTACTCTTATGGTGATAAATCTTATGGAGCTTGGCAAGTGGTCGGTGGATTATATAGCCCGAATGTGGTAAACGGTATAAATGTTGGTATTAATTATAGAATGAAATCTGTTTTGAGAAAATATGGCTTAAAAGATGATGAAATTGATACGATTCAGAAAGCTATTCAGAATCAGCATAATTTTACGGGATTGGAAAAGATTGAAGAGGGAGATACAAATGATGAGATAAAAGGGAAACTGAATTTAGCTTCTGAGAAAGCATATGGTCAAGGAAATTATAATAAATTAGACGAGAAGCAGAAAGCAAGAGTTAGAGAGTTACTGTCTCAATTTGGAGGAACCATAGACTATTCTCATATGGCTGCAACTATTTCTGCACATTATACAGGTAATCATTTTATTGAAAATGAAGACGATTTAGCGGGATGGCAAGGTGATGTAGCAGGTACTATGGGACTTCCGCCGAGTCTTGGTAACGATGACTATCGTTCAGATTTAGATGCTGTTAATGTTTATCACAAAATTAAGGATGGGGATAGCGTGGTTGATGTTACAAACTCGTACTACGATAGCGTTGAGAGAACATCTGGCTATAGAACTTATGAATTTGTTCAAAATATTGGAGAAGGAGATTACACGAAAGGAATGAAGAAATTAGAAGAAACTTATAAATTATACGTTTCTTCTCATTCTAGTGAACAATCATCAACCTTCGAAAATTTCATGAATGCTATCCAACATTTCCAAAAAGATTTAGATAAACCCAATCCCTCTATCGGAGAGTAAAATGTTAAAAAAAATGAAAAACTATTTTAAAAACAAACCTACTCAAGCTTTCTTAATGCTCATTGTGCTTGTTTGGTCAGTATACGAGATTGGTGCGACCAGTCTGGCTAGCAACTCGGCTCTGACCAAGGAATTCATGCATAGTCGGTATGTTATGGTTTGGCCAATGGTAGATAAGAAGGCAACTCTTTATCACTATGCGGAAGAATGGACTAGTGATGTATTAGATGGAATTATGCATCTGGACTATGAAAATATTAGAATAACTAGTTTTCCTAAAAAATGGGAGAGTGAAGCTGAAATATACTATACTTTGTCTGAAGATAAGTATGCTGATAGAGTATATTTTTTCTTAGATGAACCAATATCCAGAGCCTATACCACTAGTTTAGAGCAAAATTATTATTTGATTTCAAAGAATGCAGCTGTTATTAAAGAGGAAACAGGCAAAACGGTTGAACAGTTAGGTCAAGAAGTGGGTCATGCAAGGGAGGAGTTTTTGTCTGCTCTTGGTAAGATGAGAATCCTTCGTTTGGTCTATTTGATTCTTCGTATGATAGTGTTGTTGCTATGTATCAGGTGGTCGGGTCAGCAGAGAAAACGGAAAGAAAACGAAATCTTACAGAATGGATAGAGCTCCAAGATGGTATGACGACTATAAGGAGATTCACAAATGACCTTGAAAAAACAATGGAATTGGAATTTAGGTTGTAGTTTATTGCTTGTTGGAGTTCTGGCATCTGCTTTTCTCTTTTATTTATGGGCACAAAATCTTGGGAAGTATACCCTACAACCTGAACAGTCTATTAGTCTGCAAGTGGTAGTTAGTTACATTATGATCTAAGTAATCAAACTGTGTTCAAATGGGTCAGAGATGAGTTGGGAGAGTTGGCTGAATCTTATAACAAACCCTACACTATCACCATCACCAATGTAGACAATAAACCGGCTAAATTTGAAGCTCAAGTGGTGGATAGGTAAAGTTTAGGAAGGATTTGCTTCCTCTCAGTCCTAGTTTTTTTTAATTAATATGATGGTATTGAAAAATGAAGAAAACGAAATTTATGATTATTATAGGTGGCTTTCAAGGCAGAAATATTTTTTTTGACGTTAAGAGTAGAAAACTATATTCTAATAAAGTGAATGAGAGAATTTTTCCTAATCTCAGATGGTTAGTAATATCCTTTGGAATTCTAGGAAATGCTTTTCTCATTCAAGTAAACAATATAAAATTTGAATCCCCTATTTTAAGAGTAATTGTTTTGTGTGCGACTCTTATTCTTATATCTTTGGTTTGTCAATTTGGATTTAAAGATGAGTATTTAGGTCAAAACGTTGAAGCATTTAATCCGAAATTATATGAACATGTAGGTTGGAAGAATTTTTTAGAAGAAGAAAGAAAGCGAGTAAATATTCTACTTGTTACATTTGTAGTAAGTGCTTTATTAGCTGCTTTTCAAATTAGAGAATACTTGAACGATCCTACTATGATAAACTTAGTAAAAGTTTTTATCTTTTATTTTATATTTTATATGGCAATAGCCAAAAGCAATTTTATGAAAAGAATGGCGGCAATAAAGCAATTGATAAAAAATAAATAAAGAGCTTTAGCTTATAATCTATGAATCAAGGTAATGTATGAACAATTATTGAATGGAAGTGCTATGATTATGAACCGTTGCTACTTGGAGTAAATCAATGAATAAGAATGTATTTTGGTTGGGTAATTTCAAAGATAAGAATATTTTTTATGATAGAAAAACTGGAGAACTATACTCTATAGATAAGAAAGAAGAGAAAGCTCCTAATCTCACTTGGGCTATTCTGCCTGCTTCCTTTCTTTTACGAAACATTTATTCAGAAGCAACAGCACCTCAGGTTGCCAGTGTGCCTATCAGAATATTTATTTTGTGTTCGACTGTTCTCTGCGTTCTAGTTTTGATAATATTTGTTCTAAGAAATATTAGAAAAGGAACTATGAAAAATTTTAATCAGAAACTTTATTTTGACTGGCCTAATTTTCTTTATAACCAACAAACACAATGTAAAGGAATATTGTTTTTTGGTTCTATACTATTTTTTACGTCAATTAAATTTATAATTGATTATTATTTTTCAGGAAGCTTTCTTTCTTTTATGGGCATCATTGGTTTTCTCCCAGTATCAGGACTCATATTATTTGGAAATAAGCCAATAGGAAAATTGATTATTCTTAAAAGGTTGGAAAAGCAATTAAAATGAGGAAGAAAGAATATTTAACCTATCTCTTGACTTATCAGGGGAGAAACTATTATTTGGACCCAAAAACTAATAAAATTTATGCAAATGTTCATAGTCCACAAGTCCATCTAGATCTAACGAAATATGTTCCCGCAGCTAGCATTCTGCTGCTACATGGATTTACTTCTGTTTCGAATAGCCACTTGTCCTTCCTATGGAAAATAATCTTGTTAATTTTGGGTTATGTTATTGTTGGGTATCTAGTAGAATTGCTTGCAAGGACAAGGAGAGAGCCGTCATTTAAAGAGTTTCACTTTGAAACACTACCTATAAAAGATGAGTTTTTATATATTTTTAGTCGAAATATATATGGGAAGTTTGGAATTGGCTTGATTTTTGCTGTTTTTGCCATCTATCAATCTGTTGAGTATTTAAGCAAAGGCAGCTATTTGTCTTATTTGCTAAGTGACATGGGCTTCTTTATTGCTTATTTTGGTCTCATAAGGTCCCATTTATTCAAACAGATAAAAGTTCTGAAAAGTTTAAAAAAGAAAAATACTTAGAATTCTAGAGAATTATTAAAGGAGGTTTCTAATGTCCAAGTTACTACCGATAGGGAGTGTTGTCCAACTTAAAAATGGACAGGTAAAAATTATGATTATTAACCGTTATCCTCTTTATGATAATAAGGGTGAAATTGGTTATTTAGACTATTCCGGTTGTGTATATCCTTTTGGTATGACGGATAATCAAGCTTGCTTTTTTAACCAAGAAGATATTGAAAAAATTTGGTTTGAGGGGTATATAGATGAATCAGAAGAGAAAATGCTAGCAAAAATAGAAGATAAATTATCTCAAATTCCTTATCCTAAATATTCTTTAGCTGATTTATAATACCTGTTCCTGTCAGTAAAGTATTCTAAAACCCCTCGCAATTATTTGCGGGGGGTTAGTGTCTTATAAGTTTTCTTTTCTTTTTATAATCTTCTCTTTTTAGTTAAGGGCTGCTAAAAGAGCATCAGCCTGTGCTGAGAGTTCAGCAAGTTTGTCTTCTGCGACAGTCAGTTGACCAGTTCCCCATGCTTCTGGGTTGATACCAACACCTGTGAATGGTTCTACCACGTTCATACGGATGAATGGCAGCAGGCTGCGGTAGTGCTTGAATACTTCATCTGGTGATGTGCCGTTAGCTACAGATGAAACAGTAACAACCTTAGCATTCAGAGCAGATGGACCAGTTGGGTCTGACAGATCCAAAGCGCGTGAAGCCCAGTCCAAGAGGTTTTTCACTACTCCTGGA
The DNA here is from genome assembly GCF_963525625.1 of uncultured Streptococcus sp. Classification (GTDB taxonomy): domain Bacteria; phylum Bacillota; class Bacilli; order Lactobacillales; family Streptococcaceae; genus Streptococcus. Next base: position 75,883 of record NZ_CAURLD010000003.1, read on the forward strand.
ATAGCCCAGTTGTAGACAGGTGAGAAAATCCAGATGGCATCAGCGGCCAAGATTTCTTCACGAACCTTAGCAACAGCAGCTGGAGCAGGACTTTCGATGTCTTGGTTGAAGAATGGTACATCTTTGTAATCAAGATATGAAACTTCTGCCTTGCCAGCCAAAGCTTTTTCAGCTTGCTCAGCCAATTGGTGGTTGAAAGAACCTTGACGAAGCGAGCCGACGATGAATAATACTTTAGACATTGCATTGTCTCCTTTTTTATAAAATAAAGAGAAATTTCTCTTGTTACAATATATGTTACAACATTAATCACTAGTTAGCAATTATTTAGCTCATTTTTTTGAAATTTTTTAAAATTCGAATCAAGTCTTGCTTATCGTCTTCTTCGAGAATGGAAAGAGCTTGCTGAATATTTTTAATATGATCAGGCAGGGCGGCTTCAATTTTAGCTCTGCCTTGTTCTGTCAAACCAATCAAAAAAGCCCGGCGGTCATTTGGGTCGCAGGTGCGGACAATCCAGCCGTCGCGTTCCATATTTTTGATGACAACAGTCATGTTGCCAGAAGTTGCCAATATGCGGTCAATCAGATCCTGAATACGCAGTTCCCCTTTGCTGTACAAGGTTTCTAAGACGGAAAACTGAGTAGGAGTCAAATCATGCTTTTTAAAAATCTGGGCTTCAATGGCACGTATGGTTCTTGCTGCCTTGTGAAAGACAATCATGGTTTTCAAATCAAGCAGAGTTTCTTTGCTTAAATCGTCTGTAATCTTCATAACAATATTTTACCAACAAATAGTATCATATGCAAGGATATTGCTTTAGAATTTTACGAATATTCTCATCAAAAAAAGATAGAAAAATAGGAGTATTTGTAGTATAATGACGGAGTGAAATATAAAAATAGAAATAAAGCCAGTTTTCCAATTTGGCAGTACCTTATCGGTATTTTTATCGTTCTCAGCGTTCTTGTCTTTTCATTTTTTGCAGTTTTGCAAGTATCTGTGCAGCCGAGGCAGTCGGCTAAAGAAGCAAACAGCCGCTTGGCCAAGGAATACGCAGATCTTGAAAAAGTTGACTCATTTGCCATCTACAATGGGCAGGAATCTTACTACAGTCTGCTTGGCAAGACAAGTAAGGGTGTCGAAAAAGCTGTATTGATTGCAAAAGATTCCAATGAGATTCGGGTCTATCGATTGGACCAAGGTGTCAGTCAGGCTGAGGCGAAGAGCATTGCCAAGGAAAATGGAGCAGGAACTATTGATAAGGTAACCATGGGCTACTTTCAGGATCAGCCCATCTGGGAAGTCAAGTCGGGAGGCACCTACTACCTGATTGGTTTTGAAAGCGGACAGTTAGTCAGCAAGGAGGGACTATGAAATTATCAAATCGTGTCTTAAAGATGGAAGAAAGCGTGACATTGGCAACAGCAGCGCGTGCTAAAGGTTTGAAAGCGCAGGGGCGGGATATTCTGTCTCTGACTCTGGGAGAGCCGGATTTTCCAACGCCTAAGAATATCCGAGATGCGGCTGTAGCAGCTATTGAGGATGGGCGTGCTAGCTTTTATACGGTGACTAGCGGTCTGCCAGATCTAAAAGAAGCTGTAGTAGAGTATTTTGCTAACTATTACGGCTACACAATCCAGCCTAATCAAGTGACGGTGGCAACCGGAGCTAAGTTCTCCCTCTACACCTTCTTTATGAGTGTGCTTGACCCAGGTGATGAAGCTATCATTCCGACGCCTTACTGGGTCAGCTACGGGGACCAGATTAAGATGGCCGAGGGGACTCCTGTCTTTGTCCAAGCTACTGAGGAAAATAGTTTCAAGGTGACGGTGGAACAGTTAGAAGCTGCTCGTACTGACAAGACTAAGGTCTTGGTTTTGAACTCGCCGTCCAATCCGACGGGTATGATTTATACAGCAGAGGAGCTGCTGGCGATTGGGAACTGGGCTGTAGAGCATGACATTCTGATTTTGGCAGATGACATTTATGGACGTCTGGTTTATAACGGAAATAAATTTACGCCAATTTCCAGTCTATCAGAGGAGATTCGCAAGCAGACAGTGGTCATCAATGGTGTCTCTAAGAGCTACTCCATGACAGGCTGGCGGATTGGCTATGCAGTTGGTGAGCCAGAGATTATAGCAGCTATGAGTAAGATTGCAGGTCAGACGACTTCTAACCCGACAGCAGCGGCTCAATATGCAGCTATCGAAGCTCTGACTGGCAGTCAGGAAACGGTCGAGACTATGCGTCAAGCCTTTGAAGAGCGTCTCAATACCATCTATCCTCTCTTGGCTCAAGTGCCAGGATTTGAAGTGGTCAAGCCGCAAGGCGCCTTCTATCTCTTCCCAAATGTCAAGAAAGCCATGGAGATGAAGGGTTATACAGATGTGACCGAGTTTACGACAGCTATTTTAGAAGAAGTTGGCGTGGCTCTGGTGACCGGAGCAGGCTTCGGTGCTCCAGAAAATGTCCGTCTTAGCTATGCGACGGACTTGGACACGCTCAAAGAAGCCGTTCAACGCCTGCAGCATTTTATGGAGACTAAATAAAGCTCTCAGTATGGCATTGCTTGCTAAAGATAACCTACAAAGATTTATAAACAATAGATAAGGACGGACTCAGAGTTCGTCCTTTTTAGTTCCCCTAAACTGCACTGGCAAATAGTTTGACAAAATGGTAAAATAATATAGAAAGATATGGAAGCGTTTTTACTTTAGTCAAAATTAGTAAGCTTTAGCATGGATAAATGTGAATTTGCTTCGCTTAGAATTCAGCTGTTAACGAATTTAAACAATAGTGGAAGGAGAACAATATGAAAGGTCGTTTGATTTTCTTATTCTTGCTAGGCGGTCTAGTCTTGCTAGGAGCTTATGTTTTCTTTAATTCAGAGGTGGGTTGGACCACTATTTCCGAATCCAATGGCTATAGTTTGCAAGCAAAAGGTCATCGCTATCGTATCCAATATTATGAGAATGACTCGGCCCGAATAGACTGGTATTTGAGCAATTATCAGCCAGAACTGAGATTAAATATGAGAATCTTAGAACGCCCAACTGCCCCCGGTTCTTACACTAAGGAGGAGATATCCGGACAGGGCTCTGCACGCTTTTTGATGGTTTGTAGAACTTGGGGTTCTGCAGAGAACAGTCAAAAGTTTTTAATTAAACGTGCCTATTATAAGGTTGATATTAGACTTAATAAAAAGATGGAGGTAGATACTGAGAAGAGCAGTATGACCTACTGGAAGACAGAAGAAGAGGTAAAGAATGATCCGCCTATTGATTAAATAGCAGCTATAAATGCTAGATTAACTATGTATAAGTCACTTTCCGATAGGAATCACCAGACGACTTAAAAATTTGAGGAGTATTTAGTTGAAGACGACGGTGTTTCGGTGTATAATAAAAGAAGTCCATTTGGTCTAGCCCTGCATTCTATTGACTTGCAGTGTGTTCCTCATGGTCTTTTTACTTAAGTAATAATAGGAATGAAGATTATTTTGTACAAAAGGAGATAAAATGGGTTTTATCAGAAAGGAAATAGGGGAAAGAGAGAAGAAGCTTCTCGAGGATTTTTCTATTGAAGAAAAAGAACTGGCTCTGCCATTTTTACTAGAGGATGAGAAGAGAGGAATTTTTCTCTGCGTCAAGCAATTTCGTATTGGTGAAGGGAAATATCAAGTCTTAGCCATGATTCTCGGTGGGCACTTGCTTGAATTTCGCCTAGAAGAAGAGCGAGCCGATAGATATCCAGCTCGCAATGAGGAAGATCAAAGTGTAAAAGGTCTATCAACAGAAACAATCTCCCAGCTTGTGATTCCCAAGGTTTTAAAAGGACGAGAGGACAAGATCGTAACAGTGATTCAACATGCCCTGTCGCAGATTAACCCTTATTATGATACGAAGATAAGGGAAGTAAACCACGTGGAGTACAGATAAAGAGGAGATAGGATATGGGATTATTAGAAAAGTGTCTGGATTTTTTACCGACTAGGCGGGCTGTCAGTGACATAGAAGAAGAGATGACTTGGGAGGAGGAATTTACCCCTAAAAGAGTTCATCATAAAGAAGTCAGTAGTAGCCCTCAGAAGGAGACTGAGGGAACAGCGTCTCTTCCCCAGGAAGGAAGTTGGAAGTTCGTGCACGAGATGATTTCTGAAGAAGGGATTGAGCTTTTAAAGAAGGCTGGGATTGATGATGAGCTAGTCTTTGAGACGGGCGATTGGGTCGCAGACCATGATTTGGGGATTTATTTAGTCCTTTATCGCTTTGGTGGCAGAACCAACTGGAAGAAGACTTATAAGCTAATCTTGCAAGGACAAGTGATTGAATTTAAGACTAAGACCATTTTTCATCAGCAGGATTTTTCTTATGAAGATGGGGAATTCACTAAGGGAGTGATTGTCAAAAATGTCTCCAATATGCTTCTGCCTGTGGCTTTCGAAGGTCAACAGCAGCGCGTGCTCCATATCATTCAAGCAGCTCTGTCAGCAGCTAGCCCAAGCTATGATACGGTCATTTACAGGGCGAACTTTGATTTGGTTTAGGAGGGGAAGATGATATATATTACAAGAGAAGATGTTTTGACTTGGTTGGACAAACATGAGCCAGTGGCCAATCGTCAGAAAGACATTGCGGCTTTTCATAAAGAACTGTCGTTTCGTCTTCAAAGAATGGACTTTCGACCGTCTACCAGTTCAAAAGATCCACAGAGAGATGTTTGTGAAGACCCTGACCAAGAGCTGACTGTAGCCTTTACTCAGGATGGGGAGGGGAATTATGCGACGATTGACCAGAGTCCAGGAGGTCAGATTCTCAGCGATCAGCGTTTTAAGATGGCTTTGAAAAAAGTCTTGAACTATGATGATGACATGGTTGATCGACTGTTATATGGAACAAAAAATTAGTCCTCTTATTCAGAGAGAGTTATCCGCCAGCCTTTATGAGGCTGGTTTTTTAATTTTTCTGAGATTTAGACTCTTCAAGGATAGCTATTGCAATCGCTTTATGGTAAAATATAGAACAGATGTCCAAAAGATTTGTCTTGAAATAAAGTGACATTTAGCAACCAATCTAGGAGGCAGATATGATTGATCATTTTGGTATTAAAGTCAAGGATTTGGAAGCCAGCAAGCTCTTTTATCAGCAAGCTTTAGAGCCATTGGGCTACAAGATTGCCTTTGAAATTCCTCAGGCAGTAAGTTTTGCAGAACCTCGGACAGTTCCAGCTGGAGATTTTTGGTTAAGTCAGGGGCAATCAGATGCGTCTCATTTTGCCTTTCGTGCAGAGACTAGGGAGCAGGTGGATGCTTTTTATCAAGCTGGCCTTGCAGCGGGTGGCAAAGATAATGGCGCCCCAGGCATTCGTCCCCAATATCACCAGCCTTATTATGCAGCCTTTGTCTTGGATCCAGATGGTAATAATGTCGAGGCAGTCTGTCATAAAGAATAAAAAATAGAAAAGAGAAAAAACGTGTCAAAGAAAATCGTAACAATTATTGATGTGAAAAATTATGTTGGTCAAGAAGTGACCATCGGTGCTTGGGTTGCCAATAAGTCAGGTAAGGGTAAGATTGCTTTCTTGCAGCTGCGTGATGGTTCTGCCTTTTTCCAAGGGGTAGCTTTTAAGCCTAACTTCATCGAGAAATTTGGCGAAGAAGAAGGATTGGCGAAGTTTGATACGATTAAAAAGCTTAGCCAAGAAACTTCTGTCTATGTGACAGGGATTGTCAAGGAAGACGAGCGCTCAAAATTTGGCTATGAGCTGGACATCACCGATATCGAAATCATCGGTGAGTCAAATGACTATCCAATCACTCCCAAAGAACATGGGACGGACTTCCTCATGGACAACCGTCACTTGTGGCTGCGTTCTCGTAAGCAAGTGGCAATGATGCAAATCCGCAATGCCATAATCTATGCTACCTATGAATTCTTTGACAAGAATGGCTTTATGAAGTTTGACAGCCCAATCTTGTCAGGAAATGCAGCAGAAGACTCAACTGAGCTCTTTGAAACAGACTACTTCGGAACTCCAGCTTACTTGAGCCAATCTGGTCAGCTTTATCTGGAAGCAGGTGCTATGGCTCTTGGTCGTGTCTTTGACTTTGGTCCTGTATTCCGTGCCGAAAAATCAAAAACCCGTCGTCATTTGACTGAGTTCTGGATGATGGATGCAGAGTATTCATACTTGACACATGATGAGTCACTCGACTTGCAAGAAGCTTATGTTAAAGCCTTGATTCAAGGTGTTCTTGACCGTGCTCCTCAAGCTTTGGAAACACTGGAACGTGATGTAGAACTTTTGAAACGCTATATTGCAGAGCCTTTCAAGCGTGTTAGCTATGATGAAGCGATTGACCTCTTGCAAGCCCATGAAAATGATGAGGATGCGGACTATGAGCATCTGGAACATGGTGATGACTTCGGTTCACCACATGAAACATGGATTTCAAACCACTTTGGTGTACCAACCTTTGTCGTGAACTATCCAGCAGCTATCAAGGCTTTCTACATGAAACCTGTGGAAGGAAATCCAGACCGTGTCCTTTGTGCAGATCTACTGGCACCTGAAGGCTACGGTGAAATCATCGGTGGTTCTATGCGTGAAGAGGATTATGACGCTTTGGTTGCTAAGATGGAAGAGCTTGGTATGGATACATCAGAATATGAATTCTACTTGGATCTTCGTAAGTATGGATCTGTTCCACATGGAGGCTTTGGTATCGGTATCGAGCGTATGGTAACCTTTGTAGCAGGGACCAAGCATATCCGTGAAGCCATTCCATTCCCACGTATGCTACACCGTATTAAACCGTAAAACGAATGAGAGTGGGACAGAAATCGGTAATTCGTTAGAATTCGATTTCGTCGTCCCACCTCCGCACAGTTGAGTAGGGCTGTAAAAGCTGATGAAATCAGCGTAGTAGAGCCCACTCAACCACTGCGTCTTGCTTGACAATCCAAAGACAATTGAGAGGCTAGGACTTTTGTCCCAGCCTCTTCAACATCGAACTATGAATAATCCAAATATAGAATTTTAGAGAAAGAAGAGGTAGGAGTCATGTAAACAGCAGATTAACAAGTGATAAAGGATAGAAATTAAAAAACACTTGTTAAAGGAGAAAATATGTTTAAAAGAAGTTATCGGAAAAATATCGGCCTGATGGCTGGAGTAGAATTTTTTGCCTTTCTGGGAATTACTAGTTTTTGGATTTTATTTCTAAGTCAAAACGGTATGTCCCTCTGGCAGATTGGGCTTTTGGAAAGTATTTTTCATGCGACTAGCGTTATTTGTGAGATTCCTTCTGGGATGTTGGCGGATCGCTTTTCCTACAAGACCAATCTTTATCTGAGCCGGATAGCTGGGATTGTGTCTTCTGTTCTCATGTTGGCGGGGCAGGGGAACTTTTGGGTTTATGCACTGGCTATGGTGATTAGTGCTTGGTCCTATAATTTTGATTCAGGGACAAGTGCAGCCATGGTCTATGATTCATCTGTGGAAGCCGGACTCAAGGAACGTTACCTATCCATCTCCAGTTTTATGTCTGGAGTGGCTGAAGCGACCCGGTCTTTGGGAACGGTCTGGGCTGGATTTTTTGTCCATGGACAATTGCATCTGACCTACTATATCATGATTGGGACCTCTATCATCGTTCTTTTCTTGACTTGGATGTTGAAGGAGCCAAGTGTCAAAGCAGAGAAAGCAGAACGTCTGACCATGAAAAAGATTATCTGGGCTGTCAAAGAGGAATTGCAAAGAAATCCCAGTCTATTTACCTGGATGATTCTTTCCCAAATCATCGGAACACTGATGTGTATGTTTTATTTTTATTATCAAAATCAATTGCCTGACTTAAAGGATTGGCAGATTTCGGTAGTCATGCTGATTGGCAGTGCTTTGAATATCTTGGCGGTCTATCTGGCGAGTGTGATTGGAAAGAAGTATTCTGCCCTAAAACTCTTTCCTTCAGTGGTCCTTCTAACTGGAGTGACTTACTTGATGTCCTATTTTGGCACGCCGATCATCTATATTTTGATTTATCTAATCAGCAACGCCTTGTATGCACTCTTTCAGCCGATTTTTGACAATGATTTGCAAAAGCAGCTGCCAAGTGAAGTACGGGCGACCATGCTTAGTGTCTATTCTATGATGTTCAGCCTGAGTATGATTGTCATTTTCCCTGTGACAGGCTGGTTGATCGATCACTTTGGCTTTGACTGGACTTTTATAGCTTTGGGCGGCTTCTTATTAGCCGTAACGCCACTTTTGTATATGAGTCTAAAGAAAATAAGCCAGAACTTACAAGAAATCTAATATAATATTCTCTTTCTGCTGGTCAGAAGGAGAATATTTTTTACCATTTGAAAATTATGGTAAAATATATACAGTTTAATGGAGAAGTAGGCAGTATGAAAGATTTATTGAAATATTTCAAGGGCTATATCAGAGAGTCTTTGCTGGGACCCTTGTTCAAGCTCTTGGAGGCCAGTTTTGAACTCTTAGTTCCGCTTTTGATTGCGGGAATTGTGGACGAGACCATTCCTAGACACGACAGCTCCCATCTCTACTGGATGGTTTTTCTTTTGATGGGCTTGGCTGCGCTGGGCGTGGTAGTAGCAGTGGTGGCCCAGTATTATTCGTCAAAGGCGGCAGTGGGCTTTACTCGTCAGATGACAAGCGACCTCTATCAAAAGATCCTGCGTTTGCCCAAGGCTAGTCGGGATGAGCTGACGACTTCTAGCTTGGTGACTCGGCTGACGAGCGACACCTATCAGATCCAGACGGGCATCAATCAATTTCTTCGTCTCTTTCTGCGGGCGCCTATCATCGTTTTTGGCTCCATCATCATGGCCTTTACTATCAGTCCGGTCATTACCTTGTGGTTCTTGCTCATGGTGGCAATTTTAACGGCTATTATCGTTTTCATGTCTCGTCTGATGAATCCTCTATATGCTAAGATTCGTCAACTGACAGACCAGTTGGTCAATCTGACGCGTGAGCAACTGCAGGGCATGCGGGTTATACGCGCTTTCGGTCAGACCCAGCGCGAAGTTGAGACCTTTCGCAATCGCAACGAGCTCTATAAAACCTGGCAAATCAGAACAGGAGCTTTGGCTAGTCTGATTAGTCCTCTGACCTTTCTTACGGTCAATGGTACTCTGATTGCTGTGATTTGGCAGGGGAATGCTTTTATTGGCAAGGGATTGTTGACCCAGGGGATGCTAGTGGCCTTGGTTAATTATTTATTGCAAATTTTGGTGGAATTGCTCAAGCTGGCTATGCTGGTCAATTCTCTCAATCAAAGCTATATCAGTGCAGGGCGCATCAATCAGGTCTTCGAGCAAGCAGAAGAAGATATCTTGCAGGAATTAGTGCAGGAAACATCTCTGCCGAATCAAGCTATTAAAGTCCAGCAGGTCAGCTTTTCCTATCCAAATGCAGCTAGTCCAGCCTTGACTGGTCTGACTTTTGATTTGAAAAGAGGTCAGACTTTAGGTGTTATTGGCGGGACAGGTTCAGGTAAGTCTACTCTGGTTCAGCTGCTGGCTCATCTCTATCCAGTTGCTGCTGGTCAGTTGACCATCTTTTCTCAAGGACGCAGTCCTAAAAATCTCAGAGAATGGAGGTCTTGGATTAGTCTGGTGCCTCAGAAGGCGGAGCTTTTTCAAGGAACTGTTCGATCCAATCTGACTTTAGGACTGTCAACCAATCCAACAGACGCAGACTTGTGGCAGGCTTTAGAGATTGCTCAGGCGGCAGACTTTGTCTCTCAGAAGGAAGGGGGCTTGGATGCGACTGTAGAGGCCTTTGGCCGGAATTTTTCTGGCGGTCAGCGTCAGCGTTTAACCATTGCAAGAGCTGTCTTGCGGAGGGCACCTTTCTTGGTTTTAGATGATGCGACCTCAGCTCTGGACTATCTGACAGAGGCTAGACTCTTGCAGGCTATTAAGAATGAATTGACAGAGACCAGTCTGGTCTTGATTTCTCAGCGGACCAATAGCTTGCGCTCAGCGGATCAAATTTTAGTCCTAGATAAGGGAGAACAGGTGGCTCTTGGTCGCCATGAGGAACTCTTAGCTAGCTCTGCTATTTACCGAGAAATTCATCACTCACAGCATAGTCAAGGAGAGGAGGGAAACCATGAAGCATAAGACATCACCTAGCAGCTTGAGGCGTTTGACTCGAGATTTGCTGCAGGCGCGCTGGCTCTTTCTTCTAGCTAGTCTGGGAACGGTGGCTCAAGTGGCTCTGACTGTTCTTCTTCCAGTTTTAATCGGGAATGCGGTTGATAGCGTTCTTCTCCCTCATGCGGAGCAGCATTTGATGCCGATTTTGGGGCAGATGCTGTTGGTCATCTTAGCCAATACGCTGATTCAATGGCTCAATCCCTTACTCTATAATCAGCTGGTCTATCGCTATAGCCAGCAGCTTCGTCAAGGCGTCATCAAGAAAGTGCACTATCTGCCTTTGGCCTATCTGGATCGGCAGGGAACTGGCGACTTGGTTAGTCGGGTGACGACGGACTTGGAGCAGCTCAGCAATGGCTTGCTTATGGTTTTTAATCAGTTTTTTGTGGGTTTGCTAACAATTTTAGTGACTATCATTAGTATGGCCAGATTGGACTTTTTTCTCCTGCTTTTGGTTCTGCTTTTGACGCCTCTTTCTCTCTTCTTAGCTCGCTTTATTGCTAGAAAGAGTTTTAGCTTTTTCCAACGTCAGACGCAGGCGAGGGGGGCACAGACCCAACTGATTGAGGAAAGCCTGACCCAGGAAAGTCTGATACAGGCTTTTAATGCTCAGGAGCAGTTTGACAAAGCTTTTACTCGCAGTAATCAAACTTATGCAGATTATTCTCAGGCGGCTATTTTCTATTCTTCGACGGTCAATCCTTCGACTCGTTTTATCAATGCCCTGATTTATGCTTTGATTGTATGCTTTGGGGCTGTCCGAATCATTCAGGGAACAGGTTTTACGGTTGGGCAGCTGGTAACTTTTCTCAACTACGTCAACCAGTACACCAAGCCTTTCAACGATATATCGTCAGTCATGTCGGAATTGCAGAGCGCTTTAGCTTGTGCGGAGCGAATTTACAGCGTTTTGGACCAAGAAGAAATAGCAGAGTCTGGTCAGGAAATCCTCCAGTCGGAAGATGTCAGAGGACAGATTAGCTTTGAGCATGTGGCTTTTGGCTATGAGCCTGGAAAAGAGCTGATTCAGGATTTGAATATAAGGATTCCAGCAGCTAGCAAGGTCGCAATTGTCGGGCCAACTGGTGCTGGCAAGTCTACCTTGATCAATCTCCTCATGCGCTTTTACAATGTTGACAGTGGTCTTATTTCGCTAGACGATGTTCCCATCAGTCATTACACCAGAGCTTCTTATCGTCAGCAGTTTGGCATGGTACTGCAGGAGACTTGGCTCAAGACGGCGACCATTCATGACAACATAGCTTTTGGCCGGCCAGATGCCAGCCGAGAAGAGGTCATTGCAGCTGCCAAGGCGGCCAATGCTCATTTCTTTATCCAGCAACTGCCTCAGGGCTATGACACCTATCTGGCGGATGCAGGGGACTCCTTGTCTCAAGGTCAGCGGCAGCTCTTGACCATTGCACGTGTCTTCCTTGCTGTTCCTAAAATCCTAATCTTGGATGAGGCGACTTCCTCCATCGATACCCGGACAGAAGTCTTGATTCAGGAGGCTTTCAGCAAGCTCATGGTGGGGCGTACTAGCTTTATCATCGCCCACCGTCTGTCCACTATTCAAAATGCTGACATCATCCTCGTCATGGTAGACGGTGATATCGTCGAACATGGGAATCATCAGGAGCTCATGGCAGCCAGAGGCGTTTATTACCAAATGCAGACGGCGCAGGAGTAGAAGGGGAGCTTTATTAAAGTTCAAAGATTGATGCTAAATGAAACTAAAAGAGTTGGAATTTCCAACTCTTTTTGCTTATAGTTCAACTTCTTCCAATCCCTCCTCCGTAAGTCGATAAATCTTCTGGCAGACTTCTTTGAGAAAGATTCGATCGTGGGAGACAGCGATGATGGCGCCAGGATAGGTCGCCAAAAGCTGGCGAACCTGAGGCTGAGAGGTGGGAGAGAAGTTGCGGGTTGGCTCGTCCAGAAGGAGGACATTGGGACAGTCTAGGACTAGTTTGAGCAGGAGGAACTTGGCTTTTTGACCGCCGGAAAGCTGCCCGATCGGGTGGCGGGCCTCGTCGCGCGTGAACTGGAGACTGGCTAGATGAGTCAGGATTTTCTCTTCATGGGCCTTGTCGCCAGAGGGAGCCAGAAAGTCCAAAGGACTGCTCTCATCATTTAGCAAGTCGCCATAATGCTGGGGCATGTAGCCGACCTGCATATCTGTCCGCTCACGCAGAATCTTCCATATTTCTTTAAGCAGAGTAGACTTGCCTGCACCATTAGCACCAATCAGTCCGATTTTTTCCTGGCCGCAGACCTCCAGAGTCAGGTTCTCCGCCAGTTGTCGCTCGTTTGTTTCCAGTTTCATTCCTTCTAATTTCAGGATTCTTTTGGTCAATGGCAGAGCTTCTATGTCTGAGAAGTGAAGGCTGATGACATCTTCCTGTGTCGGAATTTCGGTCATTTCAGCGCCTGCCTTTTCAAATCGTTTGCCCTGCGAGAGGACGTTTTTCATCTTCTTGGCTACCAGTCGACCTGCAGTAGCGTCATGGGTGTTTCGTAAAGTATGCTCCACACTCTGCTTAACCCGTCGGTGTTTTTCCATGGTCTTGGCGTGTTCTTCCCGCTCTTTCCGTGCCAATTGACCTTGTTTTTCAAAGGATTCCTGACGTTGATGGCGGTAATTTTCATAGTCCAGACTCTTGACACTGGTTCTAGCCTCCTGCTTCTTTTTGATTCGCTCCAGATGAACAATCTTGGTCGCAGCTTGAGCGAGAAAGTGCTCGTCGTGAGAGACGAAAAGGATCGTTCTCTGGCTGTGGCTGATAAAGTTTTCCAGCCATGTCAGAGTTTCGAGATCAAGGTCATTAGAGGGCTCATCAAGAAAGAGAATGTCCCAATCGCTGGCTAGTTTCTTGATAAGCTGGACTTTAAGCTTTTCTCCTCCAGATAGGCTAGAGAGCAGCTGCTGACTGGCAAAACGCTGGCTGTCAAAGTTGAGCTCTCCAGCATAGCGGTAGAGCTTGGCATAGTCCAGCTCTGTCTCAAAATCAGCAAAGAAATAGTCATTGAGCGTCAGTTGGGCATCCTCTGAAGGTAGCTGCTGGGGTAAGTAGACAGCAGCAGTATAGGACTTATCAATCTGTCCGCTGTAGCTGACATAGGAGCTGACCAGTCGCTCGTCTAGCAGGAGCTTGAGTAGGGTGGACTTGCCATTGCCCTCCTCACCGATAATAGCGACCTTGTCTCCTTGATTGACAGTAAGTGACAAATCTTTGACTAACTCCTTCAGGTCTTTTAGGTGGGTGATCGTTAGATTTCTTATTTGAAGCATAGATGTCTCCTTCGTTTTATAACACAAAATACAGCCCTGCTTTATTTAGCAGAGCTGTTTTTAGTTGCACAAAGCAGACACAGGAGTGTCAAAGTGGGATTATTCGTCTATAGGCTTCCAGCTTACACTGTCATAGGAGCGACAGGATTAATCTAAAGATAAGCAAATAGAAGCTAGAAAGCACAAAAAATGAACATCCCGCGGATATGCAGAAACATGACAAAATCTACTAAATAAAGTTTCCTTTAAAAAATAGACTTAATTTTTCATGTCTCCGTGTACCTCCGAAATAGTTCTGTCTTAAGTCTAACAAAAGATAGCAGATACGTCAAGCGCTTTCAAATAAATAAAAATTTTTTAAAAGATTTTGGAGCTAATTTTTATAAACTCTCTAAGAATATTGATTTCAAGGCTTTTAAGCTGATTTTGATATATAATTTTTTAATTATATAAAAATTTGACATATACCAGAAAATTATATATAATCGTCTTGTATATAAAAATTATATATATAAAATGATTATACAAATAGGCCTAAAATTTGTAAAAGATAAGAAGAGCTGGAATGGGATAGATTCCAGTCGTCATTTTAAATTGTATCTAAGGAGTAAGAAACCATGCCAAAAACTTTATTTCTCTGGCTTTTGACAGTCCTAAGCTTGGGACTTGTAAAAACGCCTCAAGCTAAGACGATAGAGCAATCTTTGAAGTCTAACACGGCGGCCATTGAGATTAGCCAAAAAATTCAGGATTATGTCAATAAAGATGAAGCGACAAGGGTGGCTGTAGAAGCAGCGACCTTTGATTAGATGATGCAAATCATTGATTAAGAAAGGAGAAAGCTATGTTAAGAATTTTTATCCGAATGGTATACAGAAGTATCGCCTATGCGATTGTTGAAGCTAAATAGAAAGGAAATATCATGAAAAAATCATTTATTCTAACGCTTCTAACGATTATAACTCTAGGACTCTTCCGGCCAGTTACCGCCTTGGCTGAGGATCAGAAGTTGCCGTCTGGCACGGAGCGCAGCCAAATCGGTCAGAAAATCCAAGACTTTGTCAAGGAAAATGAAAAGACAACAGCCGGTATGGCAACAACCGTTTTTGACAAGGACGGGACTATTTACCAAGGCAGTTTTGGATATATGAACAAGGAAAAAGGCATTAAAGCCGACGACAACAGCGTCTTTGAATGGGGGTCAGTCGGGAAACTAGCTATCTGGGTCTCCGTCATGCAGCTCTGGGAAGAGGGCAAGATTGACCTTAACGAAGACATTCGCATCTATCTGCCAGAGGGATTTATGAAGACTTTGCGCTACGACAATCCCGTCACTATGACAGACCTCATGAACCATCAGGCCGGCTTTGGCGAGTCTACCCACGCCTACAAGGAAGATAAGGGCTTGTCTATTGAGGAGATTCTGGCAGTTAATCAGCCAGAACAGTCTTACGAACCAGGCACCATGACAGCCTACTCGAACTTTTCAGCTAGTCTGGCAGCCTATATCGTTGAGAGAATCTCCGGTCAGGACTTCTCGGCCTATGTCCATGAGCATATTTTTCAACCACTAGGGATGAAAGACACTGCTCTATCAGCCGACTTTAAGGAAAATCCAAAGATTTACCAGAAGCGGATGGAGCAAATCTCTTATCGGGCGGACGGTCAGACATCTATGGGCACTAGCTATTTCCATCTTGGGCTTTACCCAGCGGGGAATGCCGTTTCCACTTTGGCTGACTTCCAGAAGTTTGCCCAAGCGCTTTTGAAGAAAGAAAAGCTTTTCAAGCATGCTGAGACTTGGACAACTCTCTACACAGCAACCTCGAATTATCCAGGAACGGACATGCCGCTCAATATGCACGGTTTTTGGACACGGGAGTACGGTACGACGCTTGTTGGCCATGGCGGAAACTCGATTGGCTATTCATCTTATATTCTGCTGGACTTGAAAAATGGTATAGGTATGTCCGTTATGACGAATCAAGATCATGAGTTGGTTTATAACTATGAAATGCCAGCCTTGGTTTTTGGACCTAAGAAAAAGACGGACTCAGCCACCTTTGACAAATTCCAGTCTGGCAATTACCGATCTGCTCGCTCCTTTGCCAGTGGTCCTATGTCTATCTCCAGAATCTTACTTTACACTCAGTTTGTGAAGAAATCCAAGGACAATCCGCTTTTGACCCAGAATTTTTCAGTAGTCAGCGGTAGTGGAGACGAGACTAAGGTAACAGCTTCCTATGGCGATAACTTCAGAGTCAAGGATAGCGAGATTCTGAAAGACTGGTCCTTGCTTATTTCAGCGGCAGTCGGAATTGTTTTCAGTATCATTCTCTTTTTGGCACGGGGCGGACTGGATCTCTTCCGCTTGGTCTTCAAAAAAGCTCAATCTAAAACACCAAAACCTCTTCGTATCTGGACTTACCTAACTTCTTTAGCTGGAGTAGGTGTGGCTATAAACTTCCTCCTCCTCTTTAACACATTTGCTACCGACGATCTGAGCTTTCTAGCTAGCTGGCGCTATATTGTCTTTGCCAGTCTGGGATTGATTCTGGCTGGCTGTGCAGTCTTCCCACTTCTGACCAAGGCAAGAAAAGGGCTGAGTAAGAGCCGACTCTACCTGACTGTCTTGACTAGTCTGTCAGCTCTAGCTATCGTTGTCAATATTCTCTACTGGTCACTTTATCAGTGGTGGGGTCTGTAATAAGCGCAGCTCCATTGCACAAAGGAGTCTCTCATGAAAAAATCTATTTTAATCATTCTTTTAACCATTTTGACGCTAGGAATCTTCCGACCGAGCGCTGTTTTAGCTGACTCGCAGAAGCTCCCTTCTGGCACGGAGCGCAGCCAAATCGGTCAAAAAATCGAAAGTTTTGTCAAGGAACATGAAAAGACAACTGTCGGAATGACGACCGCTGTCTTTGATAAAAACGGGACCATCTACAAGGGAAACTTTGGATATGTGGATAAGGAAAACAAAGTCAAAGTTGACGATGACAGTGTTTTTGAATGGGCTTCAATCACTAAGCTGACGGTCTGGGTGTCGGTCATGCAGCTCTGGGAAGAGGGAAAGATTGACCTAGAGGAAGACATCCGCACCTATCTGCCAGAGGGATTTTTAAAAAACCTTCGCTATGACAAGCCGATCACTATGATTGATCTCATGAACCATCAGGCGGGATTTAGCGAGTCAATTCAGGGCTATAAGGAAGAGACAGGATTGACAATTGAGGAAAGCTTAGCCACTAATCAGCCAACCCAGTCCTACGAACCCGGCACCATGACTAGCTACTCAAACTTCTCTGCCGGTTTGGCGAGCTATATCGTCGAGCGAATCTCCGGACAGGACTTCTCTGCCTATGTCCATGAGCATATCTTTCAGCCATTAGAGATGAATGATACAGCTATGTCTTCAGATTTGAAGGATAATCTTAAGGTTTATAAGAAGCGAATGGAGGCCTTGTCCTATAGTGCAGATGGTCAGACTTCGAAGGGGACTGCCTATTTATACTCAGCGCTCTATCCAATGGGAAATGCTGCCTCTACTATGGCTGACTTTCAGAAGTTTGCCCAAGCGCTTTTGAAGAAAGAGAAGCTCTTCCAGCGAGCTGAGACTTGGGCGACCCTATACACAGTGACCTCGACCTATCCAGGGACAGAGCTGCCGCTCAATATGCACGGTTTCTGGGCTACAGAGTTTGGCATGACTGTTGTCGGCCATAGCGGTAATACCTTGGGGTATTCCTCTTTCATCCTGCTAGACTTGAAAAATGGCATCGGTATGACTATCATGACGAATCAAGAACACGAAATCGTCTACAACCATGAGATGCCGGCTTTGGTCTTTGGACCTAAGAAAAAGACGGACTCAGCCACCTTTGACAAATTCCAGTCTGGAAATTACCGATCTGCTCGCTACTTTGCCAGTGGTCCTATGTCTATCTCTAGAAGCTTATTCCTTTATACTCGTTTTGTCAAGAAATCCGAGGACAATCCACTTTTGAGTCAGGATTTTTCAGTAGTCAGTGGCAGCGGAGATAAGGTCAAGGTGACAACTCCTTATGAAAGTTATTTCAGAGTCAAGGATAGCGAAATTTTGGCAGACTGGACCATGCTTATTGCAGCGGCAGTCGGAATTGTTTTCAGTATCATTCTCTTTTTGGCACGGGGCGGACTAGATCTCTTCCGCTTGGTATTCAAAAAAGGCCAGCCTAAAACACCTAAGAAACTTCGGATTTGGACTTATCTGACCTCTTTAGCTGCAGTAGGAGTGGTTTTAAATTTCTATGGCCTTGTTGCAGCTTTTCTAGCAAGTAATCGTAGTTACCCCTATAGCATATGGCCTTATATAGTCTTTGCAGTTCTAGGTTTAATCTTAGCAGGATGTGCCATCTATCCGTTCTTGAGTAAGGCTCGAAAGGGTCTCGGAAAAGGTCGGCTCTTATTGACAATCATGACGAGTCTATCTGCTCTCGCTATCGTAGCTAACATTCTTTATTGGTCGCTCTACCAGTGGTGGGCATTTTGACCCTTTACAGTTTTAATCTCTGGTATCTGGCGGATAAGGAGGCGAAAAAATCAATGACCTTATCAGAGTACAAAAATCAAACCATTTAAAGGAGAAAATTCTATGACTAATGAAACAAGAATAGAACCACAACCAAAACTAGTCTGGCCGTTCTTGGCCTGGAACTTCGGCTGGACTTGGGGATTTATGTTTCTAGCTATCATTCTCAAAAATCTCTGGCCAGAAAATCCACCTATACTCTATCTGGCTCTGGAAGGCCTCCTAACGAGTCTCAGTATGTTCGGACCGGTGATAGCAAGCCTAATAGTGCTGAAAATAAAAGGCTTCAAAGCCATTTGTTCCTTTATCTTCTCAAGCAAGAAAGGGACTTGGCTCTATCTCCTACTCTTCAGTGGAGGTCTGGCTGTGACTTTTGCATTAGCTTCCGGAGGCAAGCTGGTAGACGGGGCTCTGCTTTCATTTATTGGATCCTTTATCTACCTTATGACCTTGGCTGGTGGCATGGAAGAGCCTGGCTGACGAGGCTTTCTGCAGCCGGCTTTGGAAAAGAAGTTCTCTATGTTTATCGCCTCCTCGATAACCGGACTAGCTTGGGCTTGCTGGCATATTCCTCTCTGGTTTTATGACCGCTTTTATGATCGAAGTCAGGATCCCTTTCTAGTCTTTATCATTGTAAGTATAGTCCAGTCCATCTGGTTTGCTGCACTGCATAAGAAGACGAAATCTGTCCTTGCCTGTATGATTTTCCACGCCCTGCTAGATATTCTGATAGAAACTTTTGTCGGCATCAACCTAGCTGATAAGTTTGATTTCTCTCAGGTTAACTCCCTCTTTTACCTTGGCGGCTTGGGCATTCTGACCCTTTACAGTATTTATCTCTGGTATCGGGCGGATAAGGAAGAGAAAAACGCATGATTAAAAAATAAGAATAGCCTAATTCTAAAATTAAAAGGAGACTGCACCAATTATCTGAACTTAGCTTATGTGAATCTTTGAGTTGAACAGAAAGGAAATGCTATGAAAAAATCTATTCTAATCATTCTTTTAACCATTTTGACGCTAGGAATCTTCCGACCGAGCGCTGCTTTAGCTGACTCGCAGAAGCTTCCGTCTGGTACGGACCGCGACAAAATCGGTCAAAAAATCCAAGACTTTGTCAAGGAACATGAAAAGACAACGGCCGGTATGGCAACAGCAGTCTTTGATAAAAACGGAACCATCTACAAGGGAAATTTTGGCTATGTGGACAAGGAAAACAAAGTCAAAGTTGACGATGACAGTGTTTTTGAATGGGCTTCAATCACTAAGCTGACGGTCTGGGTGTCGGTCATGCAGCTCTGGGAAGAGGGCAAAATCGACCTGGAAGCAGACATCAAAACTTATCTGCCAGAAGGATTTCTCCGCAATCTTCGCTACGATAAGCCTATCACCATGCTGGATCTGATGAACCATCAGGCTGGCTTTGATGAAATGCCACTCTACAAAAAGGGAGATAAGAGCGACTTGGAAGAGCAGTTCCGCGATTACCAGCCTATTCAGTCCTTTGAGCCGGGTACGACGACATCATACTCTAACTTCAGCACGGCTTTGGCCTCTTATATCGTGGAGCGGATATCTGGGCAGAAGTATGCAGACTATGTCCATGAGCATGTTTTTGAGCCGCTGGACATGGATCGGACTGCTATCTTGCCTGACTTATCGGACAACGCTTATGTACAGGAAAAGCGCAAGGAAGACAAGGGCTATGATGACCAAGGTAAGCTCTTGGGTGATACACCATTTAAGCTCTGGATGTACCCAGTCGGAGGGGCTGTGGGGACTCTAGGAGACCTACAGAAATTCGCCCAGGCCTTGCTGGAACGTAAGACGCTCTTTCATCGTCCAGAAACTTGGGCCGAGCTTTACTCAACAACCTCTACCCACCCTGGTACGGATATTGTTCGTAATGCTCATGGCTTTTGGGCCAGTCACTACGGTGTTACCTTGCTGGGACACAGTGGTAATGCTGATGGCTTTTCTAGCTATCTTTACTTGGATCTGAAAAATGGCATCGGCCAAGTCATCTTAACCAACCAACTATATGAACAAGTTTACAATGTTCAAATGCCGGAGCTGATATTTGGCAAGATGCAGACTGTCAGCGAAGCTACTAAAAAGCAATTCAAGCCTGGCTCTTACCACTATCTGAGAAGCTATAATAGGGGGCCACTGTCCTTCATGCTCATGATTCCCGGGGCCATCCAAAAGATTAACAAAGTCTCAGATCAGCCGGATCTGCTGAGCACTTTCTGGACTATTGACCGAAGCCAAGGTGCTGACCGCCTCGAATTCGGTGTCCTTAATGCAGAAAGGATTTCCGATTCAGTTCTCTTTAGACATTATCTAGTCGTGTTTCTCGGAGGTCTGGCACTCGTGTTTGCTCTGGGAAATGTCTTGATTAGTTTTCTGATTGGCAGTTTCCGTCTCATTCTGCGTAAAGCAAAAAGTTCGGCTCCTCGCTCTTGGAAGGTCTGGAATTGCCTGACTTCTCTAGGGATGCTGCTGTTTGCTGGTAATCTCATTCTGCTTTTACTGGCTGCCATGAATCAGGACTACTCAATTGTTCAATCTTGGCGCTATATGGTCTTTGCAGGACTGGGACTGTTCTTAGCAGGATGTGCGGTTTATCCGCTCTTTAGAAAGACTCGAAAGGGGCTCGGAAAAGGCCGCCTCTTCCTGACAGTTCTGACTAGTCTATCTGCACTCGCTATCGTAGCCAATATTCTCTACTGGTCGCTTTACCAGTGGTGGGTGATGTGATAAGTTGCCTGTCTTCCTTTGGGAAGGCGGGCTTGGCCTGCATAATTCTGTAAAGGAGAATCGCATGAAAAAAACATTTATTCTCACACTTTTAACTATTTTAACATTGGGGCTTTTTCGCCCAGTCACTGCGCTAGCTGAAGAGCAGAAGCTGCCTTCGGGCACAGAGCGCAGCCAAATTGGTCAGAAGATTCAAGACTATGTCAAAGAGCACGAAAAGACAACAGCCGGCATGGCGACAGCTGTCTTTGACAAAGACGGCACTATCTATCAAGGAAACTTCGGCTATATGGATAAGGAAAAGGGAATCAAAGCCGATGATGACAGCGTTTTTGAATGGGGCTCCGTGACTAAGCTGACTGTCTGGGTCTCTGTTATGCAGCTCTGGGAGCAAGGGAAGATTAACCTAGAAGAAGATATTCGCACCTATCTGCCAGAAGGCTTTCTTAGAAATCTCCGCTATAACATGCCCATTACTATGCTAGATTTGATGAACCATCAGTCAGGTTTTGATGAAGCCCCTCTCTATATGCAAGGGGGCAAGAGTTTAGAGGATTTGCTGCTCCAATATCAGCCCGCTCAGTCCTTTGAGCCGGGAACAACGACAGCTTATTCCAACTACAGTACGGGGTTAGCAGCCTATATTGTGGAGCGAATTTCTGGGCAATTCTTTGTTGATTATGTTCATGAGCATATCTTCCAGCCTCTGGACATGGAGAGAACGGCTATAGCTCAAGACTTGTCTGACAATGCTTATGTCCAAGCCAAGCGCAAGGAAGTAAAAGGATATGCGACAGATGGCAGCCTGTTAGGCGATGCACTTTATGAAGTCGGACTGTATCCTATTGGTCGGGCAACAGGAACATTGAGTGATTTTCAAAAATTTGCTCAGGCCCTGCTAAGTCGTAAAAGTCTCTTTACTCGGTCGGAGACTTGGACGACTCTTTATTCAACGACAGCAACCTATCCTAATACAGACATCGTTCGTAATGCTCATGGCTTCTGGGCTAGTAAATTTGGCGTTACAGTGCTAGGGCACGGAGGAAATACAAATGGTTTTTCCAGCTATCTCCTGCTGGATCTGAAGGATGGTATCGGCCAGGTGATCATGACCAATCAAGGCGTGGAAGAAATTTATAATGATGGCATGCCAGAATTGATTTTCGGAAAACGTCCGACAGCCAGTGCAGAGACTCAGAAAAAGTTCGAACCTGGCTACTATCAAATCCTTCGGAATTTTAACCAAGGTCCGCTTTCTTTGTATCAGCTCTTTCCAGGTAATTTGCTTCATATGAAGAAGCCGTCTTCGGAGCGAATGGATCGTTCGTTTTGGACTATTTATAAAAGTGGAAATGGCAAAACGCGAATCGCTACTATGGTCAGTGATTTTGAGAAAGTCCCTGACTGGGAAATCTGGACTAAGTTTGGGTTGAACGCTCTGGCTTGTCTTAGTGTCGTTTATGCTTTGGGTAATCTACTTGTTCGGCTTGTGCTAGTCCTTTATCGACTGGTCTTTGGCAAGGTGAAAAGCAAGCAAAATCGAGCTTGGAAATGGTGGCACATCTTGACAGCTGCAGGAGTAGTGGTCTCAGCTGGAAATTTACTCTTGCTCCTGCTTAGTTCAAGCACTACGGATCTCAGTATCATCGCTCAGTGGCGTTATATGGTCTTTGCTGGTTTGGGATTGTTCTTAGCAGGATGTGCGGTTTATCCGCTCTTTAGCAAGGCTCGAAAAGGTCTCGGGAAAGGCCGCCTCTTCCTGACGATTCTGACTAGCCTATCTGCGTTGGCTATTGTCGCCAATATTCTCTATTGGTCACTTTACCAATGGTGGGTGATGTAGTTTAAAAATTTTGAAACAAGAAAAGAGCCGGCATATAAGCTGGCTCTTCGTTTGGTTTTATACATTCAGTACCTTGTCCAAGAAGTCTTTAAGACGTGGATGCTGCGGATTGTCAAAGATTTGGTCAGGCTTGCCGTCTTCTAGGAATTCACCATCAGCGGTAAAGATAACGCGGTTGGCTACCTGACGGGCAAAGCCCATCTCATGGGTCACAATCAGCATGGTCATACCTTGCTGGGCCAGATCCTTCATAACGTTTAGAACGTCGCCGACCATTTCAGGGTCAAGGGCAGAAGTAGGCTCGTCAAAGAGCATGATATCTGGATTCATAGCCAGACCGCGAGCAATAGCTACCCGCTGCTTTTGACCGCCGGACAGGCTGTCTGGACTAGCATCTGCCTTATCAGCTAAGCCGACCTTTTCCAAAAGCTCCATACCCAGCTTATTTGCTTCGTCTTGGGTCAAGCGTTTGTGCTCAACAGGAGCAAAGGTGATATTTTCCAGAACAGTCATGTGCGGGAAGAGGTTGAAGTGCTGGAAGACCATACCGATATTTTCACGGACCAGATCCACATCAGTTTTTTTGTCCGTCAGATCAAAGCCGTCAACCGTGATAGTCCCGCTGGTCACTTCCTCTAGCAGGTTGAGACTGCGCAGGAAGGTTGACTTACCAGATCCAGAAGGACCGATGATGCAGACCACATCTCCCTCGTAGAATTTAGCAGTAATCCCCTTTAGGACTTCGTTTTCCCCGTAGTATTTATGAAGATCGTTCACATCGATTTTTAATTTTGCCATTACTTAATCCTCTTTTCTAAGCGTTTTGCCAAGCGGGTCAAGAGCGTGATAATGATGAGATAGAGCACGGCTAGGATAGCATACATCCGGAAACTCTGATAGTTGCGGGCGATGATGTCCTTACCCGTTTTGAAGAGCTCGGCCAGTCCAATAGCTGAGACAATCGTTGTATCCTTGAGTGCGATGACAAACTGATTGACAAAGTTTGGCAGCATAATCTTGGTTGCCTGTGGCAGGATAATCTTCCGCATGGTCTTGGAGTAGGAAATCCCCAAGCTGCGGCTGGCTTCCATCTGTCCAACGGGAACGGCCTGGATACCCCCGCGGACAATTTCAGCGATATAGGCGCCGGCATTGAGAGAGAGGGCGATGGTGCCTGCAACGAAAGCGTTGATTGGGCTTTGTTGACCAGTCATGGATTCGATTAGGTTAGGAATACCCCAGAAGATAAAGGCTGCCACAATCATCAGTGGAATACCACGAATGACATCGACAAAGATTTCTGCAATCCAGCGCAGCGGTTTATAAGGGCTGACGCTGAACATACCAAAGATAATCCCGATGACCATAGCAATCGCAAATGAAATCAGAGCCAAAGCAATCGTCACTCCAAGACCTTTAAGAAGTTCTTGGTAGTTGTTTTGCAGCAAGCCCCAAATAGTGGACTCATCTACAGTGGATTCTTTTACCTCGCTAGCCAGATACTTGTCTAAAATTTCTTGGTACTTGCCGCTTTCTTTCAGGTTGGCCAGTCCATTGTTAAACATCTCAATCAACTCAGGATTGCTGCCTTTTTTAACTGCGAAAGCGACTTGACCACTTGGTGTACCTTCAATAGGTGTTTTAAGCTTCTTGCCTTGTTTGATAGCGTATTTGACAACAGGCTCATCATCCATCACAGCTGCGACGGAGCCAGTATTAAGGCTGTCATACATGGAAGCTGCATCCGAGAATGTTTTGATAGAGTAGCCGTACTTGCTCTTGTTTTCCTCAAGGAAAGTCTGAGAAGCGGTACCGGTTTTGACACCGACGGTTTTGCCCTTGAGTTCCTCGTAGGACTTGATATTGCTGCTGTCTTTGACTGCCAAGATAGAGTTGGCTGTATAGTAAGGGTCAGAATAGTCAAAAGTTTTCTTACGAGCATCAGTGACAGACATGCCGGCGATAATTCCGTCAGCCTGACCGGTCTGAACGCTATTAATAGCTGCATCAAAGCCAGGGTTGGTTACTTCCACAGTAAAGCCTTGGTCTTTGGCAATAGCCTTAATCAGCTCCATGTCAATACCAGTATATTGGTTGCTGTCATCTTGGAAGACAAAAGGAGCAAAAGATGAGTCGCTGGCAATGATGTATTTGTCTTTTGTCGGAGTAGCTTTTTGACCGGCAGGAGTAGAAGTCTCTGGAACAGCTGAGTCAGAGCTGCCTTTAGAAGCAGTCCATTTATTGATGATTTCTTCCAGACTGCCGTCTTCCTTCATCTGCGCCAAAGCTTCGTTAAACTCAGTAACTAAGTGCTCGTGCTTGCTGCCTTTTTTGACACCGAAAGCAAAGCTTCCAACAGCCTCACCCTTCATAGAAATTTTCAGGTTTTGGCCTTGATTGATGGCGTACTCAATGACAGGCTGATCGTCCATCACTGCATCAACATCACCAGCAGAAAGGCTGTTATACATCAAGTCACCTGTGTCAAAGGTTTTGAGAGTGAAGCCGTACTTATCCTTGTTCTTATCAAGGAAACGTTGGGCAGCTGTACCGGTTTTGACACCGACTTTCTTCCCTTTCAGCTGTTCATATTTGCTGATGGTGTTTGCCTTGGTCGTCGCGATAACGACCTTGGTGTCGTAGTAGGTATCAGACATGGTAAAGACTTTTTCACGCTCGCTTGTCTTGGTCATACCAGCCATGATAGCGTCCGCTTGGCCAGCTTGGACGGCATTGACAGCTGCATCGAAGCCTGGGAAGCTCATGTCAATGTCCCAGCCCTTGATTTCTGCGACCTTGTTGATGATATCAACGTCAATCCCCTTGTAAGTCTGATCAGAATCTTTAAATTCAAATGGTGCGTAAGCAGTATCGGATACGATTTTGACCGTATCTGCCTGGGCTGTCGCCCCTAACGCAAAAAATGGAAATAATGTTAGCAAGACTGCTAAGAATTTTTTCTTCATTTTCTTCCTCCTTTTTAGCATTCTAGCATTATAGCAAAAAATCACTGATTAGGCAAATTTCCCCTATTTTTATGTTAGGTTTTCTGACATATAAACTCTCTGTTTTTGTAAGTTGAGCCGCAACTTTTCTTTGTTCTTAGAGCAAAGTCTGCTATACTGGAAATAAATGAAAGCAAGGATAGAATGAGGTTCTTATGAAAAAGTCACGTATCTTGGACGGAATCAATCAAGCTCGCTTTGTCCCTCCTTATATTTTGTCTCTTTTGCTGGCAGTTGTTTTCGTGCAAGGAGGAGAGCAGTTGGCCTATCTGGCTTTGGAGCCGATTTCTGCTGTACTTAGTCTTATGCTAGGTTTCTTAGGTCAAGGCGGATTCTTTGAAATTTTCTTCAATTTTGCGCTGCCTTTTCTTTTGTTCGGCTTTGTTTTTATGATACTGGCTCTTTTTCTTTGGGTGCGCTGGGCTGAAGGACGACCGCTCGCGACTCTGGGCTTTGTCAAAAAAGGAAGCTTGGTGGAGCTGGTCAAAGGATTGGCAGCAGGTTTTCTCCTCTTTAGTCTAGTCGCTCTGCTTATGCTGTTGAGCGGAGCTGGCTCTTTTGAATGGGGACAGATGACACTGGAACCTTTTCTCTATATCTTGATTTTGCTTCCGCTTTGGATGATTCAGGGTGGAGCAGAAGAGCTAGTGACACGTGCTTGGCTGCTGCCAGTTGCTGTCAAACAGACCAATCTCCCCATCGGTTTACTGACTTCGAGCCTGCTCTTTGCACTCTTGCACCTAGGCAATCCAGATATTGGCGTTCTTCCCATTCTTAACATTGCCTTATTTGGCCTCTTTGCAAGTCTCTATCTGCTCCGGACGGACAATGTCTGGGGGATTATAGGACTTCATACTGCTTGGAACTTTAGCCAAGGTAATATTTACGGTTTCAGCGTTAGTGGTACTGGTGTGGACGCGGCAGTACTGAACTTTATACCTAAGACGGACTCGAGCTGGCTGACTGGTGGAGATTTCGGTGCTGAAGCCTCTATTTTCAGCTCGCTCATTCTCTTGTTAGCCGTGCTTTACTTGCTTTTCAGGATGAAAAAAGATGGCAGTTTGACAGAGTTAGTAGGGAAGACACAATAACTGTGCGAACGGTTCTCTTTTGCTCGCCCTAAAATAATATGCTATAATAAATTAAAATGCGGAAAGGAATAATTTTATGTTTAAATCTCGTATGTTGGATGCTATCAAGCAATCGCGTTATAATCCGCCGATTTGGTTGGCTATCTTGATTGCTATAGGCTTTGTTTATGGAGGAGGAATTTTAAGTTTTGTCGGAATGTTGCCAATTGGTATCATTGTCGGACTCTTATTTGGCTTTGCAGATCCGACGATTAATCGGACAGAAGCAATGGCAGCCATTAGTCACTATACGGTCTTTTTTCAGCTAGCTGGTTTCTTCTTTATCGCCCTAGCAGTTTTTCTCTGGGTTCGATATCGTGAGAAGCGTCCTTTTTCTAGTCTGGGATTCTATAAACAAGACTGGTTCAAAAATCTCCTTAAAGGCTTCCTTATCGGAGCCGTTCAGTTTTCACTGGTTGTTGTCTTGCTCTTGGTAACGGGGACAGGCAGTCTGAAATTAGGTCAGCTTAACTTGCAGTCTTTGATTTTTGTTGTAGCTATCATTCCTTTCTGGATTCTCCAAGGTGGGACAGAAGAGCTAGTGACGCGTGGTTGGCTCTTTCCAGCAGTTAGCGCTAAGTCAAATATCTTCATTGGTATCTTGATTTCCAGTGCTCTATTTGGGGCTCTGCACCTCTTTAACCCTGGTGTGAGTATTCTTTCTATTGTCAATATCATACTAGACGGTATCTTTGCTTGTTTCCTTATGCTCAAGTATGACAATATGTGGGTACTGGCTGGTATGCACGGCGCTTGGAATTTTGTGCAAGGAAATATCTATGGTATTCAGGTCAGTGGTCAAGGAGCATCTACCTCAATCTTGAACTATAGCTCACAATCTTCTGTGGATTTGCTATCCGGTGGGGCTTTTGGTGCTGAAGGATCTATTTTTGCCAGTATCGTCCTGATTGGCTGCATTGCCTTTCTTTACTGGTCACTCAAAAAAGAAAATCGCCTGCCTCAGGCGCTGATCTTTAAGAAATAACCATTCCGCCCAGTTGAGCTGGGCCTTTTTTATGTCTTTAAATGAAATGTGTGACCTGGGACAGACGATGGTAGAAGCGTGACCATTCTACCTACACCCAAATCCAGAGAAAATAGGGCAAATATGGTAAAATGATAGAAGCACAATTTAAGGAATAAAAGATGATTAACAGAATAACAGATAATAAATTTGAATTGGTTTCCAAGTATGAGCCTTCGGGTGATCAACCCCAAGCTATCGAGCAGCTGGTGGATAATATTGAGGGGGGTGAGAAGGCCCAGATTCTCATGGGGGCGACTGGTACTGGTAAGACCTATACCATGAGTCAGGTTATCGCTCAGGTCAACAAGCCGACACTGGTTATCGCCCATAATAAAACGCTGGCCGGCCAGCTTTATGGTGAGTTCAAGGAATTCTTCCCTAATAACGCAGTGGAATACTTCGTTTCCTACTATGATTACTACCAGCCGGAGGCCTATGTGCCCTCCAGCGATACTTATATCGAAAAGGATAGCTCGGTCAATGACGAGATTGATAAGCTCCGTCACTCAGCGACTTCTGCCCTCTTGGAGCGCAATGACGTGATTGTCGTGGCTTCTGTCTCTTGTATCTATGGTCTGGGATCGCCAAAGGAATACTCCGATAGCGTAGTTAGCCTGCGTCCTGGTCTAGAGATTTCCCGTGACAAGCTGCTTAATGATTTGGTTGATATCCAGTTTGAGCGTAATGACATTGACTTTCAGCGGGGGAAATTCCGGGTTCGTGGTGATGTGGTGGAGATTTTTCCAGCTTCTCGTGATGAGCATGCCTTTCGGGTAGAGTTTTTCGGAGATGAAATTGACCGGATTCGTGAGGTTGAAGCCTTGACAGGTCGAGTCTTGGGTGAGGTGGACCATTTGGCCATCTTCCCGGCCACTCACTTTGTGACCAATGAAGACCACATGGAAGTAGCCATTGCCAAGATTCAGGCCGAGCTGGAGGAGCAGCTTGCTATTTTTGAGAAGGAAGGCAAGCTGCTGGAAGCCCAGCGCTTGAAGCAGCGCACAGAGTACGATATCGAAATGCTGCGCGAGATGGGCTATACAAACGGCGTTGAGAACTATTCTCGCCACATGGATGGTCGGAGCGAAGGAGAGCCGCCTTATACCCTTCTGGACTTTTTCCCTGATGATTTCTTGATTATGATTGATGAGAGTCACATGACCATGGGACAGATTCGGGGTATGTACAATGGCGACCGCTCTCGGAAGGAGATGCTGGTTAATTATGGTTTCCGCCTGCCATCTGCCTTGGACAACCGTCCGCTGCGCCGGGAGGAGTTTGAGAGCCATGTTCACCAGATTGTCTATGTATCGGCTACGCCGGGCGACTATGAAAATGAACAGACGGATACTGTTATTGAGCAGATTATCCGGCCGACAGGGCTTCTGGATCCAGAAGTGGAAGTCCGTCCAACCATGGGGCAAATTGATGATCTTTTGGGCGAAATCAATGCTCGTGTCGAAAAGAATGAGCGGACCTTTATCACAACCCTGACCAAGAAGATGGCGGAAGATTTGACAGACTACTTCAAGGAAATGGGTGTCAAGGTCAAGTACATGCACTCAGACATCAAGACTTTGGAACGGACCGAGATTATCCGAGACCTGCGCTTGGGTGTCTTTGACGTTCTGGTTGGGATTAACCTGCTGCGCGAGGGAATCGATGTTCCCGAGGTTAGTCTGGTGGCAATTCTTGATGCGGACAAGGAAGGTTTCCTCCGCAACGAACGCGGTCTTATCCAGACTATTGGCCGGGCAGCCCGCAACAGTGAGGGGCATGTGATTATGTATGCAGATACTATGACCCAGTCCATGCAGCGGGCTATTGATGAAACTGCCCGCCGTCGGGCAATCCAGATGGCTTATAATGAAGAGCATGGCATTGTACCGCAGACCATTAAGAAAGAAATCCGCGACCTAATCAGTGTGACCAAGGCTGCCTTGCCAGACAAGGAAGAAACCGTCGAAATCGAAAGCCTCAGCAAGCAAGAGCGCAAGGACATGATCAAGAAACTGGAAGGCCAAATGCAAGAAGCTGCCGGACTCCTCGACTTCGAGCTGGCCGCGCAGATTCGCGATATGATATTAGAAATAAAGGCAATGGATTAGGTTTGGGAAGGAGATGAAATGGAACGGATAAATTATTTTACAGATAAATTTAGTGGCTCTGAATTAGAAGATTATTTTGATTCCTTAAATGAAGAAAAACTGAAATATGAACTTAAAAATTATATTAATCAATATTTAAAGTTATCTGAAGAAGAACAATTAAAATATGCTGAACGTGTCTTGTATGTTTGTATGAATTTAATAGAAAAAATAGATAAGACCACAGCAAAAAATATATTAGTTACACTAAATAAAATATTATTAAATAATGTCCAGTCATTTAATTGGTTTGAAAGTTTTGAATTTTTAACAAGTTTGTATTATTATTTGTATCAAACAAAAGAGTATGAAGATTATTGTATATTGTTTGAAAATGAGAGTTATTTCTTTAAAATTCTTGATTTAATATGTAACTATAATATAGAAAATAGTGAAATAATTTTTTCAGATATACTTTCAGTTTTTGTTAAATTATTTGAACAAAATAGTTTGCCAGAAGAAAGAAGAGACTATTTTAAGAGGGAATTAGAATCATTCATTAACTTCATATTTAAAGATAATAATTTTAAAGACATTGCATATTGGTATTTTGAATTAGATGAGTTGTTGTCTATTTTTAAAATTGAACATCTCGAAACAATTAGTAACTATTGTATTAATAACCCTCAATCTTATAGTGTTGGGAAATATTTGGATTTTGTATCAAGATATTTTGATGACATAATTGAAGATTCAATAGAAGTGATTCGAAAGATAGCAAAAGAAAATGATTCTGATATAATTCGAGATCAAGCAATTAAATTAGTTAAAATGTATGATGAGCGTCATAGTAGTGATGAAGGCGCCATTTTAAAAAAAGAGAGTGATTCTGGATTTATACTGTCTGAAAATTACAAGGAACTTTTGAATCAAGCAGAAGTTATTATTGATGATATTCGTTCTAATTTGACTATTGCTTCTAAAGATTTAAAAACAATCGGCTCTTTTGGACATTATACTAAGATTGATACTTTAACAAATTTTCTTATAAAAGCAGACTGGAAAAATCAAAATAATTCTGAAACTCAACCTCCATTTTTACGACTTACTAATCTAAAACAGTTAAACGATCCAATGGAAGGAAGGGCAATACACGATTACTTGGGTATTGATAATACATTTTTCCATAACTATCAAACTTCCAATGTGTTTATATCTTCCTTAACTGTAGTTTCTGATAGCCTACCTATGTGGAAAGAATACGCAGATTCATGTCAAGGAGCATTCCTTGAATATGACATGAGTTATCTTGAACATATTGTTGCTCATAAATCCATTGAATTTGTTAAAATTCATTACTTAGATTTGAATTCTGGCGCTAAAGATGAATCAGATGTTGGTAAAGCCCTAGATATTCTAAAACAAATTTTTGAAAAAATGCAAGAGTTTGAAGGTGAAACTCCACTAAGTGACTTGGCGGAAAAATTAAAAAAGATTTCTTATCTTTTTAAAGTAAAAGATTACGAATATGAGATGGAGTATCGTATTCTAATCAATCTAGATGATACTTCTGTAAAAACACTTATTGAAAATCATAATAAAAGTTTAGATAAAAATAAGGATTTATTAAATGATAAATCCTTGAAGAAAGAAGATATTGGGTTAGAAATTTTTGATAAAGTTAACTATAACGATTTTAGGAAGTATATAGTATTAAGCCCGAAAGATAATGGCAGATACGATCTATTTGTATACATTAATCTGGCTCCTTTGAAATACTCAAAAGTCATTCTAGGTCCAAAGGTTACAGATGCAGACTATATTGCTCCTTATCTCAAACTTGCCAATCCTGATATAGTAATAGAGAGTTCGAAAATTCCCTATCGTTAGAGAAAATAACTGTTTTAAAACATACAAACAAGGAGCACTATATGCGTTATGCACTTTTACTCCGCGGCATCAATGTCGGCGGGAAAAACAAGGTCGTTATGGCTGATTTGAAGAAAGATTTGACTGGGTTGGGGTTTGAAAATCCAGTTTCCTACGTTAACAGCGGCAACCTCTTCTTTGATAGCGAGGAGCAGGAGGAGAGGATTCGGGAGATCTTGTCGGCTTATTTCAGTCAGTCTTACGATTTCCCTCTGCCTTTTGTCCTTGTCAGCTCTGCCATGCTTGAAAAAGAAACAGTAAATCTGCCTACTTGGTGGCAGGATGAAACAGCCTTTCGGCGAGATGTTCTCTTTTATCTGCCAGAAGTAGACAGGGAAAGTGTTCAAGAGCTCGCAGGCAGTTGGGCTAATGACAAGGAGCAGCTGCATTTTGGCCAGACGGCTTTCTTTTATAGCAATGCTGACCAAGCGGACTATCTCAAGTCCAACTACCATAAGAAACTGCTCAAGTCTAGTTTCTACAAGCAACTGACTATCCGAAATGGCAATACTTTCCAGAAGATTGTGGAGTTGGTGAATGAAAAGTAAAACCAAAAAGAAAACTAAAAACAAAAGAAAAGTAAAAGCTCAGGGAAATAAATTTAGTATTTGGTTGGAAAAACATTGGATAGTAGAAGCTCTTTTAGGTTATATATTCTTTATTATGGTTGCGATTGGAGTGGGATTTTTAACATTTGGAAATAAGTCAATTCCGGGTCCGCTTCGAGAGTTTAAATATGTTAGCCCTTTGTATATAAATTTGGTTTTCTTGATTGCTCTTCCATATTATTCCTGGTTTGGAAGTCTAAGAGAAGAAGGCTTCAACACGTTGAAAGGTTTTTCAGAAGTTTTTCTTTATCTTAATGGTCTACTTTTTCTTTTGCATTATTTTATAGGAATAGAATTAGAAGACGAAGAGGGATTTCTGCCACCATTGTGGAACTTGAATCCTCGCTATGTTTGGTTTCCGATTGCTACCTATCTAATCTTTTTCTTCATACCAGCGTTAACGATGTTGATTTTGAAATATAATGAAAAAAAGAGGAAAAAACGTGACCAAAGAAAATCTCTCTAAGTTATTTTCATTTAAAACACTCTATCTGTCCTTGCTAACCTTTGTCATTCTTCATTTGATTTTGTTAGCTTTTGGTCTATCCTTTACTCCGGTTTTGTGGAATGCCTGGTTTTTTATTCTTTGTTTGACCTTCTTTATCCATTCTTGGATAGTCTTTTTTAGGATAAGAGATTTTCATTGGTATCACCCCATTTTTGAATTATTCAGTGCACTAGTGGCACTTTATCTTTGGTTTTCGGCATTCTTTGC
Source organism: uncultured Streptococcus sp. (assembly GCF_963525625.1). Taxonomy (GTDB): domain Bacteria; phylum Bacillota; class Bacilli; order Lactobacillales; family Streptococcaceae; genus Streptococcus. Next base: position 109,045 of record NZ_CAURLD010000003.1, read on the forward strand.
TTTGTCAATCATTCCGAATCCAGCCATGCCCATCAATATAGACTATCATATACAAGATAATGAAATCATCATTGTCAGAGGTTTTGTGGTCCATAGTACCTATGAACATCATGAATTGATCAATCCCTTTATCATGAAGTCAGAAGTGAAATATAACGAAGATATGTTTTAATAACTTAGAAAGTGAGCAAATCCATAGCCTGTTTTAGATCTAGTCATAATCTCGAGAAGAGGAAAAATTATTTTGAAATATTTAAATGTGTTTAGAATGGCTTATCTTGCCTTGTTATCCTTTGTCATTTTCCATCTTATTTTATTAACATTTGGTTTAGCATTTATTCCAACTTTGTGGAATATCTGGTTGCTTTGTCTTGGTTTAACCTTGTTGTTGCATTTATGGGCTCGATTTTATAAATCAAAGATAGATCAAAAGCGTCATCTTATCCTAGAGCTCCTTAGTGCTTTTGTAGTTTTTTGTATCTGGGGTGTTTCACTTTTAGCTTTTTCTTTTATAGAAGATTCACGCATTCCATTACAGTAGATTTTAGAATAGTAGATAGAGAAGTTATCATCGTTAGAGGAACTTTGCTTCATGGTTATCGTGAATACCACGATTTAGTTAATCCTTTTATGATGAAGTCTGAAGTAAAATATCGAGATGAATATTAACAAATAGAAAGCGAGTGAATCCATGTCACGTTCCCAAAAAACAATCCTAACAAACATCTGCCTTGTCGAAGATAAGGCGCGAGGTAAAGTCCTAATGCAGTATCGCTCTCCTGAGCACTATCGTTGGTCTGGATATGCTTTTCCGGGTGGTCATATTGAAAAGGGAGAATCTCTCCATGATTCAGTTGTCCGTGAGATTTTAGAGGAAACGGGGTTGACTATTTCTCATCCGAAATTGGTCGGGGTAAAGAACTGGCATACGGATGAGGGGATTCGCTACATCGTCTTTTGCTACAAAGCGACCGAATTCTCCGGTCAGATTCATTCGACTGAAGAGGGCGAGATCTCTTGGGTAGACAAGGAAACCTTGCCTCAGCTGGACTTAGCCTACGATATGCTAGAACTTCTGCGTATGATGGAAGATGAGGAACTGTCAGAATATTACTATCACGAGCGCATAAAAGGTGGTTGGCGCAAGAGTATGTACTAAAAAGACTGACTAGGTTGAGGCCTAATCAGTCTTTTTTTGCTTGTTATTTATCCTGTAAAAATCCTAGGTCTCTCAAGGCGGCTTCTACATAGTCCAAATCCTGCTGGGAGTCGGCTTGTACTAGGTGATAGTGGACTCCATCTGTCAGCTCAGATAAAGGGCGAAAGGCACAGGATGAGACTTGTTGCAGAAAATGTTGAACATCGCGGCGGCAGGTCAGCTTCAGGTAAGTCTGGATTTCGCCATAAACTGGATGCTCAATCAAAATAGTCTGTACGCGTCCGCCATTATCCACTATAGCCAGCAGCTCGTCCTCCATATCCTCAGCCCCATGCTTAACCTTGAAGAGCTGATGAACAGCAGTGCTGTCTTGGCGGTCTTTATAAAGATAGCCACGATTGGTTGAGAGGATGGGTGCGCCGTCTGCCCGCAAGAGGGCAATATCTTGCACGATAATTTGTCTGGTCACATGGAAATGCTCCGCAAGTGACTGGCCATTGAGGGCAGCAGATGATGTTTTCAAAAGGTTTAATAGTTCTTCTCGTCTTTGCTTGGTCATAGCTTCATTGTAAACCAAAAGTCAGGAATCTTCAAGCTCTAGCGAATCTTTTTCAGCGCTTGATAGATGAACTTAGCAATGACAAAGTCGACCATGCTATGGATGACCGTACCAAGTCCAACCAGACCAAATAAGATATAGAAAGCATTGGCCGGATAGGCAGAAGTCGTGTAAAAGAGGATGCAGACGACCACTTCGCCAAAGGCATGAATCAAGGCTAGTAGGAAATTAAATATCCAAGTCTTCTTCTGGCTGTCCAGTGTGTCCGGGTGCTTTTGCAGATAAAGAGCGCCGATGCTAGCAAAGAGCAAGTGGGATAGGGCTCTGAGCGTGATGATAAAAGGAAGTCCGGACATTCCAAACCCAATAGCAGAACCAATCACAACAATCACCGTCATGAGAGGGGAGATAAACATAGCCAAAAAGATAGCGACATGACTGGCTAAGGTGAAGGAAGCGGGCGGAATGACAATTTTAATTGGCATAACTAGTGGGATAACAATAGCTAGTGCAGTCAAAAAAGCGGTCAGTGTCATAAACTGATTTTTAGATTTTGGTTTCATAGTGACTCCTTTTTATCTGTATATACACTAGTATAGTACACTGTTTTTGCAGAAAGGTCAAGACCTGTAGGAAATCCTAAAAGAGATTTGTCAAAATGCTTAAAATAGCTTATACTAGAAAGGTGTGGAAATAGGAGTAAACTAGATTTTCAGGATTTAGTTGGCCTTCACATCGTTTAGTGTTCTGATGGACTTGAAAAATGAAAGAAGAGCTTAATCATATATAGAAGGCTGGTATGGAAATTTAGCAGCCTTGACTAGAAATGGAGAAAAAATGAACAACTTACCAAACTGCCCCAAATGTAATTCAGAGTATGTCTACGAAGATGGAACGCTCTTGGTCTGCCCAGAGTGCGCCTATGAGTGGAATCCAGCTGAGGTCCAAGAAGCAGAAGAAGGACCAGTTGCAATTGATGCTAATGGCAATAAGCTGGCTGATGGTGACACAGTTACCTTGATTAAGGACCTGAAGGTCAAAGGAGCACCCAAGGATCTCAAGCAGGGAACGCGCGTGAAAAATATCCGCATCGTAGAAGGCGACCATAATATCGACTGTAAGATTGACGGCTTCGGTGCGATGAAGCTCAAGTCAGAGTTTGTTAAGAAAATTTGAGGTCTCTATGAATCGTCGTTTTATCTTAATTTATCGAATTATTCTTTTTATCCTGGCCTTTCTAGGGGTGTATCTGGAAATCACTAAGTATGGCGTGGGCATGCTCATGTACTATACGGTTTTGTCCAATCTCTTGGTCCTGCTCTTTACGGGCTATCTGGTCTATCTGATGACGAGATCTGGCGATGCTTGGAAAGCGCCGAAAATCTTGAGAATCAAGGGCGGGGTAACCATGTCCATCATGATTACTTGCGTCGTTTACCACCTCTTGCTAGCCCCAATTGCGACAGATTTTTACCGTCTGGAGAATTTTCTGTGTCATTACGTAGTACCCTTGGCCTTTCTTCTGGATACAGTAATCTTTGACAAGTCGCGTCAGTACCGTTGGTTTGATCCGATTTCTTGGACGAGTGTGCCTTTGGTCTACATGGCCTTTGCTCTCTTTAATGGCTTTTTCTTGAAAATAGATATTCCAAGATCCAAGGACAATCCATTTCCTTACTTTTTCCTCAATGTCTTTAAGAAAGGCTGGCCCTATGTCATCAAGATGTCTCTGATTATCTTTGCGGCCTATTTGGTTTTTGGTTTTGTCTTTTACGGGATAAAGTCCATCTCTTTCTCAAAGAAAAAAGCTTCAGAGTGACATGTGAATTTTAGATGAAAAACAGATTTGCTCTGTTTTTTATTTTGTTTCGATTTTTTCTTGCCATTATCAGATTTGTATGATATAGTTAACTAGTTAACGATTAACCAGTTAAACAAAAAGGAGGAAAGAATGAAACAGAATAAAAAACTGTTAGGATTAGCAGGGATCATTCTAGCTTGTAATCTTTGCTTGGCTGCTTGTCAATCTCAGACATCTCAACAGGAAAGCAGTCAAGAGAAGGTGAAGACCAAGCAAGAAGTGAAGAAGAAAAGTAAGGCGACCAAAAAAGGACAAGTTCCTGGTGTTGATAAGCCGACGGATGATGGTTTTCTCTTCAAAAGTGAGTCTCAAATTAAAGCTAGAACTAGTGAAGGTTTGATTTTAGAGCATGATGGCCATACGCACTTTATTTTTTATTCTGATCTAAAGAATAGTAAATGGGCCTATCTGATACCAAAAGATGGACAAGTGCCTGCAGGCTCCCCTCAGCTGGCAAATCAAATGAGCACTGCTGATGATGGCTATGTTTTTAATCCTAGAGACATTGTATCAGAAGACCAATACGGCTATGTTGTGCGTCACGGGGATCATTTTCATTATATTTTGAAGCAGTCTGTGGGGAATCTTGCTCAAGCACCGAGTTATCGTCCAACGCCGCCTAGCAATACTACTGGACCTGTTTATCAGCCAACGCTTAGACCTTCTGTTCCCCAGCAGCAAGGGACAACTAAACGCCAGTTTGCTGGGATTGATTATCCTACAAGTGATGGATTCTTATTTAGAGGTACCGGAGTAACCGGCAAGTTGGCTACTGGCTTGCTGGCAGATCATAACGGTCATACTCATTTTATCCCCTATGAGCAGCTGATTGCTTCGCCTTGGGAGTCATTGATTCCAGCGGAACATAAGAAAGCTGCTGAAGATGCCTACTATGGCCGGCAAGGGCAAGCACAGCCTTCACCAGAACCGTCGCCAGCTCCTACACCTGAGCCTGCGCCAAGTCCATCAGACGAGGAAGAAGAAATTGCCAAGAAAAAGGCCTATTTGGCTCAGCAATTAGGAATCGATGAAAGTCTGATTCAGGTGAGCGATACAGATAAAGGAAAGGTATTTATCTATCCACATGGTGATCATAGCCATTCGACTTTGGTCAGTGAGATTGATCCGAGCAAGCCTTTTGACCCTCATGGAAATCCGCATGCTCATGACGCAGTTGGTATGGCAACCTTGAAAGCTCTAGGATTTGATGATGAAATCATTGAAGATATTTTACATGCTACGGCAGATACCCCATTCCCATCAGGTGAGACGGATACGGAAAAGATGAAAGCCTGGCTGGCAACTGTGAAGTATCTAAATATCGGCCAGCGCAAAGACCCTTTGCAGCGAAAAGGCTTAGAACTGATGCCAAATATTGAAGTTCTGGGAATTGGCTTTACTCCGATAAAGGACATCAGACCAGTGCTGCAATTTAAACATTTAAAACAGCTGTGGATGACAAAGACAGGCGTTACCAACTATGATTTCTTAAAAGAAATTCCGACCTTGGAAGGCTTGGACATTTCCCAGAATGGCATCACTGATTTATCTTTCTTGAAGCGTTATCCGAACCTCAAAACAGTGGCAGCAGCGGGAAATGACCTTACCGATATCTCACCGCTTGCGAAGTTGAAAAATCTGGAGTCATTGAACCTTGACTACAATAATATCTCTGATATTTCTGCTTTGACCAAGCTTGCAAAATTAAAAGCGGTAAGTTTAGAGCACAATCAACTGCACGATATTTCTGCTCTGAGCCAAAAAGAAGATTTAACAAGGCTTTTTTTATCCAACAATCCAAACTTAAATCTCAATACCCTCAAAGCTTCCCATCTGGAAGAATTAACAGCTGACAATTCCAATGTTGAGAGCTTGAACTTCCTGAAATCTAATCCAAATCTGACAACTCTGAGCCTAAATGGAAATCGTCTGACTTCGCTGGCAGGAGTTGAAGCTGCTAAGAACTTAGTTACCTTATCCGCAAGTCAAAACAAGATTACATCTTTGAACATTCCAGCCGCTCAGTCTTCCTTGAAGAATTTAAACTTGGCTGAGAATGAGCTGAAAAACTTGGAAGGAATTAATCAGTTTAGGTCTTTAGACAATCTGGCTGTCAACAAGAATAAAATCACAACCTTAGCGCTGCAGGAACCAAATAAGACGGTGACTTATATCAATGTCAGCGACAATCACATCCCTAAAGAAGAGCTTGAATTGAACGAAAATAAAATTCCGAAAGCTTTGGCGCAGCATTTTCCAGATGTTCAGGGTGGCAGCATTGATAATAATAAGCCGGCTGATGCAAAGGACGAAAAGAAGGAAGAGCCTAAGCAAAGTGAGCCTAATAAGGCAGATGTCCAAGGGAAGCCAGCATCCGATAAGCCAGCCTCAGTTGAAGCAAGCGGCCAAGGAGCTTCAAACGATAATGAGTATCCAGCTGGAACTCCTGAAGAGGACTTAAATGAGCGAACGGTGGATTCAGAAAACTCTTCTAAACCATCATCAGAAGAAGTGCCAACTGCTGAAAATCCTGAATTAAAAGATGCGACAGCTCAAGCAAAAAACAAAGAAAATCAAACGGATCCAAAAGATAAGGAAAAGGCGGAGAAAGAGGCTAGTCACTAATCCTTACCCAGTCAAGCAGAAAAAATACAATTTTTTTCTTGAAATAGTTTTGAAATTGTGATATAGTATAAAAAATTAAATAATCCTTTAATTCTATCCAGAGAGATAGACAAGGAGCAAGTAAAAAGATGGGTGGAGTGTAAGCAAGTGCGTCTTGTTTTAGCTTGCCTGACTAGATTTTTCTGAAGTCTCCTTGTATAAGGAGACTTTTTCTGTTGTTTGAGGAGGAAAGAATGAAAACAAAAGAGGTTGTCGATGACATCACCATGAATCGCGCGATTACGCGGATTACCTATGAAATCATTGAGCGCAACAAGGACTTAAACCAAGTGGTCTTGGCTGGGATTAAGACCCGCGGGGTTCACTTGGCTTACCGGATTCAGAAGCGGTTGGCTCAGTTGGAGAATATCGATATTCCAGTCGCAGAAATAGACACCAAGCCTTTCCGAGATGATATCAAGGTTGAGGAAGATACGACAGTGATTCCAGTGGATATTACCGACCGTCAAGTAATCCTGATTGATGATGTTCTTTACACAGGACGAACCATTCGAGCGGCTATCGACAATCTGGTCAGTCATGGGCGGCCGTCTCGTGTTGGTCTGGCTGTCTTGGTTGACCGTGGTCACCGCGAGCTGCCGATACGGGCAGACTATGTCGGCAAGAATATTCCGACTAGCCAAACTGAGGAGATTGTTGTTGAGGTGACTGAGACAGACGGTCAAGATCGCGTGTTGATTATGGGGGAGTAATAAGCTAAATGAGTCAAGATGTTAAGTATGATGTGCATGATATGCCAAAGCCAGGTTTGCTTTTAGGGCTATCCTTTCAGCACTTGTTCGCCATGTTTGGGGCGACAGTCTTGGTGCCAATTCTGGTTGGAATTGACCCAGCGGTAGCTCTTTTTTCCAGCGGTCTGGGAACACTGGCCCATCTGACTGTTACCAAATACAAGATTCCAGCCTACATGGGATCCAGCTTTGCTTATATTGCAGCCATGCAGATGCTGATGAAGACAGATGGTATCGGAGCGGTTGCACAGGGAGCCATCACTGGTGGTTTGGTCTACTTTATTGTAGCACTGATTGTTAAGTTTGCTGGCAATGCTTGGATTGATAAGGTGTTGCCGCCAGTAGTAGTTGGCCCCATCATCATGGTCATCGGTCTGAGCTTGGCTGGGACAGCTGTTAGCGATGTGATGAACAAGACTGTAGCTAATGGCGAAAAGGTTTATGATTTGACCTACTTCATTATCGGTATGGTTACTCTCTTGGCAGTCATCCTCTTTAATATCTATGGTAAGAAGATTGTGGGAATCATTCCAGTCTTGCTGGGCTTGATAGTCGGCTACATCTTTAGCTTGATTCTAGGGGCTGTGACTGGGCAGGAAATTGTGTCTTTTGCCAAGGTAGGAGAAGCATCTTGGTTCCACCTTCCGCCTATGAGTCTGCCTTTCTTGGACTACGATGTGAAATTTTACCCTAGTGCGATTTTAACTATGGCGCCTATCGCCTTTGTAACCATGACAGAACACTTCGGGCATGTCATGGTGCTGAATAGCTTGATAGGTAAGGACTTCTTCAAGGATCCAGGACTGGACAAGACCTTGACTGGAGATGGTCTGGCTCAGATTATTGCAGGACTTTTTGGAGCACCGCCAGTGACTAGCTACGGAGAGAATATCGGAGTTATGGCGCTCAATAAAATCTACAGCGTCTATGTCATTGCAGGTGCAGCAGTGCTGGCTATTGTCATGAGCTTTGTGGGTAAGGTCTCAGCCCTGCTCCAATCCATCCCGAGTCCTGTGCTGGGTGGTATTTCCATCGCCCTCTTTGGGGTAATTGCTTCGAGCGGTCTCAAGATTCTGATCGAAGCACAGACCAACTTTGACAATAAAAAGAATCTCTTGATTGCCAGTGTCATCTTGGTATCCGGTATCGGTGGTCTGACCTTGCAGCTGTCTGGTCTGCAAATCTCAGGAGTTGCCTTGTCAACTATTCTGGGAATTGTCCTCTATCTTGTCCTGCCTGAGCCCAAGGATTGAGCTAGGCGCTAAATCATTAACTTTCGTTCAAAAATAGCTTGCTCTCAGAGCGACTTTACTTGCAGCACTCTGGGAAGCCCTCATTCTTTCATATAAAGGAGAATTACATCATGTCATCCAATCAAATCGCTCTTAAGAACCTTGTTTCTATGGAAACTCTGTCAAATGAAGAAGTTATGGCCTTGATTAAACGCGGAATCGAATTTAAAAATGGCGCTAAAGTCCATTATGATGAGCAGCATATCGTGTCTAACCTTTTCTTTGAGTCATCTACACGGACCCACAAGGCCTTTGAAGTAGCAGAGTTGAAGTTAGGTTGCGATCTTCTGGACTTTGATGTCAAGACCAGCTCAGTCAACAAAGGAGAAACCTTGTATGATACTATCCTGACAATGTCTGCCCTAGGCGTTGATGTCTGTGTCATTCGCCACCCAGAAGTGGACTATTACAAAGAACTAGTGGAAAGCCCGACCATTACGACTTCTATTGTTAACGGTGGAGACGGTTCTGGTCAGCATCCTAGCCAAAGCTTGCTGGATTTGATGACTATTTATCAAGAGTTTGGTCGCTTTGAAGGACTCAAGGTTGCGATTGCTGGTGACTTGGACCATTCGCGCGTGGCTAAGTCAAATATGCAGATTCTCAAGCGCTTGGGTGCAGAGCTCTACTTTGCTGGTCCGGAAGAATGGCGGAGCCAAGAGTTTGCGGACTATGGTAAGTTTGTCACCATTGATGAGGTGATTGATCAAGTGGATGTCATGATGTTCCTGCGCGTGCAGCATGAGCGCCATGACTACGAGTCCATCTTTTCTAAAGAAAATTACCACAGACTGCATGGGCTGACTCAAGAGCGCTATGATCGCATGAAAGATACGGCGATTCTCATGCATCCGGCTCCAGTTAACCGTGATGTAGAAATTGCGGATCATCTGGTCGAAGCACCAAAATCGCGTATCGTTGAACAAATGACCAACGGCGTCTTTGTCAGAATGGCTATTATCGAAGCAGTTCTGAAAGGCCGTCAATAATCTCGGACAGTAGGCCGGGAGTGGGTGAGGCTATGTAAAGCAATCCCACTCCCTATTATTATATATCTTATGTGGATGGTCATGGGCGGTCTGCATCTTGGACAGGAGGGAAGAATGGCAAAGAGACTTTTAATATTAGAAAATGGCATGATTTTCGATGGGGAAGCTTTTGGAGCGGATCTTTTCGTGACAGGCGAAATCGTCTTTAACACAGGCATGACTGGCTATCAGGAATCGATTACAGATCAGTCTTATAACGGCCAGATTTTGACCTTTACCTATCCTTTGGTGGGAAATTATGGTGTCAACCGGGACGATTATGAATCCATTCTGCCAACCTGCAAGGGAGTGGTGGTCTATGAGTATGCACGTCGTGCAAGCAATTGGCGCCAGCAATTGTCTTTGGATGAGTTCCTCAAAATCAAGAAGATACCAGGCATTTCGGGAATTGATACAAGGGCGCTAACCAAGATTATCCGACAGCATGGAACTATGCGGGCGACCATTGCCAATGCGGATGATAGTATTGAGCATTTGCAAGACCAGCTTCAGGCTACAGTTCTGCCGACTGATAACATCAAGCAGGTGTCTACCAAGCAGTCTTATCCAGCTCCGGGAACGGGTCGCAGTGTGGTATTAGTGGACTTCGGTCTCAAGCATTCTATCCTGCGGGAGTTAGCCAAACGCAACTGTAGTGTGACAGTAGTACCTTATGATACCAGAGCTGAGGAAATTCTCCAGCTCAATCCTGACGGCGTCATGCTGTCAAATGGACCGGGAAATCCGGAAGATGTGCCGGAGGCTCTGGACATGATTCGTGGTGTTCAGGGCAAGATTCCAATTTTCGGAATCTGCATGGGACATCAGCTCTTCTCCATGGCTAATGGTGCAAAGACGCATAAGATGAAGTTCGGCCACCGTGGCTTCAACCATGCGGTACGTGAGATTGCGACAGGCCGAGTTGACTTTACAAGTCAAAATCACGGCTATGCAGTCAGTCGTGAGGATTTGCCAGAATGCCTGATTGTGACTCATGAAGAAATCAATGATAAGTCTGTCGAAGGTGTGCGCCATCGGGACTATCCAGCTTTTTCTGTGCAGTTCCACCCGGATGCTGCGCCGGGACCGCATGATGCAGATTATCTCTTTGATGAGTTTATGGAAATGATGGATGCCCATCAGGCTTACTAGGAAGCAAGATTGAGAGGTGCACTATGCCAAAACGTAAAGATATTCAGAAAATTATGGTCATCGGTTCTGGTCCGATTGTTATTGGTCAGGCTGCGGAGTTTGACTATGCTGGGACTCAGGCTTGCCTGTCCTTGAAAGAAGAGGGCTACAGTGTTGTCTTGGTTAATTCTAATCCAGCGACCATCATGACGGACAAGGAAATTGCAGACCGAGTTTATATCGAGCCTATCACGCTGGAGTTTGTTGCGCGGATATTGCGTAAGGAGCGGCCAGATGCTCTTCTGCCTACTCTGGGCGGTCAGACTGGACTCAATATGGCTATGGAATTATCCAAGTCAGGGCTTTTAGAAGAGCTGGGAGTGGAACTCTTAGGGACCAAGTTATCGGCCATTGACAAAGCGGAAGACCGGGATCTCTTCAAGCAGCTGATGGAAGAACTTGGCCAGCCCATCCCTGAGTCAGAAATTGTCAATACAGTGGATGAAGCGCTGGAATTTGCGGCTGGCATCGGCTATCCAGTCATTGTCCGTCCGGCATTTACACTGGGAGGAACTGGCGGTGGTATCTGTAGCAATGAAGAAGAGCTGCAGGAAATCGCAGAGAATGGCCTCAAACTCTCTCCAGTTACTCAATGTCTGATTGAGCGCTCTATAGCAGGTTTTAAGGAAATTGAATACGAAGTCATGCGGGATGGTGCCGACAATGCGCTGGTCGTATGTAATATGGAAAACTTTGATCCAGTCGGCATCCACACAGGTGATTCTATCGTTTTTGCACCTAGTCAGACCATCTCAGACTATGAGTACCAGATGCTGCGGGACGCCAGCCTCAAGATTATCCGTGCGCTGAAGATTGAGGGGGGCTGTAATGTGCAGCTGGCTCTGGACCCGCATAGCTTTAAGTACTATGTCATTGAGGTCAATCCGCGGGTTTCCCGCTCATCAGCCCTAGCCTCTAAGGCGACTGGCTATCCGATTGCCAAGTTGGCGGCGAAAATCGCAGTCGGACTTACATTGGATGAAATCATCAATCCAGTGACAGGCTCTACCTATGCTATGTTTGAGCCGGCTCTGGACTATGTAGTCGCTAAGATTCCACGCTTTCCATTTGATAAATTTGAGCAGGGTGAGCGACGTTTGGGAACCCAGATGAAGGCGACAGGGGAAGTCATGGCTATCGGCCGCAATATTGAGGAGAGTCTGCTCAAGGCTTGCCGTTCTCTTGAAGTTGGTGCGGACCACAACGAGTTGCCTGCTCTCAGTCAAGTAAGCGATGACGAGCTGATGAGGAAGATTGTCAAGGCGCAAGACGACCGACTTTTCTATATCTCAGAGGCCATTCGCCGCGGATACAGTCCGGATGAAATTGCTGAGTTGACTAAGATTGATGTTTTTTTTCTGGATAAGCTGCTCCATATTTACGAAATTGAGCAGGAGCTGGCCAGTCATATCGGAGATAGCTATGTGCTCAAGAAAGCCAAGCAAAATGGCTTTGCGGATACTAAGATTGCAGCCTTGTGGGACATGACAGCCGAGCAGGTGCGTCGCATCCGGCAGGAGCAGAAGATTGTGCCGGTTTACAAGATGGTGGATACCTGTGCTGCTGAGTTCGAGTCTGCGACGCCTTATTTCTATTCTACCTATGGCTTTGAAAATGAATCTGTCAAATCCAGCAAGGAATCAGTTCTGGTGCTGGGCTCTGGTCCTATCCGAATCGGACAGGGGGTCGAGTTTGACTATGCGACTGTTCATTCTGTAAAGGCTATTCAGGCAGCTGGCTATGAAGCGATTATCATGAATAGCAATCCAGAGACTGTATCGACTGACTTTTCTGTCTCTGACAAGCTCTACTTTGAGCCGCTGACCTTTGAAGATGTCATGAATGTCATTGAGCTGGAGCAGCCTAAAGGAGTTATCGTACAGTTTGGTGGGCAGACAGCCATTAATCTGGCAGAGCCACTGTCCAAGGCAGGTGTTAAGATTTTAGGTACCCAAGTAGCGGACTTGGATCGAGCTGAGGACCGGGATCTCTTTGAGCAAGCGCTGAAGGAACTGGATATTCCGCAGCCGCCGGGTCAGACAGCCACTAATGAAGAGGAAGCAGTAGAGGCTGCTCGTAAGATTGGCTTCCCCGTTCTGGTGCGACCTTCCTATGTCTTGGGTGGTCGTGCTATGGAAATCGTAGAAAACGAAGCGGATCTACGCTCTTATATGCGGACAGCGGTTAAGGCCAGTCCAGACCATCCGGTTTTGGTTGATTCTTACATTGTCGGTGATGAGTGTGAGGTTGATGCTATTTCTGATGGTCGTCAGGTCTTGATTCCTGGGATTATGGAGCATATCGAGCGGGCAGGAGTTCACTCAGGGGATTCCATGGCGGCCTATCCGCCGCAAACCCTATCGCAGAAAGTCAAGGATACCATTGCAGACTATACCAAACGTTTGGCTCTGGGACTCAACTGTATTGGTATGATGAATATTCAGTTCGTCATCAAGGATGAGCAGGTCTATGTTATCGAGGTCAATCCACGGGCCAGCCGGACTGTTCCTTTCTTGTCCAAGGTGACCGATATTCCGATGGCGCAAGTAGCGACTCGTTTGATTCTTGGGGAAACTTTGGCAGAGCTGGGCTATGAAGACGGCCTTCATCCAGAAAGTTCCATGGTTCATATCAAGGCACCGGTCTTCTCCTTTACCAAGCTGGCGAAGGTTGACAGTCTCTTGGGACCTGAAATGAAGTCTACCGGCGAAGTTATGGGCAGCGACCGCACTTTGGAAAAAGCGCTCTACAAGGCTTTTGAGGCTTCCTATCTCCATCTGCCAAACTTTGGAAATGTCGTCTTTACTATCGCAGACGACAGCAAGGAAGAAGCCCTGCAGCTGGCACAGCGTTTTGCCAATATTGGCTATGGTATCTGGGCAACCAAGGGAACAGCCTCCTATTTTGAAAATCATGGCCTACACGTCCGTCTGGTGGAAAAAATCGGCAGTGATGATAACAAAGATATCCCAGCCTATATCCGCAAGGGCAAGGTTCAAGCTATTATCAACACAGTCGGAACCAAGCGGACAGCTGACAAGCATGGTCAAATTATCCGTAGCTCAGCTATTGAGCACGGAGTACCACTCTTCACAGCCTTGGACACGGCCGATGCCATGCTGAAAGTGCTGGAAAGCCGTAGTTTCACTACAGAGGCGATATAGAGCTGGAGTTTTCAGTTCCAGATTGTCATTTGACAGTCTGAAAAGTAATCTCATACAGTTAAGCTTGAGAAATGCATTTTTCCAATCTTATTCTGTCCTTGAATAGTCATAATAAATAACCTTTCAAAATATATTTAAATTAAAAGCAAAGAGGAAGCGGGAAAGAATCCTACTTCCTTTTGCTTTATTTTCTTAAAAAACTTGACAAAGAAGTTGACAAAGTGTATGATATTAACCAGTTAATAAACTGGTTAATAATTAGTTAAGGAGATATTGTGAAACGAGCTTTAAAAATCTCAGCTTGCCTTAGTCTGCTGGCTCTTGCCTTGTGTCTTTGGGCTTGTCAGTCTCAAAAGGAATCCAGTCCATCCAGTTCGTCGCAAGGCTTGAAGATCGTAACCAGCTTTTATCCTATCTACTCCATGGTTAAGGCTATATCGGGCGATCTGAATGATGTGCGCATGATTCAGTCTAGTAGCGGCATTCATGATTTTGAGCCTTCAGCCAATGATGTGGCAGCCATCTATGATGCAGATGTCTTTGTCTATCACTCACGGACCTTGGAGTCTTGGGCTGGCGAGCTGAATCCTAGTCTCAAGAATTCCAAGGTTCAAGTCCTTGAGGCTTCCCAGGGTATGAAGCTGGATCGGGTTGCAGGCTTGGAAGATGTCCAAGCAGGAGAGGGAGTGGATGAGAAGACGCTCTATGACCCCCATACATGGTTGGATCCTCAGAAGGCTGCGGAGGAAGCTCAGATTATCGCTGACAGACTGTCGGATCTGGATAGCGACCATCGGGATATTTATCAAGCCAATGCTCGAAAATTTCAAGAAGAGGCCAAGGAGCTGAACGAGCGTTACCAGAAGATTTTCGACAAAGTACCCAACAAGACCTTTGTCACCCAGCATACATCTTTTTCTTATCTAGCCAAGCGCTTCGGGCTGATCCAGCTGGGTATTGCTGGTATTTCACCGGAGCAGGAGCCTAGTCCACGCCAACTGACAGAGATAGAAGATTTTGTCAAGGAGCACAAGGTCAAGACCATTTTTGTGGAAAGCAATGCTTCTTCCAAAGTGGCTCAAACCTTGGTCAAGGCGACCGGTGTACAAATCAAGGAGCTGAATCCTCTGGAAGCAGACCCAGCCAACCAACTATCTTATTTAGAAAATTTAGAAGAAAATCTAGCTGTTTTAGCTAAAGATTTGAAAGGATAAAGGAAAACCATGAAAAAGAAATATTTCCTAGCTTCAGCAGCTGTATTAGCTCTCGGCCTCGGAACTTACGGGCTTATCCAATGGCAAGCTCAGCCCAGAACCCAGACCAAAGATAACAAAGTAGCCTATATTGAGGACAAGACTTCGGGTGACAAGACGGATAAAAATAAAAATTTGACGCCTGAGCAAATCAATGATGATGAAGGTATTGAAGCAGAGCAAATCGTCGTGAAAATCACGGATCAGGGCTACGTCACTTCTCATGGAGACCATTATCATTACTTTGATGGAAAGGTGCCTTTTGATGCCATTATCAGCGAAGAGCTGATTATCCGAGATCCTAACTACACTTTGCAGGAAGCAGATATTGTCAATGAGGTCAAGGATGGTTATATTATTAAGGTGGAGGGGAAGTATTATCTCTACCTCAAGGATGCCAAGCATACCCGTAATGTCCGCTCGGTAGATGAGATTGCCCGGCAGAAGAAGCTGCATAAGACCAAGGAAGAAGGCGATAGTGGCAAATCTTCCACTACAAAATCAAGCAGGACTCGCGATTTCAGCCAACCTAGCAAGTCCTTAGCTGCGGGAAAGACGGCGGCAGACCTTGCAGGAATTTCCCACCAAGGGCAAGGGGGATATAAAACGGATGACGGCTATACTTTTAGCCCGTCAGACATCATCGAAGATACAGGTGATGCTTTTATCGTGCCGCATGGCGGGCATTTTCACTACATTCCTAAAAGCGACTTGTCGCCGGCAGAATTGGCAGCAGCTCAGAGCTACTGGAATAGCAGACGGGCTGGCGGACGAGTGAATCCGCCTAACTACGGCAGGACGGTTGCTTCTTCCAATACTTGGAATCAGAATAGTGCTGACAATCAGGGTGGAGCTGTCTCAAATCCGTCTCCACAGCTGCCAAATCATTCAAAGATTGAGCAACCAAGACCTGGCTTAGCGGTTACTCAGCCGAGTCCGTCCAATCCGCTTCAGCCGTCTCAACCATCTCAACCATCTCAGCCATCCTTGCCAAGTCTGCTGCAGCAACTCTATGCCCTGCCTCAGTCTCAGCGCTATCATGAAGGGGACGGTGTAGTGTTTGACCCGCTGAAAATCAGTCGTCGGACAGAAAATGGAGTCGTTATACCCCACGGAGACCACCATCATTTCATTCCTTATGACAAGCTGTCAGACTTGGAGGCAAAGATTGCCCGCTTGATTCCTATTGGTTATACTTACCAGCCACTGGGAGATCCACTGCAAGCTTCGAAGCCTCAGCTACCGTCACAGCCTAATCACGACCATGGTTTTCATGCGGAGGCTGTCATTGGCAAGGACGATCAAGGCTACATGGTATCGCATGGAGATCATGCTCATTACTTTTACAAGAAAGACTTGACTGCTGAACAGATTCAAGCAGCGGAGCAGGCCTTGACCAAGCAGCAACCAGCAAAACCGTCAGCAGCGGTCAATGACGCTGAACGCTATTCACGCGATGCCAGCGATGAGGAAAAGATTGCTTATATCTGCCAGACCTATGGGGTTCCCAAGGAAGCAGTTCGCATCTCAAATGGTTTCTTTGTCTTTAATAACCCTGACCAGGCTTATGATCCAACTCATATCCACCCCTATGCTGTCCGCAAGGAGCATGTTCGCATTCCTCTGGTAACGGGCAATGCAGAGCTGGACTTCATGAATGAGCTCTACACAACAGCCTTGCGCTCTGGTCTTTCGCCTTACAGTCTGCAAGTGGAAGATGGTCAGTTTGTCATTCCTCATGGCGACCACAACCACTATATCAAAATCCAGTCCAAGGGCGCAGCAGAAGCCTTGAAAAATCGTCTGCCTCAGATTCAATCTAAGTATGAGCAGGGCGATTATGATGAGGCTGCTGTTTTGCGAAAAGTAGAAAATCTAAAAGCGGACAGTCAGCGTCTTTATGCCGATGATCCTCTTATGCAGCGGCGGATTGAGCTAGCTTTGGGACAGTTCGTGGAAACTATGAAGAAGCTGCCTAGCAACTCAACAGCTGGCTACCTGAGCAGTCTGGATAACTTTGATAAGCAGTTTATCCATGTGGATCAAACGGTCAAGCCAATCCAAGAGACCGAGCTGGACAAGACCTATCAAGGACTTTTGGAGAGAATGAACCGACTTGACACGGATAGTTATGGAATGAAGAAAGCTGACTTGCTACAGCGTCTGCAAAATGCTTATGCTGGCCAGAATCAAGCTGAAATGGTAGAGCTAGGACAATTACTATCTGCTTTAGAAGATTATCATGATCGGACAGGCGTCACAGCGGTTGAGTATATTCGTTATTTCTACCAAGCTTTGGAGGATGGACGTTTGAGCCCTGAGCTGCGCAGAAAAGCAGCCGAGCTGACCTTGACTCTCTATAAGTCTCAAGCCTTTATAGAAGCGACTAATCTCCAGCAGCTTTTTCCTGCCCTCTATCAGACTAAGAAAGAAATTGCAGCAGCCCTTGCTAGCGGTCAGCCTTCTCCGTCCTCTGAAAAGACAGAACTAGATCAGGGCGAGCCCGATCAGCCAACCTACAAAGCCATGATTTATGACTTTTTGAAAGGTATTTATGATGATTTTGGAACGACAGATGATAGCGAAAAGAGCGCTCAAGCACTTGTCTTCCTTGGAAAAGCGCAGGAACTGCTTGGAGAAATAAAGGACCAAAACAGCCGAGCAGACTATGCAGCTAGAATCTTAGAACTAGGCAAGGAATTAAAGAGCAGCAGCTCAGATAAGCAAGCTTTACTGACAGCAAGTCAGAAGCTTTTGGATCAGATGAGCCGAATCATTGCTGGACAAAAGGAAGAGCCGTCTAATACGGAAAATCAGGAAGTTTATCAACAGCTTTATAATCTGCTCATGTCTATCCATCAGTATTTGGAAAAGAATCAAGGAAGTGAGCAGCAATACCAGCAGCTGGACCAGCTTTTTGATAAGCTTGGACAGAGAGCTACAGACAAGAAAGAGCTGCTCAAGGAGATCTTGGCCTTCCAGCAGTCACTCGTCCATTCTGAGGGGGCAAGCGACTCTGATTCTCAGCATAGGGACGATGACGGCTATCACTTTAATCTGCAGGATATGGTCGGAGCGGATGAGCAAGGCTATCGGGTAGCCCATCTGGACCACGAGCATTATATTTACAAGAAAGACTTATCAGAAGCTGAGCGCCAAGCAGCAGATGCCTATGCGGTGCAAAAAGGCTTCCTCAAAGCATCAGCTGAACAACCTGCTTCTGGTCAGCCATCCAGCAGCAGTGCTCCAGAAACTGCGCAAAATGGCAATCTACCTTCCGATTCTAATGCTGCAGAAACAGCCCAAAACCAATCTGACAAACCAGCAGAAGCTTCGACAGCTGCAAACCCAACTGGTCAATCAAGCTTAGCAGCGAGTTTTGGCATGGCAGAGGAAGCGTTCAACCAGAAATTGCAGGAGCTTTCTCAGCTCTACGGTGTCAGCCCAGAGACTTTCAGCTACAATC
The DNA here is from genome assembly GCF_963525625.1 of uncultured Streptococcus sp. Taxonomy (GTDB): domain Bacteria; phylum Bacillota; class Bacilli; order Lactobacillales; family Streptococcaceae; genus Streptococcus. The sequence goes on from NZ_CAURLD010000003.1 coordinate 127,434, forward strand.
CAGCAACCAGAAGCATCAGCTTTACAGGAACTGACGGCCAACTGAAAACTGTTCAGATTAGCTAAGCTTACATTTTGATGTAAAAACAACAATACAACGAATGATGAAGACTAAGCCAAGTCTAATACCATCATTCGTTTTTGATTTTTACAACCCTATACTTATTTGATTGATATTGTGTTAAAATAAACAGAGAAAATAATAAGGATTGGAAAGGTATGCTTATTATTGGAATGATTTGACCATTGCTTGGAGAGGAATATTAAAATGAGATTATTCAATTATACATTTGAAGAAAGTCAATGTTTAGGAGTAAAGTGTTTAAATTATCCGAATATATTGTTCTATGCAAATCACAAAAAACCACAGAAATTCCTCGTGAACTTCTGTGGTTTCGTTTTTAATCTTGATAGGAAACAATTCCGATGATGGTATCGACAGCGCGTTCCATGGTTTCTAGGCTGACATATTCGAAGCGGCCGTGCATGTTTTCGCCGCCGGCAAAGAGGTTAGGTGTCGGAATGCCCATAAAGGAAATTTTAGAGCCATCAGTTCCGCCACGGATAGGCTCGATGACAGGCTGGATGTCCAGACTTTCCATGACTGCTTTGGCGATATGGATAGGTGTCATGTCTTTTTCTATGACCTGCTTCATGTTGTAATACTGGTCTTTAAGGGTCAAAATAACACGCTCGCTGCCTAGCTCTTGGTTCATCTTATCAGCGATAGCCTGCATAGCAGCTTTGCGATTTTCAAAAGCCTCTGTCTCAAAGTCACGAACAATGTAGCTGGCTTGAGCTTCTTCGACAGTACCGGTCAAGTTCATCAGGTGGTAGAAGCCTTGGTAGCCCTCAGTTTTCTCTGGTCGGTCGGCTTCTGGCAGCTGGTTGTGAAAGTCAATAGCCAGCTGGAGAGCATTGACCATCTGGTCTTTAGCAGTTCCCGGATGGACATTTCGGCCTTGGAAGGTCAGTTCTGCTCCAGCAGCGCTAAAGGTTTCGTACTGGAGCTCACCTAGAGGTCCGCCATCCACTGTGTAGGCAAAGTCCACATCGAAGTCTTCAGCGTCAAACTTATCAGCCCCGATACCGATTTCCTCATCCGGTCCAAAGCCAACTCGGATTTCTCCATGCTTGATTTCTGGATGGGCAGACAGATATTCGATAGCAGTCATGATTTCAGCAATACCAGACTTGTCGTCTGCTCCCAAAAGGGTTGTTCCGTCAGTCGTAATTAAGGTTTGGCCCTTGTATTTATGGAGACTGGCAAAGTCCGCAGGATCTAAGTTAAAGCCAGATTGCCCCAGCGGAATCACACCGCCGTCATAATTCTCGATGACCTGTGGCTGGATGTTTTCTGCGTTGAAGTCCGCCGTATCCATGTGGGAAATAAAGCCAATCTTGCGGGTAAAGCTAGGGTCGTTGGCTGGCAGAGTTCCAATCGCAAAGCCGTTGGGCAGGTAGTAGACATTTTCCAAGCCAACCCTCTTCATCTCAGGGATGAGGACATTTTTGGCAAAGTCCACCTGACTCTGAGTGCTGGGTGTAGTAGTAGATGTCTCGTCTGAGCGCGTGTTGACCTTGACATACGTCAGGAAACGCTCTAACAGATTAGGATATTTCATAAATGCTCCTTTTTCATTTCATTTAAATCTATTTTAGCATATTCAGGGGAGAGTGAGAAATGTTTTTCGTTTCTTGAGGACAAAGGTAAAATCTAGCAATTAGTTTTATATCTTGTCAAAATCTGGTAAACTATATCTATGCAAATGGAAAAAACAATCAGCAAAGCTGTGATTTTGGGGGCTTCGGGAGGTATAGGTCGTCAGTTGGCTAGAGAACTGGCTCAAAGGACAGACCAGCTGGTCTTGGTTGGCAGAGATGAAGTTAAACTCACTCAACTGCAAGAGGATCTATCTGGAGTCGAGGCCAAGCTTTCCTTCAGAGTTTTGGATTTGCTAGATGCGGCTGCGGTGGACGATTTTGCTCAGCAGCTAGAGGCGGATCTACTGATTAATTGCTGTGGTCTGGCTACTTTTGGTCCAGCTCTATCTCTTTCAGAAGCTGCTGAAAATGCCCTATGGCAGGTTAATTACCAAGCACCGATTCGGCTGATCAAGCAAGTCGCAGAGCGCAATCGCAAGATAAGACTTGTCCAACTTTCCTCTCTGGCAGCGCTTTGTCCCCATCCTTATCTGGCAGCTTACAGCGCCAGTAAGGTCGCTTTGCAGACCTACTGTCTAGCCTTGCAAGAAGAGCTGCGCCTCAAAGGCTCTGAAATGACAGTTTATCTTTATATACTGGGACCGGTTCGGACTTCTATCTTTCCTCCAGAGCTGCAGGATGCTTTGGGTGGAAGTCAGTTGCAGATGAGCCCGGAGATAGCAGCACGACGCATCATCAGACTCCTTCAGCAAGACCGTTCCTATGCTATAGTGGGTAAGAGATATCGACTATTGGCTTGGCTCATGAGACTACTTCCGCAAAGATGGATTATCCGTTTGATTGGCGCATATCTACGAAAGGGGCTTTGAACATGAAACTTATTTTTTTCCTGCTGACATCTGCTTACCTGCTTCTCTTTATCTTGCGTTGGCTCTTGTCTTTGACTTATTTGAAAAAAGGGCAGAGCTCTTCATCAGATTTTCAAGAGGAGCTTTATACAGTGGTTCAGCCTATCCTATCTGGTGACCCTCGTTTGGAAAATGACTTATTAGCCAATCTCCAACAGACAGAAGCGGTTGAGTTTTACTGGCTGATTGATCAGTCTGACCCAGAGGCTCAGCGAGTGGCTGATAAGATTTGTCAGAATCCTTCTTATGCCCAGCGCATTCGCGTTTTTCTCATGGAGGATGTACCTCAGGGGATCAATCCTAAGAGTTATAAGATTGAGCAGATTATAGATGAGCTGACCCGGCCTTATCTGATTGTTCTGGACGACGACAGCGTCATTGATTTTTCAAAAATGGGGGAGTTGACAGATTATCTAGGTGAGAATGTTATTTTGACCGGCATTCCCTATAATCAGGAGCGAAGCAATTTCTGGTCCAAGCTAGTTGCAGCTTTTGTCAATGGGAATTCTTTTATTACCTATTTTACCATGGCAGAAGTTAAAGCTAATCACTCGATTAATGGCATGTTCTACATCCTGCCACTTGAACTGGCTAGGGGGCAGAAGCTCTTCAGTGCTATTAAAGACTATCTATGTGATGATTTGGCTGTAGCGGATTTTCTGCGCAGCAAGGGAGTGGAGATTATCCAGACGCGGGTGACATGTAATGTTCGGACTACTATCAAGGATGCCAAGCAATATTTGCTGCAGATGAAGCGTTGGCTGCTTTTTAGCTCCATCTATCTGAAGGAACACTTGGACTGGAAGGTTATTATTTTAATTGCTCTGCCTAGTTTCCTGCCCCTTCCTGCCTTGCTCATTAGTTTCTTTCTTGGCTGGCCTTTTGTGCTACTGGCTTTGCTTTTGCTCTTGGTCAAGGCGGTTTGGATGCTGGCCTATCGTCGCCTTATCCTAACCGGTCGGCCGCATCCTGATGAGGTGTTCTACGAAGTCCTGAATGATTTACTCTTGCCTTGGCTTTTCCTCTATGTCTTGCTCAGTCCGCGGGTGATTAACTGGCGAGGAAGGAAGATTCGAGTGACGGATGGGAAAATCCGCTATGAGTAAGATGAAGCAGTATTTGGATAAGTTGGATGCTCTGTCGCCAGACCAAACCTTGATAGAATCTAGCAAAGTCTTGCTTTTTCTCAGTGGCAGTAGTCATATGGACTGCGCTAGTCTGACTGCAGGACAGCTTAAGTTTCTTGAACAGATTTGTCCATCAGATTTCTCGGTGGTGGCTAGCAATTTTCCATTTAACCAGAGATTTGAGCATGAGCGGCAAACCCAAGTTTCCTTGTTGACAGCTTCCATTTCCAATATTCGTTACTATTGGCATACTCTCTACAATTCTCGCTTTCAGGAGGCTTTGCAGCGTCACTTGTCTCCTTTACTGGATGTTGAGGAGGCTGTCATTATCTGCAAAAGCTCGGGACTCAATATGCTAACCCAGTGGCTGGAGGATTTGGGTGAGGAAAATCTGCCGATCAGACTGAGAGTGATTGCACTGGGGCCTGTTTCACGGAGACTCCTAAATCGCAAGGATATTGACTTGCTGGTCATCAAGGGCAGGAAGGATATTTACAGCAGATTTCTAGATGGCCATCCAGCTGATGTGATGGTGGATAGCAACCATTTTGATTATGAATACAGGGAAGATGTGAAAGGATTAGTTTATGACTGGATTAGAAAAAGTGATAAAGATTGATGTGATTAGTGTGCCATTTAGTGGGCATTTGCTGCCTACTTTGACCTTAGTCAAGCCTCTGCTAACGGATCCGCGTTTTCAGATTCGGGTCATCACTGGATGTCAAAAGAAAGAGTTAGTAGAGGAAATCGGTTTTGACTGTCTGGCTCTCTTTCCAGAAAGACCGACGGTGATGGAGGATATCGCTAATACTCCGCAGCAAAGCAATCCTCTAATTACCTATCAGCAGTTTCGGGCTAATTCTAGACTCATTCCAGAAGTTATAGACGAATTAAATCGAATTTGGCGAGAGGGCGGTAAACCGGATTTGGTCATAGCGGATTTTGTTGCTTCGCCGGCAGGCCTGATTTCTGATCGCTTTGGCATCCCCTGGATAACTACGATTCCGAGTCCGGTTGCGATTGAGTGCCAGACGACAACTCCGACCTATTTGGGAGGCTGGAAACCTCATCAGGGCGTCTTGTACAAATTCAGAGATGCCTTAGGCAGGCAAGCTATTCGTTGTGGAAAGAAAATGGCCTTTGCTTTAGTCCGGAAGAGTTTGGGAGACTATCAAGATTTTAAACTCTATCGGGAAGACGGCACAGAAGCTATTTACTCGCCTTACTCTATCTTGGCTTTGGGCATGAAAGAGCTAGAGTTTCGAGATGATTTTCCTAAGCATCTTCGCTGGGTTGGCTACAAATGCCTGTCCTTTGATCGTCTGCCTGCAGCTCATGAGTCTTATTTTGAGACCGAAAAGAAGCGGGTTTTAGTGACTTGCGGCACTCATTTGAAATGGGAGAAGGAGCGCATGGTGGAGCGAGCGAAAAAGCTAAGTCAGCTCTACCCAGATTACCTATTTTACGTTACCTTGGGTGAAGCTAGTGGCTTGGGCAATGCTCCGAAGAGACTTGCTGAAAACCTGCTGCTCTTTGACTATTTGCCTTATACAGATATTTTGGACAAGATAGATTTTGCCATTCACCATGCAGGGACGGGTATCATGATGGCTTGTATTGAGCAGGAGATTCCCAGTCTCATTTTGCCTCAGGATTATGACCAGTTTGACAATGCTGTTCGTGCTGAGCTAGCTCAGGTGGGGGTAGTTGCTCGCAGAAAGACCGATGCAGAAGTTCTGCGGCTTTTTAAGGAATTGACAGATCGCACAGACTGGTCTCAGTTGAAAACTCTTGCCCAGCAAAGTAAAGAATATCAGCCTACAGAGATTCTCTATCAGGAGCTGGGGCGCCTGCTTAAGGTTGATTTATAACTGGAAAACTCAACGAACCATTAAAGCATACCTCTAATATTAAAATATCTGAATTATTAAATTTCCCTATTCTTTTCAAGGAATAGGTTTTTTGGTCTATTCAAGTCTTTTTTAAGATGTTAAAATGAAAGTGATTACAAGAAAGTCGTTGGAAAGCCAACTTGGCTTTCTCGAAGTGACTGAAGAGGAAAGATGATGAAGAAAGCAATTCTAATGATGACTTTTGGCTCGCCAGAGGAGATTAGCTTTGAGGGAGTGGCTGAATTTTTTACCAACATTCGCCGCGGTGTCAGGCCGCAAGACCATGAAATTCAGACCCTCTATGATAACTATGTCCTCATCGGTGGAACGCCACTGCAGCGTATCAGTCTAGAAGAGGTGGAAAAGGTTCGTCAGCGTTTGGCTGGCGAGTATGCGGTTTATTTTGCCAATAAATTTTCACGTCCTTTTATACCAGATGTGATTGAGCAGATGGAAGAGGATGGTATTGAGGATTGTATCTGTTTGATTCTAGAGCCGCATTTTTCTTACTATTCTGTCATGGGCTATGAGAAGTTTATCCAGAGTGATTCCATCCGCTTTAATATCATTAAGGAATGGTATCAGGAAGAAGCTATTCTTGATTATTGGGCAGAGGAGCTGAGAAAGATTCTTACAGAAGAGGTTAGAGAAGAGACCTTCAAGATTTTCTTCTCAGCCCACAGTGTGCCTATTCTGGCCTTGGATTTCGGAGATCCTTACATTGATCAGATCTATGACAATGCCCGCTTGATTGCTGCAAGGTTGGGTTTGACAGAGGAGGATTATCTCAATGTTTGGCAAAGTGAGAGTGACATCGGACTCCCTTGGATCAAGCCTGACGTGCTGGACTACATGCGTCAGCAAGAAACACATCCGCAGCATTATATTTTTGTGCCGATTAGCTTTATCAGTGAGCATATAGAGGTTCTTTTTGACAATGACGTGGAGTGTAAGGAACTTTGCGATGAACTGGGTGTTGCTTATCATAGACCGCCTATGCCCAATGCAGACGACCGTTTAATTGACGCCCTGATTCAAACTATCCGCCGTCATGAGCATGAACCCTTCAAAGAGTGTTTTCCAGAAGAAGAAACCTTCGATGAATTGCAGCCGTCGGAGGAGAGCAGCCAGATTCTTGCAGAGGATGAAGAGCTGAAAATGCCAGATTTCGTCAAGAAACTGATTGAGAAAAAAGGGCGCGAGAATGTTAAGATGCCGTATTTTGTCAAGAAAATGCTGGAGAAAGCAGGAAAACTGCCCAAGAGTTGATTGTTCATATTCGTTGATGATTTTATAAGATTATTCTAGAAGGAGAAAACCGTGAGACTTTGGCACCAAGATTTGATTGAAAAACTTCCGCGCCAGCAGCTTTTAGGCCAGCACCGAGAGTGTGCAGCCTTACGTGGACGAGGGTGGGGCAAGCCGCATGCGACGGTCAACTATGTTTTTGAGCACAGCCCTTATCACCTGTATGTTTATCATCTCTTGATTATGGAGGAGATGCAGAAGCGGGGCTATCAGCCAGACAGCCTTTGGCTGGATAAAGACTATCGTGGCAAGACCTGCCCACCTTATCAGGACTTGCCAGCTAAGGAGCTCGAACATCCCATTTATCCGGAGCATGACGCAGCCTATCTGCAAGAATGCATGGAAAATCTTAAGGAGAAAGGAATAGAAATTTTTTGATTTCCAAGTGCCAAGACGGCAATAGTATTAAGGTTATAGAACAAAAAAGGAAGAGACGTTGCTCTTCCTTTTTGACTTTTACGAATTCAAAATAAACTTCTCAATAGCAGTAGCAACCCCATTTTCTTCACAGCTGTCTGTGACGGCATTGGCTAGGCTTTTGACATGGTCTGAAGCATTGCCCATGGCTACACCGAGGCCTGCATATTCCAGCATTTCGATATCGTTGTTAGCATCACCGATTGCCATGATTTCCTGAGGATTGATGTCTAATTGTTTAGCTAATCGCTCTAGGGCAAAGGCTTTGGTTACACCAGATGGCATGGCCTCGTAAATGACTGGCTGAGAGCGAACGCCGCTGAAACGCTGGCAGATTTCTTGGCCAAACTCGGCTTCAAAAGCATCTACTTGCTCTTGGCTGCCTAAAAACATAGCTTGAAACATTCTGTGTTGACCGCTGCAAGCTTCTTCTAGGCTAATCTCGGTTGGAGTCGTGAAGACCAAGCTAGCGTCATTCACGACATGGGAACTGGCTTTTTCTCCGACGACGAAATAATGCTCTTCATCAAAGAGAGTTAACTGAACAGGGCTATTTTCAGACAGGCTATATAGATAGCGAATATCCTGACCGCTCAGCTCTTGCCAGTCCACCAGACTCCAGTCGCTGGTCTGATGAGTGGCGCAGCCATTGTCCACGATGACATATTCGTTTTCTTGTGCCAGTCCCAGTTTGTCATAATAAGGCTTGACGCCAACCAAGGGACGGCCTGTGCAAAGAACCAATTTGACTCCTTTTTCAATAGCTCGGTGAATAGCTTCGATGTGAGCCTGGGGAATTTCTTTTTTGCTGTTGAGCAAGGTGCCGTCCATATCAAGTGCAAGAATTTTAATCATAAAGTGTCTCCAAAATTATTCTCTGACTAGTATAGCATAATTTATAGAGAAAGTCCGAGTCTATAGGAAAAATCACTGGTCTTGTGTTATAATAAATAGAATACCCTAAAAGGATGAGAAAAATGAATTTAGAAGATTTGAAAAAACGTCAGGAGAAGATCCGCAATTTCTCCATCATTGCCCACATCGACCACGGGAAATCAACCTTAGCTGACCGGATTTTGGAGGCGACTGAGACAGTTTCCAGTCGGGAAATGCAGGCCCAACTCTTGGACAGCATGGACTTGGAGCGGGAGCGCGGTATCACTATTAAGCTCAATGCTATCGAGCTCAATTATACCGCCAAGGACGGTGAAACCTATATCTTCCACTTGATTGACACGCCGGGACACGTGGACTTTACCTATGAGGTATCGCGGTCGTTAGCGGCCTGCGAAGGGGCTATTTTGGTCGTAGATGCGGCTCAGGGGATTGAGGCTCAGACCTTGGCCAATGTTTATCTAGCGCTGGATAATGACTTGGAAATCCTGCCAGTCATCAATAAGATTGACCTGCCAGCTGCGGATCCAGAGCGGGTGCGGGCAGAAATTGAAGATGTGATTGGACTGGATGCTAGTGAAGCCGTATTGGCTTCTGCCAAGGCTGGTATCGGAATTGAAGAAATTTTAGAGCAGATTGTGGAGAAAGTTCCAGCTCCGACTGGAAATGTAGAAGCACCACTCAAGGCCTTAATCTTTGACTCGGTCTATGATGCCTATCGTGGGGTAATCCTGCAAGTGCGGGTGATGGACGGTGTGGTCAAGCCGGGAGATACCATTCAGCTCATGAGCAATGGCAAGACCTTTGATGTAACCGAGGTCGGCATCTTTACTCCCAAGGCCATTGGACGCGATTTCCTAGCAACAGGGGATGTTGGTTATATCGCAGCCTCTATCAAGACGGTACAGGATACTCGGGTCGGAGATACAGTGACCTTGGCGGACCATCCAGCTGCAGAGCCACTAGCTGGCTACAAGCAGATGAATCCTATGGTATTTGCCGGACTCTATCCGATTGAATCTAACAAATACAATGACCTACGCGAAGCTTTGGAAAAACTCCAGCTCAATGATGCCAGTCTGCAGTTTGAGCCAGAAACATCACAGGCATTAGGATTTGGTTTCCGTTGTGGTTTCCTGGGTTTGCTGCACATGGATGTCATTCAGGAGCGTTTGGAGCGTGAGTTTAATATCGATCTCATTATGACGGCACCGTCCGTTATCTATAAGGTCAATATGACAGATGGGGCGTCTATTGATGTGTCCAACCCGAGCGAGTTTCCAGACCCGACCAAGATTGATTCCATCGAGGAGCCTTATGTTAAGGCGCAGATTATGGTTCCCCAGGAATTTGTCGGAGCGGTGATGGAGTTGGCTCAGCGCAAGCGTGGGGATTTTGTGACCATGGACTATATCGATGATAATCGGGTCAATGTCATCTATCAAATCCCACTTGCTGAAATTGTCTTTGACTTCTTTGACAAGCTCAAGTCCTCTACTCGTGGCTATGCGAGCTTTGACTATGAAATCTCTGAGTATCGCTCGTCCAAGCTGGTGAAGATGGATATTCTCCTCAATGGCGACAAGGTTGATGCTCTCAGCTTTATCGTTCACAAGGAATTTGCCTATGAGCGTGGCAAGCTGATTGTAGACAAGCTCAAGAAAATCATTCCTCGTCAGCAGTTTGAAGTACCTATTCAAGCCGCTATCGGACAGAAAATCGTGGCTCGGACAGACATCAAGGCCTTGCGTAAGAATGTCTTAGCCAAGTGTTACGGTGGTGATGTTTCTCGGAAGCGCAAACTCCTAGAAAAACAAAAAGCCGGTAAAAAACGGATGAAAGCTATCGGTTCTGTCGAAGTCCCACAAGAAGCCTTCCTCAGTGTCCTGAGTATGGATGAGGAATAAAGTCTTATAGCCCTAGGTAATATATCCTAAAAGGAGGAAAATCATGAAACGATCGTATCTGCTTGGAGCAGTTCTGGCATTAACTTCACTTACTCTTGCATCGTGTGCCAATTCTGGACAAAAGACTGGTCAATCTAGTTCTTCAACCAGTTCCAGTGCACAAGTGAAAAAGAAGTCTTCAAATTCTTCTTCTAAAAAAAGCAAGAACAAAACCAATCAAGAAACAAAACGTGTTGGTTCTCCAGAGTTTGGTTATATCGATATCCCAAGTAAATGGATTAAATTTTTTGATGCAGAGGTTGAGGGACTTATCCAATATACCGACGGTTCTGCTTATAATATCGTTACCATGAATGCTGTTTCCAAGGCAGAAGCTGAAGTAGCAGATGGTGAGACTTTCAATGCAGAAACAATTGCTCAGCATGTAGCCTATAATTGGAGTCAAAAAGATAATATTGAGAAGATGTGGGGCTCTAAAAGTACTGTCTCAGGAATAGAAGCCTTTCAAATAAACATCATTCTGAAATCGGGGCAACTTGCTAATACATTGGTTTTCCAAAAAGATGACAAAGTCTATTACTATCCTTTGAAGGCGACGAAGAAACTCTTGATGATTTCATTACAAACATGAAAGATACTTGGAGCCTTGATGGCAAGGGAGCAGTCAGCGAATAATAGTTTAAAAAACAAGAGGCTTATTTAGTAAGTCTCTTATTTTTTCAGTGTAGAAGCTAATTATGTTTCACAAAAATATAGTAACAAATCAGAAAAAACGTTCGAATACTATCAAATCCAAGTAAAAAGACTTACAAAAATTTGTAGGTCTTTTCTTGAAATCCGAACGTTAGGAAATCTTTTTTTGATTTTACTTGACATTTTCTGAAATAGGAATATGATAAAATGTGAACACTGCATAAGACAAATCTTGTGCGTGTTCGAAAATAATAGAGCGTTGCATCCGTAAGTCAATTTGACACGGCTCTTAAAAAACAAAAGGAGAAAGAATGAATACTTATATCCAAAAGAAAATCGCAAACATGAAGCTGACGCTTTCTGAAATGTCTGGTGGCTACAAACGCATGGTGACTAGCATGAAGAAGCTCGGCTTTTCTGGTACCTTGAAGCTTATCTGGGACGATTTGTTTGCTCATCGCAGTCTAGGTCAATGGGTTTACCTCTTGATTCTAGGGAGTTTTCCGCTCTGGCTGGAGCTGATATATGAACATCGCATCGTGGATTGGACAGGGATGATTTGCAGTCTGACTGGGATTATCTGTGTGATCTTCGTTTCTGAAGGACGGGCTAGCAATTACCTCTTTGGTTTGATTAATTCTGTGATTTACTTGATTTTGGCTTTGCAGAAAGGCTTCTATGGCGAGGTCCTGACGACTCTTTACTTTACAATCATGCAGCCAATTGGACTCTTGGTATGGATTTACCAAGGTCAGTTCAAAAAAGAAAAGCAAGAGTTTGTTGCTCGTAAGCTAGATGCTAAAGGATGGACAAAGTATCTATCGCTCAGTGTGCTTTGGTGGTTGGTCTTTGGCTTGATTTATCAGTCTGTTGGTGCCAATCGTCCTTATCGTGATTCAATCACGGATGCGACAAATGGAGTAGGGCAAATCTTGATGACGGCTGTTTATCGTGAACAGTGGATTTTCTGGGCAGCAACCAATATTTTTTCTATCTACCTCTGGTGGGGTGAAAGTCTTCAAATTCAAGGGAAATATTTGATCTATTTAATCAACAGTTTGGTCGGATGGTACCAGTGGAATAAGGCTGCTAAAAAAGCATAGTCCTATAAACGGAACATTAATCGGACGTGACAATGTATCTCTTTCCTTTCGTACTAAAAATATGGTAAACTAGTATTAGTAAAATTTATTAGATTTAGGAAGGAATGACCATGAAAAAGAAGTACTTTCTGCTCTCCCTTACAATCTTAGCTGGTCTTTCTCTGTCTTCTTGTAGCCTTATTAAGAGCTATAGCAGTCGGAAACCATCTGATTCTTCCAGTCGGGTTTCCCTGAGAGATGACAGCGATACAAGTAGTAGCAGTCGTAGAGACAAAGATTCGTCAAAGACCACTGGTACGATGCGTGTCGGCTCTGATGATTATGGCTATATCAGCATTCCTGATAATTGGATTAAGTTTACAGACGTAGATGGTGGCGACAGCGTCCAGTATACGGATGGAAGTGGCTATAACATTGTCACGATGAATGCTTATACAAAAGAAAAAGCCAATATTGGAGAAGGTGAAGAATTCAACGCTGAAACTATTGCCCAACGGATTGCCTACCACTGGAAGGATAATAAGGAAGTCGATGATTTTTGGGGAGCAAAGAGTACCGTAGCTGGAAATGAAGCCTTTCAGATTAATGTTGTTTTAAAATCCACTCAAAACCTAACAGTTTGGGTTTTCAAACAAGGCGATAAGGTCTATATGATGTCCTTTGAAGGCGATGAAGATACTCTGTATGAATTTATCCCCTATATCGAAGAAACTTGGAGCGTCAGCAAGGACGGCGGGACAAGCATTTAGCGACCGCATTTGATGATAACTCTCTAAGTTTATAAAAAGCAAATCTGGGACTCGTTCTCAGATTTTTTTGTGAGGTGGAATATGTCATGTTTTTGGGGTTTGATAAAATTTAAGAGCGCTCATTTTATGATATAATAAAAACAATTTGAATACAGAAAGAAAAATATATGACTCAAGAAATCGACCTTGAAAAGTACCATCAGTTAGCTCTGCAGAAGCAGAAAGAGCACCGAAAATTTTTAGCCAGTCTCAAGAAAAAGCCCCCAAAAAACCTTGATAAGATTGCCCAGCAAATCCATGATGAGGTCTTTGAAGAGATTGACTGTACAGCCTGTGCCAATTGCTGTAAGACGCTGGGACCAGACTTTAAGGAAGCCGACATTGTCCGCATTGCCAAGTATTTCAAGATGAAGCTGCCGGCTTTTGAAGAGGAGTTTCTGCAGGTGGACGAAGACGGTGACAAGGTTTTCAAGGCGATGCCTTGTCCTTTTTTAGGTGGAGACAATCTCTGCTCAATCTACGATGTCCGTCCCAAGGCCTGCCGTGAGTTCCCTCACACAGACCGCAAGAAGATTCATCAGATTAATCATCTGACAATCAAAAATACCCTGACCTGTCCTGCGGCTTATCTCTTTGTGGAGAAGTTGCGGGATAGGTTGTAGAATCCCCCTCTAAATCTTGTACAAAAATTCTAGGGCGGAAGTATCTTATATCTGTTAGACTATAGTTAGAATTGAACACGGCCTAAAAGCTGTGTGAAAAAGATAAAATTTTCTCGGAGCAGGAGCCCCTCCGTCAATTTTCCTATTTTCACTTTGCTTTTAACGGCCTTAGTATCTTTTGTGAGGTGAAAAAGAATATGATGCATCAATTCAATCGAACCATGGAATATCTGGAAAGCAAGTTGGACGCAGAAGTGGATTTGCAGAAATTCCAGCAGCTATCAGGCTATTCTTATGCTCTCTTTAGCAGGCTCTTTTCCATCCTAGCAGATATGACTTTAGCAGAATATCTACGCAATCGCAGGCTGTCAGAAGCAGTGACAGACTTGCGGGAAAGATCTGAGAAAGTCATTGACATTGCGATGAAATACGGCTATGAGTCTGCGGATGCTTTCAGCGCAGCCTTTAAGAAATTCCATGGTGCGACTCCCTCAGAAGTTCGAAATGGAAAACCTTATCGGGTCTTTCCTAGACTTCAATTATCCTTAAAGATTACAGGAGGAAAGAACATGGATATCAAGATTCAAAAGAAACCTGCTTTTACCGTGGCAGGCGTCCTATTGGAAGCTATTGACAATAGTCAGTGCCCGTCTGCATGGGAGCAGCTCTATGCAAATCACAGCTTTGAAAGCCTAGAAAGTCTGGGCAGTGGCCAATCCTTTGGTGTCTGCTCGGATGTCAAAGAAGGCGAAATCATCAACTATATGGCCGCTTATGATGTGACGGATAAAGCTAAAGCAGAAGAACTAGGTCTGTCAATCAAGGAAATCCCGGAAGCTGAATATGCCATCGTACCAGTCAAAGGGGCAATCCCCGCAAGTATCCACCATGCTTGGAAATATGTCTTGGAAGCCTTTTTCCCAGAAACAGGCTATCGCCATTCAGGAGCACCAGATTTTGAAGTCTACACCGAAGGCGACATGTACTCCCCAGACTACCAAATGGAACTCTGGATACCAGTGGTGAAATAAAATGCCGATTGCAAGCCATTTTTTAGGCGTTGATTACAGAGGAGGATGATGCTATGCAGATGTATTTTGGGGACGTTTCTCTTTGTTATACATATTCACTTGCGATGGCGCTGCATTCGTATGGTTATGATGTTCGCCCTGAGTTTTTGGAAGCCATTATGGTGATGGGAAATGGCGCTAGTATTATAAAAGAAGATGAAAAACACCCCTTAGTCTTCTTTGATAATGGGATGCCAGATAGTTCTATCAGCCATTCTTTAAACATTCTGGGTTTTACATACGATGAATACTATATAAAGGATTCAAATGCTGTGAATCATATCTCTATCAGAGAGATCTTAAGTAAGTTCTTGCTCAGCGGACCAGTTGTTCTTGGCCCTTTGGACATGGGGTATCTGACTTATAATCCCAATCATATCCATTTGTATGGGGTGGATCATTTTGTTTCAGTTTATGATCTAGATGATGAGTTTATCCATTTCCATGATCCAGCAGGTTTTGCTTGTATGAAAATGAGTTTCTCAGAATTTTCGAAAGCCTGGGAAGCTAAAAATATCGACTATAAAAGAGGTTCTTTCTCCATGTGGGGAAACTTTAAAAAAATCAAATCTCCAACTTCCAAAGAGATTTATCAGAAAACATCTATGCTGATGAAGCAACGATATGAGCACGGCGAGGAGAATGTGATAACAAGATATGCTAAGTCGGTAGCGGACAATGGCTTGAATGAAGAACAAAAACATCTTCATCAATACTTTAGCTTCAAATTAGCTTCTATCAGAAATCTATACATGAGTAACTTCTTAAAAGACCACGATACGGTCAGATCTGAACTAAAAGAAAATTTAGCAAAGTTGTTCGGCCAAGCTCATCTATTTTGTATCAAGGAAGATTATCAGAAACTGTCAGAAGTCTTGTATGATATTGCAGCACTAGATAATAAATTTAGAGATTTGTGTATTCACTATAAAGAAGAGTAGAAGAAGTGAGAAAAACGAAGATGCTGTTTGATAATGTAGCAGGATCGAAAGAAGGGGCACTTGACTATCAAAAAGCTCTCTGGATACCAGTGGTTAAATAGATTAGAAACCAGCCGTTCATTTTCGATCGGCTGGTTTTTGTGGCTTGTGGTATAATGAAGCTACTACAGTTATAGAAAGGACTTCGATTTTGCCATACAAATTTCTACTATTTGAAATAAGGAGAAGTTAATTGATACAATTTAACATAATGAAAGTCTTGAAATCAGTTGTTTTCAAGGCTTTTTTACTTTTCTTGAGGGTGGAACGGAGCGTTTATATGATGATGGTACGTACTGCCATGCTTGTAAAAATGTAATCGTTAAAAAGTGTTAAATCGTTAAATAGTATAATTAGGTTTCAAAGGTGCATTAAGGGAGTGCCTAGTGTTGCTATCTATGGGTTATGGTGGTTTGTTCCCTCATGGTAATCACTAGGGACACTTGGGTGGTGACAGATTTCAAGATCGTACGTTTGCTAGATTTTAACCATAAAGGTCATATAACATTAAAGATTTCAGAAGGAATCATTCAACGAGTAACGGTTAATAAGTATCAGATGCAGAATACTATTATTAGCTACCTAAACTTCTGTTTGAGACGATGTTCGCTAAAGCCAAGGACATGAAAACATTGTAGATATCCCTTTTTTCTGCTATAATTACTGTTAATACAGTAATATGGAGTTGTTGATGGCAAATAGAGTTAGTAAACCCAAGAAATCAGTTTCTCAATTAGTATTAGAGATGAAAAATGTGAGAGGAATAACATTTAATTATGTTAATGATTCTTCAGCAATCGACTATTTATCTGATGTTAATAATTATTTACGAACTGCGTCATATCGGAAAAATTATCAAAAATATCAAAGAGGTACTAACCAAGGTAAGTATATCAATCTTGACTTTTCCTACTTAACAGAGATGAGTGTCATAGATATGCATTATAGATTCCTAATTCAAAAAATGTGTTCTGATATAGAACATAGTATATGTGTTCAACTGATAAAAGATATTGAAAATGATACTAGGACGGATGGATATGACTTAGTTCAACAATTTCTAACCCAAAATAAAACTGAGGTCAAAAAGATTCAAGGAACTATAGCTTCTCCTCACACAGGGGACTTACTTAGGAAATATTTTACAATCCAAACTAAAAAAAATGGTCAACACAAAATAGTAAGTTTTAATGATTGTCCGGTTTGGGTATTGATGGAGCTAATTAGTTTTGGTTCAATTATAAACTTCTACTTAGACTATTACAGTGGTAACAATCTACCCCATATTCCAAAGAAAATCTTAAATTTGGTACGTAGTTTAAGAAATGCTGCTGCACATAACAACTGTATCTTATTTGATTTAAATCCTGGAACAACTGTTGCACCTCAAGAGATTACAGAATTTGTGAAAGGTGTGGAAGGTATTACAAAGTCTAAAAGGCGCAAAAGATTGTCATCCCGTGCTGTTTTAGAGTACATTGCACTCATTTATGTTTATGATAGGATTGTAACTGGTAAAGTAAAAAAATATAGACTCGAAGAACTAGATTTACTCATCAATAATAGAATGGTAGAAAAAATAGGCTTCTTTAAGCAAAATGATTTAATTACTAATACATATAAGTTTATAAAACAAGTAACAGATTCTGTAATAAAACATGCGAAATAAAATGGTTGACAAAATATCGAGTGAATGTTATGATATGGTATCAACTAAAAATTGGAAACAATTTTTGACGGGACAACGTTATGACGGTGTCCTATTTTTTATCTATTTGGCAATACCCTGCTTTATTGCGAAGTTGTTAGCCTTTTTGGAGAAAACAGCGTTCTATCCAGTAAAGCTATTAGACCGGTCAAGTTAGGCTAAAATTAAAGTTGGTTTAAAAAACAATATCAATAGTATCAAAAATATGAATTCTCTTGATTGGGAATATTACTATAATAAATAAGGAATTCCAAAAGAATACTTTGGAATCATGGATCAGATTTCAATAACAGATTATAATTTTAGGAGAGCATAATGGATTATATAAAAAAATAAGAAAAAAGGTTGGTAAGGATAAAATTTTTTTAAACTTTACTAGTGGAATACTGCATAATTCTGGGAAAATACTTTTACAAAGAAGAGCAGATAGAGGAACATGGGGATTACCTGGAGGTGCTATTGAATTAGGAGAATCAGCTGCAGAAGCGTTGATGAGAGAATTTTAGGAAGAGACGGGAATTAAAGTTATACCTGTGAAACTTCAAAATGTTTATACAAAATATACTGATTCATATCCGAACGGTGATGAAGCACAAGTTATTACTATTTTGTATTTAGTTAATGCTGTAAATGATTTTGTTGACCATAACTTTAACAATGACGAAACCCTAGAATTAGCTTTTTTTGATTATGATGAAATACAAAATCTAATAATTGTCAATCAACAACATGAAGATATGATTAAGGATTTTTACGAAAAAGATACTCCGGTAGAAAGGTAATTTTTCAGAATCAGAAAATAATATCCAATTCCTTTGTATTTCACTGAGGAAGATATCCAAAAGTACCCTATTCTAAAATACCACCTAGATCGAAAGGGCAGTAAAATCGAATTTTATGAGATATTTTACGTAGAGAGAACAGCAGATTAGCTAATGGATTGTTTGGTAGACCAAGAAATAACTAGCTTGATTGATGAGATTGAGGGCGAAATGGAAGATGACATGACTGCTGAATACCAGCAAAAATCGGGATTTGACAGAGCTCTATTTCAAACTATAAGCGTTTCGTCCTCTAAAAAAGTTGATGATTCAGAAAGCCTAAATAAATATCTTATGCTATATAGTAAGTTTTTAGTGGAATTCAGGAAGAATCCAGAAAATCATGATAAGCTAAAAGAGATTGTCCAAAAAATGGATAAAGCTGGTCTTTTAAAATTGTCTTTCGAATTTCATTCAGACCAAGTAGTGGATGAGAAAAATATATCTGAAGACGAGGTAAAAAGTAGTCCCTATAATAGTAGTGGAGGCGCAGAGTATTATGCACCTGAGACCATTAATAAGTATATGGATTTAGGAGCTTTTCCTAAAGACGCTTCAGTCAAATTGTATTTTAAAAAATATGAAAATGTTTCTGGACAGGTGATTTTAAAAAACCAAAAAGACTAATCTAAAAAAATTTTTAACTCTGTCAAGAAAAAAACTTGACAGCTTTTTTTAATCTGCTATAATAGAACATGTGCTTAATAGCTCTGCTATTTCACCAAAAGAAAAAATAAAGAAAAGAGATCTTAATAATGGCAGTAAAAATCCGTTTAACTCGTATGGGTTCTAAGAAAAAACCTTTCTACCGTATCAATGTTGCTGACTCACGTTCACCTCGTGATGGTCGTTTCATCGAAACGGTTGGTACTTACAACCCACTTGTAGCTGAAAACCAAGTGACTTTGAAAGAAGACCGTATCCTTGAGTGGTTGGGTAATGGTGCACAACCTTCTGATACTGTACGCAACATCCTTTCAAAAGAAGGCGTATTGAAGAAATTCCACGATTCAAAATACTCTAAATAATAGAAGTGTAGGTTGACATATGGACACGATTGAAAATCTAATTATTGCGATAGTGAAACCTTTGATTTCACAGCCAGATGCCTTAACTATCAAGATTGAGGATACACCTGAATTTTTAGAATATCACCTGGATCTTGATCAGAGTGATGTTGGACGTGTAATCGGTCGTAAAGGTCGTACTATCTCCGCTATAAGGACGATTGTTTACTCTGTCCCAACTGAATACAAAAAAGTTCGCATCGTTATTGATGAGAAATAAGAAGAACGGGACCAGTGTGTCCCGTTTTTTCTACTTCTCTTAGCGAACTGAGTGCGCAACTCTCAAGTGAGCTTAGAGAAATTGATGCCCAGCTAAGCGTGGGTACAAGACCCTTAATGAAACAAGCCGTTAGGCGCAGTTGCATTTAGGGGTGTTGATGCAGTTCGAGCTCCGCGAGAACTACGTTCTTTAATTTTCTTGCCGAAACAGGTTATTAGGTGCAGTTGAGTTTAGGACCATTGATGCAGTTCGAGCTTCGCGAGAACTAGGTACTTCATTTAAGATGGGAACGAAATGCAGGGGCGAGTTTAGAGAAATTATAAACTGGAGGACATATGAAGTCAGAAGATTATGCTTGGAACGCTAATGAGCGTATGTGTTATGAGAATGATCAAGTGAGTTTACCGAGCCCTTACAAGCTGAAAATTCTAGATGATGGTGAGAAGAGATTGGAATTGGAGCTTGTTTTGGAACAGCTTCCTCAGGGGCAACTGGCTCGATGGGCTATGAAAATGGCGTCAAGCTTTATAGCTCTGATAGATACGGAAGATGAGGTTGAAAAGCAGAAGATTTTGACTCAGGTAAGAGAGGTTTTTCAGGATCGACTTGATGGGAGGGCATCTGCCTATGAACTAAGGCAGGTTGGTTTCTTGGCTAACAAACTGTCGCAGCAAGCCCAATCACAAATCGGTAAGTATGCTGCGCGTGTTTTTGCCCAAGGAGTCGCAACAGGCCACATGCGGGGCCATGCTATTGTCGCAGCGGATTATGCCATCAAAGTTAGAAACTTGCAGAGTCCGGATGATTTGCAGCTGGCTACCAAGGAAAGAGAAGGGCAGATAGAGCTAGCCTCTGCTTTTATCAGATTAGGAAAGGAAACTTTATGAAGCATTTATTTTCACGCTTGTCACCAGCGCAAAAGATTATCTTGTCTTTTCTTCTGGTGATATTCTGTGGCTCCTTGCTACTCAGTCTGCCTTGGGTGCAGACGGCAAGTTCCCAAGCGAGCTATCTGGATCATCTTTTTACAGCTGTCTCGATGGTCTGTGTGACAGGGCTTTTTACTCAATCGGTTGTGGATACATACAATGTCTGGGGACAGCTCCTTTGTATGCTGCTGATTCAGATTGGTGGCTTGGGAATCCTGACTTTTATCGGATTTTTCACCATGGAAAGTCGGAAAAAGCTCAGCCTCAAGGATCGCCGTATTCTGCGGGATAGTTTTAGTTATGGTCACAATCGTACCTTAGGTCAATTTGTCCGTTCGATTTTTATCACGACTTTTAGTATCGAAGGACTGGGTGCGCTCCTTCTCATGATTCGCTTCATTCCCAAGTTTGGTCTGAGAAAAGGGATTTTTAATTCTATCTTTTTAGCCGTTTCTGCATTTTGTAATGCGGGCTTTGATAATTTTGGCAATGATAGCCTACTAGGCTTGCAGACAGATGTTTTGGTCAATATCACCTTGGCTCTCCTCATCATTACCGGAGGACTGGGCTTTATGGTCTGGTTTGACTTGGCGACTAAATTGGGAGGAAAACAGAAGGGGCTGCACTTTCATACTAAGGTAGTCTTGCTGCTGACTGCTGGTCTCCTCGTTTTTGGGACGGTCACGAGTCTCTGGACGGAGTATAATAATCCTGGAACGATTGGCAATCTTTCCTTTGGCGATAAGCTACTGGTCAGCTTTTTTCAGACAGTCAGTATGAGGACAGCTGGCTTTGCTTCCATTGATTATACAGCTGCTCGTCCAGTAACCCTGTTTATCTATCTGCTCCAGATGTTTCTGGGAGGGGCTCCGGGTGGTACAGCGGGCGGTCTGAAAATTACGACCTTCCTAGTTCTTTTTCTTTTTGCTCGAAAGGAAATCCTGGGCTTGCCTCATACCAATATGGGACGGAGAACGCTGTCTCCTCAGCTAGTGCAGAAGGCTTTTGGTGTGACAGTGATTTTTCAGCTGACATTTTTGCTTGGTCTTTTGGCTCTTGGGCTAGTGACCGATAGCAGTCATCTTTTTATTTACCTGATATTTGAGACTGTGTCGGCATTGGCTACAGTTGGTGTCACGGCCAATATCACTACCAGCCTCAATACAGCTGGTATGATTGTGATTATGTTGCTAATGTTTATTGGACGGGTGGGGCCGCTGACTCTTATGGTCAGTCTCAACCATTATCAACCGAAGAAGGCTGCAACCTTGCATTACAGCAAGGCGGACATTATGATTGGATAGGAGAAAAGAAATGGCAAATCAAACAGTTGGAATCCTCGGCTTGGGGATTTTTGGACAGAGTATCATTGAGGCCTTGATTTCTCAAGATGTAGAAATCATTGCGATTGATAATCACGAAGAGACAATCAATCAGTATGAAGACATGATTGCCGTTGGTGTGATCGGGGACATTACTGATATGGAGCTTTTAGAGGCGGCAGACGTTGGGTCCTGTGATACGGTCATCGTAGCGACGGGAGAAAGTCTGGAATCCAGCGTCCTAGCGGTCATGCACTGCAAGGCATTGGGCGTTAAAAATGTCATTGCCAAGGTCAAAGATGAAGTAACTCAGCAGGTGCTGGAAAAGGTGGGAGCTGATCTGGTTATTCTGCCTGAAGTGGAGGCTGGTATTTCATTGGCCAAGACTATTCTCTTGAACCATTCGATTGAGGTCTTCCAGCTGGATGACGATGTAGTAGTGGCTGAGTTTGAACTGCCTGCTAGCTGGGTCGGGAAAACGGTCCGTGAAGTAGATGCTCGCAGGCTTTATCATCTTAATATTATCGGCTACCGTCTGACAAAAAATCAGCCTTTGGAAAGCAAGTTTACTCCAGACTTTGTTTGGCCAGAAGGCGTCAGCATTATGGCTGTGACTGATAACCAGCATTTGGATAATTTACGTGAAATAGTGAGTAGCAGCTAGGATAATTCCTCTTCGGTGGGGGCCAACCGATTCTATCTAGGCATTCGGCACCTTTCTATTATATGAAGAAAAAATGGATACATAGGAGCTCTTTCAGGGCTCTTTTTTGAAACCAGTTGCAAAATTTATTATACTATCACTAGAAAAGGAGTGATTTTATGAGCTTAACCAGCCAGATCATTACAGCAGATTTTCCAGATTTGGATAAGGTAGAAGCCTTGAATAATGAAGGTTTCCCAGAAGAGGAAAGGATACCGCTCAGTGAATTTTTACGATATGAGGAACAGGAGGATGCTAATTTTTTCGCCTTTTATCATGAAAAGGAATTTGTTGGTTTTGCCTTTGCCATCTCCAACGCGCAAGCCTTTTATGTTAGTTTCTTTGCTATTATGCCCCACTTGCGCAGCCATGGCTATGGCGGTGAAATCATCGAAAAGCTGGTCAATTTCTATCAGCGAACCATGCTTTTAGAAATCGAGCGCCTAGATGAGCCGTGTGATAATCTTGAACAGCGTCAGGCTCGCTGGGAATTTTATAAAAGCAAGGGTTTCCGCTCGTCGAATGCATTTCTGGAATATGAGGATCTTAGCTTTGAAATTCTTTATCGAGGGGATTCTTTTGACGAAGAATCTTTTTCGATACAAAGTCCTTGCCAGCCTTCCTCGCACTCATCCCAGTAGAAAAAGCGCTCCAGATTTTTAGGTCTGCCAAATAGTTTAGCTATGATTTTGGCTATTACAGGAATGCCCGTATTTTCCAGTAGCTCAATATAGGGGCCTTGACTAAAGTATATTAAGGCATTGTTGGGTTTTTCCCTTCTGCCGTATTCGACGACAAAACCCTTTGCTTCCCATTCCTTGACCGCTTCCTGTAAGTTTTTACCTTGTAAATCAGATGGCCGCTTCTCATCATAGTAGCCCCTCCTTTTCGAATTCTGTCTTTACCTTAGCATAGATTTTTAGGAAAAACAAGATTTACCGTAATATAATACATTTTTTGGGGATAGAAAATGACCGAGATAGAAACTCGGCCAATGAGTAAGCGTTGTTTTAGGTATTTATTATCCTAGTATTTCAGCAATAGCATCTCGAATCTCCTGAACGGTTGCGGATTTGCTATGGTCACTGGTATCGAACTCGATGTATTGACCATCAGAGTTAATAGTTCCCCCGACAGGACCTTCGGATCCATCCACAGATGTTCCGAAGGCTGGTGACAAACTTTTATCCACATCATCAGTATCAATAACTATAATACGAGTATCAGCCTTTAAATCGTCTAACATCGGTAGAGAAGAAGAGGAAGTCATACCCTCTTTTGAATAATATTCCAGAAATGCTTTAACAGTTCTATTCTCTACTTGAGCTATTTTTTCTTCTACTTGACTATGGATTCTTGTCTCACTTGTCTGACTTTCCTGAGCTAAGGTCTTCTTAGATTGTGTCAGAAAAATCAGACTGCCAATAGTAGCAGCAGAAAGAATAGCAGAGGAAACTAATAGTCTTTTCAATCTTTTTCCCATAGGCATCACCAATTACTTACAGTAAAGTAGGTACCAGCAGGCGCATTATATGTACTATATTGCAAACCATAAGTATAGCTACCTCTATTGACATCACTGTATATATATCTTGGAGAACCTGGATATATAGGAGTTCCTCCAACTACACCACTATCAACAAAAGTTTCCCATAATAAATATCCCCCTGTACCTATTTGTGGATGGTAAAAAAATCTGGAGCGTTGCCAACCAGGACCTGATACCTTTTCAAAGGCACGTTGTCCGTTGCGTACAGTGTAGCCACGAGGTGGATTGAGTCTTGGATAACTGAATAGGGTAACGCCCTGTTCCATTTGAATACTGTTTTTTTCCGGAACTAATGAAGTAACACGTTCTTTTGCTTCTTTGACTGTGATGACCTCCCCACCAGTTTCATCAATTTGTTCCTGCTCAAAATTTGGACTACCATCCATATTTAAAACAAAATCACCTGAAGGTAGATACAAGATATATTGATTTTCATTGAGATTCTCATACATTTTTAACATACTTTCATCAGCGTTTACCTTTGAAAAAGTGAATGTAATAAGAAGTGTAGAAATAATAATGCTTATTTTTAAAATTGTATTTTTCATCTTGTCCTCCTAATAAATAGAAAACGCTTACCTGTGTATAATTATACATAATATATATATAAATGTCAAGAGTAAAAGAAATAATTTTTCATCTTGCACCATCTTTTTTATCATGATAAAATACTAGGCAGAGTATAATATGTTGGAGTCGAGATGAATTATTTTAATGTTGGAAAAATCGTCAATACGCAAGGTCTGCAAGGTGAGATGCGGGTTTTGTCAGTGACGGATTTTGCAGAAGAGCGTTTTAAAAAAGGAAATACCCTTGCCCTGTTTGACAAGAAGGAGCAGTTTGTTATGGATGTGGAGATTGCCAGCCATCGCAAGGTTAAGAACTTTGATATTATCAAGTTTAAGGGGATGTACCACATCAATGACATCGAGAAATTCCGTGATTTCACTCTGAAGGTCCGAGAGGAAGATTTGACGGACTTGGAAGACGGGGAATTTTACTACCATGAAATCATCGGCCTTGAAGTCTATGAAAATGACATTCTTCTTGGTACGATTAAGGAAATTCTGCAGCCAGGAGCCAATGATGTCTGGGTGGTCAAACGTAAGGGCAAGCGCGACTTGCTGCTGCCTTATATTCCGCCAGTGGTGCTGGGGATTGACATTGAGCAAGGTCGGGTTGATGTAGAGATACCGGAAGGACTTGACGATGAAAATTGATATTTTGACTCTCTTTCCGGAGATGTTTGCGCCCTTGGAGCACTCTATCGTTGGTAAAGCACGGGAAAAAGGCCTTTTGGAAATCAACTATCATAATTTCCGAGAAAATGCTGAAAAATCTCGGCATGTAGACGACGAGCCATACGGCGGAGGTCAGGGTATGCTGCTACGGGCTCAACCTATTTTTGATGCCTATGATGCCATTGAAAAGAAGCAACCGCGCGTGATTTTGCTGGATCCTGCTGGTCGGACTTTTGACCAAGCCTATGCTGAGGAACTGTCTAAGGAAGAGGAACTCATTTTCATTTGTGGCCATTACGAAGGCTATGATGAGCGGATTAAGACTTTAGTGACAGATGAGATCTCGCTTGGGGACTATGTCCTTACTGGAGGAGAATTGGCGGCTATGACCATTATTGATGCTACCGTTCGCTTGATTCCAGAGGTTATTGGCAAGGAAGCCAGTCATACTGATGATAGTTTTTCATCTGGACTCTTGGAATATCCTCAGTACACTCGCCCCTATGATTATCGCGGCATGGTCGTTCCTGAAGTCCTCATGAGTGGCCATCATGAAAATATCCGTAAGTGGCGTCTCTATGAAAGTCTGAAAAAGACCTATCTAAGACGGCCTGACTTACTGGAAGGCTATAAGATGACGTCCGAAGAAGAAGCGATGTTAGAAGAAATTCGACAAGCTCAATCTGACTGACAAGCAAAGTTAACTCTTAGAAAGGATCTAGGAGTTTTTGCTTTATTCAATACAAAAATGCTCATTTTTGTTGGAAAAACCACCTTATTTTTCTAATACAACATTTTTGTAACTAAATTGTAATAAAAAAACTATTAAAAGGATACGTTTACTACTAGTTAATACTAGCGTTTTGTGATAGTATATTACTATGCGGGCTGCTATACCCAGATTAATTATAGTATGTGAGATTATAAAAAGGAGATTGATTATGGAAAAGAAAATAGGCAAGTCTGTTGTAGCGACTGGTATCGCGGCTACAACTATTATTTCTGGTGGACTGACCCATCAAGTGCACGCGGATGAGTTGGTTGAATCAACTATAACAGCTCCACAAGCGACTGAAGTAACTGGGAAACCAGTGACAGCAGCAGATGTAGCAGTTGCCCAAGAAAATGCTGAAGCTGCTAAAGCTAAACTCGATGAGCAAAGATCGATAGTAGATACTGCTAAAACAGAAGCTGAAGATGCAAAAACTAGCGTGAAAGTGGCTGAAGCCGCTGTTGAGAATGCTAAAGAAATACAGGCAGAAGCAACAGAAGAAAATGTTGCTAAAGCGGAGACAGAAGCAAAAACAGCAGAGCAAGAGGTTAGCACGAAAGACGTTGCTGTTCGAGAAGCAGCGGCTAAAGCTGCCAAGGCTGACCAAGCTGTTAAAGATCAAGCAAATACTATTAAAGCGAGTCAATCTCTGGTAGATGTTGCAGAGACTGAATTGAAACAAGCTAAAACACCACTTAACTCAGAAGAGCAAGCTGTAGCAACTGCTAAGAGTCAGCAAAGTCAAGCACAGACTGCTTTAGACAATGCAAAGTCTGAACTGACAAAGGCAGAACAAGCAGCGTCTTCTGCTCCACAAGTGCAGGCTGAAATCCAGAATAAAATCAATCAGGCAAAGGAATCTTTGGGTCAAACCAATCAAGCTATCAGCTCTCTTGAAGGACAGATTCTGGCTGCCGAGAAAGCAGCAGCAACAGCTCCTGTTGACCTTCGTAATACGACTTATTCTCAATTTTTAGAAAATGTCCGTAACAATGCGGCTAATCAGGAGATTCGTGATGCAGCTAACAATGCTCTTGCAGTTTACCAACGCGGACAAAATGAATTTGGTATTTCAGTTAATTCTGACCCAACAAGTCCAGCTAGTCTAGAAAATAATCTTCAAGCTTTGGAGTTGGTGAAGGCGATTAATGCTTACCGTCGTAATGCTGGCTTACAAGAGTTGTTGGTTGATCCGTATGCTAATGTAGCCAGCCAGATTCAGACTATTTACTTCGAGCGGAATAACTGGCACATGGGCAAACTGATTGGCAATGAAAATGTAGCCATTAGCTTTGACCCGCAAGGTGCTGTGAATTTCTGGCACAAAGAAAAAGAAAAGTATCAAGAGATTGCAGCGCAATATGGACTGCCTACTGATGAAACTCAGCTTGATGCTAATGCTATCTATATGCGGGTTGGTGCTGGCGTATTTGCTCAGATTGGACACTATGTTCAGATGATGGATAATAAAGCCAATGCTATCTCAGCAGCTTATGATAAGCATCCAAACCAATGGGGCACACCTCATGGTACATCCGAAGTTGGTTTCCATCATATTAGCAACTTTGACCAACGTGTTAATAATGGTACTTTGCTGACTGTTGCGGCTATGGAGCAGTTGTTACGTGCTGGTGGTGGTCGTTCTGTAGGTTCTAATGCAAATGTTACAGCGCTTAAGAATCAGTTAGCTGAACTCAAGGCTCAAAAAGTTGGTCAGGAATCAGCTATCAATATCCTCAATGTTCAATTAGCTGATGCTCAAAAGGCAGCGGCAGATCAAATTGCAGCAGTTGAAGCAGCTCGTCAGAAAGTAGCAACTGCTGAAAATAATCTAGCTTTGACCAAGCAAAATGTTGCCCTTAAGCAGGAAGCTCTCGACAGAGCGACAGCTAAGATTGCAGCAAACCTAGCACCTTATCAGACTAACTTGAGCAATGCTCAGGCAGTTCTAGCGGCAGCTAAGGATAAGTTGGCAGAACTTCAGTCAGCCCAAGAAGCTGCAAAAGCTAATTTGGGAACTGCTCAAGAGGACTTCATGGCTGCTCAAAAGACATTAGCAGCAGCTAAAAAGAAAGTTATTGATCTAAAAAATGCTCCTCAATTACTAGCAGAAGCTGAGCGGGAGTTGGCAGAAGCGCAGCTTGATTTTGAAGCTAAAGAAGCAATCTTAAATCAAGAAACTGCAACTTTAGCTGTCCTTGAAGAGGCTTACAACAGTCTTCAAGCCAATTATGAAAATCTCTTGAATATCTTGAACCAAGCATCTCTCCTTTATGGAAATGCTCTGAATAGCAACTACCGCTCAGGTGAGGATAAGAAGCTTTTAACTGCTGTTAAGGGTGGAGCAGCTGGTCCAGGTACAGAGGATGAATCTAAGAAAGATTCAGATGCTAAGACTGCAGAAGTTCATGCTAACACTCGTGAAGTCAAAGGAGCAACTACAGGTGCTGTTCAAACGGCTGGTAGTGGCGTATTCACTGATTTTGTTGTAAATCCTGCTGCTCAGCTTGCTAGCGTGGCTACGACAGCTGATAAGGCTCCAACAGTTCCTGCTATTCTGCCAAATACTGGTTCAGAAGCAGAACGCCTTGCAATTTTTGGTATGGCACTTGGTGCAGCTGCCTTTTTGGGAACCAACAAGCGCCGTCGCAGAGACGAAGATTATAATTAAAGAAATACAAAATGAGTCTGGAAATTATTCCAGACTCATTTTTTGTGTCTACTTTTGTGTCTACAGCAATTAAACAATCTAATATAAAAAGAAAGATAAAAACTTCCGATATTAACTGTCGGAAGTTTTCAATATACATAATGGATTCTATTTGACTGCGCCGCCTGTTACACCTTCTACGTAGTATTTCTGCATGAAGATGAAGAGAAGAGTGATTGGGATAGCGATGATAATCGCTCCAGATGTAAAAGGTAGGAACCATTTATTGATGGCGTCCTTATTAAGCATTTGGAAAAGTCCTAAAGCAACTGTGTATTTTTCCTTGACATCGCCTAGGATGACAGAGGCAAAGATGAAGTCGACCCAAGGTCCCATGAAAGCCATAAGCGCTGTATAAACGATAATCGGTTTTGAAAGCGGCAATGTAATAGTCCGGAAGATTTGGAAGCGGGTCGCTCCGTCGATCATAGCGGATTCGTCCAAAGAATATGGGATAGTATCAAAGAAACCTTTAGCAATATAGAAGCCTAGGGCTGCTCCAGCTGAATAAACCAGAATCAGTGATGTAAGGGTTTGTGTCAAATTGAGTGCTTTCAAGATGTAGTAAACCGCAATCATAGACATGAAGCCTGGGAACATGTTAAGTACCAGAGCCAGCTTGAGGAAACGATTTTTATGCTTGAATTTGATACGGCTGAGTGAGTAAGCCATACCCACAGTAATCAAAGTAGACAGGATACAGGTCGCTGTGGCAACAATCAGGGTATTCATAAACCACTGAAGAAAAGGATATGTGTTGTTATTAAACAGTCTGATATAGTTATCAAGAGTATAGGTCTTAGGGAAGAAGTAAGGGACCGCATTAGAACCTTCACCACGGAAGCTGGTCAGAAAAATCCAGATAATCGGCGTTAGCCAGATGAGTGCTAAAACAGTCAGTAAGACGTAAATCCCTAATAAACTGAGTTTTTTTCTATTTTTCATTATTTA
This sequence comes from uncultured Streptococcus sp., assembly GCF_963525625.1. Classification (GTDB taxonomy): domain Bacteria; phylum Bacillota; class Bacilli; order Lactobacillales; family Streptococcaceae; genus Streptococcus. Next base: position 156,801 of record NZ_CAURLD010000003.1, read on the forward strand.
GCAGTTCCTTCCTTGAATGATGCGGATCTAGTATAGGCTAAGAGACTGAAGGCTGCAGAGATTGCAAAGATCAGGATACCGATAACAGATGCCAGATTGTAGTCCTTGGCAGAAACGGTCAGTTTATAGAGCCAGGTAACCAAAAGGTCAGTTGAACCTGCCTGATAGTAGGAAGAGTTAGTAGGTCCACCGCCTGTTAGGAAGTAGATCACGTTGAAGTTGTTGATGTTCCCGATAAACTGTTGGATGAGTGATGGCGCCATAATCAAGAGAATTTGAGGGAAAGTAATGCTCTTGAAGATTTGAAGCTTGCTAGCTCCATCAATCTCAGCAGCTTCGATTTGCTCGCTAGGTAGGTTCATGATAATTCCGGTCGCTACCAGCATGGTAAATGGAATACCAATCCACATATTGACAAGGATGATTGAGAACTTAGCCCAAACAGGGTCACTCAAGAATGGAATTGGATGCTGAATGAGATGGAGGCTTTGCAATAATCCGTTCAAAGGTCCATTATCATTCAGGAAATTACGCATCAAAAGCAGGGATACGAACTGTGGAACTGCGATAGTAATAACGAAGAGCGTCCGCCAAACTTTCTTGTACTTGAGACCTTTTGTATTGAGCAAGAGAGCTAAAACGATTCCGAAGAAGAAAGTAGTAGCTGTCGCAGCAACCGCCCAAATCAAGGTCCAGCCTAAAAGTGGGAAGAAGGTGCTAGCCATACGACCTGAGAAAACATCACCAAAGCTAGAGAAGCCAACCCAGTCAAAGAGTGACTTAGGAGCTGGATGCTTATGGTCAAAGTTAGTAAAGGCCAAACAGATCATATAGATCAGAGGCAAGATGGTAAAGAGCAGTACTCCGATAAGTGGAATGCTCATCAGTCCCATGTGGAAGCGACCGTCAGCAAGTGTCTTAAAGTCCTCAACGAAGTTAGGGATCTTCTGGTCTGACTGCTTAAGAGCCATCAAGTGACGAGCACTTTTCAGATTACACCAGTAGATATAGGCGAAGATAGCACAGAAGATGAGAGAAGCAAGTCCAAAAATTAGCATTAGCATAGAGTTGTCACCAGCTACTTGAACGGTGATTTCCAAGCCATTAACTTTTTTGATAGTCTCTCCTTGCTCCTGAGTACCCAGAGTAATCATACCGCCGATAGCCGGAACGATTTGGACTGCAAAAGCAATCAGGAAAGCAATTTCTGAGAAGAGGAAGAGCAGCCCCTTGATAAATTGTTTGTTTACGAGGTTGCTCAGCCCCATTATCAGAAAAGAGAGTTTGACATCCCAGGTTCCCTCTTTAAAGACCTGAACCATGGATGCATTGTCATAAGATGACTGAGTCATAGTATTCTCCTTATATTTACAAAGAAAGAAGTGAGGAGACTGCCCTCCTCACTTCAATGCTTATTTTTATTCGTTTGAGTATTATTTAGCTGCTGCTAAATCTTTATCAAACTGTTGTAATTTTGCGAGGTATTGATCTTCACCAAATTTACCGTTGTAAGCATCGCTGAGGATTGCGGCACTTTCAGTCCAGAAGACAGACATTTGGCTAAGTTTAGGCATAACTGTTGTGTAGGTATCAGAAGATCCCATTGTGATAACAGCTTGTGCCAAGGCATCTTTCTTCACATCTTCAGACTCTTGTACTTCTTTGTTAGCTGGGATGATGTGACGTCCTTCAAACTTGAATTGGTTTTCTTGGCTTTCTTTGCTAGTAAGTGCTTGAGCCAGTTTGTAGCTTGCTGCGATACGGTCAGCGTCACCGTTTGAAGGTGTTTGGTTAACTGCGTAAAGTTTTACACCGAGGAAAGCTTTTTGTTGAACGTCTTGTCCACCGATGTTCACAGTTGGGTAAACTGAGATTCCAAGGTTGTCTTTGCCGACAGCTTTTTCAGCAGCAGCATAGTCCCATGGACCAGATTGGAAAGCGTCAACTGAACCATCTTCAAATTTAGCAAGAAGGTTAGCAGCATCTACGTTTACAAAACCGCTGTTATTCTTTTGAGCTGCGATGAACTTCAGAACGTTGACACCAGCTTCGTTACCCCAGTTTGTTCCGTCCACTTGCTCACCGTCTTTACCAAAGAGAGTGTCGCCAACAGAAAGGAAGAGTGGAGCAGTAGCGTAGGCATTAACTTCTTTCAAGTTTCCGCCGAATTTAGCTTTAGATGTAATTGTTTCGTATGATTTAACATCGTCAGCAGAAAGTTTTGACTTGTTATAGTAGGTTACTTGTGACTCGATACCGAATGGGAAAGCATAAGTTTTACCTTTATACTGAGCACCAATCGCTGCTTGTTCTGTATCGTTCTTCTTGATTTCTTCTGCCATATTAGAAGGAACTTCTTGGATAGCTCCAGCTTCAACTAATTTACCAAGTTGGTCGTGTGGCAGAGAGAAAACATCGGCAGCAGTACTAGCATCTTTTGTCAGATTTTCCTGAGCGTTTGGATCTTCCATTTCGACTACGTCAACCTTGTAGCCTGATTCTTTCTCGAACTTGCTAACTGTATCAGAGTAAGAATCTTTAGCACCAGTTGGTACCCAAAGTTTCAAGGTCTTGCTATCGGCTTTAGAAGAAGAGCTCTCCTTGCTGCTATTCGAGCTACAAGCTGCTAAGAGCGTTCCTGCAGCCAGCAAGCTGACACTGCCCAATACTACTTTTTTCCATGTTTTCATTCCTATTTCCTCCCGGAATTTTTATTTACAATTCTATTATGCAACCGTTTGCAATTTTTGTCAAGTCTTTTTTTGAAATTTTTTTAAAAATATATTAATTTTTCTAAAATTTTTCTATTTTATTTCTGTTTATTTAATCAAAGCCTATTAAAATGGCTGTGCAATCGCTTGCTTGATTTTCACTTAGAAAACGCTTTATTATGAAGAGATGAAGAGAAGTTATAGTTCATCATTACCTATGAAAAGAATCAAACTTATGATTTTCTAATAATCTAGTGTCTACCTGTTGAATACTTCCCTTTTCTGCTATAATAGACCTATGAACAAGCTAATCCAATCAAAGCTGGAACTGTTGCCGACCAGTCCTGGCTGTTACATTCACAAAGACAAAAACGGCACTATTATCTATGTCGGAAAAGCCAAGAATCTTCGCAATCGGGTCCGGTCTTATTTCCGTGGCAGTCATGATACCAAGACGGAGGCCTTGGTTTCTGAGATTGAGGATTTTGAGTTTATTGTCACCGAGTCCAACATTGAGGCTTTGCTTCTTGAGATTAATCTAATTAAGGAAAACAAGCCTAAGTACAATATCATGCTCAAGGACGATAAGTCCTATCCTTTTATTAAGATTACCAATGAAACCTATCCGCGCCTAATCATCACGCGCCAAGTCAAAAAAGACGGCGGACTTTATTTTGGTCCTTACCCCGATGTTGGTGCGGCCAATGAAATCAAGCGTCTTTTGGATCGACTCTTTCCTTTCCGCAAGTGTACAAATCCGCCTGAAAAGGTCTGCTTTTACTACCATCTGGGGCAGTGCAAGGCCCACACTGTTTGCCAGGTAGACAGCCAGTATTTCAAGGAGCTGGCCCAGGAGGTAGCGGCCTTTCTCAAGGGGCAGGATGACCAGATTATTGAGGATTTACGGGGGAAAATGGCTGGCGCAGCGCAAGCTATGGAGTTTGAAAAGGCAGCTGAGTACCGCGACTTGATTCAGTCCATTGGCACGCTGCGCACCAAGCAGCGGGTTATGGCCAAGGATTTGCAGAATCGCGATGTCTTTGGCTACTATGTGGATAAGGGCTGGATGTGCGTACAGGTCTTCTTTGTCCGCCAGGGCAAGCTAATTGAGCGTGATGTCAATCTTTTTCCTTATTACAATGATCCTGACGAGGATTTCTTGACCTATATCGGCCAGTTCTACCAGGAAAAATCCCACCTCAAGCCCAATGAAATTTTGATTCCAGCAGATATTGACGAAGAAGCTGTCCGAGCCATGGTGGATACCAAGGTGCTTAAGCCTCAGCGAGGCGAGAAGAAGCAGCTGGTCAATCTGGCTATCAAAAACGCTCGAGTCAGTCTTCAGCAGAAATTTGACCTCTTGGAAAAATCTATTGAAAAGACTCAAGGTGCAATTGAAAATTTGGGGCAGCTCCTTAACATTCCAACGCCTGTTCGCATCGAGTCTTTTGATAACTCCAACATCATGGGGACCAGTCCTGTATCAGCTATGGTGGTCTTTGTCAATGGTAAACCAAGTAAGAAGGACTATCGCAAGTATAAGATCAAGACTGTGGTAGGCCCGGATGACTACGCAAGTATGCGTGAGGTCATCAAGCGGCGCTATAGTCGGGTGATTCGGGATGGACTGACTCCGCCCGATCTGATTGTCATTGACGGTGGACAGGGGCAGGTCAATGTCGCTAAAGAAGTTATTCAGGACCAGTTGGGATTGGATATTCCCATCGCTGGACTGCAAAAAAATGACAAGCACCAGACTCATGAATTGCTTTTTGGTGACCCTCTGCAGGTTGTAGAATTATCCCGCAATTCGCAGGAATTTTTCCTACTCCAGCGTATCCAAGATGAAGTCCACCGCTTTGCTATTACCTTCCACCGCCAGCTCCGGTCTAAGAATTCTTTCTCATCACAACTAGATGGCATTGAAGGCTTGGGACCAAAACGCAAGCAAAATCTTATGAAACACTTCAAATCTCTAACCAAGATTAAAGAAGCCAGTGTTGACCAAATCGTCGAAGTCGGCGTACCACGAGCAGTGGCAGAAGCGGTGCGGGAGAAGTTAAATCCGAAAACTCAGGAGCAAGAACAAGCACAGTTGCGAGAGGTGGCGGAACCGCAAGCAGATTTAGAATAGACAAATCTCATATGAGGACTGTGTATGCAGAATTTCTTTATTAATAGGAGTCAATAATGAAAAAAATTATTACAACTAGTGTAGCGCTTTTATCGGTTATAACTTTAGCAGCATGCTCGGGTAAAACATCATCAGAATCTTCTACCAAAACTTCAAGTTCTGTAGAAAAATCTTCTTCTTCGAAAAATAAATCTAGCAGCTCTGAAACTTCATCAAAAACAGCTAGTTCAGATGCAGAAATCCCAGAAATTGTTCTTTTGACAGATGAAGAAATCGACAATGCTAAAACAATTGGTGACATGAAAGCTCTCTTTAGTAAGTTGATTGATAATTATAAAAAGTACATAAATGAAATCGGGGCTAAAGTACCTGAGGCTGGGAAAGAAGCATACAATCAACAAGTAGAACCGGCAATTCAGTCTATGGAAACTTCAAGAGAAACTTTTAATGACACGCTCTCAAGTGCTGGTTCAGATGATACAGAAGTTCCAGAACAAAATCGTGCTCTATTTGCTCAGCAATTGAAAACAGGACGTGATGCTATGAAGAAGGCTATTGAAGGGGCTTATAAAGCTCTTGGTCAGCTTAAATCTGGACAATAATATTAACAAAGCAGGTAAGAACCACCTGCTTTTTTTGTAGCAAAATGTAAAATAGATGGAAATTTAAGTGATTTAAAAGATAAGATTGAATCAAAAAATTTTTAAATAAAATATTGTTTATACACAATTATAAATAAAAATAGGCAGAATTTAAGCATTTCTAATAATGATTTAGTGAAATTTATGAAAGAAAAAAAACTGCAAACTCTTACAAAATATGATAAAATGAAGCTAATATATTTAGAAAAGGATGCGACTTATGAAATTTCTAGAACTCAATAAAAAGCGTCATGCGACCAAGCATTTCAATGACAAACCTGTGGATCCAAAGGATGTTCGCACAGCCATTGAAATTGCAACTTTGGCACCCAGTGCTCACAATAGCCAGCCATGGAAGTTCGTTGTGGTGCGGGAGCATAATCAGGCTCTAGCAGAGACAGCTTTCGGTGGAAATGTGGACCAGATTAAGGAAGCTCCAGTGACCATTGCCCTCTTTACGGATACAGATTTGACCAAGCGGACTCGTAAGATTGCGCGGGTAGCTGGAGTTAAGAATTTCTCTGATGAGCAGCTCCAATTTTACATGCAAAATCTGCCAGCTGAGTTTGCTCGCTATAGTGAACAGCAAAAGAGCGATTATTTATCTCTCAATGCTGGTCTGGTAACCATGAATCTTGTTTTGGCTCTGACTGACCAAGGTATCGGCTCTAACATCATCTTAGGTTTCGATAAATCTAAGGTTAATGAGGTTTTGGAAATTGATGAGCGTTTTCGTCCGGAACTCTTGATTACTGTTGGTTATACTGATGAAAAACTAGAACCTAGTTATCGTTTGCCAGTTGATGAAATCATTGAGAAACGTTGATATAATAGCGTTTGCGATTTAATTCGTAAGATGTAATGATTTAAATCGAATTATAGATTGAGGTAAAATAATGACAATTGATTTTAAAGCGGAAGTTGAAAAACGCAGAGAAGCTCTCTTAGCTGACTTGTTCAGTCTTTTAGAAATCAACTCAGAGCGAGACGATTCTAAGGCAGACAAGGAGAATCCTTTTGGACCTGGACCTGTTCAAGCTCTGCATAAGTTTTTAGAAATCGCTGAACGTGATGGCTATGAAACCAAGAATGTGGACAATTATGCTGGCCACTTTACTTTTGGTGAGGGTACGGAAGAACTTGGGATTTTTGCCCACATGGATGTAGTCCCTGCCGGGAGTGGCTGGAATACAGATCCTTACAAACCTGAAATTATTGATGGTAAGCTTTATGCGCGTGGTTCGTCTGATGATAAAGGGCCAACCATGGCTTGTTACTACGGTTTGAAAATCATCAAAGACTTGGGCTTGCCAGTATCTAAGCGTGTGCGCTTTGTGGTGGGGACAGACGAGGAATCCGGTTGGCAAGACATGGACTATTATTTCAAGCATGTTGGCCTACCTGAGCCAGACTTTGGTTTCTCACCAGATGCAGAATTTCCAATCATTAACGGTGAAAAAGGGAATATCACAGAATATCTCCACTTTGGTAACAGTAATGATGGCAGCTTTAAACTCAAGAGCTTCACTGGCGGACTTCGTGAGAATATGGTGCCAGAATCAGCGACAGCTATTTTTACAGCAGCAGTTGATGCAGCGGAATTGGATAAGAAATTACAAGACTTTGCTGCTGCCCACAAGCTTTCAGCTAGTCTGAAAGAAAATGGCGACGCTCTTGAAGTGACAGTCATTGGGAAATCTGCTCATGGTTCTACACCAGAGGACGGTATCAACGGAGCAACTTATTTAGCTCTCTTCCTCAACCAATTTGACTTTGCTGGTGACGCCAAGGCTTATCTGGAAGTGGCAGCTCAAGTTCTGCACGAGGACTTTACAGGTGAGAAGTTAGGAATCGCTTATACAGATGCTAAAATGGGTTCTCTTAGCATGAATGCTGGTGTTTTCCATTTTGACAGTGCCAAGGCTGACAATACCATTGCTCTGAACATCCGTTACCCTCAAGGTACTGATCCGAAAACGATTCAGACCGGTCTTGAAAAAGTTGCTGGTGTTGTGTCAGTAAGCCTATCTGAGCACGGACACACTCCGCACTATGTCCCAGTAGATGATGAATTGGTAGCAACTCTTTTGAGTGTTTACGAAAAACAAACAGGTCTCAAAGGACACGAGCAAGTCATTGGTGGTGGAACCTTTGGCCGTCTTTTGAAGCGTGGTGTGGCTTTTGGCGCCATGTTCCCAGACTATGTCAATACTATGCACCAAGCCAATGAATTTACAGATGTAGAAGACCTTTTCCGTGCTGCGGCCATTTACGCAGAAGCTATCTACGAATTAATCAAATAAAAAAGAAGAACTCGTTTGGTCTTGCCAAATGAGTTTCTTTGCAAGGAGCTGCTATGCATACATTAGATGATATTACTAAGGCCATCATGGCTGATTCAGAAAATCAAGAATTTACGAAGCAGGGAATCAAGCCGCTTTTTGCGGCGCCTCGGAATGCACAGATTAACATTGTTGGACAAGCGCCGGGGCTGAAAACTCAAGAGGCAGGGCTTTACTGGAAGGACAAGAGTGGTGAGCGGCTGAGAAAATGGCTGGGTGTCGATGAAGAGACTTTTTATAATTCTGGATACTTTGCGGTTTTGCCCATGGATTTTTATTTTCCGGGGCATGGGAAGTCTGGAGATTTACCACCTCGTAAGGGCTTTGCGGACAAATGGCATCAGCCGATTTTAGAGCTTTTGCCAGATATTGAGCTGACAATTTTGATTGGTCAGTATGCACAGAAATATTATCTGCATCAAAAAGGAAATATCAAGCTGACCGAGACGGTTCAGCATTATCAAGACTATCTGCCAGACTTTTTTCCTTTGGTTCACCCATCGCCTCGCAACCAAATCTGGATGGCTAAAAATCCTTGGTTTGCAGAGCAGGTTGTGCCAGACTTGCAAGCGTTGGTGCAAAAGATTATTCATCAATAAAGGAGAAAAACTATGGATGCTTATCAACAAGTAGCTAACAAGTTGCAAGAGTTGGGGATCACCTTTGATGTGGTGGAGCACCCACCTGCATTTACGACAGAGCAGGCAGATAGCTATATTGAAGGCATGGAGGGTGTTCGGACTAAGACTATGTTTTTAACCAATAAGAAGAAAACCCAGTATTACCTACTCATTATGGATGACAAGAAACGATTGGATATGGATGACTTTAAAGTTCAAGTGGGAGCCGATCGGATTCGTATGGCCTCATTGGACTCCTTGGCAGAGAAAATGAACCTACCAGCAGGAACTGTATCTCCCTTTGGTCTTCTCAACAATGAGGAGAAGGACATTCAAGTTTATTTTGATAGGGACATTGTATCAGAGGATATCATGACTTTCCATCCCAATACTAATGAAAAAACTATTTTTGTCTCTACAAGAGATTTATTTAAATTCTTGCAAGATTTAGGTTATTCTTACCAAGTTCTTGAGCTTTAACTAACCGTTTTGCTGAGTTAGAGGAACGCTATCCAGCTTCTCTTTCGAGTGATTAAACCTAGCAGATTGGTATCACTCGTTTGCTAGCACCTCTGTACCTCTATCTTGATCTTGGATGAAGGACGTATCCAGCAACTTGTTTCCTCTCAGGAGATTCTCCAACAGCCAGCCAATGATTTTGTCAAAGAACTATTAGATCTTGCTGGAGTATCTGACTGATGTTTTGAAAAGTCTAAGCTTAGAATGCTTAACTTTGTAGAAAGCGAGGTGATTCTATGGAAACGATGAAAGCAATAGTTATTTACGAAGCGGGTGGCCCAGAAAAGCTTCTGCTGGAAGAAAGACCAATTCCAGAACTTCAAGAAGGCTGGACTCTGGTCAAGGTCAGAGGATTTGGGATTAACCACTCGGAGATTTTTACTCGCGAGGGCTTATCGCCTAGTGTCACCTTTCCTCGGATTTTAGGTATTGAGTGTGTTGGCCATGTTGCCGAGACGACTCGAGCAGATTTAGAGGTCAGCCAGAAAGTGGTTTCCATCATGGGTGAAATGGGGCGAGCTTTTGATGGTTCTTATGCTGAGTATGTCCTCCTGCCGAACGAGCAAATTTATACAGTCGAGACCAACCTGACCTGGACAGAGCTGGCAGCAGTGCCAGAGACCTATTATACTGCTCTAGGCTCTATGAAAAATCTTCACATTGAACCCAATGACAAGATTTTGGTTCGGGCTGCCACTAGCGGTGTCGGTTTGGCCTTTGCTCGTCTGGTCAAGGCACAGTTTCCAGACACACATATCGTCGGCTCGGTCAATAGTGGTTCCAAACAGTTTCTACTCAAGCACCAAGCCTACGACGATATCATTATAGACCAGGATGGCCGACTGGAAACAAAGGATAAGTTTGATAAAATCCTTGAGTTGGTAGGTCCGGCAACTATCAAGGATTCTTTTGACCATATCGCAGAGGGGGGGATTATCTGTGTCACCGGTCTCTTGGGTGGTCAGTGGGAGCTGGATGATTTCAACCCAATCGAAGAAATCAAAAACAACAGTTTTCTGACAAGTTTCCACTCAGCTCATGTGAGCCAAGACTTGATGGATGAATTATTTAATTACATTGACCGCTATCAGGTCAATGTTACACCAAGGCGTGTCTTTTCCCTAGAGCAAGTGCCCAAAGCTCATGCTTTTATAGAGGGGACGGCAGGTTTTGGAAAAATTGTGATTATGAATGAATAGGAGAAAAATGATGCAAAAAATTAGTGCGAAAGATTTATATGACAAATTGCAGGCAGAAGAACTGCAGTTGATTGATGTCCGCGAGGGTGACGAATTTACAGCTGGACATGTCTCTGGAGCTCTGAATCTGCCTCTCAGTAGCTTGCCGGAGAATTATGGGCAATTAGATAAACAAATCCCCTACCATATCATCTGCCAAAAAGGCGGCCGCTCAGCGCGTGCCTGCGAATTTTTGGAAGCCAAGGGTTACCAAGTAATCAATGTCGAAGGAGGAGTGGAAGCTTTTCCTGCTAAATTGACGTTATGACAAGCGATTAAGAAGAGCAAATGCCGGAATAGATTGAATTTCCGGCCCTTTTTTTGTATACTATAGTAGTATAATAATTTAAGGATAGGAGAATATCTATGTCAAAAGAAGGTTGGCTTAGATATTTCTAAAAAAACAAAGTTCTTCCCAACTAAAGTAAGAAGAGTTTGTTTAAACTCAGTTGGTTAGAACAATTTTGGATTAAGTAAGCAAACTAGTCTCAAATTTCTGACTTTTCAGGCCAAAACACTTGGTAATTCATGTTGGCTAAAAGTCGTTGACTGGGTAACGCGAGTTCAGAACAGTCTTAATTTTTTTCAATTGGAAGGTGATTATAATCAATATGAAATACAAGAAATTATTACTTCTAAGCGTAGCTGTTTTCAGTCTTTCAGCTTGTTCTACGAACAGCAAGAGTAATAACAGCAGTACTGGCGGTAATCAACCTAATTCTTCTGTGTCTCAGGAAAAATCGGTTTCTAGTCAAGTAGCAAAAAACAAGGCAGAAGAAGTCAAAAATATTGACGAAAATGTTTCTTATAACGGCAGCTACTACAGTGTCAAAGGGAAATATGATGAGATTCTCGTAGTCAACAAACACTACCCTTTGTCAGCTTCCTATAACCCAGGTGAGAATACGACTGCTAAAGCAGAATTGCTCAAACTGATTGCAGACATGCAGGCACAAGGCTATGCCATTAGCGACCAATACAGTGGTTTTCGCAGCTATGATACTCAGACCGAGCTCTATCAAAACTATGTCAATCAGGACGGTAAAGCTGCTGCAGACCGCTATTCGGCTCGGCCAGGCTACAGCGAGCACCAGACTGGCTTAGCCTTTGACTTGATTGATAAAAATGGCAATCTCGTACAAGAAGCTGGAGCAAGTCAGTGGCTTCTAGATAACGCCTATAAATACGGTTTTATCGTTCGCTATCTAGAGGGTAAGGAAGGTTCAACTGGCTATATGCCTGAAAGCTGGCATCTGCGCTATATTGGTCAAGAAGCCAAGGAAATTGCTCAATCAGGCAAATCTTTAGAAGAATATTTCGGCATTACCGGTGGAGGCTATGAAGATCAGTAGTCACATCATCCATTAGAAGGAGGAAGAAAATGAAATTTTTTGTTACCAATCCCAATAATGATTTTGCAGAAACACCTGTGCAAGAAGAAGGCAGAATCATCCATCATCTGCATCTTGCCAAAGGAAAAGAAGTACCAGAGCACAGTGCTGATGCACTGGTAACAGTTGTTTGTTTGTCGGGAAATGTAAGCTTTTCTGCTGGAGAACAAACCGTACGGCTAGTGGCAGGTTCCTTTTTAACCATGGAGCCCAATGAGCCACACAGCTTGGTTGGAGAAGAAGATAGTCACCTCTTGGTTATCAAACAACTCAAATATTAATAAACTCAAAATACTAGAAGCTGCAATAAATGCTTCTAGTATTTTTTACTACTCTTTAACACTTATTCATTTCTGTAAATAAAAACCCACAATCAAGAAATTTATAATCAGATTCTTTGATTCTTAAAACAAACTTAAGTTTAGCTTAAAAAAGGCTTAATATAAGCTTAAAATAAACTTAAATAAAAAATCGTAATGATAGGGTGAGGAGTTTTTATAAATAAGTAATAAAAATAATTTACACAGTGTAAACCAAATTATAAACATTTTTCTATTATTTTGGTTCGTTAAAAAGAAGATTTTATAGATTTTCAAAGACATAAAACAGAAAAATAAACAAAAAGACGAACTATAAAAAATTACCTGTAAAAACAATTTACACCTTGTTAACTAAAATGCTTGCATTCAAAAATTTCTTGTGCTATAATTCGTCTTGAGGGTGAGATATGCATAAAAAAGTATTTTCAAGCATATTGACTTCTTTGTTTCTAAATCAAATGTTATAAAAACATTTATGTGCAACCTTTAGTCAGGTGGATTCACTAACTAGTGATTCGTTTTTTTTGCGTTTGATAATGATGGAGCAGTCAACTGTCAGCTGGCAGTATTTTCGTGAAATTCTTTTTTATGAAGTTGTGCACAAAAAATAAATTCCCCCCACAAAAAAAATAAAGTGATGTTGGTCACTTTGGAGGTTTAATTAATATGAACAATCGTTTCAGACTCTTATCAAGATCTGTTGTAGCGGCTGCGGCTATTATTCCAGCATTTGCTCTTGCGAATAATGCTCAGGCTCAAGATTATGGTTATAACTACTATCAACCAGGTTATAATTACTGGAATGGTGGTTACAGCAATTATAACTATGGTTATAACAACTATAATTACCGTAACAACCGCAACTACCGTTACAACAATTACAACTATGGTTACAATAACTATAATTATGGCTATAACAACTATAACTACGGATATAACTATGGTTACAATGGCTATAATTACAACTATGGTTATAATAACTATTATCCAGGCTATAACAACTGGAATTACAACTATAGCAACAACTACGGCTATAATGGTTGGAATAACTACAACAATCTTGCAAACGATGAAAACTACATTTACTGGAATGGTAACCATTACTACCGTATGACAGATGGTTCTTACCGTATCTATCGTGATGGTGAGTGGAAACCATTGACAAATACTAACAATAACAGCACATCCAATAACAACTTGGAAAACGATCCGCATTATCGTTATGAAAATGGTTATCATTACTATGTATTAGATAATGGTGATTATTACTATTATAAAAATGGTAAGTGGGTCTTTGTTAAGGATTCTGCTGATAACTCAACTAATCCAACAACTCCAAGCCAGCCGGAAGAACCAAAACCAGAAGTTCCAACTCCGACTCCAGCGGAACCAGAACAACCAACGCCAGCTCCTACTGATAAACCAGATGAGCCTACTACACCAGCAGAACCAAAACCTGAGGTGCCAAGTGTTGATTTGCCAGAAAATCCTCCAATTAACGGTGCAGAAGGTGAGCTTGATCCATTTGCTCCGAAACCAGAGCAACCAGCGGAACCAAAACCAGAAACTCCGACAAGACCTGCTGTGCCAGAGACTCCTGGTTTGGTAACAACTGATAAACCTAGTGAAGATCAAATCCCGCCATATGTTGAAAAACCAGCAGAAGGTCTTGAACACTTGACTTGGGCACCGAATGGAAGAGCTCCAAAAATTATCTACCCAACTGGAAAACCAGGTGACAAGGCTCTTGAGTCAGATCCTAACTATTACTTTGATGGATCTACTCATTATTACCGCATACCATCTGACTCAGAAGCTAATGGATACTCTCCGTATTGGAAATGGTTTGGTGACAAATGGAAACTGCAAGGTATGACTGATCCAAACGATCCAGCTCTTGATCCAAAACTTCACGAAAACACTGCTGATGATGAATACATGTACAGTGATAAAGACTCTAGCGTGAAATTGTACTCAACTAATCTAGTGACAACTGCTAAAGCAGGTCAACCATTGCCATTCAAGAACGTTGAAGAGTTCAAGAACTACGTTATCGAAAAAATGAATCCTAAGTTCCTTGATAACGCAGGATGGGATGCCAAGGTTGAATGGGAAATCGAAGATCCAGAAATCTTTGAGAATACTAAAGAAAACCCATATGCTAAGGATTATGTCTTGATTGCAAACCTTAAGAGTGGTGTTGAGGATAAGAAATACAGTGATGTAGAATTTGGTTATGTTAAGTTTGTTTACCGTGTTGAAGCAACAAACGATACAAACTATGACTATGTTTCAAAGGCCAAAGAAGCTTTCGCTAAAATCAATGAAGAGCGTAAAGCTCAAGGCTTGAAAGAACTGACTTGGTCTGATGAACTTTATCAAAACCAAGCTCTTCCAAAAGCTAATCAAATCTCACGTCAATACGATAGCTCAGGCTTTGTTGGACGTCGTGATGAAGATCCATCTGTTGTCGTTAAGAAATGGGCTAACAGCGGTCTGAGAGAACTGCTTCTTGATTCTAACGTAACTGAAGGGGCAGTAGCGACAGTTGTAGACGGAAATGGTGTTTACTACTGGGCTTACAGCTATAAATAATAAGGAATTTTCAACTTTTTTAAATTTAATCAATTTGTTGTAGTTTTTTACTAACTATTTCATAGTTGAACAATCTTTATGAATTGAGAGGACCAAGTAGGTCTTCTCTTTTTAATCGGGATTTCATTATTTGGAATAGAAAAAAGCATTCAAAGAAAGTATTGTTTACTGTTCTATTTTTACCAACTAGATAGAGTAAATAGAAGAAATTTTAAATTTAGTTGTTAAACTTATGTTATTTTTTATTGACATCTATTTTTCTAAACTATATAATATTATTATTAAAACAATTAAGGAGTCAACTATGTCAACAATTTCATTATCTCCAGAAGAACTAACTGCTCAAGCGGCAGTTTATTCAAATGCACGTGATCAAATCGAAACAGCGATTCAGACAGTAAATGCAGCTAATGGTGAGATGGAAGCCCATTGGAAGGGTAGCGCTTTTAAGTCATACTTGGATCAATATACCCAACTCCATGGCGATGTAGTGAAATTTCAAGAGCTCTTGTCATCTATTAACCAACAATTAGTAAGTTATGCAAACACTGTATCTGAGCGTGATACAGCAGATGCTAATAGCTTCGGTTTCAAAGGTTAATGCACATTTTGATAAAAGGACTAGGACCTTGTCCTAGTCCTTTTTTGAAAACCTAAAGGAGAAAGGGAACTTAATGGGAAAAATCGTTGACAATGAAATATATGCTCAAAATGCAAGAAATTGCCAAATAAATGGAGATCAAAAAAAGCAGGAAGCGGACAATGCAGGTGCGAAAATAGAACGATTAAACGCTGCGAAGAAAATTTTAGAAGAACAGTTAGTTCTTCTAAATGGAAAAATTGATGGTGCAGAAAATCTTTTTAATGGACCTGCAGGAGATATGTCTCCTGCGGGTAATTGGAAAGGGGATTTAAAAAACGAATGTAAATTTCATTTCGAGCGTGGAATTAAAAATCTGTCTGAGATGGAAAACAATTATCAAGATACCTTGAAAAACATTAATGGTGAATTAGTGAAATTGAAGGCGTCTCAGATAGATTTATTGGGAGCAGCCCAAAGTTTTTGGGACCAAGCACAATCTTGGTGGAATTCTATTCAGTAAAAGGAGAAAATATGTCTCAAGATCAAGTAGGTGTACAACCAGAAGAATGGTCTAGCGTTGTTAGTAATGCTAAGAAAGGCGTTCATGGGATTATAACTTTGTCAAAAAAAGAAATTAGTAAGACAACTCTTTCGCGCTTTAAAAAATTTAATACTATTCAAGATAGTTGGAACTCAGCTTTAACTTCTTATAAGTCGTATGGAGAAGCGAGGACGGATATGATGACTAAAATGGGTGAGAAAATCGTTGAGGATGATGCTGTTTATGCTAGTCAAATTGATAAGAATAAGAATTATGTGAGGTTTAACTAATGGCAGGTACTAAAGAATTAGAGAGTTTTCGTTCTGTCTTGTCTACGTGGCCGGACACCGATTTTGAAATAACAGATACGGTTGTTAAATTTGGAGAATTTCTGGGAGATCGACCTCCTTTAATGAGAGAATTATATAAGTTAATCAAGTTGAAAAAATCTCAGTATGAATACAATTCATTGCTGGGTACAACTATTCTTTTTACCCGCACTCAGAAAGGTGAGGTAACCTTTACTTTTAATGGTGAAGACCAAGTGTGGTCTGAGGATTCTTTTTTTCTATTTTTAGCGATTTTAGATGTCTATTTTGGGAAAATTTATCCGCTTGGTTCAGTTGTTGAGATTGATTTAGATTTGCTGAACAGTGAGCTTAAGGAGATGTTTTCTGAGGAGCCAGGGGCGCTTGTCATGCTGACTGGACGTAAGGCTCCTTTGGCAGAAGGTTTTGATCCATATGTGATAGATTATTTTGGTCGGGTGTGGCCATTTGGTGAGGTTGCTGCTTTTCCGCCTGTATTTGTTAGCAACATGATGATTAAGAATGTCGTTCATTTGGGTTATGAAAATGAATGGGAAGAGCGGATATCTGAAGAAGTCATTCGCCAAACTTATATCAAAAATCACCAGTTGTCTACAGCCTTTATGACTATGGTAGATCAGTTGGCTTATTTAGCTTTTCTGAATGAGAAAGTAGTAGAGAAGGAGGGGTTAGATGAGTGATGGATTTTACGTCGATGTAGAAGAACTATATAATGTTTTTGAGGGGCTTCAATCGCAGTCAGAAAAAATAATTGCCAGCTTAGAGACTGCTAAAAGTTCTTATAATTCTGTGATTACTTCTAATTCTATGTACGGAGATGTAGGACAGGCTATTGCTGGTGAGATTAATAGTTCGCATAATATGCTGCTAATGCAACTAAAGGATCTTCTTTATAGTCTGCAAAGTGACTTTTCTAAGGAAGTTGAGAGTTTTCAATCAGCGACTGGCGAGAAGTCAAGTACAGCGATAATTAGCCATAGTTATTTGAAGTCTACAAGCGAATATTTTGATACCCTAAAAGGTGAGATTGATCAAATTAGAAAAACAATTAACAGCGCAACGGATAGCGTCAGTGACCTAGTCTCTGTGACCAGCGATGCTAAGAACTATGAATATTTTGGTGGCAATCTCTCTAATGCTAAGGATGTAGTAACCAATACAATAGAAAAAGTTTCTGCTTGGGATAGCCAGGGTACTGCTCTAACAACTGAAACCAGTCTCCAGAATCTGCAAGAATTGCTAGGCCAACTGCACCAGACAGATGGGCTTGACTATAGCGATCCCATCATTAGCCAAGTGGTCAATAATCTTTCTCCTATAGCAGATAAGGTCAAGGAGATTGATGATCAGATAGATGAGAGTGTCCAGAAAGCCAAGTTAGAGGCACAAAAAGCCAAGGAATTGGAAGAAAAGGAAAGGGATCGAATAGAAAAAGATTGGCGTCTTCATCACCCGATTCAAGCAACACTACGAGATTGGCGTAAGGGGCTTTCCGATGGCTTAGATAGTATGACTAACTGGATGAAGGATGATCCTCACTGGAAATGGTTAAAAGGTTTTGGGGATGCAGCCTTTGGGGCTGTAGGGGATGCAGTTTTTGGAGTTGCGGAGTTTGGCGTTGATCTTCTTCAATATTCAACTGAAGGTGTGATATTAGGCTATAATTCTCTCATGGGAAATGAGACTCCACAGTGGATGAAGGATGATTTACAAGGTGGGATAGAGACTTTTGGGGACGTGTTTCTAAATACGCTTGGAAATGTGTTTGGGTTGGTCACAATGATTCCAGAAGTGAATAATCTGATTAATGACCTAGACGACAGTACTCGAGATGGTAGCATTATGGGAGCGATTCTCCACGATGTGCGTCATGCAAAAGATTTGAAGCAGCAACCGATTCGTGATAAAATCAATCTAGTTAGTCAATTTTCGGGCTACAAAAGTGGTTATGCGGCAGGTGAAATCGTAAGTGAAATTGTTTCATGGATTGGTCCTGCTAAATTAGCTAAGATGGCTGGTGGGGGCAAGCTGGTCAGCCGCTTGGCTCAGATGCCCAAGATTCAGAAGGGGATATCTTATTATAAAAAAGCTCGCACTATGCTGGCTAACAGTCATCTGGGTATGTTGGCTCGAGAAAGTTATGGCGCGACCAAGAACTTCTTTACTAGTCGATTTGGAAGTCTATGGGATGACTTTAGCCGCAAGAAGTTCGCTTTTGTGGGCTTGGATAAATTCCGTTATGGGGATGATATCGGTAAGCACACAGCTCGCCTGTACCAGAGTACGAGTGAAGGAGCAGAGTATCAACGAATACGTCGAGGTCTTTATAGCGAGGCAGCTGAGCAGAGTGGTCGTAAAGTCAGTCGAGAGTTCAGCGAAGAAGCAGTTGAAAACGTTTCAAGAGACATAAGTGAGCCTCGAAGCCATTTTGTTGGAAATCTTAGAGGTGAGGATGTTACTTTATATGACATAGAAATGAAGAAAATAAATTATGTGAAACGTGATAGAAGTGTTCTAAAAGAATTAAGAAATGATTTTAATAAGTCTGTTCGAAAAGATTTTTTGAAATCAATTTCATCAGATATTAAAAATTTGAAATCTCATGGGCTTAGTGAAACAGATATTCAAAAGTTGAAAGATGGATTGGTGCCGAAAGGTTATCAAGTGCACCATGAATTGCCACTCGATGATAGTGGAACCAACGACTTTAGCAATTTGGTCTTGATAAAGAATGACCCTTACCATAAAGTTATTACCAATTATCAAAACAGTATTGCTAGAACAATGAAAATCGGGGAAAGTAAGGAAGTTTTGTGGCCAATCATTGGAAAAAACATATATAATTAGTGAGGTAAATAAATGTGGCTTGAACTTTTAGAAAAAATAGAAAGAATTGAATCTGGTTATGGGGAAAAGTTAAATTCTCCAATTGATTTAGATAAAATTAAATCTCTTAGCAAAAATGAAATAAACGAAGTTAAAATATTTATGGAACAAGAATATTCACGATTTTTAACAAAAGTAAATGGTCTTGATTTTAATGGGAGTGTACTTTATGGTTTAAAAACAGATGATAGTTGTTCTGCTGAGGTTTATGATTTCTTTGAGTATAATAAAATTTGGCATGAAGTTGAAGAAAATAAACGGTTTGTTTTTATCGGAGAGAACAATATTAGTTGGTTTGTATATAATCCTAGTAACTATGAATATTTAGAATTAGATATGCCATCTGCGGAGGTAGTAGAGAAATTTAATTCTTTGGATGATTTACTTGAAAGTTTTCTTTCAGATGCTATTGAATATACCTCTTAAAAAGATAGGTAAAATATGATAAATAATTTCCCAACAGCAGATATGGAAGCCTTCCAGCAGGAACATAATGGCAAGTAGAATGTTTGATAAAAGACCCCTCAATGGTGGTCTTTTGTGGTTTTCCAAACATTGGTCCATATGATTTATGGTATGCTGGGATTGTAGAGCCAGCAAACTTTAGTGACGACTTTACTAAGAGTGGTGTCCGTGTCTACAATGCATCTGATGATGTCGCTCGAGGCATGAAGGAAACGGCAGAACAAGTTGGCAAGAAAGCGAGTAAAGAATTCCGCCAAGAAGCCAGCGAGCAATTGGCTAAGTATAGCGACGACGTAGCCAAAGGTCTGGAAGAAACTGGCAAAGGCAAAAAAGCTGTGGAAGAATTGCTTGATGGAGACGGTGTCTTTAAGAATGCGGAACTGGAAGAACGATATCAGGAATATGTTGTTCGGAACACCAAACGTGGTAGGCGAGTAAGCGATCGTCTCACTTGGAAACAAGATAGTGATTTCTTTACTCAAAACTCTCCAATAGCACGAGGTAACCGTTTTGATGAAACCGTTCAAGAGCGAAAGACATATCCACATCACGAAGTGAATTTGGAAAACGGAAAACGCTTAGATTCATATGACCCAACTGCAGGAGAAATTATATCTCGCAAGGCGACTGTTTTGGATAAGATTCAAGAAGAAACCTTTAGAGGGTATTTACAGGAACTTCAGGATAAATACTCGGTTGGTGAAACAATTCGTTCAAATAAATATCCGGAAATTGATGGTTTAAAACTAGATGGTAAACATATATTGGAAATACCAGACAGTAATAAACATTTACCAGATATTGAAAAGTTTAAGGAAATTGCGAAAGAGTACGGTGTTGAACTAAGATTTACAAAGGAGTAGACAGATGAAATTAGATAACAGAGTTGAACAGGCTTTGCAAGCTATAAATTTTGTGGAGCGGTATAAGGAGCTTTCAGATAAATTTAGCTTAGATAGAACGCCTAAAGACAAACGCTTAAATATTATTACAGGCGAGTTGGTATTTGACGTTTTTGAAGATTTAGGGTATAGAGCTAAATTTGATGGACGTGAAAAATTCTTTTATATTGAGCCTTTTGAAGAAAATGGCTATACTTTTGGATTCCATATTAGTATCTTTAAAGGATTAGTAGAATTGATATGGATTGTTAGGGACTCTCAAAACAAAGTTATACTGGGGACCCCACTGATAGAGTTTTCTAGGAGGCTCATCTCTCCGGACTATAGAATCATGGATCCAGTGATTTCCAATTATGATGATTTTGAAAATGTCATGAAAATTGCTTTTGAGATGTACGAAGACTTCAAACAGGCTTTTCTGAAGATTGCCACAGAGGGTTAGTTTTTTGAGAAGATGTTAAAAGATTTTACTAAATTGGCGGATATGCCACAAGAAGTCATTGAAAAGTATAAGGAACAAGTTCCTGCTGAGTTGCTACAAATTTGGCAGGAAGATGGTCTGGGAACCTTTTTAGATGGTTATTTGAAGGTGATTAATCCAGAGGATTATCTTGAGCTTCTACGAGATAGCTATTTCAGAGGAGATATCGCTTTTCCTATGTTCGTGACAGCATTTGGAGATATTATTACTTGGGAAAAGAATACCTATGTGGGAATTGTCCAATAATAAGATTCAGGATTTAGATATTATGATTAAGCGTGTGGATCGTTTCATAGAGTATGTTGATGATGAAGATTTCAAAGACGATTATTTCGATATTCCACTCTACAAAAAAGCTGTTGCCAAACATGATCAATTAGCTTACGATGAATATTTCGGTTTTGTTCCTTTACTAGCCTTGGGAGGCGTGAAAGATGTGGAACATATGGATAAGGTAAAAATCTTGGAGCATATTTACCTTATGTACCAATTTACAGGCGGAGTAATGGACGATTGATAGTAAAAAATCACCTTTTGGGGTGATTTTTTAGCTGAAGGTGATTGGTGATATGGTAGCTTGTGGTATACTAGGATTGTAGAGCCAGCAAATTTGGTGATAATCTGGCAGAGATATCACCGAGCTCCAACGGCTTTCGTTAGAGCTTCCAGAAAGCCAAGTTAGAGGCACAAAAAGCCAAGGAATTGGAAGAAAAGGAAAGGGATCGAATAGAAAAAGATTGGCGTCTTCATCACCCGATTCAAGCAACACTACGAGATTGGCGTAAGGGGCTTTCCGATGGCTTAGATAGTATGACTAACTGGATGAAGGATGATCCTCACTGGAAATGGTTAAAAGGTTTTGGGGATGCAGCCTTTGGGGCTGTAGGGGATGCAGTTTTTGGAGTTGCGGAGTTTGGCGTTGATCTTCTTCAATATTCAACTGAAGGTGTGATATTAGGCTATAATTCTCTCATGGGAAATGAGACTCCACAGTGGATGAAGGATGATTTACAAGGTGGGATAGAGACTTTTGGGGACGTGTTTCTAAATACGCTTGGAAATGTGTTTGGGTTGGTCACAATGATTCCAGAAGTGAATAATCTGATTAATGACCTAGACGACAGTACTCGAGATGGTAGCATTATGGGAGCGATTCTCCACGATGTGCGTCATGCAAAAGATTTGAAGCAGCAACCGATTCGTGATAAAATCAATCTAGTTAGTCAATTTTCGGGCTACAAAAGTGGTTATGCGGCAGGTGAAATCGTAAGTGAAATTGTTTCATGGATTGGTCCTGCTAAATTAGCTAAGATGGCTGGTGGGGGCAAGCTGGTCAGCCGCTTGGCTCAGATGCCCAAGATTCAGAAGGGAATATCTTATTTTAGAAAAGCTCGCACAGCGCTGGCTAACAGTCATTTGGGTATGTTGGCTCGAGAAAGTTATGGGGCGACCAAGAACTTCTTTACTAGTCGATTTGGCAATTTATGGGATGACTTTAGCCGCACGAAGTTCGCCTTTGCAGGCTTAGACGATTTCCGTTATGCGGATGACATTGGCAAGCACACAGCTCGACTGTACCAGAGTACGAGTGAAGGAGCAGAGTATCAACGCATACGCCAGAAGCTCTATAGCGAGGCAGCTGAGCATGGAGATGATGTGGCTAAAGTTTTCAAAGAGACTATTGAACAACCTCATCCTGAAGTCCATTGGGAAGGTCACAAGTGGGAAAGCCATTTGGATGAACTCCATAAAAAAATGTTGGCGGATAATGTTCCAGTCACTGCTGAAGTACATACAGTAGAGGAGATAGCTAAACAACAAGCTGAGATCTTAAAAGTCCGCTATGGCGAAGAGGCGCTTTCTTCAAGTTTGAAGAAAGGTAACTTTGGTGAAATGGTTCAGGATGAGTACTATCGTCAGTTTGGTTATGAGCGCATCAGCAAAGACATGGTGACAGGCTTAGATGATGCCGGTCGTCAGGGAATCGATGGAGTTTACTACAATCCAAATGGGCACCCACCTTATATCATTTCGGAGGCGAAGTATGATACGTCTAGGCTTAAGAAAACCGCCGATGGCAGGCAGATGAGTGAAAAATGGATTGATAGGCGATTGGAACGCGCAATTGATAAGAATCATGCTCGAAGTATTCGTAAATCATTATTTAGCGCTGACGGAAATGTTCAGAGTCATTTATTTAACATCAAGAAGAATGGTGACATTATTGTTAATCAGTTAGATGATATGGCAAAGAAAATGAAGTGAGGAATATGATGTTTAGAGATAAATATAAGGATAAAAGATATTTTGATGAAGAATTAGTGTTTAATATTGAAACTTTTAATGAATTTGAAGATATGAAATCTAGTGTAAAAAAAGATAAACTAAAATCTTTTTATGTAGTTCAGTCTGGGTACTCTGAAAAATTATTACGAATTAATTATGCTCTTGGAAATTCATTAGATGAAGTATTCAAATGGTTCAAGATTAGTTTGAGATACTACCAACTTTCTTATGGAGCTTTTGAAAGTATCTATGACTTGATGGATTACTTATCTCTTGCTGTTCTATTTGAAGATCGTAAAGAAGAATTTATTGAAGATATAGAAAAGATTTTCAGTAAGTATCAGGCCTTCGTAGATGCAGGTGAACAGTATGAGGACGGCTATATCGAGACATTAGCTCTTTATTTATTAGAAGGCCGAGTAGAGAACTTCCGTTCCCGTCTAGAGTATCTCAATATGATTGGAAATGATGCGGATAGTGTCATTGAAGCGCAGAAGTTCTGGTACTATGCCCACTCAGAAGCCTCATGGTATGACACTCATAAGACAGATGATGCCTATTACGGCTATTGGAGTTTTGATACCGCTGCCCTTTGCAAGATGAGGGGTATCTACGATGAACGCTTCAAGGATTTGGATTTCTTCCCGTATGACCTCTTGGTTCAGGAAGGTAGATAATACCTAATTTTACCACCTTTTTGGGTGGTTTTTACATTCTGCGTTTGTATGATATAATAAATTGAATTTGTTCATGGTTTCCAATCAAACATCTTCATGAAAAAATCAAATTAGCTGGTCAATTTTCAGGCTACAAAAGTGGTTATGCGGCGGGTGAAATTGTTAGTGAAATTGTTTCATGGATTGGACCTGCTAAATTATTTAAGATGGCCGGTGGGAGCAAGCTGGTCAGCCGTTTGGCTCAGATGCCCAAGATTCAGAAGGGAATATCTTATTATAAAAAAGCTCGCACTATGCTAGCTAACAGTCATCTGGGTATGTTGGCTCGGGAAAGTTATGGGGCGACTAAGAACTTCTTTACTAGTCGATTTGGAAATCTATGGGATGACTTTAGCCACAAGAAGTTCGCTTTTGTGGGCTTGGATAAATTCCGTTATGGGGATGATATCGGTAAGCACACAGCTCGACTATACCAGAGCACGAGTGAAGGAGCAGAGTATCAACGCTTGAGCCAGAAGCTCTATAGCGAGGCAGCTGAGCAGAGTGGTCGTGAGGTCAGTCGAGAGTTCAGAAAGGAAGCGACTGAACAACTAGCTAAACATAGTGATGATGTGGCGAGAAGTCTAAAAGAGACTAGCAAGGGTTCTAAAAAGCCTGATATACCTGAAGTTGAGCCTAGAATAGGCGAAAGGAGAGTTTCTCAAGATATATATGATAGTTTGCGTAAGGAAACTCCAACACCAGAAATCAGAAGAAGTGTAAATGAAGATGTTTCGTTCCCGATAGATGATCCCGCAATTCCAGGGAAAATAGTAGCTGATAGCTTTGAAGCTGACCATATTGTTTCTATGGATAGGATTTCAAAAATGGAAGGTTTTGATAAACTGACAAGAGAACAGCAACTTGAACTCTTAAATTATAGAGATAATTTTGAGGGTTTGAGTAAATCAGCCAACACCTCTAAAGGTTCAAAAACATATGAAGAATGGACAATGTATAAAAAAGAAGGTATTCCAATTGCCCCAGATTTCAGAGCTAGGATGATTGCCAAAGAGCAAAAATTGAGTAGAACACTTCAGGGATTGATAGATTTTTATGTAAATCAAAAAGGAGGCTAATTACATGGAACTGTCAGAAAAAATTGCATTTTTAAATAAATATACTCTATCGTCTGAAAAGAAAGTAGAGTTTATAACCGATGAATCAACTATTTTGAATGCTCCTATTCCAGAATATTGGAAAAAAGCATTTGTAGTGAGTGATATAAAAGAAAGAAAATCAATTATCCTCTCAGAATGGAAAAAATATGAGGCTCAAGAATTAAGGAATACCATTCTTTATTTGCAAACTTATTTAACCAATATTGAGTTAATGAAAATCGGAGATGAATACTCTGTTTTGTATACTATTCTTGGTTTCAAAACTAAAAGGGAATTTTTCTATGAAGGGAAAAATCCAGTAACTGAACAAGCATTTAAAGAAAAGATAAAGTGTCCGATAGAAAAAATTGATAATAGTATTATTGACTTCTATACGAAAATTCATAATGGTTTTTATGATTTTACTAGTAAGAGTATGGGATTGGATTCTTTGAATGTCATTGATCCAGTTTCTGATTTTGAGTGGGAGTATGAAGACCAGCTGGATATGGATTTGACATTTTGTTATAATTTTTTCAGTAATGGTATGGGAACCTATGTGGTACTTGATTTAAACCAAGATATGGAGACAGGAGCCTATCTTTGGTCCACCAAAGAGCTTCCTAAAGGAAACTTAAATTTTTGGGATATCATTGATGAATGGATTATCATTGGTTTGGATTTTTAAGTTTTTGAATTAAAATTGAATGACCAAACGAAGCAACCTGACTATCCTTGTTAGGTTGTTTTTGAAAACTATGAAGGTTTGACCAAGACCGGAGCTGGTCTGAGGAATGCCAGCGAACAACTAGCTAAGCATAGTAATGATGTGGCTAAAGTTTTCAAAGAGACTATTGAACAAGCTCATCCTGAAGTCCATTGGGAAGGTCACAAGTGGGAAAGCCATTTGGAGGAACTCCATAAAAAAATGTTGGCGGATAATGTTCCAGTCACTGCTGAAGTACATACAGTAGAGGAGATAGCTAAACAACAAGCTGAGATCTTAAAAGTCCGCTATGGCGAAGAGGCGCTTTCTTCAAGTTTGAAGAAAGGTAACTTTGGTGAAATGGTTCAGGATGAGTACTATCGTCAGTTTGGTTATGAGCGCATCAGCAAAGACATGGTAACGGGCTTAGATGATGCTGGTCGTCAGGGAATTGATGGTGTTTACTACAATCCAAATGGTCACCCACCTTATATCATTTCGGAGGCTAAGTATAATAAAGCTAAGCTTGGAAATACACTTTCTGATGGTAAGCAGATGAGTGAACGATGGATTAGGAATCGACTTAATAAAGCGGTTGATTCAGACCATTACATTGCTATTCGTAAAGCGCAATATATGGGTGATATCCAGAATCATTTATTCAATATTAAAAAGAATGGGGATATTATTATTAATCAGCTGGATGATGCAGCTAAAAAGATGAAATGAGGAATTTTATGTTACGAGATAAAATTAAAACAAAGAATTATTTTATTGGCATCAAGAATGATGGAATAGATTGGTTGGAAAATTTAAGAGAGATGAGGTCAATAGTAACTCCAAATAAATTGAATGTTTATTATATTGATCTGGATGTTACAAATACTGAATTATTTAAAGCTTGTTATTCATTAGGAGATAGCATAAATAGTATATTCGAATATTTCAAGGAAGGCTTGCATTATTATAGCTTATCTTATACCGAAAATGATGGTATTTTCACTATTATTGACCACCTCTCATTAGCTGTTCTATTTGAAAACCGTAAGGAAGAGTTTATAGATGATGTAAAAGTTTTATTTGATAAATATGTACAATATTCTGAGCAAGACGAAAGTGTTCAAGATGGCTATATCGAGACATTAGCTCTTTATTTATTAGAAGACCGAGTAGAGAACTTCCGTTCCCGTCTAGAGTATCTCAATATGATTGGAAATGAT